>JBBEBP010000018.1:0-87503 GCA_040882255.1 Pseudohongiellaceae bacterium | reverse complement strand
ACTGTCCCGGTTTTTCCGTCCCGGTTTTTCCACCCCGGTTTTTCCACCCGGTTTTTTTCCTCAATCGAAACGCTTGTCCCAGGTCTTGAAACGGTCCCGGCAATAACGGTCCAGCGCCTCGTAGGAGTCGAAGAACATCTCCGCCCCCTCGCTGATCGGCTCGTCGTACTCGCAGAAATCGTTCTCGTACTCGCGACAGATAAACGGGCGCTTCTCGTAGATGCCGCAACGTCCGTCCCCCAGCAAATGCTGGCACCGGCTGTTGACGTTCAGGAACCAGCCGTCGGCGTCCTTGAAGACATTGACGTTCTCGTGGGAGACCTGCCACAGCAGGTGATCAAAATCGCGGATCGAGCGCGGAGTCTCCACCGGCTGGTTGATCGAATTGCAGCAGATCGACGTGACGCAGCGGTCACATTTGCTGTCCATCAACGCCGGGGTCACGTCTTTCACGGCCAGCGTATGCTCGTTCAGGCTCATATCACACCTTGAAGAAATCGCGGTACCAGACGACAAAGCGGTTGATGCCCTCCTGCACCGGCGTGGCGGGCCGGTAATCCAGATCCCGGACCAGATCATCCACATCGGCATAGGTAGCGGGCACGTCACCGGCCTGCAAGGGCATCATTTTCTTATCGATGGTCACGCCCAGCGCCTGTTCCAGGGCATCGATGAAATCCATCAGCTTCACCGGATTGTTGTTGCCGATATTGTACAGCCGGTACGGAGCCGAAGACGAGGCCGGGTCCGGTGCATCGGCGCGCCAGTCCGGGTCCGGCTGCGCCGGGTTGTCGATGACCCGCACCACCCCTTCCACGATGTCGTCAATATAGGTGAAGTCACGCAGCATCTCGCCGTTATTGAACACCTGGATGGGCTCCCCGGCCAGCGCCGCCTTCGTGAACAGGAACAGCGCCATGTCGGGGCGGCCCCAGGGACCGTACACGGTAAAGAAACGCAACCCCGTGGTGGCAATACCGTACAGGTGGCTGTAGGTGTGGGCCATCAACTCGTTGGACTTCTTGCTGGCCGCGTACAGGCTGATCGGGTGATCGACGTTGTGATGGGTGGCGAAGGGAAGCTGCTCGTTCAGGCCATAGACAGAAGAACTGGAGGCATAGCAGAGATTGCGCACGCCATGATGCCGGCAGGCCTCGAGCAGGTTCAGGAAACCGACGATGTTGGAATCAATATAGGCTCGCGGGTTCTCCAGCGAATAGCGCACACCCGCCTGGGCCGCCAGATTGCAGACCGCATCGAACGACTCGGCCTCGAACAGGGCGTTGAGCGCTTCGCTGTCTTCCAGCTGTAGACGGATGAAACGGTAGCGGGCATCCGTGTCCGATGTCAGCAATGTGTTCCAGGGAGTCAGCTCGACATCTTCGGGAACCGCAATGCCGGCGCGGGCCAGGCGGCCCTGCTTGACCCGCACATCGTAGTAATCGTTGATGCTGTCCAGACCCACCACCTCGTCACCGCGGGCCAGCAGACGCGCGGCAAGGTGTGAGCCGATAAAACCGGCCGTGCCGGTGACGAGAATCTTCAAGAGCGGGCCTCCCTGTGGTTACGCTTCCTGCAGTCGAGGTCCGTAGTGTATCGCACACGCCTCAGAAGCGCAGCTCCGCCCCCAGCCCGCCGTAGCGCCGGATGCCGATCGGCTCGCCCCGATTCAGGGTCAGAAACCCGAACACCTTGAACCGGCCGCTGATCCGGTAATCGGCACCGATGTCATACGACTCGCCCCCCTGGAAGCGGATATCCGACTGCCCGGCCTGTGCCTTGAGCGTCCAGCGTTCGTCCGCACGGTAGGTAGTGGAGAGCATCCAGCCGCTTTCGCTGCCGGTCTGTACACGGTCGGAGGTCTCCGCCAGGGCGCCGAACTGCCATTGGCCCAGAGTGTAGACCGCCACTACACGAGCCGCCTCCTCGTCGTCCTGCTGCACATTGCGGTTCACCGCCAGCGCGGTGTACAGGTTGTTTTCGTCATAGGACAACATGGCCGACACACCGCCCGGCCGGCTGCGGTCATCATGCGCGATATAGGCCACATGCGTCAGGAACGGCCCATGGTCCGCCGGACTGGTGTACATGATGGAATTCGATTCGCGCCGCTCGTGGATGGTCAGCGCCCGGGTGATATCCCCCTTCAGGTCATTGAACACATCGACCGCACCCTGCGAGCGTTTAAAGGGAGTGTCAAAATAACCGGCCGTCACCGTGCCCCAGTCGCTGCGCACGCCGAGAAAGCTGTTACGCTGGGAGAAAGTGGACTCGTCCTCCGGAGATACCTTGTATTCCAGTTGATAGACAGCTTCATAGCCCTCGCTGATCTGCTCGCCGCCCCGTACACCGATGCGTGAATTATTGCTGACCAGCGACGTATTGCCCTCGCCATCAAACCGGTCCAGTTCGATATTCACGTTGATGCGGCCGTAGAACTCCGGCGGATCGATCTGGGCCAGCGCAGTCTCCGTAAGGGACGGCAGAATCGCAAGGCCGGTGAGCAACATCACATGGATTCGTGGCATGGGGGTGGTTCTCCTGCAGTCCCGGGAAGGCGCGAATTGTACAGTAATGTCACGGTATTGAGAAATAACCGGAAAACCGGGACGGAAAGCCGGGCAGAAAACCGGGCAGAAAACCGGGACAGTCCCCCTTTTTCCCGGAAAAAGGGGGACTGTCCCGGTTTTCTGCCCGGTTTTTCCTGCTAGAATCCGCAGCATGCAAGCAAGCGTCATCATCTCCACCTACAACTCCCCGGCCTGGCTGGAGAAGGCCCTGTTCGGCTGGTTCTGCCAGCAGCGCGGCGATTTCGAGCTGATCGTCGCCGATGACGGGTCCGGTCCGGAGACCGCCGATCTGCTCGAGCAGCTGCGGCCGCAAAGCCCCGTGCCCATCCACCACGTCTGGCAGGCAGATGACGGCTTCCGCAAGTGCCGCATTCTCAACAAGGCGGTGCTGCAAGCCTCGGCGCCCTACCTGGTGTTCAGTGACGGGGACTGTATCCCGCGCGCCGATTTTCTGGAGGCGCACCTGCGCCGCGCCGAACCCGGCTACTACCTGTCCGGCAGTTATTACAAACTGCCGATGAGTACCAGCGAGGCCATCACCCGTGATGACATCGAGAGCGGGCGCTGCTTCGACAAACGCTGGCTGTACCGCCACGGGCTGCCGCGCTGGCGCAAGACGCTGAAGATCTCGGCCGGGCCGCGCCTGGCTCCGTGGCTGAACCGCCTCACACCGGCCAAGTGCAACCTGAAAGGCTCTAACGCCTCGGTATGGAAGGAAGACGTGCTGCGGGTCAACGGTTTTGACGAACGCATGCCCTGGGGCGGCGAGGACCGGGAGTTCGGTGTGCGGCTGATCAATGCCGGCATCCGGCCGCGCCACGTGCGCTACGATGCCATTGTCATTCATCTGGACCACGCCCGGGGCTACGTGGACCCCGTCCGGGTGGCAGCCAACAAGGCGCTGCGCCTCGCCAATGATCGCGGCCGCGTGATCCGCACCGAGCACGGCATCGAGCAACTGCAGGAATAGCAGAAAGCCACATCAGGACTACGCGCCGCTCAGCAACGCCCGTACCTGATCGGCATAGTCATCGGGATGCCAGTCGTGGCGGCCGTTGCTCTGGGAATGGATCGTCACGTAATGGCAGCGCCGCGCCTCCACCAGTTCACGTAACTCCCTGGCCAGCTGGTCCGCGTCGCTGGCATCGTACAGGTACCCGGCCCGTGAACGGTCGGTCCATTCGACCTGTCCCTGAAAACGGTGACGCAACCAGGCACGGTACAGACCGAACTCCGACCACTGGCGCGGCGGACAGTCGATCAGCGTCTCCCACCAGGGGCGCCCGTACCGCTCATCCAGCCAGCCAAGCAGGGATTGCAGTGCCTGCACATCGAAAACAAACGGCGTGTCGTAGTAGACGTCGCGCTTGTCGCCTTCCGGCAATGGCAGATCCAGCAGCCGGCAGGCCGTGGTCTGCCAGTGCTCCACCTTGCGGGACAACGCCTCGGCTGGCTGCCAGTCCTCGTAGCAGAGTATGTGGTCCGGACGCGCAGGCAGAAAGTCCTCCACGCGCGCATGCGGGGTGACGATCAGGTCCGAGTCCATTGCCACCACAGTCCGGGCATCGCTGCCCGCCACGGCAGCCAGCTTGCACAACTGCTGGGTATGCCAGCCCGTGTAGCGAACCCAGCGGGGCCAGCCAAAACGCCTGGCCAGGCTGCCGGCCACGGTGGTGGCCCGGCGGCCCCAGCGTTCCTGCTGACGCCGGGCGCAGAAACGCCGGCGTTCGACCAGGGCAGGCAGCACTGCGGCACTGGAGCACAGCGTCAACCCCGGCTCGCGGAAGGCCTTGAACAGAGGAAGATCTTCATCGTGAACGATGACCAGATGAGGACAATCGGCCAGCGCCGAGCGCTTCAACGACTCGCGCAGCAACGCAAAATGGGCCCGGTCGCCGGACCAGGTGACCGTCAACAAAAGCGGCAGGGAGGCCATACGGGCCGGTTCAGTCATGGTCCAGTCATCCCCTGTCAGGAGTTTCCGAGTTTGAGTTCCACACTGTTCAGCCACTTCAGCCACCGGCTACCCTGCAGGGGATGATAAACCCATGGCTGCGGCAGGTCATCTTTTTCCAACTCCAACCAGTCCTCGGCCCAGGGCAAGCGCTCGGCCGGATCACGGACCAGAAAACATCGCCGCTGCTCTTCGTCCATAACCCGTAGCGGATGAAACCCGCAGCGATGGCGTTTCTCGCCCCGGCGCAGCGCCCAGGTACGCTTCTTGCCGCGCCAGGCGGTGGCGGCCGGCAACCAGGCGGCAAAGGGATCACGCCAGTGCCCCATCGGCAGGAACACCTGGCGGGCCTGCTGCTCGTTGGCCGCCTCGCGTGGCAGGAAACGCCAGTTCACAGCGCGCAGCGCTGCGACCCTGGCGATGAAAATATCGGAATAGTGCGACCCGGCACTGCTTTGCTCACGACCGGCGTAATAGACACTGTCTTGCGCCACGAAGCGAACCCGGGAACGATGGCGCTCCGCCCCCTTCAGAAAGGCATGATGCAGGAACCGGCGGCCCTCGTCGCGCTCCAGCAGCGCCGCCATCGTCTCGATCTCTTCATCCCGCAGCGAGCGGACCAGCTGCATGTCATCCTGCAAGGTACACATCAGCACATCGTCATCCAGCCCGTCGAGCGCCGCTTGCATATTGGCGTACAGGCCACCGTGCTTGCCATGACTGCCGGGCGCCAGCGGCCGGGGCGTGACCACCGTATACCGGCGGGCCAGGCGCTGCAGCACCGCACGGGTCTGCGGATCATCACTATCATCGTCGAAGATCAGCACCGGACACTGCGGCGCGCAACGCTCCAGTGTCTGTACGCAATGTTCCAGAAACCGTCCGCGATTGAAGCTGAACACCACGAACTGCAGCCGTCCGCTCATGAGCGCTCCTTGACCCGGTGCCCCAGCCGCCGCACCAGACTGCGCAGCCGGGTATTGGCTGCGCTGCCGGTATAGCGCCCCTTGGTCTCGTGGCGGATCCGGTACACTCCCGGAATATCCAGCGGCGTGCCACGTGTACCCAGCAGCCAGCGGAACGCACGATCCTCGCGGGCCTTGCACCAGGTGTCGGAGGGGCGCTGGTAATAGCGCAGCCGGCTGCAGTAGCCCACGGCCCGGGCCACGTCACCGTGGGTAATCTGCAGCGGGCCGGTGGCCCGGTCCCGGGGCAGCTCCGTGAAGCGGGTATCGTCCACATCCGCGATACGCCGCATTTCAATCTCCGGATTGAGCATCGGGTCCTGATCCGCCAGTAGTGGCGTGACCCGCTCGATACGGGGAAAGACCAGTGCGTCGCGGCGCCCCTGTAGCTGCTCCACCAGACCGTCCAGACAGCCCCGGCGGAACATGAGGTCGCAGTCGGTGAACCAGATCCAGTCCGCGCGGGTCGCCAGCGCGGCCTCGTTGCGCCCGATCGCGCGGCGGAACAGGGCCGGGCGCGGCAGGGCCCGCCATTGCCAGGTGACATTCGGCACCTCCATGGCACCGAACCAGGCCAGCAGAGCCGAGGTGTCACGGTCCTCCTCGCAGTAGTAGACCGTCATGGTGACGCGGGCATCGCGCGGCGGCTCGCGCACCAGCGAGCTGAGCTGGTAGACCAGAAAATGTGCGTAGTGCCAGCAGTGACTGACCACCTCTATGTGCAGCGGCCCGGTGCGCGCCGCGCGCTGCGGGGCCGGTGGCAGCGGCGGACGGAAGCAGCGCGCCGGCGCCCAGCCGCTGGCAGCCAGACGCAGGGCCAGACTGACCAGACCATCGTGCCAGCGCGGCGCCGGCACCGGATACTCATCATTCATGGAAGCAGCGTTTCTCCTTCGGTTTGTTCCGCGCATCATAGCGAAGTACAATCCACACAACCAGCACCGCAGCCGCCACCCGCCCGCGCGGTGACAGACGGATGACCCGATCCCCGTGCCACACAAGACCTACAGCAAGCACAACACCCGTATCCTCTACGACACGGACTGGCTGGAGAACCCCGAGGCGCTGTTCCGCCCGGAGAACCAGCATTGCGATGACGAGGCGGCGCCCGTCGAACGCGGCAGGGCCCGGTTCTTTGAATTCCAGGACACGCCGCTGGTGCTCAAGCACTACCATCGCGGCGGACTGATCGGCCGGCTGATCCGCGACACCTATGCCTGCCTGCCCGGCGGCCAGCCCCGCATGCTGGCCGAGTTTCGCCTGCTAGAACAGCTCCATGACGAGGACCTGCCAGTGCCCGTGCCGGTGGCGGCCCGCTGTCAGTTCAGCGGCTGGCTGGCCTGCCGGGGCGACCTGATCACGCACCGCATTCCCGGATCGCATACCCTGTACGAACACCTCTGCCGTGGCGCGCTCAGCCACCGGCAATGGCAGGCCATCGGCCACACCATCGCCCGCTTCCACGCCGCCGGCGTGCACCACGCCGACCTCAACGCCACCAACATCCTGCTGGATGACCGGGACCGGCCCTGGCTGATCGACTTCGACAAGGGCCGCATCCGCCGGCACGGCCGCTGGAAGGCGGCCAACCTGAAACGCCTGCAACGCTCGCTGGACAAGTTGAAACGCCAGACGCCCTCCATGCACTACGGCGAGCAGGACTGGCAGGCATTGCTGGACGGATACCACCGATAAGCAACTTGGACAGTAAATTGTACATGCACTATACTGCTCCTGGCGTACCGAATTTTAATGTATCGAATCCTGACGTATCGGACTTTCCGGGGTATTTCCATGCACATCATCAGCTATTCCAGCGCCCGGGGCCGCTTCAAACAGGTGCTCGACCGGGTCGCCGAGGATGCCGACTATACCGTGGTCACCCGCCGCGATGCCGAGGATGCCGTGATCCTGTCGCTGGATCATTTCAATGCATTGATGGAAACCGTGCACCTGCTGAGCAGTTCCGCCAACGCCGCACATATTTCACGGTCCATTGACCAGTACCGCCGGGGCGAGACGCAAAAACACGCACTGAAAGACGCCGACGCACAAAAGACGGCCGAGTGAATCAGAGACGCTCCCATGGACGAACTGGCATGGACCGCCTAAGCCTGGAAAGCTTATCTGTACTGGCAATCGCAGGACCGGAAGACATTGAAGCGAATCAACCGCCTGGTCAGTGCCTGCCTGCGCGATCCCGTCCAGGGCATCGGCAAACCGGAAGCACTGAAAGGCAGTCTGACCGGATTCTGGTCCCGGCGGATAGACGACACCCATCGACTGGTCTATGCCGTGGATGACGACCGGATCACAATCATTTCCTGTCGTTATCACTATTGACAGAAAATACCGGGAACCCCGATGCACCTGATTGAAACACTGCTGGCCTGGGCGGAGGCCAATGAAATGCTGCTGACCGCGCTGGCCCTGTCATCGGCGCTGGTGTTCGCCGTCTCTCTGCTCACTGTGCCCTGGTTCGTGGCCCGCATTCCGGTCGACTACTTCCGGGAAGTCGAGCGCCCCGTTCTGCCCTGGGCCAACCGGCACCCGGCCATCCGCTGGCCGCTGCTCGTCATCAAGAACCTGGCCGGATTGCTGTTCATGGCGGCGGGCATCGCCATGCTGGTGCTGCCCGGCCAGGGACTGCTCACCATGCTGGCGGGCATCATACTGATGGACTTTCCCGGCAAATTCCGCTTCGAGCGCTGGCTCATCCGCCAGCCCGCACTGCTGGATGCCATCAACTGGCTGCGGCGGCGGCGCGGACGCCCTCCCCTGCGCCTCTGAGGCCCTGTTCCGCATACGGTACAACGGGTATACTTCCGCGCATGAATGGAATCCGTAGCGCCCTCATCCCGATCCTGCTGTCTCTGCTGGCCCTGTCCGCAGCCCCGGCACAGGCACAGCCCGACGCTGCCACCGCTGCCAACAACCCGGAGCAACTCGCTTCTGAAGTCGATGACGGCCAGCTGCAGTCCCTGATCGACACGCTGGAGGACCCGGAACGCCGGGCGATTTTCCTGGAGCGCCTCAATACCCTGCGCAGCCTGCAGCAGGCCGGGGAAACGGAAAGCGGACCGGATGCAGCGGAGGCGGCTCCGGGACTGGCCAGCCGGCTGATGGAGACCGCCTCCGGAGGCATTGAGTCCCTGACCAGGCGGCTGCAGAGCGTCGTGGCCTACATCAACGCAGCGCCCGAGGCATTGAATACAGTCCGTACCGCGTTGACCGACCCCGACGAGCGGCTGGTGATCGTGGAAATCGTCGCGAAGATCGTCGGCATCTTCCTCCTTGCTTGGACCGGCGCCTGGCTGATCAGGCATCTGCTCAGCCAGCCGTGGGAGAAAGTCCGCAACCGCACGGCCAGCAATATCCCCAACAACATCGTATTGCTGGTGATGGCGCTGGTGCTGCGTCTGGTGCCGCTGGCGGCCTTCCTGGGCATCGCCTGGCTGGCCCTGCCACTATTCGAACCGCGCCCGGTCACACAGACCGTGTTGTTCTCCCTGGTCTATGCCCATGTGATAGCACAGGGCGTCATGATCATGGCCCGCACTTCCCTGGCTGTGGACAACCCCGAGCAGCGCCCCTATCCACTGCAGGATGAAACCGCCGCCTACGGCTACGTGTGGATACGACGTATCACCATCGTCACGGTCTATGGCTATTTCATCAACCAGGCGCTGTTGCAACTGGGCATGGAAGGTGACAGCCAGAGCCTGCTGGTGGACCTGACCGGGCTGGTCGTCGCCCTGCTGTTCGTGGCCCTCATTCTGCAGAACCGTCAGCCGGTTGCCGCAGCGATCCGGGGCGGCGAGCAGGTCACCGGCATGGCCGCCCAACTGCGCGGCACACTGGGGATGTTCTGGCACCTGCTGGCCATCCTCTACATCATCGGCGTGTACGTGGTCTGGGCCACCGAACTCGAGGGCGGCTTTGCCTTCCTGGTCTGGCGCACCGTGGCGACCCTGGTCATTCTGCTCGCCGCGCGCCTGGCCCTGTCCGGCGCGCAGCACGGCATGGAGAAACTCTTCCACCTGCCCGCCAGATTGCGCGAGCAATACCCCAACCTGGACCTGCGCGCGGATCGCTACCGCCCGGCTGTCACACAGGTGCTGAAAATCATCCTGGTGATCGTGGCGGTGATCGCCCTGGCCCAGGCCTGGGGACTGAACGCGGCCGGCCTGTTTGCCACCGAAGCCGGCCAGGCACTGCTGGCACGGATCGTTCGCATCCTGCTGATCATCGCGGCCGGCTTCCTGGTCTGGGAAATCACCGCTGCCCTGATCGAGCGCAAGCTGCACGCGGCTAACGGCGACACCCGCCGCCTCGTCACCGTGCTGCCCCTGCTGAAAAACATCGTACGCATCTCCATTGGCGCCGTGGCCATCATGATCGTGCTCTCCGAGCTGGGCATGAACATCGGCCCATTGATCGCCAGCGCCGGCGTTATCGGCCTGGCTGTCGGTTTCGGCGCACAGACCCTGGTTCGCGACCTGATCTCCGGCATGTTCGTCATCTTCGAGGACATCATCGCGGTGGGTGATTGGGTCGAGATTGGCTCGCACACCGGCATCGTCGAGGCCATGCACATCCGCACCATGGAACTGCGTGATCTCTCCGGCAACATCCGCGTGATCCCTTTCGGGGATGTCACCAGCGTACACAAGGTGGCCAATGACTACAGCTACGCGCTGATCGTCATCGGCGTGGCCTACCGCGAGGACGTCGAGGAAGTGATGAGCCTGTTGTCACAGATTGGCGAGGAAATGCAGCAGGAAGAACAGTGGAAGGACATCATTCTGGAACCACTGATGGTGGACGGTCTCAACGCAATGGCGTCCTCTTCCATCGACATCCGCCTGCGGCTCAAGTGCAAACCACTCGAGCAATGGGCGCTGCGCCGCGAGTTCCTGCGCCGCACCAAGAAACTGTTCGACGAGAAAGGCATCGAGATTCCCTTCCCGCACCAGACCCTCTACTTCGGTCAGCAGAAAGACGGCAGCGCGCCGGCGGCGCATATCCGGCTGCAGGAGATGGCCCGGAACGGCAGCACTGGAAGCGAAAAAAGCCACAGTGAAGAAGTCGAGACGACCAGGCCACGCGATGACTCCGCCACGGACGGCCCACCGGGCCAGTAGACCGCATCAGCCGAACGGGAAGAACACCGGCAGCAGCCAGCCGGCCACCGCCAGATAGACCAGCGTGACCGGCGCCCCGGCGCGCAGGTAGTCACGGAAGGTATAGCCGCCGGGCGCCATGACCATCAGATTGGTCTGGTAACCATGCGGCGTCATGAAAGAAGCGCTGGCTCCGAACAGCACCGCCATGACGAAGGGCATGACATCCACCCCCAGGCTGCTCGAAATACTCACCGCCATCGGGAACATCAGCGCGGCAGCCGCATTATTCGTCATCAGCGCCGTCATCAACGCCGTCATCATGAGAATCACGATCATTGCCGCATGAGGTCCCGGCGAAAACGTATCCAGCGCCCCGCTGACGATGAGGGAGGCCAGCCCGGTACTCGCCAGCACCTGACTGACCACCAGCGCCGAGACGATGGTGATGAGCAGGTACCAGGGAATATTGCGCCGCAGCTCGTTGACCTTCACCAGCCCGCCCACCATGTAGACGGCCAGCAACACCGCCAGGCCCTTCAACAGCTCGATCGCGCCAAAGCCCGCCAACGCGATCACCAGTGCGAATCCGCCCAGTGCCAGCGCCGACTTCCAGGGCGCCACGAACCTCCCCACGATGGGCCGTGACACGGGAATGAAATTGCGCTGCAGGTTGTTACGGTTCTCGAAATCCGGCCCCGTGGCCAGCACCAGAATATCGCCCGGCTCCAGTGGCAGGGACGCCAGGTTGCTGCGCAGATAACGCGAGGAGCGCCGCACCGCCAGCACGGCGGCATCAAAGCGGGCGCGGAAGTCGACACTGCGGATCGTGCGATTGCGCAGCACCGATTCGCCGCTGACCATGACCTCCAGCAGATTGTCCGTGGGTATGCCACTGGCATCCTCGATCACGGTCAGCCCATCGAAATCCGCCAGCAGATCCAGCCGCGTCACGTCCCCGGCGAACACCAGCAGGTCCTCGGCGCGGATCACGGTGGCGGGCCGCACCGGTGCCAGTAACTGCTCGCCCCGGATGATCTCCACCAGGTACAGACTGCCCAGTTCCCGCAAACCGGCCTGCGCCACCGTCAGGCCCACCAGGGACGAATCCTGTGTGACCCGCCCTTCGATGAAGTAGTCCGCCGCCGGCGGCTCGCTGATGTCCACCCGCGCCAGCAGATGCGGCAGGGTCAGCCACATGGTAATACCACACACGGTCAACAACACCAGGCCCAGAGGCAGCGGCGCCAACAGGTGGAGACCCTCCATGCCCTCGCTCTGCACGAAGCCGTCGATCAGCAGGTTGGTGGAGGTGCCGATCAGGGTCATCGCCCCGCCCAGGGTGGCGGCATAGGCCAGCGGCATCAGCAGACGGGAAGCATCCTTCCCGGCATTTTTCACCGGCCCGATCAGGGAGGCCACCACGGCCGTGTTATTGAGCAGGGCCGAATGCAGACTGACGGCCACGATGAGCTTGGCCAACGCGAAGCGGTAACCGCCGCGCAGCATACGGTGCGTCCAGTATTCCAGCGCCCGGGACTTGTTCAGCACCACCGCCACCAGCATCAACAGCCCCAGCGTCAGCACCCCGGGATTGATCAGTTGTCGACGCAGCGTATCCGTGTCCACCAGCCCCGACGCATAGAACAGGAACGCGGCCGTGGAGAACACCACCGCCACGGAATAACGACCCTGTATCAGCACCGCGATCAACGCCGTTACCACCACGGCCGCCAGAACCTGCTCCATCGTCATACGTTGTTCTCACTCTTTACTGTCGCGGTGACGCCATTGTCGCTGAATTTGCGTTGACAAGCAGCCCGTTATAATGATTATGTATAGTCTGCTACATCAAGTATAAATAAGATCAATTAGACTCATAACGCAATTAGGGGAGCAATAACAATGAATACACCCTTTCCCTGCCAGCCGAAGGCGCTTGTCGCCGGCATTGTTCTGGCCGGACTATCCCACACGGTAGCAGCCCAGGACAATGAAACCATTGAAGAAGTCGTGGTCACCGGCTCCTTCATCAGCGGCTCGCCACTTGATGCACCCTCACCCGTCCAGGTCATCGACCGCGAAAGTATTGAAGCCCAGGGCGCCGCCGTGGTCTGGGATGTGATCAAGAACATGGAGGTCAACTCCGGTTCCTTCACCAACCCCGGCTCCGGCGAAACCAGCCAGACGGAAGGCACCGCGCAGGTCAACCTGCGTAACCTCGGCGAGAATTCCACACTGACACTGATCAACGGCAAGCGTGTCACACCTGCTGCGGCTGTCACCAGTACTGGCGGTGAATTCGTTGATATCAACACGATCCCGCTGGTGATGACCGACCGTGTCGAAGTCCTCACCGATGGTGGCTCGGCCCTGTATGGGGCGGATGCCGTGGCCGGCGTGGTCAACATCATCATGCGCACCGATTTCGTCGGCGCCGAACTCTATGGCGACATCCAGGGCGTGGAGTCGGCCGGCGGCAAATACGACAAGACCGTCAGCGGCATCTGGGGCTGGGAAAGCGACGATGCGCGCACCAACTTCGTGATCTCCGCCGAACGCTTCGAGCGTGACCCGGTCTCGGTGCGCAATGCCAGCTTCTTCAATGAGTACTCCGAGTTTCTGGGCACCACCGCCACCATCGGCGGCGCCGTATCGGCACCGACCTTCGGTGCCAACCTCAATCCGGGCTACCTCGCCACTGACCTGATGGCACAGAACGTGGCCGAAGGCGGCACCAGCGCCCCGGTATACACTGACCCGCTCTGTAACACCGACGCGGCCACCTCGATTGATGGCACGCCGTTCTTCACCGGCACATTGCGCGAAACACCCGGTGAGCGCACCGGCACGTGCCGCGAGGATAACTCGCGCTGGAACTATGTGGCCCGCGAATCGGCCCGCGACAGCATCGCCGGCGGCCTGCAGCATGCCTTCAGCGAAAACATGGAGTTCTACTCGTTCTTCAACTATTCGGAAACGTCCACCGTGCGCGCCGACGACGGCCAGACCCAGGCACGGGGACCGACGGTGTTCCTCGCCCAGCCGGGCGCCTATACACGCAATCCCCAGTTTGGTGGTAACGCCATCGGCCAGACCATGGAGCTGGGTTTCTTTGCCCCGGAAATCGGTCTGACCCGGCCCACCGCGGACGACATCACCAATTCGCCCACCGACATCCGCAATGGCGGCATCAATACCGCCTACTGGAGCACGGTCCGGGATGGCATCCCGCGCACTGGTGATGACTCGAATACCACGGAGACGGAGACGACGATTCTGCAGGCCGGCCTGCGCGGTGATTTCTACGCCGCCGACCGCCAGTTCAACTACGACGTCAGCCTTGGCTGGAGCGCTTCCAGCCTGGAGCAGCAATACCAGACTTTCAACCGCTTCAACTCGGAACTGGCGGCCAACGGTCTCGGCGGCCCCAACTGCACACCGAATGGTGTCTCGGATTTCGACTTCGTCGGTCAACCCGGTCCCTTCGGTGGTGCTGTGCCCCAGGCGTGGGACTTCTATAGTGACGGCTACCTGCAGACCTTCTTCCCCGGTTTCGTGTTCACAACACGGGAAGCGATGTCACTGGCGCTGACCAGCAACAACCAGGGTCAGGGTGACTGTCAATTCTATAACCCGCTGCTGACGCAGTTCAGCAACCCGGACGTGGCCAACAACCAGGAGCTGGTCGACTGGATGATGCCCACCGTGCTGCGCGCCGACAAGCGCAACAAGCTGCTGGTATTCGATGCCATGGTTGGCGGTGAGCTGTTCGAGATGCAGGGCGGTACGGCGCAGTTCGCCGCGGGCGTGCAGCATCGCCAGCGTAACGCCACTTCCATCGCGCCTTCCATCAACCAGCCGGGTCTGCCCGAAGCGATCCTGAGCTGGGATGGGCAGGGCAACGTGGATGAGACGCACTATGTCAGCAACAACTTTGAATGCTCGGAGTGTATTTTCAACTTCGACCATACGCGGGAAACCAATGCGACGTTCCTGGAACTCTCCCTGCCGTTCCTGAACAACGTGGAAAGTCAGATCGCGCTGCGTTGGGAGGACTATGGCGGCAACATCGGGGGCCAGGTATCCCCCAAAGTGGCCCTGAGCTGGCGCCCGGTCGAGGACGTGCTGTTCCGCGGCTCCTACTCGCAGTCCTTCCGTGCGCCGAATATCGGTATCATTCTGGAGGGACTGGAGTCTGGCAGCGTGACGTTCCGTGATCCATTCGCCAACCAGTCAGTGCGTGCCGGTCTCGCCGAGCCCATCCCGGAGAACGGCCTTTCCGAACAGACCTATACACTGGGTGGTCCGGCGCCGGATGTCGGCAATGAGTACGCTGACACATACAGCGCCGGTTTCCAGTGGACACCGGCCGGCCGGCTCGATGGTCTGCGGGTGCAGGCGGATGTCTGGCGCTTCGAGGTGGAAGACCGGGTCCTGCCCGAGCCACCGATCACGGCCCAGCAGCCGGAAATCGAGAAGTTCCTGTCCGTGCGGGACAACCCGGACAACTACATCCTCAACGACACGATTCCCGCCGACTCGGATACACCCTACGCTTCCTGTGATCCGGGTGCGTTGGAAGACGAGTACGGACGTGACTCGGACGAGCGCCTGAACTGTGTCGTGGACCCGCGTGTCTATACAGTGCCCGGTATCCAGCGCGCCACCAACACCGACACAGCCAACCTGATCACGCTGACACTGGCGGCGATCAATGCCGGCGTCATCGAGGCAGACGGTGTGGACCTGAAACTCGGCTACAACTGGGACACCGACTGGGGCCGCTTCAGCGCCAGCCTGGACTACACCCATGTGCGCCAATACATGCTGAAGGACATCCCCGGGTTGGAGTTCGGCCTGATGGATTCCGGCATCTATGATGCGGCCGGCACTACGGGCGATGGCAACCTGGTGCGTTCACTGCCCGACAACAAGGGTCACATCACGCTGAACTGGATGAACGGTGCGCACGGCTTCACCGCCATCAACCGGCACACCGGTTCCTACCGTGACCTGGGCTATGATCTGGCCTTTGAGGATGCCAACGAACTGGAGCGCTCGCTGCTCAGCCGCAGGGTTGACAGTTACAACACCTGGGATATCCAGTACCGTTACACACACGACTGGGGCAACAGCAACCTGGGCAGCACGCAGCTTACACTGGGCGTACTGGACCTGTTCGATGCCAGCCTCCCCTACCGTGAAACCGCCCCACTGGGCTACGACGCCACCGTGTTCGACGGCCGCGGCCGCCGCATCTACGGCAGAGCTCTCTGGAGCTTTTAAAAAAAGGGGGACAGTCCCTCTTTTCTGAAAAAAGGCCACCTGCGGGTGGCCTTTTTTTGTGTTCGGAAAAGGGGGACAGTCCCGGATTTCCGCGGAAAAAGCGGGACTGTCCCGATTTTCTATCTGACAACGTCGCCTTTCTGGACTATAACCAACAAGAGACACAATACGGCAAAGGACCTGCCATATGCCCAGAACCGCCCGCCTCATCGTGCCCGGAGCACCGCACCACATTGTGCATCGCGGTCACAACAGACAAACCATTTTTCCGCAGCCGGAAGATTTCGACTATTACCTGAAGAACCTGATCGAGTACAAGCATGAACTGGGAATACGAGTCTACAGTTATTGTCTGATGAGCAACCATGTCCACATCATCGTCGGCGCCGGTAAAAACCCTTCGGATATAGGGAGACTGATGAAAATCGTGGCCGGACGTCACACCCGGATGATCAACAAACGGGAAGACAGAACCGGCTCACTCTGGGACGGAAGGTACTACACCAGCCCGATCGACACAGAAGCCTACTTGTTCACCTGCATCCGGTACGTAGAGCTCAACCCGGTAAAGGCCGGGATAGTCAGCAGCCCGGCTCACTATCAGTGGTGCAGCTACAGAGCCCGAATCGGACTGAGCTATGCTCCCTGGCTCGATACACCGCCGCTGTTCGACCAATTGGGCAGCAACCTGAGCGAACGCCGTCTTCGTTACCGGAAGTTCATTGAGAACTATCAAGAAGCAGATCAAGAACGAGGCCTCGTCGGAAAAGCCATCAGGAGAAATCAACCCACGGGGGATGAGCTGTTCATACAGCATACGGAAAAGTGTCTGGGACGACGCATAGCACCCCGACCGAGGGGGCGTCCTGCGAAACGCGGATGAAAAACCGGGGGAAAAACCGGGGCGGAAAAACCGGGGAAAAACCGGGACAGTCCCTCTTTTCCGGTCGCCCTCCCAACTGGTTTCCTGGAAAAGAAATCGGAAAAGAGGGACTGTCCCGGTTTTTCCCCGGTTTTTCCCCGGTTTTTCCCCGGTTTTTCCGTCCCGTTTTTCGTCCCGGTTTCTACAGCTGCCGGACCCGAAACGAGCGCCCTTTCATCCGCCCCTCGCCCAGCTGCTTCAGCGCCGCCCTGGCCACATCGTGCCCCACCGCCACATAGGCCCGCACATCCGTGACCAGGATCTTGCCGATGCGTTCACCGGGAATGCCACCATCGCCCGTCAGCGCACCGACAATATCACCCGGCCTCAGCTTCTGCCTCTTCCCGCCATCGACCTGCAGCGTGACCATCTCCGGCCAGGGTGTCTTGGCTTCCAGCAGCGCCATCGGCGGCCAGGCCTCATCGACAAAATCCGGGGCCAGTCTGCGCACCCGCTGTTCTTCCCGGCCCTCGAACAATGTGCAGGCCATGCCACTGGCACCCGCCCGGCCAGTGCGGCCCACACGGTGCAGATGCGTATCCGGGTCCCGGGCCACGTGGTAGTTCACCACCAGATCCAGACCACCGATGTCCAGCCCCCGGGCCGCCACATCGCTGGCCACCAGCACAGACACACTGTTGTTGGCAAACCGCACCAGCGTACGGTCCCGATCCTTCTGATCCATGTCGCCGTGCAGCGGTAGCGCACTGAAGTCGTGACGGCGCAGCCCGGCCGCCACTTCGTCCACATCGCGCCGGGTAGCACAGAAAACCAACGCCGAGGCAGGCCGCACCTGCTGCAGCAACAGACGCAGCACAGTCAGCCGCTCGCCGTCATCAGCTACCCGGTAGAAATGTTCGTCAATACTGCTCTTGTCGTGCGCCTCTCCCACCTCGACAAACACCGGATCCTGCATGATGCGTTCAGCGGTAGCCTTCACCTCCCTGCCGAACGTGGCACTGAACATCAACGTCTGCCGCTGCGAGGGGAGCTGTGCGAAGATTGCCTCCAGCGACTCCTGAAAACCCATCTCCAGCATCCGGTCCGCCTCATCCAGCACCAGGGTGCTGACGCCCGGCAGTGACAGCGTACCCCTGCGCAGGTGATCCTCGACCCGGCCCGGCGTACCGACGATGATATGCGCGCCATGCTCCAGCGAGCCGATCTGTGGACCGATGGGCGCGCCGCCGCACAGGGTCAGCACCTTCATATTCGGCATCTGTTGTCCCAGCCGGCGGATCTCCGCCGCCACCTGGTCAGCCAGTTCCCGCGTCGGACAGAGCACCAGCGACTGGATATGAAAGCGCCGGACATCCAGCTTCTGTAACAACGCCAGACCGAAGGCCGCCGTTTTCCCCGAACCGGTTTTCGCCTGCCCTATCAGATCCCTGCCGTCCAGCATCGGCGGCAGACTGCGGGACTGGATAGGGGTCATGGACAAGTAGCCCAGGACTTCCAGGTTTTTCAGCAATGCAGAATGGAGGTCGAGCGCGGTAAATGCGGTTCCGGACATGTGTTTCAGTATCCTGCTATGACAATTCCGGACAGACAGAGAAAAGAGGGACTGTCCCCCTTTTTCTCAGACCAGCCCTTTTTTCTTCAGAAACTCCACCACCCGGGTGGCCGACTGCTCCGCAGTTTCGTGCTCCGTGTTCACCCGCAGCGCCGGATCGGCCGGCTCCTCATAGGGCGAATCGATGCCGGTAAAGTTCTTCAGCTCACCGGCCCGGGCCTTTCTGTAAAGCCCTTTCACATCGCGCTGCTCGGCAATGGCCAGCGGCGTGTCCACGAAAATCTCGAAAAAGCGCTCGTCGCCGATCGTCTGGCGGGCCTGGATACGCTCGGCGCGGAACGGCGAAATGAATGCGGTCAGCACGATCAGCCCGGCATCGACCATCAAACCGGCCAGCTCCGCCACGCGCCGGATATTCTCCACCCGGTCCGCATCCGTGAAGCCCAGATCCCGATTCAGGCCATGTCGCACATTATCGCCATCAAGCAGGTAGGAGTGGCGCCCCAGCGCGAAAAGCTGGCGTTCCACCTCATTGGCGATGGTCGACTTACCGGCGCCGGACAGTCCAGTAAACCACAACACCGCCGGCTTCTGCCCCTTCTGCGCGGCCCGCGCCTCCATGTCCACATCAAAGTGCTGCTGGTGAATGTTGTGCGCGCGGCGCAGCGCAAAATGCAGCATACCCGCAGCCACCGTCTGGTTGGTCACCCGGTCGATCAGGATGAAACCGCCCAGCGCCCGGTTGACCTCATATGGCTCGAAGGGAACAGCCTTGTCCAGACTGATGTTGCAGACCGCGATCTCGTTGAGCTCCAGGGCGTTGGCGGCCTCGTGCCCCAGGGTGTTCACATCCACCTTGTACTTCAGCGAGGTGACCGTAGCATTGACCCGGTTCGCGCCGATCTGCAGACGGTAGGGACGGCCCGGGTACATCAGCTCGCTGTTCATCCACACGAGCGTGCATTCGAACTGATCGGCGATCTCGGCCGGTGCGTCCGCCGAGGAAATCACATCGCCACGGGAGATATCGACCTCGTCCGTCAGCGTCACCGTCGCGCTCTGACCGGCCGGCACCACCTCACGGTCCCCGTCAAAGTGCACCAGCCGCGCCACCGTGCTTTCCTGGCCACTCGGCTGCACGCGGACCCGATCACCCGGGCGGATCTGTCCCGCCTCGACCAGTCCGCAGAACCCGCGGAAATCCAGATCGGGCCGGTTGACCCACTGCACAGGCAACCGCAACGGCTGCTGCTGCACTTCATCCTCGTCCAGCGGACAAGTTTCCAGTACGCCCATCAGGGTCGGCCCGGTGTACCAGGGCATGCGCTCGCCGGTGGCGAGGATGTTGTCCCCGCGCAGCGCCGACAGCGGAACGGCCGTGATGTCCTCCAGACCGATGCGGGCGGCAAACTCGCGATACTCGGCGACGATGCTGTCAAAGCGCTCGCCGGAGAAGTCCACCAGGTCCATCTTGTTGACCGCCAGCACCACCTTGCGAATGCCGATCAGCTTGACCAGATAACTGTGCCGCCGGGTCTGGGTGAGAATCCCCTTGCGGGCGTCGATCAGGATCACGGCCAGCTCCGCCGTCGAGGCGCCGGTCACCATGTTGCGTGTGTACTGCTCATGACCCGGTGTGTCGGCCACGATGAACTTGCGTTTCTCGGTCGCAAAATAACGGTAAGCCACATCAATGGTGATGCCCTGCTCGCGCTCGGCCGCCAGCCCGTCCACCAGCAAGGCGAAATCCGGTTCGCCGGCCTGGGTGCCCCATTTCTGCGAGTCCGACTCGAAAGCCGCCAATTGATCATCCAGCACCAGGCTGGATTCGTAGAGCAGACGGCCGATCAACGTGGATTTGCCGTCATCCACCGAGCCGCAGGTGATGAAGCGCAGCAGGGATTTGTGCTGATGGCGCTCCAGGTACTCGGAAATGGGGACAGTCCCGCTTTTCCCGGAAATCGGGACTGTCCCGCTTTTTTCTGTCCCGCTTTTGGCCATCAGAAATACCCCTCCTGCTTTTTCTTCTCCATGGATGCGCTCTGATCGTGATCGATCATGCGCCCCTCGCGCTCGGAGCTGCGTGCCAGCAGCATTTCGCCGATAATGCCCTCCAGAGTGTCGGCCTCGGATTCGATAGCGCCGGACAGCGGATAGCACCCCAGCGTGCGGAAGCGGACCTTCCTGTGCTCCGGCGTCTCGCCCGGATTGAGGCGCATACGCTCGTCATCCACCATGATCCAGGTACCGCCACGCGAAACCACCGGCCGCTCGGCCGCGAAGTACAGCGGCACCACCTCGATACCCTCCAGCAGGATGTACTGCCACACATCCAGCTCGGTCCAGTTGGACAACGGAAAGACCCGCATGGACTCGCCGGGCGAGGTCAGCCCGTTGAACTGGTGCCACAGCTCCGGGCGCTGGTTCTTCGGGTCCCAGCGGTGCTGCGCGTTACGGAAACTGAATACCCGCTCCTTGGCCCGGCTCTTCTCCTCGTCGCGCCGCGCGCCCCCGAAAGCGGCATCGAAACCGTAGTGGTCCAGCGCCTGTTTCAGGCCCTGGGTCTTCCACATATCCGTGTGCAGGCCCGAGCCGTGCTCAAAGGGATTGATCCCCTTCTCCACCGCCTCCGGGTTCTGCCACACGAGCAGCTCCACGCCGGCCTGCTGCGCGGCCTTCTCGCGCAGCGCGTACATATCGCGGAACTTCCACGTGGTGTCCACATGGAGCAGCGGAAATGGCGGAGGCGCCGGATGGAAGGCCTTGCGGGCCAGGTGCAGCATCACCGCGCTGTCCTTGCCCACCGAATAGAGCATGACGGGGTTTTCGGCCTGCGCCACAACCTCGTGCATGATATGGACCGATTCGGCTTCCAGGCGCTGGAGATGGGTCAGGGGCAACGTGTCCATGAGTTCCTTTTCAACGTTTGATGGCTCGGAATATGCCTGCCGGTAGACGCGCCCCGGCAGCCTGATCGCCCGCCATTGTCCCACGTCGGCCGTGGACCGGCAATTCCGACCTCGGAGACGAGCACACCGGCCCGGCATGGAAATTCAGGATCATTTTCTATATAAAGGGACTTTGCCGCTGGAAACCCGAACTGATTCAGTTTGCTGACAGGGATGAACAATAATGAAAATGATCCGAACACACTGGCGACTCTTTTCCATTGGCTGCGCGCTGATCCTGGCCGGCTCCCTGCTGGCCCACCTGGTCCAGACGTCGGGGGACGTGACCGTGCAGGACGTGCGCTTCAGCGACAGCAACGGACGCAACCTCAGCGCCCTGCTCTACATCCCACCCGATGCCAGTGCCGAGTCCCCGGCGCCCGGCGTGCTGGCCGTACACGGCTACATCAACTCCCGCGAAGTGCAGTCCAGCTTCGCCATCGAGATGGCGCGGCGCGGCTACGTGGTGCTGGCCCTGGACCAGGGCGGACACGGCTACTCCGATCCACCGGCCTTCGCCGAGGGCTTTGGCGGACCGGGCGCCCTCCGGTACCTGCGCGGCCTGGCCTTTGTCGACGCCGACAATATCGGGCTGTCCGGCCACTCCATGGGCGGCTGGACCATCCAGGCGGCGGCCTCTGCCTTGCCGGACGGCTACCGGGCCATGGTGCTGCAGGGCTCGAGCACCGGCAGCGGCTATGCGGCGCCGGGCTCAGCCACGCAGCCACGCAACCTCGCGGTGATCTTCGCGCAATATGACGAGTTCGCCCCGCTGATGTGGGAAGTGGGACGCGGACGGGACGTGGCGGAAAGCGAAAAACTGCAGACTGTGTTCGGCACCGACGAACCCGTGGTCGAAGGCCGGGTCTACGGCAACATCCCGGCCGGTACCGGCCGCATCCTTTACAGTCCGCCCGTCACCCACCCGGGTACCCATCTGTCCCATGCGGCCGTGCGGCACACCATCGACTGGTTCGACCAGACCCTGGCAGGTGGCACACCACGGCCCCGCGATGGCCAGGTCTGGTTTTTCAAGGAGCTGGGCACCCTGGCCGCGCTGGCCGGTTTCGTGGTGCTGCTACTCGGCAGCTACCGCCTGCTGCTCACCACCGCGTACTTCCGGCAACTGGACAGCCCGCCCGTGGACGCCGCCTGGCTGCAGCGCACACCACGCTGGTGGACGCTGGCCGCGCTCAGCTCAGTGATCCCGGTGGCCACTTTCTACCTGGCCTTCCGCTGGGGCGGACAACTACTGCCGGCTTCCGGGCTGTTGCCGCAGGCCATCACCAACCAGATCGTTTTCTGGGCCGTGCTCAATGCAGTGCTGTTGGTCGCCCTGGGACGGGCCATACCGGCCCGCACGAACCCCCTCAAACACCAGCGCATCCTGCCCGGCGTGCTGATCGCGCTGGCTGTGGTGGGCATCGGTTACCTGGCCGTGCTGGCCGCCGACTTCCTGTTCAAGGTGGATTTCCGGTTCTGGATCGTGGGCGTCAAGCGTCTCAGTCTGCAGCAGTTCCAGTCCATGCTGGTCTACCTGGCCCCGTTCACGCTGTTTTTCGTGCTGATCCTGCGCGGCCTGCATGGTGGTCTGTCCGTGGCCGGGGACCGGGCGCTGCGTCAGTACACCAGCAATGCGCTGATCCTGGCCGGTGGCTTCGCCGCCTTCCTGCTGCTGCAGTACGCCAGCCTGTTCGCCCGTGGCGTGCTGCTCACACCCGCCGAGCCGCTGAACACCATCGTCATGATCCAGTTCGTGCCGCTGCTGTTCATCGCCTCGCTGATCGGTACATTCACGTACCGGCGCAGCGGCAGTCATCTGCCGGGGGCGTTCATCTGTGCGTTGTTCGTGAGCTGGTATATCGTGGCGGGGCAGGCTACGCAGGTGGGGTAGGAACGCCTTCCTGCTGCCTTTTTCAGAGGCTCCTTAACTCAAGCGTAGGGGTTCAGGATGGTCAGCGTCTTGCTGATCACCTGCCCCGGCTGCAGGTCTTCCGTAAAGAGGCGATCGCAGCCGGACTCGATGGCACTTGCCATGATCATGGAATCGTAGAGACTGAAGTGATACCGGCGGGCCAGTTGACGCCCCAGATGGTGCGTTGCAAGAGTCAGCGGGCGCACTTCCAGAAGCGTTTCACAAGTACCCATGAAGTCATCGATTTCGCGCCACTCGAAAGCCAGCTTGCGGCGCATCACATTGGTGACTTCATTGAGCACCTGGACGCTGATCACTCCCCCTTGCTCCAACAACTGCTCTGAGCACAGAGCCTTGTACTCGTTGCCGGACAGGAGGTACAGGATAATATTACTGTCCAGGAATCTCCGTTTCTCGCTCATTGGCTTCATCCCTGTCAAAGCGGAAATCTTCCGGTAATCGGCCCCGGTACTTGCGCAACCGACGCAGCAACTCGTCCCTGCCAGGTTTTCGTTTGAGCTCAAACGTGCGCTCATCCGAGATGAACACCTCGATATCATCACCCTCATGCAGCTTCAACGCATCCACCACCGCAGCGGGTAACCGTATGGCCAGACTGTTTCCCCATTTACTGACTTGCATGATTTCCACCCCTCCGCACATCCAGCAAAACGCGCACATCCACATCGATGGATATACGCCTGTACAATGTATATCTTAACGGGGTGTAAATCAATGGCAAAGCTCCTGTCCGCGTTATAGCAGCCTCCCGAGTTTCGTGCCACTGATCAGCCAGCCGGCGGCGACGCCGGCGGTATTGGCGGCGATGTCGCCCAGCTCGAAGTAACGGTAGCCGGACAGCCACTGCAGGATCTCGATAAAGATGCCCAGGGCCACCAGGCGGAGAGCCAGCCACAGGTGGCCGGGGCGGGGCTGGAGCTGCGCGAACCAGAGCATCAGCACCAGCCAGGCGCCGAAATGACCCAGCTTGTCGCTCCAGCTCACCCCCACGTCCGGGACCGAGAGATTGGGCCAGAGGCTGAGCACTACGACGAACAGCAGCAGTGCCCAGCCGGTCAGCTGATAAACGGTTCGGAGCAACGGCATGGAAATAATGCGGGACTGTCCCACTTTTTCCTCTTCTTCCGACATCTACTCCGGCTGCTCGGTCACGCGCAGGTAGGGCTTGAGCGTTTTCCAGCCCTTGGGGAACTTCTTCTTCGCTTCCTCGTCGCTGACCGCCGGCGGAATGATGACATCCTCGCCCTTCTGCCAGTTCACCGGCGTAGCTACAGTGTGCTTCGCCGAAAGTTGCAGGGAGTCGAGCAAGCGAAGAATCTCGTCGAAATTGCGCCCGCTGGTCATCGGATAAATCAGCATGGCCTTGATCTTCCTGTCGGGACCGATGATGAACACGGAACGCACGGTGGCGTTGTCCACCGGCGTGCGCCCTTCTGCCGAGCCTTCCTCGGATTCCGGCAGCATGTCGTACAGCTTGGCCACGTTCAGGTCGGTGTCGCCGATCATCGGGTAATTGGGCGCCGTGCCCTGGGTCTCCTCGATATCGCTGGACCAACTGGCGTGATTCTCCACCGGGTCCACCGACAGACCGATGATCTTCGTGTTCCGGGCATCGAAGTCCGGCTTCAGTTTCGCCATGTAGCCCAGCTCTGTGGTGCACACCGGCGTGAAGTCCTTCGGGTGCGAGAACAGGATGGCCCAGCTGTCACCAATCCAGTCGTGGAAACGGATCTCGCCCTCGGTGGTCTTCGCGGTGAAGTCCGGAGCCGTGCTACCGATTCGCAGTGTCATGGAAATCTCCTTGCCTGTGTTCGTGATTGACAACGGCAGTATAGCAGCCCCGCACAGGCAGCGTTAAATATCCGGAATGCATATGAAAATGCGCAAAACCTTGCGCCCCGGGGCGGCACTGACCATACTTGAGCGAACACGATGATCACAGGGATGGCTGATGTCCAAGCATAGCACCCCACCAGAGTCCGAGCACGACCGGGATGCCGTCCTGCTGCGGCTCGCCAGCCGCACGGCGCGGCTCGGAGGCTGGCGGGCAGAGCTGAACTCCGGGCGTGTCATCTGGGACCGGGAAACGGCCGTCATCCACGAGGAGCCTCCCGGCACACACCCCAGCCTGGAGGATGGCATCAACTACTACGCGCCGGCTTACCGCGAGCGTATCCGCCATCGTTACAACGAATGCGTCAGCCACGGCACCCCCTTCGATGAAGAGCTGCAGATTATCACCGCACGCGGCAATCATGTGTGGGTGCGCACCATCGGAGAGGCCGAACGCGACGACAGCGGCCGGATCATCGCCGTGCAGGGCGCGTTCCAGGACATCAGCGCACAGGTGCAAGCACAGAAGCGCTCGGATGAACTGTCTCGGCGCC
Source organism: Pseudohongiellaceae bacterium (assembly GCA_040882255.1). Classification (GTDB taxonomy): domain Bacteria; phylum Pseudomonadota; class Gammaproteobacteria; order Pseudomonadales; family Pseudohongiellaceae; genus PWQG01. The sequence goes on along the minus strand of JBBEBP010000018.1, from coordinate 61,896 downwards.
TGCAGCAGACGCTGGAGGGCATGAGCGATGCCTTCCTCCTGCTAGACCACGACTGGACCTTCCGTTTCCTGAACCCCAGGGCCGAGCGGATTCTCGGGCGCAGCGCCGGTGATCTGATCGGCAAGAACCTCTGGGAGGAGTTCCCTGACACCCTGGGCACCGAATTCCAGCGCCAGTATGAGCGGGCCATGTACCACGATGAAACGGTGCGACTGCGCGAGTACTATTACCCCGCGCCCCTGGACCGCTGGTTCGAGGTCAACGCCTATCCCGGTCCGGATGGTCTGGCCGTCTACTTCCGGGACATCACCGACCGCCGGATCACGGAAGAGAAACTGGCGCGCTCCGAGCGGCTCAACGCCATCGGGGAGCTGACCGGCGGCGTGGCCCACGATTTCAACAACCTGCTTACCGTCATACTGGGCAACGCCGAACTGCTGGTGGAGCGTCTGGAGGAGCAGCCGGATGATCTCCGCTCACTGGCCGAAATGGCCGCCAATGCGGCCACCCGTGGCGCCGAACTGACCAGCCGCCTGCTGGCCTTTGCACGGCGTCAGGCCCTGGAGCCGCAAACGGTCGACGTCAACCAGCTGCTGGCCGGCATGGACAGTCTGCTACGGCGCACCCTGGGCATGAATATTCACATTGAAGTGATCCGCCAGGACGGGCTGTGGGTGACCGAGATCGACCCCGGTCAGCTCGAAGTGGCCCTGCTCAATCTGACCATCAATGCCCGCGATGCCATGCCGGACGGCGGCCGGCTGACCATCGAGACGGCCAACATCGTGCTGGATGAAAACATTCCCGGAACGGATGAGGACGAGATCCCCGGCGACTATGTGATGATCACCGTCTCGGATACCGGAACCGGAATGGAACCCGAAATCATCGAAAAGGCATTCGAGCCCTTCTTCACCACCAAGGGGGTCGGCGAGGGCAGCGGGCTGGGACTGAGCATGGTCTACGGCTTTGTGAGGCAGTCCCGGGGCTATGCCAGGATTCGCTCGGAGTCTGGCCAGGGTTCCACCATCGAGCTGTACTTCCCCCGCAGCGGGAACGGCCGCAGCACATCCTCCCAACCCGCTGACGAGCGGACGCAGCTGCCGGGAGGCGACGAGCATATCCTGGTCGTGGAAGATGATGAGCTGGTGCGCCGGCACCTGGTATCCCAACTGCAACTTCTCGGCTACCGGGTGACCGATACGGACAGTGGTCCCTCCGCCATGGACATCCTGCGGGCGAAGAGCGATATCGACCTGTTGTTCACCGACGTGGTCATGCCCGGCAACATGAACGGTCAACAGCTGGCCAGAGAAGCCACGGCACTGCGACCCGGCCTGGCAGTGCTCTATACCTCCGGCTACACAGAAAATGTCCTCGTCAGTCAGGGCCAGCTGGCTCCCGGTGTGCCGTTGCTGAACAAACCCTACCGGTACCGGGATGTTGCCCGGGAAGTGCGCGAAGCACTGGACCGCCGCTGAACCTGCCCCAACGTCCCATGTGTCATTCTGCTACAACCCGAACGGCACACTGTTCGGGTTTCTGCCAGCCCTTCAACGTACAATCAATCACTTACGAAGGAGACAGAGCCTGGCATGGCCATTGCATGGTAGTAGGCACGTTCATTTGTAATGCACCAAGAGGACTACAGCAATGAAAAAACTGACTTCAATTCTGAACATCTCCGCTCTTTTTGCCATGGCACTGGGCATGTCCGTCGCCACTGCACAGCCGGGTGGCCAGCCCCCGGCCGCAGGACAGGGACAGGCTCCCGAGGTGAGTGAAGAGCTCAAGTCCAGGTTCATCGATGCCTACGCGGACATCATGGCGATCCAGACCGACTACGCCGAGCAGATCCAGGCAGCCGGTAACGAAGAGGAAGCCATGGAACTGCAGCAGGCCGCGCAGGGTGAAATGCAGGAAGCGGTAACCAGCAACGACATGACCGTGGAAGAATACAACATGGTCATCCAGGCCGCGTCAGCCGATCCCGAGCTGATGGAAGAGCTGGAAGCCGCCATCGAGGGTTCATGATCACCCTCGCAGGAAAGTGATCACGCAAGACAGTAGCTGCGTATGTTTCGGGCGGCCCCCAAGGCCCGCCCTTTTTTTGCGCCAAAAAAAGCGGGACAGTCCCGCTTTTTCTAACACCATGACCGATCGAACTCGGTCCAGGCCTCGCAGTGACAGTAGCTACGCGCGTCCCGCCCTTTTTTCTGTATCACGGGATTGTGCCTCAACGCACAACAAGTCGGGACCATTGGCTCTATAGTGCGTACAATAATCTTTACACCCAACCGAGGTAGGTCCCATGAACAGATTCCAGACATTCGCCCTGATCGCCACATTTGCCGCCGGCACCGTTCATATGCCAGCCACCGCCGCGCCCGTAGGCAACCAGCAGCTGTCACTGCAATCCGAGCTGCAACTGCAGCGCGATGACGTGCGCACCCTGCTGAACCGTGAAGACGTACGCAGTGCCCTGCAGGGCTACGGTGTCAGCGCCGCCGATGCAGAGCAGCGGATCAACAACATGACGGCAGGCGAACTCCAGCAGATCCATGACAGGATGAGCACGCTGCCCGCCGGCGAAGGCGCACTGAGCGCCGTACTGACCGTACTGCTGATCCTCATCCTGCTGGACGTAGTCGGCGCAACAGACATCTTCCCGGGCATCTGACCCGGGCAGATTTCATCATGAAGCGGTTTATCACTGCCCTGGTGTGCCTGCTGGTACTGCAGGGCTGTGCATCGACCCCGCAGTCTTCCACGCTACTGCGGGAGACGCCGGAACGGTTTGCCGAACCGGCCATGGTGAGCGACGTGCCGTTCTATCCCCAGGATGACTACCAGTGCGGTCCCGCCGCCCTGGCCACGGTGCTCGGCGCCAGCCAGGTGGAAGTCACTCCCGAAGCGCTGGTGCCACTGGTGTATGTGCCGGAGCGCCAGGGCTCCTTCCAGGTAGAGATGGTGGCGGCGGCCAGGAGTCATGGCCGTCTGGCCTATCAGATTCCACCCACACTGGAGGCCCTGTTTGCAGAGATCGACGCCGGTCATCCGGTGCTGGTACTGCAGAACCTCGGCCTGAACCGCTTGCCGCAGTGGCATTTCGCGGTGGTCAAGGGCTTCGATCTTGAACGTCGCCAGGTCATCCTGAACTCCGGACGCATCGAGGACTACGAACTGTCCCTGCCGGTATTCGAGCGCACCTGGGCGCGCGCCGATCACTGGGCGGTCGTTGTACTGGAACCCGGCGAGCTGCCGGACACCGCCGACCCGGTGCGGTATTTCAACGCCGTGGTGGCACTGGAACAGAACCATTCCGCAGAGCTGGTGGAACCGGCCTTCCTGAGTGGCCTTGAGCGCTGGCCCGGACAGCGGGAGCTGATGATGGGCCATGGCAACCTGCTCTACTCGGCCGATCGGCTGGAGGAAGCGCGCAGCCGCTTCGAAGCGGTCATCGCCACGTACCCGGACTACGCCCCGGCTCACAACAACCTGGCCCAGCTGCACCTGGACCAGGAGCGTTACACACTGGCCGAACAACATGCCGACCGCGCCGTCGAGCTGGGCGGCCCGCACCGGGAGACGTACCGGGAAACCCGGGAGGCGATCCGGACCAGACAATAGAAAACCGGGGGAGGGGAACCGGGACGAAAAACCGGGACAGTCCCGCTTTTCCTGTCTCTTTTCCAGGGAACGAGTTGGGAGGGCGACCGGAAAAGCGGGACTGTCCCGGTTTTTCGTCCCGGTTTTTCCGGTTTTTCCGCCCCGGTTTTCGCTCCCGGTTTTACGGGTAGACGTACAGACGCTGGCGGCGTCCGCCCGGGTACTCGACTTCGAAGTCGATGCGGCCGTTGCCGGTCAGGTCGCCCAGTTCCCTCAGGGTGGTTGTACCCGGCCCGTCACGACCCCGCTCGACGCGGTAGCCCATGCGGCCCCTGACGGTCTCGCCGTCCAGCTCAACGGTGATGATGCCCTGCTCGTTGATACGCATATCCGTGACTCCCGGCAATTCGGCAATGCCCTGCTGCAAGGCGGACCAGTTGATCGGGGACGGCACGATATCCTGCTGCATCAGTGTGCCGCCCTCGTCTTCAAACAGCACCGAGTAGGCAACCAGACCGCGCATACCAGGTACGGTGTATTCGATCACTCCCGGCGCCTCGCCACGGGTGGCGGGCACAACCAGCAGGTCCGCTCGCCCCACGTTATAGCCGGAGTCGTCAGGCGCCTGGCCAGCGCTCTGCTCTTCATCGGACGTAGCCGACTGGGGTGTAATTCTGGTGACCGTGTCCATAATCATAGTGCCGCGATCCACATACACCGTCAGCGAAAGACCCAGACCGTCCAGGAAGCCGGTAAGCACGTCCCTGTTCGCAAGAACCGGCATCGCGACCACCTCGCGGCCCGTCTGCGTGACGAAACGCACATTGCCATCGCGGTCCACGTACGTACCCGTTGCGTCGTGCGGGTCGGCCTTGCGTACCGAAATCGGCAACACCGTGGCCGAGAAGCCCTCGCCATGCACCCGCAGCTCGCCGCTCGTCTCATCCTGCTCCAGCACCGCGCCGGCCGGCCCGAAATCCTCCAGCTCGCGGATCGCGTCCAGCATATCCCGGCCCCCGTCCACCAGCACGCTGTCCGAGAGTCGCGGCACCGGGCGTGCATCACCTCCCACCCAGGGAACGCTATCCAGGCTTGCCGTGAGATCCAGGCCGGGATGGAGGGAACCCTCGGACTCGAAGCGCACATTCGCGCCCAGGGCCACGTCGGGGCCCAGCGCGGTGTCGGGGCCGACCACCACGTTTTCCAGACCTGCGCCGCTGAGGATCAGGGCATCATCGATGCGTGCGGGAGAGTCCGGGTCGCCCGTTACCTGACCGGATATGCGCCCACCGGTCACGGACGCATTGCGGCCCAGCGTGACTTCACCGGCAATCTCGCCCCGGTTGTCGACGGAGCCATTGATGGTGCCGCCATTGAATACACTGTTCTCTGTGATGGTGGCATTGCCGGACAGTGTGCCATCGTCGGCCACTGCCCCCGGTGCCGCAATCAGCAAGCAAATCAACAACAATCCGGTAAACCGGTCCCGGTACGAACGAATGACATTGGCAACATGAAACACTAACAGTCCCTCCAACAGGTGGCGAAGCATCGCTGATTCGGTAGCGATTGCTTGATCTGCGGCACTATACAGGGATTTGACGGGAGGGATTTGACTCTACTATGCAGGAAATTTGACTCCATGCATCAATCGAGCAAGACCTGGCGCCCGGGGAGCGGGAGTCCGAGCGCTGGGTCGTGGGCAGCCTGGTCTGAGCAATCGTTCGCTACGGGTAGAGGTAGAGGCGCTGGCGGCGCCCGTCGGGGTAGTGCACCTCGAAGTCCATGGCGCCATTGCCCGTGAGATCGCCCTGTTCTATCAGGACCGTGTCTTCCCGCGTAGTACCGCCGCCAACCACCGTGTACGCCATCAGACCGCGCACCTCCTGGCCGTCCAGCTCCACCGTGATGATGCCCTGCTCGTCGATGCGCACGCTGTCCACACCGGGTAGCGCCCGGATCGCGGCACGCAGCGCCGTCCAGTCCGCCGGCACGGGCACGAAGTCCTGCTGCATCAGCTTGCCTTCATCATCCTCGAACAACACGGAATACGCGATCAGGTCACCCATTCCGGGCACGATGTGCTCCACCACGCCGGGTGACTGATCCCGGGTGGCGGGAACGGACAACAGGCCCGGACGCGCCGCGTACCAGGTCTCGCCGCCCTCAGTAAGAGCCGGAAGACTCTGATTCTGGCCCGAGTCCCCGTCCGCTGACAAACTCATCACCGAGCGCTGAGCGTTGGCGTTGACCCCGGAAGATTCGCTGGCCTCAATAACGGTAATGGCATCGCTCTGGTTCGTATACACACCCGGCGCCGAGGCAACCAGTCGGATATCCGTTACGGAAGCGCTCTCACCATTCAGCGTCAGACCCGCAAACTCCGCCACGCCGTTGATCGGGGTGATGGTCACCGTATCGGCCTCGCTGTCTAGATCATTGCTGGCGGACAGCGTAGTGGCCCCGGAACCCTCCACCGACAGCGTGATGTCCTTGCTGTACCCGGTATCCAGCAGCCCATAGAAATTTACAGCCCGCACGACCGGCACTGTCGTGAAGACGGCATCCATACCGGATACGGGCTCTGACACCACGGGTTGCTGCGCAAAACGAAGCTCCTGCGCCACCACATCGGCGGTAACCGGATCCGACTCAGCCGTCAAGGGTTCTCCATCCATCGTGACCGAGACCCGCATAGTGAAGGTTTCATTGTCCTTTGTGGCGTAGTAAATCGCGGTATAGTACGAGAGGACGCCATTGTCCCAGGTCGCATTCGAAAATCTCAAATCACCTTCACCGTCACCTTCACGCGTAGACACCCGGTTATTGAAGTCTCTGTCCACATTGCCAAAGTTGTCACGGGCTTCCAGTACCGGGAGTCCGGTTATAGGACGCCCCGACACAGCGCCGGACGGCTGTGTCGTGAAGACGAGTTGCGTCACCTCGATAGCCGGACTGACCCGGGTCTTTACCGTCTCGCCCGAGAGCATACGGGTACCGTTGTCAGTAACATGAACACTATCCCTGCCCTCAATCTCCAGCCAGATATTTTCCGATTCGCTCACGCCGGTATTGTCATTGAAATGGGCGTCGACGGTGTAGGTCTGCTCGGTACCGTTTTCGATCTGAATGTCGGGCGCATCAAAAGTGATCGCCCTGGCGCGCGGGTCGTAGACCCCGATCACGCCGTCACTACCCGGCCCGTTGAGACGCCAGGTGATTTTCCCGGGATCAAATGGCCGGTACCTCCTCCACGCCCTGACCGTGATCCGTGCCACATCCAGTGGCGCAGCATCGCCCTTGTCCTGGTTAACCAGCGTGAACTCGAGAACATCCACCGCCTCCCCGGCCGTAGTGACCTCCGTGGACAGATTCACGGGGGCCAGGTCGCGCGGTCCGGCAACAATACGACCACTTTGATTGGCATCTCCCACGCTGCCCCGGACGACCACATTGCCGTTACGTCCATCGGGCAGGTAACTACCCCCACCAGCGCCCTGGAACAGCACTCCGGTAGCGAATTTGCTCAGTCCGGCACCGGCAATACTATGATTGGTCAGCCTGTCATGGGTTTTGTCGTAGCGCGATTCCTCAAAGAACCCGTACACACGAAATGTGACGCTTGATACATTCTTGTACTTCTCTCCCAGGTCGGCATACAGGCGTTCCTGCGCGATCCTCTCGGTGGCACGGGCTGTCGCCACACCGGTGGCAGCCGTCTTCACCGACGCGATATAGTCCTCGCCCCCGAAACCCTCGATACTGGAATACAGCCGGAAATTGCGCGGACCCTGGTATCGCAGCTCAACCCAGGAGCCATTAACGAGGTTCTTGTGTGTCTCGTTCCCCACACCCACACTGATATCGTCAAGATTAAGCACGTGGCCAGGCTCTGCCGACACCGTCCATTCATAATAGACGGCGCCCATCTTTGACTCTGGCGGCCATCTCTCTACCCACAGGTTGCTTTTTACGTGTCCCCACCGGTATCGGTTGTAATTGCCATAGCCGGATTTGCCGGTAACCCTGATCGGCGACGCATCTACGTTGTTGGCCACGCCCCAACTCGGAGCATTTAGACCGTCTCCGTCCCAGGAGCTCAAGGCGCCAATGTCATATTCCACCAGGGTCTCGCTGTACGCGGAGAACGTGAACAGTGCTGAAAACAGAAAAACAAGGCCTGGCAGGATCGAGTGTTTCATGAAGAGAATCCGGTAGATACGCTAAAAGGATCGAACCGGCACTATACACAGCATGGCAGGACGTCATTTGACGCCATGACTCACAATCCTTGACTCTGTGCCTCAATCAGAGCCGCGTCTTCGCTGGTCATGCGTAAAGGCGCAGGCACAGCTCGGTACCCCCCTCTCGCGAACTGATCTCGAGAGCACCGCCCAGCTTGCGCGCCCGCGCGGCCATGCTGCGCATACCCACCCCGCCGGCGTTGCGCGCCGCCTCCACGTCGAATCCGGTCCCGTTATCGCTGACGCAGAAGAGCCATTGCCCTTCCGCGTCGACCCGCAGGCAGACCTCGATATGATCGGCCCGGCTGTGCTTGATGGCATTGCTCAGCGCTTCCTCTGCAAAACGCAACAGCTCCGCCTTGTGCATGGCGGTGAGAGGCGACGGCCACACCTCGGGCACGTCCCATCGCGAGCTGATGCCCATCTCCTCGAACAGACGCACAAAGCGCTGCCGTAACGGCGCGATCCACGCCCGGGGCGACTCCTCACTCGCGCCGCCCGACGAGGTGCTGTCGATGATCTGCCGCAGATCGTCGCGCAGCTCCTTCAGCATGGAGAGGAAGCGATGGTTCCCCAGCGCGCCCGAGGACTGCTGCACCATGGCCATTGACCGCACCAGGCTCGACCCCAGGCTGTCATGCAGATCGTGGGACAACTGCAGCCGTTCATGCAGGCGGATATTGCGCAGTTCCAGTTCGTGCTGCCGCCGCAATTTCACGGTCAGTTCCGAGCGGGCATCGCTGACGGCCTCCTGTAACTCCGTGTTGAAATGCTCGATGCGGCGGAAGTCCCTGGCAAACCGTTCCGCGACAATCAGGAACATGAACAGCATGGCAACCGGCGCCGTGAACGGCGCCAGCAATGTGCCGGCCGGAACAACTTCGAGCACCAGCAGCAGATCATGAAGCCCGACCAGCAGAAACACCACCAGGCACAGTGCCAACAATACGTTGTGCCGCTCACGATTCCGCCAGGCGTATACCGGAAAGTGGAAACAGGTACCGAACAGGATGGCCATGTAGAGCAACATGACAGCAACAAGCGCCAAAGGAAGCCGGGCATCGGGAATCCACCACAGACCGATGGACACCACAGCCGTGAGGACGACAAGCGCCCGGGACAGGCGTGGCACTGACAGGTTCCCGAAACGCCAGATGAACAGACAGAAGCTGCAACAGTAGGCGGCAAAAAGTAGGCTCACGGCACGGTTCCAGTCCGGGCTGTTCTGAAACGGCCAGGGTGTGGTCGCCAGCATGGTCCCGGCAAACGCCGCCCAGGTCATGGACGCCAGCGCAAACCAGCCAAAAGCACTCTCGCGCCGGCGGATCAGCCACAGGGTCAGGAACAGGAAGCCCAGGGACAGGGAAATGGCCAGGTTCAGCGTGAAGACATCCCGCTTCAGCCAGCGCTGGTTTTCGTACACCGCACGAACCCGGGCCAGGTCGCCCAGCTCCAGATTCCCCAACCACAAACGGTCTTGCGGCAAGCCGGTGACGCGGATCCACAGTCGGTTATCGCCCGCTTTCACCGCTGATTCCGGCAACAGCCAGAAGCGCGGCCGGTTCCAGCTCCGGGAGAACGGCTCCTGCAGACTGTCATCGCGCCACAGCAGGCTACCGTCATCAAGACGGATCTCACCCGCCATGCTCATGCTGTCGATGGCCAGCGCCACCGGTCCACCGTCGGCGCAGTCGTTGTGCCAGGTGATGCGGTACCAGACCGTGCTGGCATCCGCCCAGCGCGTCTGCCAGAAATCCGGCAGGGTGACGTCCGTCCAGCCACGCGCCGGCGCTTGCCCCCCGGGCCCGGCGGCCGGTGCAGCGGCGACCCCGGCAATCCGTGCATCGCAAGCCGCTGCCAGAGACTGAGCCTGTGCGGAGAAGGAGACAGACAGTACAAGGAGTGCCGTCAGTAACGGCAATACAGAAAACCGCAACAGACTCAGGAAAGCAGTCCATGCCGCCGCGCCACATTGACGGCCCGCGTACGCGAGGAAACCGCCAGTTTCCGGTAAATGTGTTTGATATGGCATTCCGCAGTATAACGCGAGATAAACAACTGTTCAGCAATTTCCCGGTTGGTCAGTCCCTCGGCCACCAGATGCAGGATCTCGGATTCGCGCTTGCTGAGACTGAGCCCCTTCGCGTCCACCCCGGCCGCGGTATCGGCCTTCGCTCCCTCTCTGTTCTCCGCTCCTGTCGCGCCCTCAGCGCCCCCAGCGCCATCACCGTCGGGCAGCAAGGCCAGCAGCCGACGGGCAATGAACGGATCAATCGGCGCTCCCCCGCGTAACACACTGCGGATGGACAGTGCGATCTCCTGATCATCACGTTCCTTCAACACATAGCCGGTGGCACCCGCCCGCAATGCCGACAGAATGACATCCTCTGTGCTCCAGGCGGATATCACCAGCAGGGAAAGCGCCGGGTCGTCCGCGCGCAGCTCCTCGATCAGGCTGATGCCATTGCCGTCGGGCAGCCCCAGGTCGATCAACGCCATCGAGATCGGTTGATCACGGACCAGCCGACGCGCCGCCTCCAGCCCTTCCGAAACATGGATGGCATCGCGCTCATACCCCAACCCTTCCAGCACCGTGAGCAGGCGCTGCTGCATCAACGGTTCGTCTTCCACCACCAGTACTGGCATCGGCAATATCGGCATCGGTCCGTCCGGATTCAGGGGTTTCATGGTGAATATGCCGCACGGAAGGTACAAAAAAAAGTGCAATGACGCCCGATTTTCGAAAAATACCCAGTTCTGGTGATACCCGGATACCTTCGACTTGCATCTAATGACAGGGGAGCGGTGCTGCGAAGGAATGCGGCACCGTTCTCTACATGGAACGAAGCGGGACAGAGGCGCCCGATACGGTGATGACCAGTACAACAACACTGCGAAAAAACCTTCTGCTGCTGGCGCTGGCCGTGGCCGCTATTGCGGCAGCCCGCGTTACCGCCCAGCCCGTGGATGCCTCGCGCGTCACGCCGCGCGACCTGCGCCCGGAGCCCTCTTCGTCCGGCTCGGCCATCGAACTGCCCCTGCCGCCGGACTCGCCGTCCCGCGCCGGACCGGAAGGCGAGCCGTCCCTGTCGGTCACCATCGACCGGGTACGGGTACAGGGCGGCTTTCCGGACATGGAAGAGACCACGGCTGCCCTGATCGCACCCTTTCACGGGCGCCGCTCCAGCACCGGGGAGCTGTCCGCGCTGGCCGATGCGCTGGAAGCGGCCTATAGCCAGGCGGGCTACCTGTTCGCCCGCGTCACGATTCCGCCACAGCAGGTGGTGGACGGCGACGACTTCCGGTTGCAGATCATCGACGGCTATGTGGATTCGCTCAACCTGGACGCCATACCGGCCCGGCAACGCCGCGTGCTGCGCTCCACCCTGAAACCGCTGATCGGGCAAAAACAGTTGCGAGTGGCCGAGCTGGAAAGCGCGCTGCTCGTGGCCGGCGACCTGCCGGGCCTGGTGCTGCGCAGCACACTGGTGCCCGGCGAGGAGACCGGGGCCACCACGCTGGTACTGGAGGCCGAGCACAATCTGCTCACCGGAAACTGGAGTACCGACAACCGGCTGTCGCAGTCGCTGGGCGGCTGGCAGTCCAATCTTCAGTTGCAACTCAATCAGGTGCTGGGGCGCGGCGAACAGTTCTATGCCTATTTCAGCGGCCACCCCAATCCGAAACGCCTGCTCTACCTGGACGACCGGCGACGGGTGGGCGGAATCGGTGTCAGCTGGCCCGTCGGCCGTAGCGGCATGTCGCTGAATCTTGAAGTCACGGCCTCGGACACCTTCGTGGAGACCGGTAACCCGCTGATCCCGGCCACCCGCAGCCGCTTTCGCCGGCAGTCACTGCGCCTGTCCGCGCCGCTGCGCATGACACGGGCCAGCCGCATCACCTGGACCGGGATTCTGGAACACAGTGAACAGTCCAACGCCGTGCCGCTCTTCCAGCAGGACCTGTACCGCGACAAGTTACGGATCGCGCGCATGAACCTGTCCCTGAGCCGGCCGGTACTGGCCGACTCCACCCTGAACCTGTTCCTGCAGTACAGCCAGGGACTGGACGCCGGCGCCCGGGGCGTGGACGAGGTCATCAACAGCGGCGTGCCCTTCTCCCGGCCCGGTTCGCGCCCCGATTTCTCCCGACTGGAATTCAACGCCTCGCTGACCAGTTTCCTGCCACGCGAGTTCCTGCTGATCTCCTCGCTGCGAGCCCAGTATGCCTTTGGTCAGGCCCTGCCCACCTCGGAACTGTTCAGCATGGACGGCGAGGACGCCCTGTCCGCCATGGTCTCCGGGCGCCTGTCGGCCGACGCGGGCTGGACCGTCCGCAGCGAACTGAGCCGGCAGTTCGCCCTGCCGGCCGGCCCGGTCACCGTGACCCCGTTCGCCTATATCAGTGGCGGCATTCCGCAGAACAATGCCGCTGCCCCGGAGGAGGTCCTGCCCGACCATGCCGCCTCGGCCGGCCTGGGGCTGCGGGCGCGCGGCGGGCCGCTGCGGGCCACACTGGAGTATGGCCGCAGCCGCACCGGCCCCGGTGATATCGGCGGCACGGAACTCTTTGCCAGCCTGCAGGTGGTGTTCTGATGAACCGTAGCCGTCCCCGCAAACTGGTGCAGGCCATCGCCGTGGCCCTGTCTTCGCAGCTCTCCAGTCAGGCCCAGTCACAGACCCTGCCCGACGGGATGCAGGTCGATCAGGGCACGGCCACGCTGGCCAGTCCCGGTGCCGCTCAGCTCGACATCAACCAGACCTCCAGCCGCGCCGTGCTGCGCTGGAACCAGTTCGATATCGACTCCGGCGGCACAGTCCGCTTCCAGCAACCCGACAACCAGTCCGCCACACTCAATATCGTGGACAGCGCCACCTCATCCACCCTGTCCGGTGAGCTGCGGGCCACGGGCTCGGTCTACCTGATCAACCCCCATGGCGTCACGATCACCCCGACCGGCAGCGTTGATACCGGCGGCGCCTTTATCGCCTCCTCGCTGGGGATGGACAGCGCCGAGTTCATGAACGGCGCCAACCCGCTTACTTTCAATGGCGACAGCGGCCTGGTCCGCAATGCCGGCTCGATCACCGCGCGCGATGTTCTGCTGCTCGGCAACCGGGCGGAGAATGCCGGCCAGATCACCGCCGCCACGGGCCGGGTGGCACTGGGCTCGGCCTCCCGCGCCACGCTGGACCTCAGCGGAGACGGTTTCCTGCAGGTACTGGCGCCCGCCACGGTGTCGGGCAGCGACGCGCTGGTCAGCAATACCGGCACCATTACCGCCGACGGGGGTCTGGTGCAACTCAAGGCATCCACCGTGCGCAGCGCCCTGCGCGAGGCCATTCACATGCCCGGCAGCGTGCGGGCGCGCTCCGTTTCGGGTCGTGACGGCGCAATCACGTTCCACGGCGGCGAGGGCGGCGCGCTGACGGTCAGCGGCAGCATCGAAACCCGCCAGGAAGCCGGTCACCCGGACGGCGGCCAGGTGGCATTGACCGGCGCCACACTGGACGCCGACCTGGATGCCATGACAATCGGTGCCCGCGGCACACTGGACATCGGGGTCAATAACCTCCGGGTCCTGGAATCGGGCAGCACGTCCGGCAATGACACCGTCCTCACGGAATCCTTCAGCGACAGCAACGTGGGCCGCCTGCTGCGCAACGGCACGAATCTGGTGCTACGCGCCAACAACGACATCGAATGGCCCTGGGGCATGGTGATCCTGCAGAACGAACTTGCCGCCGAGGCCGACGGAAAAGCGGGTGACCTGACGCTGGAGGCAGGCCGCTCCATTCTGCTGGGCGGTAACTTCAATACCGCCAGCGGCAACTGGCGGATGACGGCCAATGCCACCCCTCGGGTGGACGCGGAACGCCAGAGCGGGGACGCCCGCATCTCCGTGTTCGCCTCCTCGCAGCGCGCCAACTTCCTGAACCAGAACAGTCACCTGACCCTGGAAATCGAGGATGGCGGCGGCCGCACCGACCGGGGCGCCGACACCCTGCAACTGCCGCTGGGCTTCGACGGCTCCTCGCTGAGTGCGCGGATCGACCCCGGAGTCAGCGGCTACGAGGAAGCCGACATACAGATCCTGGGCGATCTGAGTGCGAACCAGGACATCACCCTGGACGGTCATCTGCGCTCTGCCGGCTGGAGCCAACTCATGGTCACCCTGAGCGGCCAGCAGGTGAACTGGACCACCGAGACCAGCGGCGGGCGTCTGACAGGCCGGGAACTGCGATTCATCGAGGACGGAACGGTGACCCGCTTCGGGCGGGGTGCCCCCCGCTTTACCGGGCCGGGCGCGGATGCCGCCCGCCTGCAACTGGGCAGCACGGGAACCGTGACACGCACCTATGGCGATGCCGAGCCGGACCAGGCCGCGCTGGGTGATCACCTGCTCAGCGAATCGTCCTACAATACCGTGCCCCTGGACGATACAGCCATGGGCGACATCCTGGCCGACGGCTCCATCCGGGCGAACGGACCGGGCGTCACGGCCGGTGCCGGACGTCATACCCTGACATTGCGCGCCACCGACGACATCGCTTTCCAGGACGCCGGCGGCGGTGGCGACCTGGGCAGCGGGCCGGGGTACTGGATCGACGCAAGCGGCAGCGATTCCGCCGCCAACCAGCTCCGGCTGGACATCGCGCGCCGGCCGTTGACTCCCACCCTGTTCGATGCGGCGTATACCTATGACGAACCCGAGGTCGTCGCATCACTGAGCGGCATCGTCAATAACGACGACGTGGTGCCCGTGCTGGCCATGAATGGAGGGACAGTAGCGCTGTCCGCCATGGACGGCGACTTCGCCCTGCCCCCGCGCTTTGACGCGGGAAATTACACGGCATCACTGCACGGCCTGGGCGGCACGACAGCAGCCAATTACAGCCTGGACAGCACGGCGGCGGGCACAGCTAACATCGATATTGCACGCCGGCCGCTGAGCTACACCGCACAGGCAACCCGATCAACCTATGGCGATTCGCCGGATCTGGCCGCCGAACTCACTGGCGTGCTCAGTGGAGACTACGTCTATGTCGAGCTCCAGCTCTCCGATGAAAGCGGCCCGGTGACCACCAGCATCCGCACCCCCGTCGGCGAGTACCAGTCCAGCGTCACCGGCCTGTACGGCCGCGAAGCCGGCAACTACACACTGACCACCGTGGGCAGCACCAGCAGCACACATATCATCGACCCCAGGAAGCTGAGCTGGCACGTCAAATATCTCACACGCACCTATGGCAGTCACAATCCGGACTCCCTGCCGAACGCCCCACTGACTGGACGCGTTGAAGGTGACGCCGTCCATCTCCCGCTCGAACTCTCGGAGCCACTGCCCTACGACGCGGATGTCGGGAATTACAAGCTGCATATTGGCACACTCCAGGGCGCTGACAGGACCAACTACGTACTGGCCACCGCGGGCAATACAGGTGGCCAGTTACGCATCGTTCCGAAAGAACTGACCTGGGAAACGGCCGGCGGCGAAAGTACCTATGGCAGCTTGCCATCAATCGGGCATGATCAGGGCAGCCATGTTCTGCGCGGCATTGTGGGCGACGATGACGTCAGTGGCGCCAGCTATTATTTTGATCGGTTCGGAGTACGGGCCAATGTGGGCAGCGACACTCCTCCCGGCACGTACACAGTCCGGGTGGAACGCCTGTATGGGGAGGATATCGACAACTACAGTCTGGCGACCCATGGCAACACCGCTGGCAAGTATGTGATCCGCCGCAAACCGGTGACATGGTCGTTACCATCCTACGATATCCAGTATGGCGAAGACCTCCCCATTGATTACGACAACATTCCCACGGGCCTCCACGACATCATGTCCTCCGACGAGGTCGAGGCTCGGGTACGGCTCATGTACCAGGATGACCCGGTGCTCTGGGACGATATGCGCCTGCCGGTCGGTGAATATGAATACCACGTTACCGAACTGTCTGGAGAAGACGCGGATAAATACCGCCTTGTGGGCCCCCGCGGCACACCCGGCATACTGCATGTCACCCCGCTGACCGTAAACTGGACGGTGGGCGACGCCTCCATGGTCTACGGGGACTCCCCCGAGGTTCCGCAATACAGTATTGACGGGGTACTCCCCGGCGAAACGGTCACTCCCGAGGTATCGATCCGCGACGCGGCCGGAGACATCATCACGCGGCCCGATGTGGGCACCTGGTCCCTCTACATTGACGGTTTCAAGGGGCCCGATGCGGGCAACTACCAACTCGCGAGTACGACTTCCGGGAACGGCAGGCCGGGCGAAATCACCGTCAGACCACGGCCGCTGAGCTACTTCTACAACGCTAGCGTGGACTATGGGGACAGGCTGTCTCCCGAACTCAGCCCGAACAACGGACTGCTCGAGGGAGACGAGGCACCGGATCTGTCCTACGCGCTGACGCGTGACGGCCAGCAGGTGGGCACCTATCTCAGCACCATGCCCTTCATCGCCGACGAGCACAACCGGCTCGCGGTTGGCACCTACACCATCCAGCCCCGGACCCTGATCGCCAGCGGAAACGAGCCGCTGAACTATACCCTGCAACGTCATCCGGTCAGCGGACAGATTGCCGAGGGCGGCAGCATCCGTGTCGAGCCACGGGAGCTGACCTACGAGATCAGGCTCAGTGGAGTGACAGGCGACGACAACAGCCATTACGCCGGCAACGCCTATTCCGTCCCCTACCTGGCGTACCGACCGTCCGACGTGGGCGACGGGTTGCGTGTCACCACCCGTCTGGACAACGTGCTGCCGGGCGATGAGGTCACGCTGGGCACCCGCACGCCGCAATTCCCCACCTCGACCCAGGGCTATATCCAGGCCGGGAGCAGCTACACCTGGCGCGCAGACAGCACCTTTGGCGGCGCGGACGGTGGCAATTACCGCGTCTCCCTGAACGGTTCCCGCAATGCCCGGCTGACCGTCACACCGCTTCCGGTGACGATCAACGCCAGCGCCGACGACAGGGAATACGGTGACCGGGACGACATCGCGATCACGGTTGCGCCGGACCTGGAGGACGCGCGTGAGGCCTTGCAGCAGGCCTTCGCGGACGGGTATGTGCGAATCGGAGAACGGGAGGTCGGGTTCAAGACGCCCGACGACCCGGGCCCGGTGGCGGAACTGCCGTACTACGCACCCGCCGGCACCTACGGTCTGCAACCGCTGAGCCTGTCTACCCTGTTGCAGGGTCCGGACGCCGCCAACTTCGCGCCACAGTTCCGCGGCGGGGACTTCGAGATCCGGCCCAGACTCCTGACGGTCACGGCGCGCGATCCCGAGCTCGTCTACGGTGACGATTTCGATCTGGATACCCTGTTCCGCGTCGAGGGCATTCTGAACCGCGACGATGCCCGGCTGGCCACTGACACCTTTATCAATCTGCGGGAATCCGACGAGGAAGGCTGGTTCAGCCGTCGACACGGCTCTCGTATCAATGCCGGCGAGTATGTCGCCGAAAGCCGGTCCGAGTATCTGCAGGGAGCGGACCGGGACAACTACCGGCTGCCCCACGTCGAATCGCTGCTCACCATTCAGCGCAGAGAGCTGTTCATCGACGACGGACTGCCGAAAACGGCCACCTATGGCGACGTGAACCTCAACCCGACGGTAACCGGCTTCCTGCCGGATGGACGTGCCGAGTACCAGGCCCACATCTCACAGTTGTTCGATTTCCGTTTTCGCCACGGCGAGAGTGGCGAGATCACTGTTGGCGAGCAACCGGATGCCGGTAACTATCAGCTGGAAGCCATTCTGCAGGAAGATTCGGACCCGCGGGTTTTTACCAATTACCGGCCTCCGGACCCGGTCGACCTGCGGGTCTTTCGCCGGTACCTGGAAGCCCGCCTCACCGGGACCGAGCATACCTACGGCGTCGAGCGACAGAACCTGATGGAGCTGGTGCTGGACTCTCCGAGGGCCGGTTCGCAACCCGCCGTAGTGTCCGGTGATGATGTCTCCCTCGGGTTCGACTTCCGCTCCAGACCGCCCCGGGAATACCAGACCGACGGTGCCATGCGCCTGCCCGTGGGAACCTATGCCATCGACGGACTATCGCAGCACATCACCGGCGCCGACGCTAACAACTACTACCTGCGCGAGCGTGTTGACCACGGCGCCGAGCTGCGCATTGTTCCGAAGGATGTGACACTGAGCAATCTGGAGGCCGGGCGCCAGGAAACCTACGGCAATGTCATCCGTCTGGCCGACCTGGATGGTGTGTTGCCAGAGGACGAGCTGAATATTTCCGGGCGCCGTAACGGAGACAACATGACGGCACCGGTCACCGAGGGCCGGGTGTATGACAATACCACGCCCGATGTCGACGAGTACCAGTACGAACTGACCGGCCTCACCGGTCCGGCCGCGCGCAACTACCGGCTGGCGGGCTCCGCCGGGACCAGCGTCACCGTGACACCCCGTCAACTGGTGTACGCTATCCAGAATGTCACGGGGCAATACGGCAACTTCAAGGCCTGCTTCGACCCGACCTACGGTCCCGCCTGTCCCGACTCGCCCGACGTCGACGAGGACAGCGAACCATCCATTTACGAGCCGCTGGAACTGGGCAACCTGACGCTTTTCAATTTCATGGAAGGCGACAACATCGGCGGCCAGATCAGCCTGGTGGATGCCGAAGATGGCACCGAGCTGACCCTGGAGGACCGTCCGACGCCCGGCACATACTTCCAGGTCGTGACCGGGTTGACCGGGGACGATGTGGACAACTATACCCTGGCGGAGACCGGCAGCGTGCCCGGCGTTCTCACCATCACGCCGAAGTGGGTTGACTGGCGTACCGTGGGCGGATTCTACACCCAGGACACCGGCATCGTGACGCACGGCAGTTTCGATGACGAGAGCAGCGAAGCCGATCCGAGCCGGTCCATCATCCGCGATACGGCGAGGGACCAGGGCGTGTACCCCGAGCATATCGACGGCGTGAACGCCACGGTCCGGATCTTCCGGGATGGAAACCCCGACAATGAGTGGCCCTTCCAGGATCCCGCGAACCCCAATGAATGGCAAAATGCGCCAGCCGGCACCTGGGCCATGGTGGTTACCGGATTCGAAGGCGAGTACGCCGACTACTACCGGCCCCTGCCCGCTCAGTCCCTGAGCACTGGTCATCTGGGCGTGATGGTCGTCAATTCCCTGGGCGGGCTGGGTGGCGATGAACTGGACGAGTCCGTACTGGCTGCCCGTCAGCGTCAGTTCGATCGCTTCGGGGAGCATGCTCCGGTGCCCGATGAGCCACTGTACAACGACTCCCGGTCTTCTTCGCCCGATTCCGGATCGGAGACCGGTACCGGTCCGGATACCGTGGCGGACGGAACAGGGTCCTCCGGTACGGACGACAGCAGCCCCGATGGCACCAGCGACGGTACGAGCTCCGATAATGTCAACACCTCGGCCGACGGCTATATCGACACGCTGGCGAATTACGGCGTGACCGGCGTTACCGTGCAGGCCGATGCCGGCGGCGAGGTGGGTATCGAATACCGCTTCGGTCCCGGTTTTGTATCCACCGGCGCCGAGGCCGATGCGTCGGCGAGGACGCGGCTGGGCTACCGCGGGCTGGATACCCGCGCCGCAGTGAATGCCGGCGTCACCGCCGCGACCGGTGCCTCGGGGAACGTAGTTATCGGTACCGGCTCGGCGGGGGCGGGCGTCGGCGCCAACGCGGGGGCGCGGGCCCGCTCGCAGTATACCTTCGAGGACAACCGCCTGGTGCTGAAAAACAGTGCGTTGGTCGGTGCCGGCGGCAGCGTAACCGGCGAGGCCGGCCTCGCGGGGGATGTGGGCAGTGCCAATGTGAAGACAACGCTCATGTCGCCCGGCAACGTCGGCGCTGGCGCCGGCGGCAGCGCGGGATTCGAGGATGGTGAGCTGAGCTTTGACCTGCGCATGACCCTGGCCGTCGGTGTGCTGGGCGGCACCCTGAATCTCTCCGGGTCTATCGACGTGTATGCCATCGGCGAAGGCTTCGAAGACGCCGGAGAGTGGGTGCTGGACGCCGCCCACGGGTTCTGCCAGGGCTTCGGGGGCTGCAGTGACCCCACGCCCCATGAGCTGTACATGGCGCAGCAGGAACTGGCCTACACGCAGCGCGTCGGCGGCTCGCCGACCGAACGATACCAGTTGCTGACCTCAGCGCCGGAACAGTTTATGGAGATTCAGAACACCCCGACCGGGGAGCAGCGCGAATGGATGGACGACAACCGCGATTTCGTTCGCGAGTTCTCCGTGCTCGAGGAGGAACTCGAAGCGTTCTACGAACGCCAGGCGGCGTACCGGGAAACCTTCCAGGAGGCCATGGCCACGGGAGACTCCCGCACCGCCACGCGTATGGTGCGGGAAATGGCTGTCGAGGACAGTCCCGGTTCGGTAGTCGAGCGGCTGGGCCAGCGGGCAGCGGACCTGGGCGTGGAGCTACAGATGGTCGATGGCATGTTGCGCATCGTGGATGACGAAACGCCAACACCGGAACGACCATCCGTACAGTGAACAAGACAATGAACCGGACCACAGGCGAGTGAAACCATGAACACCCTGCTCTGCACGATGCTGGCGATCACCCTGGGCGCGGCCGCGTGGCCTCATACAGCCCGTTCCGCCGAGATTTCCTGGACCGGGCAGCCGGACAGTCACCGGATCCGGATGCAGCAGGCCGACATCGGTGGCTTCGGCCCCTGGCAGTTCGGCATGAGCCCGGCCCGACTGGAGGAACAGTTGCGGGCCACCTGGCCCGATGCCCGGATCCGCCAGCGCACCGACCCGGTGCAACGCACGCGCATGATCACCCTTGACCTGCCGGCACTTCCGGTCCTCCCGGACCGACTCGAATCGGCATCCCCCTCCGAATCCGGGCTCGGCGCGGAGGCTCCCGGACCGGCGACCGTGACCTTTCTGTTCGGCTATCGCTCCGACCGCCTGATGACCATCAACCTGAACTGGTATGCGCAGGACAACGCCAACACTGCGCAGCGCCAGGCACTGCTGTCCGCCGGCACGGACTATGTTGCACACCTGCTGGAGTTCTACTGGGAGCCGCTGCAAAGCGCCCGCGGCCACGTGCTCGGGCCCAACAACCTGCTGCTGTTCACGGGCCGCGACCGCCGGGGCCGTGGCGTGGAAGTGCGGATCGATGGCGTGGCGCTGGATGTCATCAATCCGGATGGCGGCGAGGATGCCCAGCGGCCGGCACCGGAAGGACCCGCCCAACTGCAGATCAGCCTCTCGGCCCGCCCCGATGATCCGGATGTCTACCGGGTGCCCGATTTCTACGCTCCTGCTCCCGAAGCAGTGCGACCCGCCAGCGGCCCGCTGGCGGCCACGCCGCCCGAACCGCATTCCATCACCGGATTCCGTTCGGCCCGGTTCGGCATGACCCTGGAGGAAGTGGCCGCCGCTATCCGTGGGGATTTCGGGGTCGATGACGCGGACATGACCGAGATCGTCAATGAGGAGGAAGGCACGCTGATCCTGCAGGTGACCGTGCCGGAACTGGCACCCGGCCCGGGCCCCGCCGAGCTGTACTACATATTGGGCGCCGCCTCGCAGCGTGTGATCCACGTCAACGTGATCTGGAGTACCGGAGAGAATCCCGGCGAGGAAGCACGCAACCGGATCGGCGTGGCGGGCATGCAACTGACCCGGTACTTCAGCGAACGCCAGTGGAAACCGGACGGCATGGCCTCCGGCATGGTGACCGGCCCCGGCGAAGTGGTGCTGTTCACCGGCATCGATTCCGACAACGCGGGCGTGGAAGTGATGGTACGCGGCGTCCCCACCACCAGCGCCGACGGCACTACCACCGAACCGGAAGGACCCGCCCTGCTGCGGCTGAGCTACATGCTGCAGGTGGGCGAGCCGGATGTGGTGGTCCTGCCCGAAGACGGGTTCTGAGCGGACGCAATATATGCACTATCATGCATACACAATGGCGAAGCCCGCCTCGCATCAAAAATATGCACGATAAAGCATATTTCTATTGACCGAACGCAGGCCGCGTGCCAATATGCACGATATTGCCGATTTCCCCGCAAGGCCAACGCCCCACCATGACACCGCAAACCATCGGAACCACCATCCGCCATGCCCGCAAGCGGCTCGGCATGCGCCAGGACGAACTGGCCAGTGTGGCCGGCCTCAGCACCCGCTCGGTCAGCGCCATCGAGAACGGCAAGCCCACGGCCCGGATCGGCATGGTTCTGCAGGTACTGGAAGCGCTGGACATCACCGTCTCACTGGCTCCGCCCGACGTAACGGAGCCATGATGGAACTGCTGGTGCGCTTTCATGGAGAACCCTGCGGCCGGCTGCGGATCCGGGACGAACGGATGCAATTCCAGTACGAGCCGGAATGGATCACCGCAGCCGGACCGCCCCTGTCCGTTTCGATGCCGCTGCGCGACGCGCCCTGGCCGGACCGCAACACCTTCCCCTTTTTCGAGAACCTGCTGCCCGAGGGCGTCCTGCGGGACCTGATCGCGGAACAACTCGGTACCGCCCCGAACAACTTCGCCCGGCTGTTGTCTGCCACGGGCGGCGATGTGGCCGGCGCAATCAGCCTGGAAGACACGGATGCTTCGGCCAGCGGCCATCCTCCGGAACGCGAACCTCACATGCCGACAGAGCCCGGACAGGCCGAAGCGTTGACGGAAACCTCGCTGGGACAGGTGATCGAAACCTTACAGCACTACCCACTCCTGCAGGGCAGCGACAGCGGACTGCGACTCAGCCTGGCGGGCGCCCAGCGGAAACTGCCGGTCTGGCTGGATACCAAAAAAGAGTTGTACCTGCCCCACCACCAGCCCTCCACACATATCCTCAAACCGCCCGCCGAGCGTTTTCCCGGCCTGGTGGGAAATGAATACCTGTGTATGCGCGCGGCGCGGCAGGCCGGGCTGAATGTGCCCGACGTATCACTCCGCCCGTTCGTGGACCGGAAAGGATTGCATCATGACGCCTACCTGGTGAGCCGTTACGACCGGGTCACCCGCCAGGGCCAGACGACCCGCCTGCATCAGGAAGACCTGTGTCAGGTGCTGGGTATCCCCTCCGCGCGCAAGTATACCGCCGACGGCGGCCCCGGATTCGGTGATGTGATCCGGGTGCTGCGCAGTCATACCAGGCCATCCGCCGTGCATCTGCGCGAAATGATCCGGCGTCTGCTCTTCAACCTGATGATCGGCAACCAGGACGCCCACGCCAAGAATATCTCCCTGCTGCACCAGGCATCGGGTCAGGTGGCACTCGCTCCGGCCTACGACATCGTCAGCACCCTCGTCTACGACCAGCTGACCGACCGCCTGGCCATGCCGGTAGGCAGCGCCGGGCGAATCCGGGAGCTGGACCGACAGGCGATGGAGCGATTCGAAGAGGAGACGGGGATCCACTTGCGCCGTCAGGCCGGCACCCTGCATCGCTTTGTCGATACCGCGCTGCTGGCCGTCGAGGATCAAGCGCGCCAGGTGAGTGAGCAGACCTGGCCGGGGCAAACCCGGGTGCTGGACCGGATCGTGGCGATCAGCCAGCGCCATGCGGCATTGCTGCATGACTGGCTGGGATGAAGGCTTGCGCAGAGGTCGTACATGATCCGGGTACGGTTCTCCGACCAAAATTTCTAACTCCAGGACAAATCCGGCTTTTTTTTATGAACAGCACAGTCCCTGAGGTACAGGTTTATGAGGGTTTGATAGGGAATCCCGGACTCCTCAGACAGAGCTTTGAAGTAATCAACAGAGTCTTTATCCAGTCTCATCGTGACGGGCTGCTTGAGATATTTGATGTAAGGGTTTTTCTTGCCCTTCATCCTGGAAAAATCGTAGTGTTCTCTCATCTTCGTTGACTCCAGTAAGCGTCCTGTTCGTCTTTATCAGCTGTTCTGGCGGAAATAATACGTATGACTGTTTCCGCCTCCCTGAAGCAGTGACATACAACCAGAGTTTTGAGCTTGTGGTTCGTTCCTGGCAGAATGAATCTTTCCTCATCTTCAGAATGGTCGGGATCAAAGAACTGCAAAGCATGTTCATCATAGAACGCTGCGCGCGCCTCTTCAAAAGAAACACCGTGCTTCTGAACATTGACTTTTTCTTTCTTTTTGTCCCATTGGAAGATCAGGCTTTTCATCTGTACATTGTACATATCTCATCAACTTACGCAAGAACTCAAGGCCAGGCGCGACAGTTGCCGGCGCAACAGACCCAGGGAGCGAACCCTGGCTTCTTTTTCCGGTCATCCGGACACGTTTTGGCAGATTTGCCGAAGCAAGCGCCCGGCCCACTTGGTCATGGGCCGGGTCGGCGAGTTGGTCCACGCCGTCCAGTAGTCCAAGCGCCTGGAGCACAGCCGCATAGATGCCCATACTGACAGCCGGATCACGGTGACTTTTGGCTTGCCTCCGGTTTGACGTTCCACGGCTTTACGCCTATAGTCAATAACGTAATCCGGCATCAACTACCGATAGGTATGCCATGGCAGAAGCAACTCCTAACAAGGAACGCCCCCCGTTCAGCAAATGGCTCGAATTCATTGCTCCCGGTCTCAACCGGGTCAAAGAGTTTGCCATTCCCGTCAAGCTCACACCCCAAAAAGATGGCATACAGGTGGACTGGGCGGCGTTCAGAGAGAATCCCAAAGTCAGGGCGCAGCTGGAGGCGCTGGGTCGCCTTGACCTCGAGGCCGGCCCAGAGAAACAAAAACCCTCAGACAGCAAGTAACCGCGCATGATCGCGATAGGCCCGAAAGGCACCTCGGCGGAACGGAATCCGTATGATACCCACCAATATCCTTTTTGTACTTGTTCTCCTGGTTGCCGGGTACCTTTTCTGCACTCTTTTCCACCGGACCCATTGGGCGCTGGCACGCAGCTCCGGATACCACACGTTTCTGCTAGCTGCCGTTACAGGATTTCTGATTCTTGCCACAGTCTTTTTAATCCGGATACCTATCGTAATCTTTGGTCCGGATTTCAATTTGACTCAATCCATAATTGCCACCGCGCTAGCTGATATCCCAATTGCCTCATCCACGATCGTCTTTATTG
The DNA here is from genome assembly GCA_040882255.1 of Pseudohongiellaceae bacterium. Taxonomy (GTDB): domain Bacteria; phylum Pseudomonadota; class Gammaproteobacteria; order Pseudomonadales; family Pseudohongiellaceae; genus PWQG01. Next base: position 36,972 of record JBBEBP010000018.1, on the reverse strand, counting down.
AGCTGGCAGCCGGCTCAATCCTACTTGCAGTGGCTACGCCCTATCTATTCTACGGACTCGCCTGGACCTTTTCGGGTGCCACACGGCACGGAATGCTGGAAGGGACCTTCGTGAACTCCCCGGGAACTCCGGAATTCACAAGCCTGATTTATTCATCCTTCAGCCAGGGACTTCCCGTATTGTTTACACTCTCTGACGGTAAAGTATTCATTGGCTATCCAATGTCCGTCAGGGCTGAAGACTTCAATGACATAATGCTTCTACCCACTGTAAGTGGATATCGGAGAAGGGACACATTGGAACTTGAATTGACCACCAACTATAAAAAAGTCCTTGATCAAATGATGGATCAGCACGCAGTTGATCCAGAGGCATTTCTCATCACGATTCCGACGCGAGAAGTTGTGCATGCCCACCTGTTCGACATCAACCACAACGAACGGTTTCAGATTAGCTGAGCGCCATCTTCCGGATATCCTTCTCCAGGACAATCGCTGCACGGCTGCTGACCGATGTATTGATCACGTAACTTCTGCGCCGTCTCGATATTCCTTGAATCGCCGCTTGCGATCAGATCAGCATAGACCAGTACCGGGTTGGCCAGCCTGCCGTGATCCTCGCCAGGTTTCCAGAAAGGCTCCAGCAACTCGACGGTGGCGTGGGGCCACTCGATCTCCACTGCTTTAGCCTTGCGCAGCCGCTCGTCCTTGAGAAAGCGGCCCATCTGCATCTTCGGGATATACAGCGTGGCGCGCACGGGGTTCAGATACTGCGTGTACTCCGCTGCAGCGATCTCTCCTCCCCAGACTGCCCCGTATGCCTCGGGCCGTACCTGCTTCCACCACATTTCCCTGTCCGAGGCAAAATACCCCAGCAGCTGCTTCCCGCGTAGCTTCTGCGGGTAGGCTTCCACCCATTTGTCCAGCAGCGCGTCATAGCGGAGCCAGTCACGTTTTCGCATTCGGCCTCGCTCCTCCAGATAGCCCTGCTCCACCAGGTCGCGAATCACCCATCCGATGGTTCCCAGTGCGACTCCCGTTTGGCCGGCAATTTCGCGGTACGTGCCGTTGACCAGTTCCCTGTTGGAAAGAAAAGCGTAGACCACCTTCAGGCCGGAGGGCTGGAAAGCGCGACCGGCGGTGGTCGCACCGGTTGTGAGCGGCCGTGTCGGTTTACGACCGGTAATATAGACGTACAGGGGAGGTTGCCGGAGGAAAGCGTTACCGGCCGAATCCAGGAACTGCACCCCGGCCGCCTTCAGTTTTACCGCCAGTTCGGGATTCACATGGTCTGCCAGGAGAATGCCCTTGCCGGGCTCGGACAGCCTGGCCATTCTGTCCAACAATACACCCACGGGAACGTGAGCCACCCATTTCTTTACCCACGCCACCAAAACGACGTCCGCTTCGTTGAGATAGAGCAAACCGTCCGCTTCAGGACCTTCGGAGCAATCCTGTGTCAACGTGAGCCCGGTCTGCTCGTGGAAGGCATCGATAGCCGCCCTGGCGATGTCCTGTTCCTGTATGGCGTCCATTGGGACACTCTCCAATCACCATCTGTTCATAATATTATATCGTTCATTATTATTATACAACAGGAAATAGTGAACAAATTACCACAACAGCCCTATGTAACCCCCTATCACTCTCTGAACTTCTCTTGCACCATAAGCATTCGCCGTACCGAATTCGACGAAGAAAGTTGCTATGAGGCACGCGTAAAAGAGCTTCCGGATCTGACCGAGTACGCCGACACCCATACAGAAGCCTATGAACTGGCACTCGACGCGATAGAAACCACGGCCACTCTCCTGAAGGAACAGGGACGACGCATGCCCGCACCAATCACACCGGTAGACGACTACAGCGGCCGAGTAACACTACGACTACCAACGGAAAACCGGGGCGGAAAACCGGGACAGTCCCTCTTTTCCGGTCGACTTCCCAACTCGTTTCCTGGAAAAGAGATCGGAAAAGAGGGACTGTCCCGGTTTTCCGGTCCCGGTTTTCCGCCCCGGTTTTTCTACTGCTCCAGCTGCACCGCCAACCGCCCCATCCACTCATACAACACCCGCTCGGTCTTGCGCAGGTCCGCCGACGAGGGCACCCAGTACGAGAGCTGTCCCGGGTCCACCCGGCCGGCCAGGTAGTGTGTCGGTGCGGCCAATGGATTCAACCCGGCGGCTCGGAAGTGGGCCACGGCGCGGGGCATATGCGAGGCGGAAGTAACCAGCACGATGCGGGCGCCCTCCCCCAGCGCATCCCGCACGGCCCGTGCCTCCAGGCCGGTATCGGTGGGGGTATCCAGCACCAGCAGCCGGTCACGCGATACGCCCAGGGATTCGGCTGCGCTGGCATAGCCGCGGGCCACCGGCTGCTCTCCGGCACGACGACTGGCACCGGTCACCGCCAGTGTCAGCTCCGGGCGCTGGCGCCAGAGACGGATGCCTTCCATCAGGCGAAGCGCCGAGCCCTCACCCAGCCGGGCCGTGTCGGACCAGGGCTGCTGGGGGCGCCAGCCACTACCCAGCACGACAACGGCGTCTGGTGGCGCAAGCTCGCCTCTGCTTTCGTCCAGGGTCAACAATGGCGGGTACGCGGACTCCAGCGGCAACAGCAAGCGCTCGACCACCGGCGGCCAGCTCATCAGCCACAGCAAGACGGCGGCCAGGCCAACCGTGCACCCGCTCAACCGACGCCAACCGCGCCAGTACCACAGCGCTGCGAGAGCCAACAGGGCGAAAACCATGGGGAGGGGCGCGATGAATTGGGCCGCCAGGGTCTTGATCAGGTCATACATTGCCATCACAAGGATACTGCGCGGCGGGCGTTCAGACCGAAGAAACCGGCCGCATCAATCAGGGCCGCATCTTCGCTGATCAGGCAGGCCTGGCGATGTGCCGCGCAGGCCAGATGAAGCGCGTCCAGCGTTCTCAGGGAGGTCTTGCGCGTGCTTATCCAGTGGATAGCGCGCTGGTAGTGTGCCAACTCAATCGGACAGCGGGCGAATCTGCCCTGGTCAAGATCCTCCTGAAACGCGCTTTCAATGCGGTTGGCCTCCGGTTCCGTCAATTCACCGGTGCGCACCCAGCGCGCCAGGGCACTGGCCACTTCCACCTCCGTAAGATGACTGATCAGCACCGGCTGCACCTGCGTGCTCAATAAAGCCTGCACGTGTTCACTGGCCGCTTCATTACGGTAATAAGGCAACAGTGCACTGGTATCAAAATACAGCATCAATACCGCTCCTCGTCCCGCAGGCTCCTCACCGCCGCCGCTGCGCTCTCCCGGCGGGCCGGCAAGGAGGCCCGCAGAGCCGAGCGGTCGGGAAAGCGAACGGTTTCCACGTCTGGCGCCATCAATCGCGCAACGGGTCTGCCATGGCGCAAAATAACCACCTCCTCTCCGGCCGCTACCGCGTCCAGCAGGTTTGACAGCTTCTCCCGTGTCTCCCGGACATTGATTCTCTGCATGACGCGATCTCCGCCGACATCTTGTGTACACAACTAGTGTACTCAGGATCTTCGCTCTTGACAAGCGGGCACCCCTACAACCCCTCGGTATCAGGGTAGTTGGGCTCTGCGCACCTCATCCGCCAGGCTGGCCAGTGTGACCGCCTTGCCCTCCAGAGCCGTAAACGCATAGGGGTTGATGAACTGGCGCCCCCACAAGAAATTACGGTCTGTCGGGTTAAGGTTGGCCTCATCGCAGATCTCCCGCCAGTTCTCGCCAATACAACGAATCTGCGCATCGATAATGCCAATAGCGTCTTCCTCTGACAGCAGGAAATGATGCGCGGCCTCAAGGCAGGTCGCCATGCGACTCATGCGATTACTGTCCGTAATCAACATGGCCTGGCTCGCCTCCTGCCCCGTGCGACCCTGAGGACAGATGTCGTAGGCCGGAGTCAGGGTTAACGCCTCACCGTCCCAGAAAGCGGCATGATTCCGGGCATGGTCATCGGTATTGCCGCAGAGAATGTTGAACACAATACGGGAGAACAGTTCTTTTAACGTGGCCTGCGCATCGGTAAAGCGATACCGAACCCTGTCAGCCAGTTCACAGTAGCTCGCATAGCGAGCCATCATTTCGTCCAGACCGAGTATGGTAAGTGCCGACACCATGATTTTGCGCTGCCAGCCCCCGGCTGCCCTTATGCGGTCAAAGCGCTCCACCAGCAGGACATCTTTCCCGGAAGCAGAGACCAGAGACACTTGCGCCGCGTCGATACCACACAGTAACGCCAGACGCATGGCTACAAATTCGGCTTTCACGACACTGTACACGTCGGAGGCAGAGGAAAACTTGGCCACCCGCTTGACGTCACCATCCTGTATAAGCACTTTCGGGCGCGCCCCGCCAATAGACGTGCCGTGGTACAAGGCCTGGCCCAGCTCTGGTGTTAAGGGGATGCCCTTTTCGACGCGATCAGCTGATTCCACAAGCTCTTCGAGCGTAGCGTTATCTGGCGTACGCGGTTCGTACCGGGTCGGTGAAATCTGAAAATCCAGGGCCCCGATCCGATCGGAGCCGGATTCCAGCAAAAAAGTAATCTCGGATAGCTCCAGCTCATCGAGCCCCTCGCGTTTTGCACTGAATTTTCGATTCAGGATGACGCGTCGGCCCCATGCGTCTGGCGATGCATCACGGATGCTGCCGGGCATGGTCAAACCAGCCGGAGGAGACATTTCACCTGAGCTGAGCGGCAACTCCGGAAGATAGAGCGGAATAGCACCCGGCCGCTCAAGGTAGCTCTTGCCATAGTTGAATACGATGACCCCGTCATCGGCGCTCAGACGACCGGCCACAACCGGTTCAGTGACCTCCGGGAGCCAGACCCACACATAGGCCTCATCATAACCGGCAGCATCAGAAGTCATCGACCACCTTCTTTCCTGCTTTATGGACGTGCTTCGGCAGCACCGCAATCCGGTCGTCTATTCGAGAGGACAGTGCAACAACACCTTTCTCATCCGCCTCGAAAAGCTTTACCCCGACGAGCGCTGCCGCTTCGAACATGATCCCGATCGCCACCCTGGGGTCGCCTTTTTCAATACGCTGCACAGTACTGCGGGCGATGCCCAGGCGCGCAGCGAGATCCATTTCAGTCATCTTGCGCTGCTTGCGACCGTGCTGGATCAACCGGGCCATGAGGGCAATACCTTCCAGCGTATATCGCGCATACGTTCTTTTCTTTGAAACCATAGCATTAGCCATAAATGAGTTACATAACGGTCATAACTATATTATTTAGCCGTTATATGAATCATATTGGTGACAAACAGGGAAAACGTCAAGCAAATTCAGGCAGGAACGCCACTCTCGCGGCATTTCGGGTGGATGACTCATATATCCCAATTGACAGCCCACTATCTTCCAATCAACAGGGTTTACAATTCCAAATATCATGGTGTACAGTTCCAATTGTCAAACCTCGTGGAGGCAACATGTACGACCGGTTTGTGGAGCATCGGATAGAAGAAGCCCTCTCAGACACCCCGGTTGTCCTGATCGTAGGACCACGGCGGGCGGGCAAGACCACGCTGGTGCGAAAAATGGCAGAAGCAGGCCGAACCTATATCACCCTTGATGACCAGACGGTCCTGGATGCAGCCCAATCCGACCCGATCGGCTTCATCCGCGGCCTGGACCGCGCCATCATCGACGAGATCCAGCGGGCCCCTGCCCTGTTGCTGGCGATCAAGAAAACGGTGGACGAGGATTACCGACCCGGCCGTTTCCTGTTGACCGGCTCAGCCAACGTACTGACCCTGCCTCGAATTGCCGACAGTCTGGCCGGTCGGATGGAGACCCTGCACATGCTCCCGCTCGCCCGCGCCGAGATTGCCGGTAAGCCCCCGACCTTTCTGGAGCGACTGTTCAGCGGCAAACTACAGGAAGACCGGGATGCCATTCTGGGCGACCAACTCATACACCTTGCTCTGCTCGGTGGCTTTCCCGAAGCGATCAGCCGTAAGAGTGAACGGCGCCGGCAGGACTGGGCACGATCCTATCTTACGTCCATCCTGACTCGCGACCTCAGAGATATCGGCAACATTGAAAAACTGCAGTCGCTCCCGAAGTTCGTCCGGTTTCTTGCCGAGCATTCAGGTCAGCTGGTCAATTACTCACAGCTCGGCTCCGGTATCAACGTGAGCCATAAAACCGCGCAACGCTATGTCGCGCTATTGGAACAAATATTTCTCGTGTCGACCTTGCAACCCTGGTATACCAATACACTCAAGCGAATCGTCAAGACTCCCAAGTTACACTTCCTCGATTCGGGGCTGCTCGCCACAACACGCGGACTGTCCTTCGAACGGTTGAAAACCAACCGTGACCTGTTGGGTCCTCTTCTCGAAAGCTTTGTCTTTTCCGAGGTTCTGAAGCTGATGACTGCCTCTGACCTGCGGCTGACCCCTTGCCACTTCCGCGACCAGCAGATGCGCGAAGTGGACATCGTACTGGAGCGTGACGACGGCATGATTGTGGGCATCGAGGTCAAAGCATCAGCAACGGTTAAATCCAGGGATTTTTCTGGACTCAAGGCTCTGGCGGAGGCGTGTCAAGACAAATTTGCCTACGGCGTAGTGCTGTACGACAGCACCGACTTCGTACCCTTCGGCGAGCGCCTTGCCGCAGCCCCCCTATCATCCCTATGGAGCTGAGCCGGCCAGGATAATTGTCGCTTACTACCTCTACAACCCCCCATCACTCTCCCCCAACACCGACTTGATGTCATACACCACCTGCGCCCCGCCGGCCTTCAACGGCAGGTCCAGGAACTCCCGGTGCGCCACCGCCAGCACCACCGCCTGGTAGGGGGAGACGTCCGGGTGGCCGCCAGCCGTGCCGCCGGCGAGATCGTCAGCAGCGCCGCCAGCAGGCAGCAGCGTCACGCCGTATTCCTCCTGCACCTCGCCCGCGTCCGCCCAGGGGTCGTGCACGTCCACCTCGCAGCCAAAGTCCTGCAGTTCGCGGATCACGTCGATGACGCGGGAGTTGCGGATATCCGGGCAATTCTCCTTGAAGGTGATGCCCAGCACCAGCACGCGCGAGCCCTTGATGCAGTGACTGCGGTCGATCATCAGCTTGACCACCTGGTTGGCCACGTAGATGCCCATGTTGTCGTTGATGCGCCGCCCGGCCAGGATGATCTCCGGGTTGTAGCCGATCTCCTGGGCCTTCTGCGTGAGGTAGTACGGGTCCACGCCGATGCAGTGCCCGCCCACCAGGCCGGGGCGGAACGGCAGGAAGTTCCACTTGGTACCCGCTGCCTCCAGTACGTCCTTCGTGTTGATGCCCAGGCGGTTGAAGATCATGGCCAGCTCGTTGACGAAACCGATGTTGATGTCGCGCTGGGCGTTCTCGATGACCTTGGCGGCCTCGGCCACCCTGATGCTTGGCGCCTTGTGCGTGCCGGCGGTGATGATGCTGGCGTACAGCGCATCGACCCGCTCGGCCACGTCCGGCGTGGAGCCCGAGGTCACCTTGACGATGTCCGCCACGCGGTGCTGCCTGTCGCCGGGGTTGATGCGCTCGGGCGAGTAGCCGCAGAAGAAGTCGCGGTTGAAGACCAGGCCGGATTCGCGCTCCAGCACCGGCACACAGTCCTCCTCCGTCGCGCCGGGGTAGACCGTGGACTCGTAGATGACGATGTCGCCCTTGCCCAGCACCTTGCCCACGCTGGCCGAGGCGGACAGCAGGGGCGTCAGGTCCGGGCGGCGGTGGCGGTCGATGGGGGTGGGGACGGTGACGATGTAGATGTTGCAGTCGGCGATGTCGTCCGGGGCGGTGGTGAATCGCACGCCGGAGTCGGCCGTGATGGCCTGCAGCTCGTCGCTGCTGACTTCGCGGGTGCGGTCGTGGCCGCGTTGGAGTTCGTCGATGCGGCTGGTGGAGATGTCGAAGCCGACGGTGGGGTACTGGCGGGCGAACTCGACACAGAGGGGGAGGCCTACGTAGCCGAGGCCGATGATGGCGATGCGGGGTGTATCAGTCATAAATGAGTTCCGTTTGAAAGGTGATATTTCAATATTTCGGGATGACGGCATCCAAGTCGCCAGCACCGCAGACAGCGGTATTGCAGATTCCGGCAGATTCAGTTCCCCCGCCGCTTGATATTCCGCAGATATTCCACCAGAGAATGAACTTCCGTTGAAGGATTGTCCGAGCCGGTTGCCTCTGCGTCACGGCGGGCACGTTCAGCCCGATTCAGTGCATCGTCCAGCCTACCTTGCAGTTTCTGAAAGACGCCTTGCGCTCCTTTGGTATAGGCTGGCATCTTGCGAACCAACGCAGTAGTGCAATGTTGCGCAGCTGTCTTGTCGCCGCCAGCTAAAAACGGGTTCCTGCGATACTCATAATGCAGTAACAGCCAGTACTCGAAACACGGCCAGGAACGTGCGCTGCAGAATCCCGAAGCCCTGATCTGCTCGGATGCTCCCTCAAAGTTCGCGTGCTCATCACGGTCGAACACGCAATACACCCGATCGAATTTTTCTCCCAATTTCCTCTCATCGTCCGCCAGACGACGGGCATGACGAACCACAGTCGACGGATCCTGCCCGCTGGCGGGCGTTATGGCAATATTCGCCGTACTCAGACCATAATGCTCTTTCATTCCACGAAAATAGGCGGGCTCGGTAACCGTGCCTTCACACACAATCAGCACCCGGTCATAAGGTTCCCGCAGTGGCTGCCTGCGTTGTAGCTGCTGTGCCCCTTTAGGCTTTCTCCTTGCCACATCACCCTCCGTCCGTGGATCACGCCTCGGCAAACCGGTCTTTCAACTCATGCAATAACGGCAATGCGCCGTAGCGGCCGGCGAGGTAAGACCGTTCCAGATTCTCGACTCCTTTCCTCGGACTGAACTCGCTCAATGGATACAGGCGCGTACTCTGCGAATCATCCCGCTCACAGAACCAGATCTGGTCGCGTCGGAATATTTCCTGGTTCAGGATAGATGTCTCATGCGTGGAGAACACCAATTGCGCATTATTCCGGTTCGTTGTCGGGGAATGAAACAACCCGACCAGAAAGCGCACCAGGAGCGGATGGAGATTATCATGCAGTTCATCGATGAACAGCACATTGCCTTTCTCCAGCGAATCCAGCCACGGGCCTGCGAAACTGAACATCTTCTGCGTTCCATCGGACTCCTCGCCCAGTTCAAGCTGGACAGCATCCCCTGAGTCACTCTGGTGTGATGTATACAACCGGAGCTGCTTTTTGTCCTTGAATTCGCGAGAAAGGAAGCTACGGATCTCAGCAGGCACGTCTGTGGGAATAGCTTCACTAGAGAAGTCTTCCTCCTCGACCTGCAGGTCTGAAATCGCAAAATCGGCTGCCTTCAGAAACTCCAGTACCCGTTCCTTTCGGTTATCCTGACACCATTGCATGGAAAAATGTGGCATCAACCCGCCAACACCGACAATATGAAGTTTCTGGGCGAACCAGTCGAAGACCGGCTGCAACTGCTTGCTATTGAGCTGCACTGCCGTGGAAAGAAACAAGGCATTGGGGCGCGTGGCCCGGCGCCAGACATCCTTATCCCCGGTCAGTTTGTCGCCAAACTGGTATTCATGCTCACCGGTGTCCGGATTCAATTCCCTGTGGAACCAGGTCTGCGCCCGCCCTTTGGGAAAAGCAAATAACCATTCCTCATGTACTTCTCCCCGAGTCGCCGCGAAGCCGTATTGATAACGGACGTTTCCATGGTGTATCAGCACCTCGAACACACAAGGCTCGCGTACTGTAGCTTTACTGAAACGGAAAGGAGTCACCGGAATTTCATCCAGTTGCTGGTTGGAAGTGGTGACGAAGTGCTTCATCTCGGACAACGCCCGAATCAGATTTGATTTACCTCCAGCATTGGGACCATAGAGGGCTGCCGAGCGAACCAGCGGCAAGGCCCTGGTAGGTCGGACGGTATCCGGGATAGCAACATTGGTCTCCCACAGCTCCTTACCCGAGCCGGCCACCATACTGAAGCGGACTTCGTTCCTGATGGAGCGAAAATTGGCAACCGAGAACTCAATCAACATATTGAAACCGATTTAAAGTGTCTTTTTGCAATTTTATGCCATATTATCGCTTTATGTCCAATTTCAACAGCCCTCGAACAATCGGTTGAGCGAGGCCTCTGTCACGGTGATTTCCGACTTGCCGCCATCTCAACCACCTCCAGCATCCTCCCCGCCAGCACCTTCCGGTCATACCCTTGGGCCGCCTCCGGCCCTTTCTCCCGGTACTGCTGCATCCGCTGCGGATCATGGCGCAGCGAGCGCAGCGCGGCAGAAGTTCAGCCCCTTATGGTTACCAGGGTAAAAGCTCACGTGGCATAGGATCCGGAGGATGACCACGCAGAGACAGATACTCAAGGGGAAATCGGGTCATGCGATTCACAGTCGCATACGGCATCCCGGATTCCAGTCTGACCCGTACCTCCACTTCCATCCCTGTCCTGCAATGCGTGATCCTGTATCGTCCATGGTACCCACCGGTCAAAGAAACGGATCCTCCAGATCCTCAGGCGCTTCACGCAATTGCAGTCTGGACCCGGCAAAATGGATCCGATCCAGCGGCAACGGATCTTCACACAACAGATCAAACAGGCTCTGCTGGCCCAGAACGGGAGACTTCAACAAGGGCTGCACATCATTGGGAAATCCCGAGCGCTTCCAGTCCAGTGCCGCTCGATACAAGCCGGCAATCCGTTCCATTCGTTCCCTGCCCGGCAACACCCCTTCCAGCCAGTCGTACAGACCACGCCGGGTCACGCCACAGGCCTCCGCCAACTGACTGCGATTCAGTGCAAACGTTTCGGAGACCGTGTGCAGCATTCGCGGCACGGACAGGGCATGTTGACGAGCGGGCAGCGCCGTGAGTCCAGCGAACGGATTCGAAGGCGTGCGCAGCGGAAGGCTCCCGCCCGTGATGTCAGAGAAAAAGGGCCCCGGCGCTCCACCAGTGGGGTCTACACACAGACTCTCGGTGTCCTGCCACATCGTCGGCACAGGAGCGCGTTCATCGTGAACAGTGGCTTCCGGGTTCATCATGACCATTTTCTCTCCCTTGCATAATCGGTGGTCACACGCCAGAACGCCTCTCTGGCCGGTTCGTGCAGCGTCTTGAGGCGATCCAGTGCGTTATCACCGTTGAACGCTTCACCCGCCTCGGGCGCCACTGCCCAGAAATGATCGAAGTCGAGCACCGCCGTCATACGATCCACGGGCACATCCACGGCCAGCTCGGGCCGGAACACTTCATTGATGTCCGGCATCACGGCCAGGCCGTTCAGTCCGACATGGGCCCGCACCATCAAGCCTCCCGCTTCTGTATCCAGGCGCGATTCTACCCGATGGCCGGTGCACTGTACCTGGTCATCTGCCAGCGTCGCAGCCGGCAGCAGGCCGGGAACCAGATAGTCGGCCAGTTCCTCGTCGCGCCCCGGAATCACGACATCATTGTAGCGCAGCCCCACCCGGAACAGCTGCTCGGGTGCCAACGTGTCCTCCACCAGAGTGATTGCCTCAGCGCATCGCGCGGAAAAATCAGGAAATCGGGGGTACTGTGTGGTCAGGTAAATGACCCGGGCGGGCTCCACCAACAGCACGCCACCGCGCGCATCGTCGCGTGAGAGGAAACCCCAACCTGCCGTCTCTCGCTGCTGGCCATCCGGCAGCGTTTCGACGGCTCGGGTGATGAACTCCTGAACCGATCCGAAAGCCGCCTCCATGGCCTGTTTCAAGTGGTACAGGGACTCAATGGAACGACGTGCCGGCACAAAGCGGAACTCCGCCAGCACCAGGGTCAGTGGCTGTCTTTGCAGTTTCGGGTATTTCTCAGCACTTTCCACAATTATAACGCCGCCCCACGACTTTACACCAAACTATACACTCAATGAGCGTATTGTGCCAATCTCACTGGGGATCTCTCCCCTTGCCGTCAGTAAAGGCAGACGGCTCCTGGAGCCGCTTCCTGGCTGAGATCAAGCACTTCACGGGCACGACGAATCGCTGTCGGCGTCAACTAACCGTCCGACTGGCGTTTGGCGGCCACGACCGCCGCATCGTTGGTACGAATCGGTGGATTCACACACAACACAACGCGTCATCAATCCTCTCCAGAGATTCATCGTTGCAATTGGACCCATCAGACCGGTAGTGCGTTTTATAACATTCGTCCAGCTTCAGGACTGGTTTCCGGGCATATAGTGATGACTCGTGCGTTCTTCAGCATCAATCAATACGCGAGGTTTGAGTTCCAGGCGGGGATGGCAGTGGCGGGAGCAGACGTTCGGCCACTGGTGGCCAGCCGGAGCAACAGGAAGCCGGTGCCAGCGAGCAGTATTGCGGCATTTAGATTCCGCTGAAACTCTTGCAAAACACTATATATTGATATATATTAAAAAAATACACCTATATATAGGGCTGCAGCTCATGAACAGTGAATCTATTGCTGACTCGGCATACCGGCTCAACCGCGAAATCTGGAAATATCGGCAGACTCTCTGGAACGGGAACCCACCGGAGAACCCGCTTGAAATGCTGGATCAAGCCATTGCCGCCTACGTACTCGGATTACAGTATGAGGAGGCAGATAGTCTGGGGCGGTTCGGCAATGGCCGTGAGCGGTTCGAAGTGGCAGGCCTGCTGGAAAGAAATGACCGTATTGTCCGTGTTTCCACCCGCTTCTCTGAAGTAGAGCAACGATTTACAGCCGCACACGAGTTCGGGCACTTCGAACTGCACCCTCAGGCAGTAGCTCACCGGGACAGACCGCTTTCCGGGTTATCGTCAAAACCCCGGTCTCGCCCCCGGATTGAGGCAGAAGCAGACTACTTCAGTGCCTGTTTCTGGATGCCTCCTAACTTGTTGAAAAGTCAATTCGAGGCCCGCTTCACTACCAGCCCTCTACCAATTAATGATGCTGTGGCGATTCATTTATGCCCTGCCGACCCAGGGTCTCTGCTCGGGACAAACGCTGCGAAAGAAATCACAATGACACTGGCTAACTGCCAACGATTCAACGGGGTGGCGTTTCCTTCTCTTGCCCGGACATTCCGCGTCTCGCCCTCATCCATGGCTATCAGACTGGAAGAGCTTGGCTTGGTCGCCTGACGGACAGCGCATGGTGAACACTCGCATGTGGCGCTACAATCAGCTTGCCTTAACACAATAACATCGAGGTCACAGGAGGACCATGACTACCGCATTCGAGCGAGCCTATCAGCAGACCATCAAAAGCATGACAATTGCCAAAAAGTATTCCGAGGAGCGCTAGGCACGGCTGATCCACAGTACGTCTTTCAGTCGACTCAAGGGTAAGATACAGGGTCACTGCCAATAGCGCCCACCCTGCTCCCCGAACTGTAGTGCAAACTCCTGCTGCTTCCGGGAAAGCGCTATCCCTTGCCGCTGCAACTCCTCCCCGGCCAGATCCCAGGCTTGCCGTGGATGGACTTCACTCTCAATGTCGAACTCGCGAAACATCATGTAAATCGCCTCTTCAATGAACCGGTTACCATAACTGCCCAGCTCGCTGTCCACCAACTGACCATACGTATAGTGCCGGGTACACCGAGTCATGTACCTGGCCGCCTTGATGGAAATGGACTTTGCGTCTTTCAGACACAAATGGCGGAACACACGCACCGCCATGCCCAGCGGATTGGAATTGTACTCCAGCACCACATCCATCATTCGATGCCGCAGCATTTCAAGATAGTTGTCATGGCACACGAACCGGCGGGTTCGCCAATTCATCAGAATCGCATCCCAATTCAGCACTGTGGTTTCCAGCAGTGAATCGATGCCCCGGTAGGAAACATGCCCCTCCGTGATAGCCCATGTCTCCCTGGCATTCCAGATATCCACCGGCCATCCACCGACAAACAGGCGATACCCCCCGAAACGGTTGCGGCGCGCTCCCAGTGACTCCAGGAAAGGAATACAGGCCTTCCAGCTCCCTTCTACCACCAGGTCAATGTCTGAATGGAACCCGCGCTGTCCGAATAATGCAATATCGCGCAATACTCCGCCAAACAGGTACAGATCACCGTCCGGCACCGAGGTCGTCACGAAATCCAGGAATTCCGTAATGTTCTTGCCCGGAAGACGAAACCGTTCGTCCATGGAATCCGGAGTGCCAATATCCAGCGATAGCTGCGCGTCAGCCGCATACCCGGCAACATCGTCGATTAGCAGTCGCTCGATACGCGATCTCAGGTTCGCATACGAGCTGACGGGACGAGGCTCAGGATATTTCATGTCGCAGTGCCTTGTATTCATTACATCGGTTCACCAGATACGTCTCGGTCATACCGGAAACCACATCGCAGACAAGCTGGCATCTGGCGTAATCATCCTTCGCGGATTTCTCATATACATACCGATAGTTCTCCGATATGTCGCCGTAAACAAACCGGTCATAGGCATCCGGTTCGTTCTCCTGACTGCTCACAGCCTTCCACAGTATCGTCAACATTTCAGAAATGTAGTGGGTTCCCTTCAGCTCCAGCTTCAGCACATCCCGGTGCTGAAATCCATAGCGACGGTCGAACTTCTTGGCCGCCTTACAAAGCGCCGAGCAACGTGATTTCTTGATCAGTTCAAAGCCCGGATCAGTCGCGCCCGACATGATAGAATCAATGTTATCGACAAACACCTCTGTCGCGGCCGGCACCATCTCCGCGATCGCCTTCACCCGGAACATCTGCATCGAAATGTCATCCAGCTGCCGGGAACTGATTTCCCCTTTCTTGAATTCCGCGTTCTTCTTGCGAGACTTGTTCACCACGTCTCTGATAACCGGGTCGCCGGAATCATGAGACTCCAGATAGTCCATCAAGTCATAGAACGAGGCATATCCCTTTTTTACCGTATCCTCCGCATCGATCACCGAATAGGCAATATCATCACAGGCTTCCATGACGTATGTGAGTGGATGTCGCTGACCTGCGGACAGCCCGGTTTGCTCCCATACCTCTTTGGCCACATCCCTCTCGCTTTGAAATATGCCATGCTTGCCCAGCCCGTGTATGTCGCCGCCATACACTGCCGGATACTTGATCAACGCGGCCAGGGTTCCGCAAGTGAGGTTCAAACCGAACGAGTCATTGAGTACCTGTAGCCGCGTAAGTAGCCTCAATGTCTGCGCGTTTCCGTCGAACGACAGAAAATCGTCCTGCACAGACAGAGCCGGATTGTTGCTTTGCAAACGCCTGAACCAATGACCGATGGCGGCCTCGCCCTCGTGTCCGAATGGCGGATTGCCCAGATCGTGTGCCAGCCCGACAGCGGCGAGCATCGCAGGAACATTACGTTTTACCTGCAGGGCTTCATGCTCTGGCCCAAACACCTCCTTTGCATGATCAAATGCCAGCTTGATACCGATACTACGGGCCAGATTGCTGACTTCATGCGAATGCGTCAGCCGGTTTCGAACTGAATCATTTTCCTCCATCGGGTACACCTGCGTCTTGTCCGCCAGCCGCCGCGTCGGCGTTGCAAACAGGATTCTGTCGTAATCCCTCTCCACCTCGGTTCGACTGGCGGCGGTACCCATCGCCTCGCCATCACCATGGAGATCCTTTCTACGAACCCCGCTAAGCAACTTATCCCATGCCAGCTTCGTCATGTGCTCCCTCCCTGACGGGACAATTTCCTCCCTCTCTACCACTAATAGCGCAATTGGCCGAGTTCGTCCACCGCAAGCGCTAACCCAGAAAACCGGGACTGTCCCCCTTTTCCATCAGCCCCAGACCGCCTCGCGCTGCTCCGGCGTCAACATCTCCATCAACTCTTCTGGCGGGCGGGGCAACCCGTGGAAGTATTGCAGCACATTGAGATGGCGATTGATGATGGTCGCCGCCGTGATGTAGATGATCTTCAGGTAAAGCCAGACCGACTTGTGTTCGGCGTACCACATCTCCAGGTCGCCCTTGTAGGGTGTAATAACCTGGTCGTGGAAGTATTCATGCGACGTGCCGCAGTCGGCCAGCATCTGCTCCTCGTTGCGGAAGAACAGGGAACCCACGCCGGTCAGGCCCGGCCCGAGCTCATCGATGACCCGCTTCTGCTCCTCCGTGAACAGGCTGTAATGCGGTCTGGTCTGGGGGCGCGGGCCCACGAAACTCATATCGCCCTTGAGGATATTGAACAGCTGCGGCAGTTCATTGACTTTCGTGCGGCGCAGAAAACGCCCGAACGGTAGTACCCTCGGGTCATTGACCGCGGTAATCAAACCGCCGGGCATGTTGGGACTGTTCTCGTACATGGTGGCGAATTTCAGCAGGTTGAACTCCTCCCCGCCCTTGCCGACGCGTTTCTGCTTGTAGAGCACCTTGCGTTCGCCGGTAAAGAGGAGAATCGCCGTGGCACCGATCATGAAAATGCCGAGTACCAGCAGCCCCAGCAGGGCAAAGAATATATCCAGCGCACGAATCATCAATCGTCCCGTCCTTGTTTCTTGTTGTCGTTTACACCGGAAAGCGATTCTTCCCGGCTTCTACATTCTGTCGTCCAGATACTTCCCGGTTTCCTTGTGGTCAAAACCGGGAATCATGCGGTTGAACAGCGCCACGATCTCCGGTTTGTCCCATATCGCCTGTCCGCGGATCCGCCGGATTTCCGTCAGGAAATACTCCAGCGCATCCTCATCGAATGAGGGCTCGTTGCGGATGATGCCGATGCTGTCGAACCGGTTCATATCCAGCACTTCGGTATCCGTGTAGAACTCCTCGAAGTCCTTCTCCCCGGTCGTATCACTGGCGAAGAAGTACACCGGCCAGCGTCTCCGCGCAATCAGCTCGTCTGCCCGGTCGCGGGCCTCGTCCTCGCTGTCACACTCCACCGGCTCGTAGCCCAGGCTATGCAGGTAACGCACGGCAATATCGGAGAAGCGGGTCAGGTGCAGGGCATCGCTGAGTTTGGGGAAGAAGATGTCGCGGTTGTCGCCCAGCAGACAGGACATCAGGCACAGCTCGCCGGACTCCTGCGGGGTGACAAAATAGCGGCGCACGTCATTGGGCGCGGAGATGGGCTGGCCCTTGGCGAAACGCTGGTTGAAGCCGTGCAGCAGGGAGCCATCGGAAAAGGCGACATTGGCAAAGCGCGCCGTGGAGATGGGCAGCGCCAGGCTCTCGCGCATCAGGAACATCTCCATGATGCGTTTGCTGGCGCCCATCATGTTGACGGGGTTGGCCGCCTTGTCCGTGGACACACAGAAATACTTGCGCGCGCCCCGCTCCCGGGCCAGTTGCACCGTGGCCAGGGTGTTGAGGATATTGACCTCGATCAGGCGCATCAGGGTGAAAGGGTCTTTCTCGCTGCGCACATGCTTGAGGGCGGAGAGGTTGAGGATATAGTCGTAGGGCTTGTTGGCGTGCATCAGGGCCTGGAACTCGCGGCTGCCGCAGTCCAGGGCAAAGGTGCGGAAGTCGCCGTCGATGTAGCCCAGGGTGCTGCGGATATCGCGCACCAGCTCGACCATATTGTTCTCGCTGATGTCCACCACATGCAGGGCGCGGGGCTGGCGCTTGAAGATCTCGCGCGTTACCGCCTGGCCGATGGAGCCGGCGCCGCCAATCACCAGAAAACGCCCGGCGTGGACTTTTTCAGAAAGCGTTGCTTCCTCGCGCTGCACATCGGTTCCGAACAGGGGCCGGTCACGGCCGATCAGGGACAATACATTCATTCCCTGAGCCTCCAGAACTCTTTCTCCGGTACCGCGGAGGGCAGGTTCACGACCCGGTCCTGCAGCCAGCGCGAGTTCTCCAGGCCATCGTGTTCGCACTCGGCAAACATCGGCAGCTCGCTCATTAACTGCCAGATGGGACGGGTCATGATGCCCTGTTCGTTGCTATGGGCCAGAAATGCGTCACGCTGCGCCCGGCCCTCCAGCACAATGGCATTGAGCCAGTGATTGGGCTGAGCCTCTTCGCGCGCGGTGACAAACTCCAACCCGTGTGCCTCGCAGAAGGCGTGGTACCGCGCCGCAATCTCACGCTTGATTTCCAGCATTACCGGCAGTTTCTCCATCTGCGCGCAGCCCAGGGTGGCATTGAGATTGGGCAGGCGGTAGTTGTAGCCGATCTCATCATGAATAAATTCCCAGGCGTGCGGCACCTTGGCCGTAGTGGTCAGGTGCCGGGCGCGAGTGGCCAGTTCCTCGTCATTGGTGACGATCATGCCGCCGCCGCCGGTTGTGATGATCTTGTTGCCGTTGAAACTGAACGTTCCGAGCGCGCCGAACGTGCCCGTGTGCCGCCCGTCCACGTAGCTCCCGAGCGATTCGGCGGCATCTTCCACGAGTGGAATACCATAACGCTCACACACCTTGACCAGCTCACGGATGCGTCCGGGTATCCCGAAGGTATGCATGGGCAGGCAGGCGGAAATCCGCGCGCCGGTGTGCAAATTGAAGGCCGCGCCATGCCGCGTGACCGTATTGGCGGACAACCATTGTTCCAGCGCCATGGGGCTGAGGCTCATCGTATCCCGGTCCACATCAATGAACAGCGGCGAGGCACCGGCATAGGTGATGGCGTTACAGGTGGCGACAAAGGTCAGCGCCTGGGTGATGACTTCATCACCGGGCAGGACACCGGCGAGTTTCAGTGCGATGTGCAGGGCCGCGGTGCCGTTGACGGTGGCGATGGCATAACGCGCGCCGGTGAACTCGGCGATGCGTTGCTCGAATTCACCGACCTGCTTGCCAGCGGAGGAGACGAAGTTGGAGTCGATGCAGTCGATCAGGCGCCTGCGTTCGTTGCCTTCGAAGACGGGACGGTGGAGGGGGGTGGTTTCCTCACCGTAGGTGTCACGGATAACCGCGATCAACTTCTCCACTGTCAGATTCCAGTTGGTAACGTCCACCTTACTTGCCTCCCTTCACAGTCCAGCTTCCATAAGTGATCATTATTTCACCGAATGGACGTATATCGTGGAGCGCTGTCCTCCATGGACCTCCGCTTCCGTGACCGACAACGCGCCCATACGTCTGTAAAAGCGATGCGCGGGTGTCAGACTCTGACCTACGACAATACGAAACTCAGTTACATTCTCTGCCTTGAAATATTCGACCAAACGTT
This sequence comes from Pseudohongiellaceae bacterium, assembly GCA_040882255.1. Classification (GTDB taxonomy): domain Bacteria; phylum Pseudomonadota; class Gammaproteobacteria; order Pseudomonadales; family Pseudohongiellaceae; genus PWQG01. The sequence continues at coordinate 17,877 of JBBEBP010000018.1, read as the reverse complement.
GATACAGGCTTTCCGCGACGCCCTGGCCACGATGTGATTCGGCTACGGCAATGCTCAACAGTTCGTGTGCAGGAAGTGTGCCGTCACCTTCGGAATTGCGACTGTAACGAATAATCTCAAGGATACGCCAGACCCTGGCTGGACGAACCACTGACGGTAACAGCGCCATTACCAGTTGCAGGAAGTGTTGCAACATCTTGCGGTAAATCGCGCCCATATTACTGGCGCCTGACACAAAACCGATTACGCAGCCATTGTCCTCCTCGATCAACAACACGGCGGATTCGCATTCATCAATAGCACGATACATTAGCGCCAAGAATCTCACACCGAGTGTAGGCAAAAAGCCCTGATTGATACTTTCCGCGTGTAATCGGGCGACTTGAGCATAGGTCTCGTTTGTCTGCATTATTCAATCGACAATCCAGTGATACTCAACTTTCATGTTATTATCCCCATTCCGTGCAACATCACCCTATTCACTTCATGCACATCATACTTCGCCACAGCAATCTCGCGCGAGCGCTTTCCCATCCGCTCGATCAGCTCCGGTTGTTCGATAAACTTCTCCAGCACAGCAACCAGTTCATCCACTGACCCGGGCGATCAGAAAATCGTACTCATCCTCCTGAATTGGCTCCCGACACCGGAAAAATCTCTATAGCCGATCAAGGTTTCGCCCGCGCGGCATACTCTAACTCTTCAAACTCGGCTCCCACGATTTCACCCTCGTCTAGCCGATTATTGGTCGCTTTTAACAGAACTTGTTCAAGGTAGCTCGCCAACCGATTGCGAGAAAACTTATCATTTGCAAGGCAAAGTGCCTTACTTGATGCAGCTTTCATCCACACGGGGTCATTGACTCTACTAATAAGTTCCTTGGCACCAGCATGACTATTACAGGATAGAATGCAACCAGCTCCTACAGATTGTGCAACCAGTGTGGAAAACCCAGCAAAATTCGCAAATACAGGAAGACCAGCAGCCAAAGAATCAAAAAACTTATTGGAAACAGAATCTCGATAAAGAATCTCAGGTCCGTCGTAAGTCATAATCGTTGCACAGCAGCTCTTCAGGAGGCCCCAAATTTGAGACTTCGGGATCGCGCCCAAAAATATTACATCGCGATTCAGCACACCCAGCCGTCTTGCCTCTTCTCGGACAGCGATCATTTCCTTACCATCACCAGCGATAATAAAAAATGGAGCGCTATTTCCCATTTGCTGCCTTCCAGCCGCCGCAAGCGCCGGAATATAACCCACGCCGTTTGCAATACCGATTGTGCCTACATAGGCAATGCATTTGCGCCCTACCGGTAACTCAGCATGCCAAGGAGGTGAATTGTGAATCGTTGCATCACCCACCGCAACGTCATCGCAACCGTTTGGCACGATATCCACCCTGTTGCCTGGATAACTCGTCGCTTCAACTCCTCGCTTCATTCCAGGGGCCAAGGCAACCACACGAGCGGAGGATCGATAGGCGAAAAGCTCTAGCCTCCGCGCGGCCCAAATACTTAGAGGGTTTCGTAAAGCGCCGAGCGCAATCGGTACTTCTGGCCACAAATCCCGCACTTCAAACACCAAAGGCACATTTTGGTGTCTCGCCGCATATGCTCCTGGTAGAGCAATCGTCAGAGGCGTACTTGTTGCGAACACCACATCCGCTGGCAGCGATGCCGCCTTGCGCGAAGCCTTCCAAGCAAAGTAGAAAAAGGCTCGGATGCGTTGAGCATAGGACATGTGGTTAACATAAGGCACAGGTAGCCAGTGGACGGTAATACCAGCCTCAGTTGTTTCGAACCACCCTTGTCGTTCGTCCGATTCGCGCCACGAGGTGACTATATTGACCTCATGCCCCATGTCGACAAGGCGGCGCGCCATTTCATACGAACGCGTTCCGCCCGACATTTTTGGCGTATTGAAGTACTGATGAAGATAGGTAATTCGCATATAAAAGGTACAGTGTCCGTCTACTTGTAGGCATTGGTAGTAAAAGTTTGCAAAAGGGTGGAGGACTACACTGATGTTGATAGCAATATCGGTTTAGGTTGTCCGCATTGCATCGACGAAGATTGTCACCTCAAACCAGTTGCCGAGCAATACGGACTGCCGCATTTCCATCTCCATAAGGTTCTGCTGCTCTGCCCACCGAAGCAATAGCTTGACGCAATATTTTGACGATATCCGCTGAACCGGGTGGCGCTAAATGGTTCCAACCCATTTCCACCAGTTCTACCCATTCGGTCTCTTCACGCAACGTGACACACGGCACCCCATGAAAGTAGGCCTCCTTCTGCACGCCTCCGGAATCAGTAGCTATTACGCTGGCATTGCTCTCTAGCGCAACCATATCAAGATAGCCGACAGGCTCAATCACATGAATGAATTTTGGCGAAATTCGTTCGCGCGTTAATGCTGCACGGGTCCTCGGGTGAAGCGGCAGCACAACCGCTTGATGTCGTGCCACTTCGTCAAGCGCAGTTATAATTGCGCGCAGCCGCGAACCATTGTCAGTATTTTCCGCGCGATGCACGGTGGCAAGAATGTAATCTTTGGTAGTCAAACCATGCTTCGACAGGATAGTCGTTCGGGTTTCGACACGACCTGCAAAGTAAACAGCAGCATCGTACATAACATCACCAACCTGCTGGATCCGACTAGGCGGTACGCCCTCGCGCTGCAGATTCGCCGTCGCACTGTCCGTAGGCGTAAAGAGTAAATCTGCCATGTGATCGGTGAGTACACGATTGTGTTCCTCAGGCATCCGACGATTGAACGAACGGAGGCCCGCTTCCACATGCGCTACAGGAATATGCAGTTTGACAGCGGCCAAGGCTCCCGCCAATGTCGAATTGGTGTCGCCGTAAACCAAGACCCAGTCTGGTTTTTCAGCCAATAGTAGGGCCTCAATAGCATGAAGCATTGCTCCGGTCATGGCGCCATGAGTTCGGCTATTGATGTCCAGATGATGCGTGGGCGCGGGAATGCCGAGCTCTTCGAAGAAGACATCTGACATGCACTCATCAAAATGCTGGCCGGTATGGACAATGTGCTCTGTTATACCTTCTGTCTCTTGAAACGCACGGCTGACTGGTGCTGCTTTGATAAATTGCGGGCGGGCGCCGATGACAGTTAAAACACGTTTCATATAATTCCTTTTTCGATTCTATATTACCTGCATGGACGCATAGTAGCTGGTCCGCAACTGAGAGGTGTATCTGGTGGTCGGTAAATCCTGGCTTTTTATAGAGAACTCCTCGTGGTAAGTTTCTCGGAATTTTCTACTTATAACCGCTTTGGATTCGATCAGTCACTACAACATTTCCAGCACACCGAAATCCTTCGGACTGTACAGCGGGTAAGTAGGGAGGAGGCTGCGATAATCATGACCTGCCCTGCTACAGTACCTCCGGCCACAATACTGACACTGCGCACAAAGCGGTGTTTCGGCAGGAGACGACGGCCTGTGTTCTCTAACTTTCAGCAGTCACGGGAAACTCGAAAACGGGTCACGAGCGGAGCTCTACCTCAAGCGCGAATGTGATCTCACACTGATCTGCTTCCGTGATGTATGGATGTATCGGCAAACTCATCACCCGCTGGCTCGCAATCTCGCAGTTTGGAAACTTGGCTGAATCTATATTCAGGTGCGCGAAAGCCGGCTGATGGTACAGCGGCACGGGATAGTGGACGGCGGTTGGTATGCCAGCCTCTTTGAGCGCCGCCTGGACGGCCTCGCGGCCAAGGACCTGTATGGTGTACTGTGCCCAGGCGCTTGTGCGGTTCGGAGCAACCCAAGGAGCTGTCACGTTGTTAATCAACGAAGCACGTGAATGATTATAGCCGCTCTCTCCTTTGATATTTCCCCCCGCTTCCATTGCAGCTGCCTCTATAGCCAGTAGTTGAAGATAGCGTTCAGCAGCCTGCTGGCGGAGGGTGATCTCCTCCGGAAATATCTCCAGCTTGGGCAGCAGGATGGCGGCCTGCAGGGTGTCCATGCGGCCGTTGATGCCCACTACCGGATGGTGGTAACGACGATCCTGCCCATGAACGCGGATCTCGCGCATACGCTTGGCAAGTGCATCATCATCGGTAAAGCAGGCACCGCTGTCGCCGTAGCCACCCAGGGGTTTACTGGGAAAGAAGGAAGTACAGCCGATGGTCGTCACGCCACAGGACTTTTTCCCCTTGTAGGTTGCGCCGAAACTCTGCGCGCCATCCTCGATAACGGTCAAGCCATGCCGGCTCGCAATGACATTAATTTCATCAAAGTCAGCTGGCTGACCATACAGGCTCACCGGCATGATGGCGCGGGTGCGATCGGTGATCGCAGCCTCGATCAGTTGGGGATCGATGTTATAGGTCTGCGGATCGATATCGACGAAAACCGGTCGTGCGCCGAGCAACGCGATAACCTCGGCCGTGGCAATGAAGGAAAACGGCGTGGTGATAACTTCATCACCGGGGCCAATCTCCAGAGCCATCAGCGCTATGAGCAAGGCGTCCGTGCCGCTGGAAACACCAATGGCATGCTTGACGCCCACAAAGTCGGCCAGTTTGTCTTCCAGCTCCTTGACTTCCGGCCCCATGATGTACTGCCCGTGATCCAATACATCGCGGATACGGCGCTCGATCTCTGGCCGAATGCGTTCCTGCTGTGCTTTCAGGTCAATGAACTGCATCAGTCTTCGCTCTCCGTGATGGTGACCTGGTCGGTCTCCAGGGTATAGGTAGCACCGGTATGCGGGCATCGCGCCTGCCCGCTTCCGCTTAACGGTAGATCCAGTTGCTCACCATACTCGCTCAGCCAGCCGACCTGCCGCGCCGGTACGCCAACCATCAACGCATACGCCGGCACATCCCGCGTAATGACCGCTCCGGCACCAACAAACGCAAACTCTCCCACCGTGACGCCACAAACAATAGTGCAATTGGCGCCCAGACTGGCCCCTTTCCTGACCAGCGTATCGCGGTATTCATCCTTACGTTCGATCAGGGCGCGGGGGTTATGCACATTGGTGAACACCATGCTCGGTCCGCAGAATACCCCCTCCTCCAACGTGACATTGTCGAATACCGAGACGTTATTCTGGATCTTGCAACGGTCGCCGATGCGCACCTTGTTGCCCACAAACACGTTCTGTCCCAGTGAGCATTTCTTGCCAATCACGGCCTGGCCACAGACATGCACAAAATGCCAGACCCGGCTGCCTTCACCGATGCTGGCGCCTTCATCAACAATCGCGGAGGGGTGGACGGTGTAGTTCATGATTCATACACCTTTCAGAAAGGGGTGGTAATTGCCGGTCAGGCCGATCGGTGTCTGATTGCGAATATCAGCGACTGTCTGAATCGCGATCACGTTTTCCTCCAGACCAAAGCCGCGGCCGGCCAGTATTTCCTCGTAACTGCGCGTATGCAGATCCGTGAAGCCGCCGGAGAATTCGATTTCCTCACCATCCACAGTGATCGAGCGGTAGGTCCGCTGGCCGGTCTCGCGCACATCGGCTGGCACGTCATTGATATCCAGCGACAGGAACCAGCGCACTCGGGCATTTTCGTATTCCAGATAGCCACCGGCCTTGGTGGCCGAGGAATAATGCACGGTGTTCTCCTGCAACTCACCGAAAATGAAATGCAGCATGTCGTAGAAATGCACACCGATATTCGTGGCAATACCCCCGGACTTGTTCTCATCGCCCTTCCAGGATTGCAGATACCAGTTGCCCCGGGAGGTGATATAGGTCAGGTCCACCTCATGCTTGGTATCTCGTTTTTCGCTTTGGACTTTGTCGCGCAGGGCGATGATGGACGGATGCAGGCGAAGCTGGAGGATAGTGTTGACCTTGTGCCCGGTATCTTTCTCGATCTCCTGTACCCCTTCGATATTCCAGGGGTTGAGCACCAGCGGCTTCTCGCAGATGGCATCCGCGCCGCTGCGCAGCGCGAAACGCATATGGGAATCGTGCAGGTAATTGGGCGAGCAGACGGAGATGTAATCGACGGCATGACCGTTGTTGCTCCGTCGCAGTTTGTCGATGTGCCGGTCGAAGCGCTCGAATTCGGTGAAGAAATCGGCTTCCGGGAAAAAACTGTCGATGATGCCGACCGAATCGTTCGGGTCCAGCGCCGCCACCAGTTCGCTATTGGTTGCTTTCATGGCTTTCATGTGACGCGGGGCAATATAGCCGGCGGCGCCGATCAGGGCGAATTTTCTGGTCATCCTTTTCTCCATGCCACGTTATTATTGCTCATTCAGCGTCCACCTTCTTTGAGATCTATCCGGATCTCGCAACAGATCACGGGCGTAAAAGCACCTGAGTTGAGGTGCCATGGGGCCCTCTGTAACTTTTTGTTTTCGCAATCAAAAAAGAGACTGGCCTCATGACTGGAACGTGTCAACCTCATATAGACAGTCATTTTAAAATTAACTTGCATTTCGGTAGTCGGCAGCGGTGAGCGTCGGGAACTTGACCCCTATCATCACCACCCATGCCGGAAAGGCTGCTGAAGATTAGCTTAGTATAGATAGTAATCAGGAACTCTTATACACTTCGACAAGAATATCCAGCTGTCTTTCCCAAGAATAAAACTCAGTGGCAGCTCTGATACCGTTGTTCGCCATATTGCTTTTAAGGGTTTCAGCTACTAGCAAACTGTGTATCGCATCAGCTGTAGACTCCACTTCAAATGGATCTACGCATATACCGCACTTATGCTTCTCTATAACACTTTGGTATAGAGGAAATTTCGATACTACAACAGGAAGTCCAAGTGCCATATATTCGAACATTTTCGTTGGATAAGATTCAACATAGTTTCCTACTGGCTGGAGCAGTGCTAGACCGATTTCACAAGAAGCCATAACCGCCCAACCGTCTTTAGGCGGCAATCGCCCTCTATGGTCAAGCCAGCCCTCATCTAAAGCAACTTTAAACTCATCACTATTAGCTACTGATGTATCTATTGGACCGACAAGAACTAACTTGACAGGCAGACCATTATCCCGTATCGCCTTGACTATTCGAAGCATCACAAAAGCACCACGGTGTTCCGTTATTCCCCCAATGTATCCAAGTGTGGGATATTCGTTTTTTCTTTTAGATTCTCGTATCTTACGAAGTGCTTCAACTTTCGGAAAATTCAAGACCGCAACCTTTTTTTTAATCCAAGGATACGCGGCAAGGTAGGAGTCCTCAGCCATAACGACATAAAATCGATTTAACACCAAGCGTTCGAAGCTCATAATCAGCGTCGAAAAGATATTTCGAAGCACTCGTGGAATCCAGCTTTTATGTTTAATTTGCTCAGGTACGTTCTCATGCATATCGTAAACAACTAACCGGCTTCGTAGTGATAGCACAAGCCCAACTGGTATTAGCTCCGGATCATGAAAGTGGTAAACATCTGCTCTAAATGACCAAGCCCGCCTAAGTGCGACCAAACTACCCACAGTTATACGGATAAACCTATTTTTTATTCTTGGTAGAGCAACAACGTTAACCCCTTCGCGTATTTCAGATACTTCGGCAGGAATTAGCAGGCTAACATTATAACCTCTTGCTGCTAACCCTTTACATTCTTTCTCGACAATACGTGTATCATTATCCGAATGGACGGTTGATAGATGGACTACATTCAATATTGACTCCGGCTGTTATTTCCATTGATGACTCCACGCCCCTGTGACCCGACGACCAAGATACCAGCCAATCCAAACCAGAACAGCGAAGATCTTAGATATCCACCGCTAAACATTAAATTGATAACTGGATACAAGTACAAAGTTAAAAGCCACACCTTCTCAGTGTTCAACGGCCGGACCCTCCTCACGAATATAGCCGCCGCAACAAAAACAACAGCCATACTCATTGCAATCCCAAATTGAAGAGCCAAATCCAAAACAAGGTTGTGCGGGTGAATGATCTTTTCCCAATGCCCGAATGCACCGTGACCTATCCAGGGAGACTCAGCGATGCCACGTAAAGCGACGCCATATACACGATCACGTCCTGAACTCCCGCCTTCTAAATCAATGAGCCCTCCATCGGGGCTGCCAATGAAGGCGATTGCGCGATTGAAACCAGGGGCAAGCAAGGAGTCACCAAGAATGTTGCGTAGCAACAAACCCAGAATAATGGGCACCAACATTACGGTCGTAGCAAATCGAATAACGCCACGGATTGTCATGCCTCTTTTTGTCGCTATCCAGTAGACAATAAGCGCAGTGTAAAGGGCGAGAAGAACGAATGCGCCTCGGCCGCCATTTAGAATTACTGCTAAAATTAGTGCGATCAAAAGAGTGACATTCAAAACGATAAAAATACGAGAGCAGAAAACCCTATATCGATACGTAGGCTCAAGCCGGAAAGTAGCGACACCTAAAAGCCCAAAGCACATAGCCGCATAGTAAGAAGCAGCTTGGTAACTCGCACCACCAATCCCTCGTACACGGAACCCTGTGAGATACGGTTGCACTATGACTACAACCAACCCGATAGCCATTAGGATTACCAGCACTTCTGTTAGCCGAATGAGTTCATGCCACGCTCCAAAGGCATGTATAACGCGTACGGCCATGAATCCTGTAAGGCCCATGCTCAAGAAAAAGGTAAGGTTGTCCGGCCAAAGACGCGTTTCATTTGAATCCAGAGAAACCCAGATCAGATGATTAGCAATGAGAACTAAAAAAAATACATAAAAGCCAAACTCTGTTTTGCTCACGCTCGGCTTCTTCACAAAGGAGAGTAAGAAGACGAAAACTATTGCTATAAAAACTAATATAACATACAACGCATAGACTGGAGATTCATCGACACCGCCATACTCAAAACCAATAAGACCGGACAGAGAGAAGAATAATGGCTGCGTGAAGATGGCGAACAGACTGACCAGACACACCAGACGATTTCGCACTCTATGCGCACCAACAGAGTCAAGGCTAAGTGTCTGATAGTGCTTTGCACCTTTCGAAGCGGTATACACCATTTTTATCTCTGTTGCCAAAGTTGCTGGAAATTCACCATTTGGCTTACTGATCGCTCGATAACGCACCCTTCACGGCCGCGACGTGAGCTTGACTAGTGTGTTGATGGAGAAAGTCGGAATCACAATTAAATTCGTATGGGGTTGAAATATTTACGTCGGCAATTCGATGCAAAAGCTGTGTAAGCTCTGATTCGTTCTTCGTATTAACTCTCCACCCAAGCCGATATATACCTACAAGTCTTCCTATTAATCCTTCCTTTCTGGCGAGGACAGGGCGTTCTGCACTTAAAGCCTGGTAAAGAACGCCACTTGAACTATAGAATCCGTCAGCATAAGCAATCCAGACTGCATCTGACGCTCGAAAAGCGCGGTACTCCTCGTCAGCGGCGTGAAAGTGAAAGCATTTCAAAATGCGACCACTTTCTACGGGGGTTCGAAATTTTGGATTCTCCAAATACTCAATGATGTCGTTAGCAGGCTTTCCTGCCAACAAAATCACAAGATTATCCGGGGCCCCTGGGTTCGCCGCTGCATTTAATAACTCAACTATACCCTTACGTTTTGTCAGCGACCCATAGACCAGAATAACGACAGCATCATCAGGAATTTCAAGCTCCTCCCGGCATACCTCTCGGGATTTGTCGCCCGTGATCTCTCCAAAATCTGGCGCAAATCGGAGCTTTCTGGACGCAAACGGATAGCGATTAATGGCGAATTCGTAAAACACTTCGTCAATAACCAGCAGGTTTCGCAGTGTTTTTATGGCAAGCAATCGTCTGAAAAGCTTGTCATAGAGCCAGTCTTGACGGCTTTTTGGGCCTAGACTAGTTTCAAAGCGATGGTGCTTTGGCGCCATGTACAAGGCAACAAACGGCATATCTCCAAACGGCGACCCAAAGATCTCTGTGGCTTTCGCTACCCAATCCAGCGTGGGTACGTAGACAATGTCTATTGGATGTTTGGTTCTCACGGCAGTAAATCCGCGTTTTACTGCCCGCCAGGATTTCAATTGCGCAGAAATGAGACCCAAGGCCGACGAAGTCTCGCTTTTTCCGATCTCAGGCATTAGAAAGGTTTTTAGCCGCTCACTACATTCAGTCTGCACCATCTGGTAGGCAGGCTCACCAATGGCCTTCTCTGTGGTCAGGAGGATAACGTCACATCCCTGGTCAAGCAGACCGCGGGCCACATGACGAACGTACAGCGCCATATGGTGTCCGCTGGCGGACGGTTCAACGATCAAGACGGTTTTAGGTTGCTTAGACATGAGAGGGATAACCTGAACTACCTTTCGTTGGCCGCTGATTTTGCCGATCCGCTACAAAACCACCCATAAACATCCGACAACCCCTCTTCCAGCTCGATATCAGCAACCCAACCCAATTCGTGTAATCGTGCCACATCCAACAACTTCCTTGGCGCGCCATCCGGTCGGCTGGCATCAAACGCCAGCCGACCCTCGAACCCGACCACTCTCGCAATAGTCTCAGCGAGCTCCCGAATGGTGCATTCTTCTCCTGTCCCCACGTTGATATGCGAATACATCGGGGTCGATTGGGCCTTCCAGGTTACTTCCGGTAGATTCATTACGTGCACGCTAGCCCCGGCCATGTCGTCTACGTGCAGAAATTCGCGACGCGGTTTGCCACTACCCCAGATCACGACTTCTTCGTCACCACACTGTTTCGCCTCGTGAAAGCGACGGATCAAGGCGGGGATGACGTGGCTGTTCTCGGAGTGGAAGTTGTCATACGGCCCATACAAGTTGGTGGGCATCACACTGCGGTAATCCGTGCCGTGCTGGCGGTTGTAGCTTTCGCACAGCTTGATCCCGGCGATCTTGGCAATGGCATAGGGCTCATTGGTTGGTTCCAGAGGGCCGGTGAGCAGCACTTCCTCGGGCATGGGCTGAGGAGCCTCGCGCGGATAAATGCACGACGAGCCAAGAAACAGCAGCTTACGTACGTCGGCGCGGAAGGCGGCGTGGATGACATTGGCCTCGATCATCAGGTTCTCGTAAATAAAGTTGGCCGGGTAGGTATTGTTGGCATGGATACCGCCCACCTTGGCGGCGGCCAGGTATACCTGATCGATGGCCTGGTCCTGGAAGAAATCATGCACCGCCCGCTGGTCGAGCAGGTCCAGTTCGTCACGGTTGCGGGTGACGATTTCGGTATAGCCCAGCGCCTCCAGCCGGCGCACTATGGCCCGGCCCACCATGCCGCGATGGCCGGCCACGAAGATCCTTGGTTGCTGTTCAGGCATGATGGTCCTCTACTGCAATGGGTAAATCCAGCCCATGCTTTTTGAGCAAGGCATTACGGCGGGCATCCTTGAGGTCGTGGGCTACCATATCGGCACACATCTCCTCCAGAGTAATCTCCGGCACCCAACCGAGCTTCTCCCGTGCCCGCGTCGGATCTCCGAGCAGCGTCTCAACTTCGGTCGGGCGGAAGTAACGCGGATCGACACGCACAATCACAGTACCGACCTCGACCGCAGGGGCCGCTTCTTTGTCTCGCACCGAATTCACAACAGCGACCCCATCGACTCCCTCCCCTTCGAAGCGCAGCCCAATACCCAGCGCGTCGGCGCTCATGGTCAAGAAGTCACGCACAGAAATCTGGCGTCCGGTGGCAATGACGAAGTCCTCGGGCTGCTCCTGCTGCAACATCATCCACTGCATGCGCACGTAGTCGCGAGCGTGGCCCCAGTCGCGCAGGGCATCCATGTTGCCGAGATAGAGGCAGGAATCCAGACCCTGAGCGATGTTGGCCAGACCGCGTGTGATCTTGCGAGTGACGAAGGTTTCTCCACGACGCGGTGATTCGTGATTAAAGAGAATGCCGTTGCAGGCGTAGATACCGTACGCCTCGCGATAGTTGACGGTCATCCAGTACGAATAGAGCTTCGCCACGGCATAGGGGCTGCGCGGGTAGAAAGGCGTCGACTCGCTCTGCGGCGTCTCCTGCACCAGCCCATATAGCTCCGAGGTGCTGGCCTGGTAGAAGCGTACCTGCTTTTCCATACCTAGCAGACGAATGGCTTCCAGCAAGCGCAGCGTACCAAGCGCGTCGACATCCGCCGTGTACTCCGGTGACTCGAAACTTACTGCCACATGACTCTGGGCTGCGAGGTTGTAGACCTCATCAGGCTGTACCTCCTGCAGGATCCGGGTCAGGTTGGAGCCGTCGGTCAGGTCACCGTAGTGGAGCACGAAACGTTGGTGCTCCACATGCGGATCCTGGTAGATATGATCCACCCGCTGGGTGTTGAAGGAAGAGGCGCGGCGCTTGATGCCGTGGACCTCGTAGCCTTTCTCCAGCAGAAACTCCGCGAGGTAGGAGCCGTCCTGGCCGGTGATACCGGTAATCAATGCCTTTTTAGTCATATCGATGAACGTTCCTCGTCAGCATCAAGAATTGTCCGATAAAGATTGATGTACTGTTTCGCGACCACTTCTGCATCGAACGTCTCAACTGCGTGAGCTCTGGATCGAAGGCGCAATTGCTTCGCCTCTTCCTCTGGCCTTGAAGCCACCCAATGAATACCTGCAGCCATATCCGCTGTATTGAACGCATCTGCCTTATAACCAGTCTGTCTATGTAAGACAAGATCCCTTGGCCCCGTAGCGTTAAAACACACTACTGGAGTAGCACAAGCCATTGATTCAGCAATCGTCTTTCCGAAGGCTTCCATTCGTGATGGGGCAACAAAAACGTCTGCAGCCGAGTACGCCTGTCTTAGCAAACCACTGTCATCCAGAAACCCCAGATTCGTCACATCCATATCGATCAAACCTAAATCCTGCTCTGTCACCTTCCCGAACAAAACTAGATGGTAATCTTGATTATAATCTTTTAGGTACTTTAACGCCTCAACAAACAAGTCGAAGCCCTTATAGAAATCGGAAACTCGCTGCGCCCCGGCTAGGATAACCCACTTACCTTGCGGTATGGCTAAAAATTGCCGTGCTTTATCTTTCGCAACCGGATAGAACAAATTGCAATCCACATTATTGTAAATGGTAGAAACATCGAAGTCCTGAAATACCTTGGAAGAGGAAGCAGACTCCGCGACCCATGGACTAATTCCCACCACTCTCATGCTCTTTGGTAAAGCCCTATTTTTACTCCATATAACCAGCCTTGAGAGGTCGTTGACTCTCTTACTCCCCAGCTGGGGGCATTTCCCGCACCCTGTCCTAAAACGCTCGCAATCCATCGAGTAATGGCAACCACCAGTCATTGGCCACATATCACGCACAGTCCAGACCAGCGGCTTACGAACCTTGCGTAGACTACGGATCGAAATCAAGCTGTTAATCCAATGAAGGTGTATAACGGTAGCGTCTCGGTAGCCCGGAACGCGGGTAATATCTATACCAGAGAATCCGGTATTAAATATTTTGCGTTGTCGATTGCGATACAATGTCGTTGGGAGGTTACCCAAGCGAGATAGGAAAGCGAAATACAGCTTTTTGGTGAACGTTGGCTTTATGGATCTGATGCTCGGATCACCGAATGTATTGGTCCCGCTAATTACTACGTTACTGTCCAGGCCGAGTTTTTTTTGCGCTTGGTGCAGGCAATACGCACCTTTACCTGCACCGCTTGTTAATTCTCCAGCCACCAGATGCAATATCTTCATTTTATGACCAGAAAACTAACACAGAAACGCCGCCGGCTCTTGCAGAAAAATATTGGAGAACCAGTCCTTATTAAACTAAGCGCCTCGGCTAAAGATAGGGATATTCGGGTCTGATATTCCAATTAAAACTACCCCCCAGCGAAAGCATTTTTCAGGAAAACCGAAGCCTTATCTCGCGCATCGCTAATTAATTGCGCCGTAGAACTCGAAAAGCCCAACCGCATTACAGCTTTACCACTACCGTCTGCAGTAGAGCACTCAATATCCTCTCGGACAAGATTCAAATCGAATGTCAACTGATTAATTTTATAGTCTTTGTCATTACGCCGAAAAATAAACACTTCTTCGTGAAACTTCAGGGAGAAAATAGCACCGTGAAAAAATGTCGTGAACACTCTTTTTGCCGATCTAAAATACTCTACCCAGTCACCCACTCCTACACCAATAAAATTGTCATCGGCGAACTGATTCATATATCCAATTGAGATTACGCGGCACCGAAGGTCTCGCGCTACTACCCGAACGTATCGAGCTTCCTGTGCGCTCAAAGAACCATAGACGAGCAGGAAGGCGTCTTCCTTGATTCGGTTCTCGGACATTCGCGGAAAGTCAATCAGGAGAGTAGGGTCAAGAAGATTTACAGCTTCAATACTGCATTCTCTCGAAAGAATATCAGAAGTAGCCCGATCTCTAACCGATACCGCATCGAAACGCGAAAGGTGGCCACAAATTTCGTCTTTGAGCGGCCCGAAACTACTGGTACTTCCAGCACTCGCGGAAAAGCTTAATCTCTTTTGCCCATCACTTGCGAATCCCAGAAAGTATACAGCGTCGTACCCCCTAAAGGAGTTTATCTTCCAGACCTCGTCGCTTCCAACGATTAGTGCCTCATAAGCCACAGTAAGCGCCTTCATCGTCCTGAAGCGATACGCAACCTTCCTAGAGATCGGAAGATTCTCTCGCATAAAGCGACTGAATCGAAAAAGCTTGAGCAAACCGCCTAAGGCATTGCGATTTAAAAAGAGGGCTTTTGCGTAAGCCTTAATTGCGCGCCACTGCCGATAATCCACAACTTCACAGGTATACCCCAGGCTAGTGAGCAAACGGGTGAGCGCATACGCTTGAAGCAAAGCACCATAGTTTGTTGTATAGTGAAATGTTACTATTCCAATCTTCGACTTTCGTAACCCTGTCGACGTATATATATTATCCATATTGCTCAATACCGTTCTGCAACACGTAGAACAGCATCATACAGTTCCGTCAACTTTCCCGGCTGGAACCGTTCTTCGCTAGGCCCTATGTATGCAGCGAGAGCGTCACTTGTCTTAATGCCAGAATGTTCTGAAAAGAAGCCTTTATCAAACATTTCAGCAGCAGACGAAGGCTGGTTGGCTTCCACGACTTTTCCGTGAGTGCGACCCAAATTAACGCAACCTGGAGCCAGGAAACAGCGAATATCGGGCAACGGTATCGAGCTAGCGTTTGCGGTTAAAGGCGCTGTTTTTCCAGCGTTGCGCAATGGTTTGAATGCAATAAATTGAGAAAGATCATTGGCAGCCACATAAGCCGAGAGAATCTCCGCTAGGCTGGCCGCCTGATTGAAGCGCTGCTCTGAACTCATCTCCGGACCTGTGAACCTAGAATCATTAATGTAGATAACATCAGTATACCCAATCGAAAAGGCTTTACTTGAACTCAGGTCATACGAAGAAAAATAAGGACGGTTGACACCCTTCACGGTGTCCTTCAAGCGCCTAACCAGGAGCCGTCCATTCCTTGAAACTATAAAGGGATAGTGAATATAACCTACCCTTCTAAGCAGTTCATTAATATTGACATGATATTTCAATTCACCCAAGCCATGATCAGATACAACAAAAAGATCTCGGGGCGATATATCACTAATAAACTTTGACATTTCGAAATCAAAATCGTCAGCCGCTTGTAGAATAGTCTCCTTTAGTGCAACATCCGTGGAATCAGTTGCTTGCTCAGAAAGAATATGCCGAAATTTATAAAAAAGAGTAACAAAACGCGTTCCTAGCACCAAGGCATCCACATCAGAGTGTCTTAAAGTTTGTCGTAACGTAAAAAAGTACTGAGAAAGATGATCTCGCAGCCAGCCATCTAGATCACTAGCGTTTTTAGGTAAAAATGCACTATGCCCAATTCTTAAACCATGATTTGCCTGCGAATATCTTGCCAAGCGAGCGAACTCCTTGGGATACACGCCCATAGACTCAGTGGAATTACTAAAACTTCCTGCTCCCGTTGCAGGAAACGTGAATTCACACCCTGGTTGCGGATGACTAACTGTTGGCAGGCCGAACACCCCCACGCGATAGCCCATAGCGTGCAATCGGGTCCACAAAAGCGCCTGTGCTCCAACATGATCAGACACGACATCAGCACCGGTTTTCTGCGTAGGCACAATTCTTCCCTTTGACAGTACAGGAATTTGAAAAAATGCGCCCGATTCGTAAGCAGATACGCCAGAATAGATTTCTGGCCAGCCACGGCTTACCACATTGTCCGGCTCAGGATTTGCCCGTTGACCCTGATTGATTAGCGCAGCCAACCGGTTGAGTCCTAAACCTCGCAGACTCTCCTCTCCCAGGCCGTCAACACCTAGCACAAGCAATTTCATTCTATAGTCACCTCAGTTCGAGTTACATCCGTTGACTCACGCAGCCACTCCAATTCCGACAATTCTGATATTACTTCCTCTGCCATCAATGATGCTCCATACAGGCTCGGATGATTGGAATCGAAATAGAGGAGGCCTGTACTATTGGCAACCGTACAGAACTTCCTGCCTATTTTACAAAATACATCAGTTGGATCATAAACACTGAATTCCGGATTTTGCGCATACTGTATGTGCTCTAGAACCTCACTTTGCCGCTTCAGATGCGTGTGAATCGGATATTTCAAATTTTCTTCCGTTCCGAACATAGCCATTCTGGAGAGCGTATCAGGGACATTACAACCAGGCTCTGGCACTGCATGGACAAACATCACTTTATGGCCGACATCGACCAACCTATTAATTGTCTGTCGAACTTCTTCTCCCAATGCGGTCATCCTGTCATCGGAGGTTGGAGTAACAGCTGATCGACCAGCAAAATCGTTGCCCTCAGAGCACCCGTTATCGTGACTAACTCGACTTCCCACAAAGTATAATGGCCAACGAGCCACAAGTATTACAATACCTGGTGTAGAAATATCAAAAAGGAACTCACTCACACGCCGGTTATACTCGGTACAGTGGCTCTCTTTATTTGACTCAACTCCGGGTGTCGGAATGCATTGAGATCCCGTAAGCTGTACGAGATGTGATGAATAATTTTCTTGCAGTTCCATAGCGATCGAATACGACAGCTCAACACCATGTGAGTCACCCCATACATATATAGTTTCGCCCTCTCCATTTCCACTATTGAAAATACATGCGTCACTCGGGGGGATAATAAAATTCTCCCTTGCGTGGCATTCGGAGCGCACGGGGCTGATGTTATCTTGCCAGGCAGTCAGAGCTGCCACAGAGTTGTTACTGTCTTTATAGCCTTGGTTCAGAAACCCGACTACGCCGATAGAAGCTATTAGCAAGGAACAGGCGACTGCACCAGACAAAATTCGATAGGTTGGCAAATTAAACCGCTTGCGTGCAGGAACCTCAATGCTCAACCAAGTCAACCAAGCCAGCGCAAAGCTAAGGGTAATCAGAACCCAGTACACCCACAAGGGCACGCCTTCGAAAAGACGTATCCGGGCAAAGGAAAATAGCGGCTGGTGCCAAAGGTAGGCGCTGTAGCTGATCAAGCCGATCCCTACCAAGAAGCGCAGGCTTAGCAGCCGGCCGACAAAGGTCTGACTATCGGCCGCTACGATAATCAGCGCAGTCCCGACGACGGGAAACAAGGCCCAGAGGCTAGGGAAAGGCGTAGAATCATCGAACACGAAAACCGCATAAAGAATCAGAACCAAACCGAGCACGGCAGCGGCTTCTCGTAGAGCTCGAATAGTGGACGCAAGCACATTGTTACTGGCGGCCCAGCGGGTGTGGTGCAAATAGAGCGCCGTGAGGGCGCCGACGCCGAGTTCCCAAGCACGTGATGGCAGCAGATAGAAATTAGCAGCCGTGTAGGTGGAGGACGCCCAATGAGAAAGTCCGAGGCTTATAGTGGACCCCATCGTCAAGACAGAATGTGCCCGGGTTTAAGTTAGTGCCTCA
>JBBEBP010000017.1:0-88406 GCA_040882255.1 Pseudohongiellaceae bacterium | reverse complement strand
CGGCCAAAGCGGAGAATCTGTCTAACTTACTGTCCGGAATTAGTTGACCACTACACCCCTTCACTGCCGCGTAGGCAGCTCAGAAACAGTTGGTCAGCGTATTGCGGCTACAGCCAAGCTTCACTGCCGCGTAGGCAGCTCAGAAATGTATGACGCTATAGAGCAGATCAGGGAAGCACTTCACTGCCGCGTAGGCAGCTCAGAAAAAGTCCGCCGAGTGGCCCATCGACACCATACCCTTCACTGCCGCGTAGGCAGCTCAGAAAAGTGCCGGTGACAGGCCGTAGTGATCCATCACCTTCACTGCCGCGTAGGCAGCTCAGAAATTCACCAGAGCGCCATCCGACTTGCGGTTGTACTTCACTGCCGCGTAGGCAGCTCAGAAAAGCATGGCCATGAACTCGGCCCGGGACGATTCCTTCACTGCCGCGTAGGCAGCTCAGAAATCGTCGTTTTCCACGTTGCCCATGTCGAAGTCCTTCACTGCCGCGTAGGCAGCTCAGAAAACCATTGACGGCATTACCTACGTGTCCATCCCCTTCACTGCCGCGTAGGCAGCTCAGAAAACAACGACGGGGATCTGTCGTTCATCAGCGACCTTCACTGCCGCGTAGGCAGCTCAGAAAGACAACGGCAGACCAGGGCAGGGTTACAACGGCTTCACTGCCGCGTAGGCAGCTCAGAAAAATCCGAAGGCGTAAAGCCAATCCCCGCTAATCTTCACTGCCGCGTAGGCAGCTCAGAAATGCTGGGCTACCGTCTGTTCGATCTCGAACAGCTTCACTGCCGCGTAGGCAGCTCAGAAAATCCTGCGCTCGGAGCTGGATCGCCAGTCTGACCTTCACTGCCGCGTAGGCAGCTCAGAAAATGGAAGGGTTGCGCGCCGATCCGAAGCCGGCCTTCACTGCCGCGTAGGCAGCTCAGAAACAACAGCGCAGGGCGGAGCAGATCGAGGAGGACCTTCACTGCCGCGTAGGCAGCTCAGAAAAAGCAGGGAGCGCCCAAACCTGCCGACCGGGTCTTCACTGCCGCGTAGGCAGCTCAGAAAAGTGATTTGAAATAGTCGCGGAATGACATGACCTTCACTGCCGCGTAGGCAGCTCAGAAAATGTCCGCCGTGAGCTCGCCATTGCCGCCCAGCTTCACTGCCGCGTAGGCAGCTCAGAAAAACTCGCGGACGAACTCGGGCACGCACAATGGCTTCACTGCCGCGTAGGCAGCTCAGAAAACGAACACGCCGGGCTGCACAGCTCCGCCGTCCTTCACTGCCGCGTAGGCAGCTCAGAAAATGTCGAACGTGTCAACGCGGCGCTCCATGGCCTTCACTGCCGCGTAGGCAGCTCAGAAATACGTGTCCATTCCGGACGGTGAGACCCTGCCCTTCACTGCCGCGTAGGCAGCTCAGAAAACCTGCAGCCGACCACAGTGGCCTTCCAGACGCTTCACTGCCGCGTAGGCAGCTCAGAAACCGTACCGCGCGTTTGCCGGCGAGCCGTTGAGCTTCACTGCCGCGTAGGCAGCTCAGAAAATCTCGAAGAAGCCGTCCGCCCAGGCCGACTGCTTCACTGCCGCGTAGGCAGCTCAGAAAATAGTCCGCGCAGCCGCACAGATCGGGAGGTCCTTCACTGCCGCGTAGGCAGCTCAGAAAGCCCGGGTGGTACGGCAAGGGCGGCACGCGCCCTTCACTGCCGCGTAGGCAGCTCAGAAATGGACCAGGAGCTGCCGCAAACGCTGCACCGGCTTCACTGCCGCGTAGGCAGCTCAGAAAATAAGCTGATCGTTCAGCCCGGCCAGACGCTGCTTCACTGCCGCGTAGGCAGCTCAGAAATCTCCGGTGGCATCGGCCACCCACTTCCAGGCCTTCACTGCCGCGTAGGCAGCTCAGAAATGATTAGTCCGGCCCTGAATGTGGATACCGAGCTTCACTGCCGCGTAGGCAGCTCAGAAAACCATCGCCACGCGGATCGAGAGTCATGTTGACTTCACTGCCGCGTAGGCAGCTCAGAAAATCCTGAACGGTCAGACCGCTGGTGGGTTGGGCTTCACTGCCGCGTAGGCAGCTCAGAAACGGCATTCATTGACCGGGCGTCGCAGTACCTGCTTCACTGCCGCGTAGGCAGCTCAGAAAATTGTGCGTGGTCCGGGCGAAAAGGTTGGCGCCTTCACTGCCGCGTAGGCAGCTCAGAAAAGTTGATGGTGACGGTGTTCATGACGCCTCCCCTTCACTGCCGCGTAGGCAGCTCAGAAAATGACAGCCACGTGCTTCGGGCCGCTGGCGTTCTTCACTGCCGCGTAGGCAGCTCAGAAAGCTCCCATCCGCTGCGAAATACCGCATATCGACTTCACTGCCGCGTAGGCAGTTCAGAAATCTCCGGTTGACGTGACGAACGACTTCGATCCCTTCACTGCCGCGTAGGCAGCTCAGAAAAGGCTACAGCGATCCGCTGAGCGACAATTACGCTTCACTGCCGCGTAGGCAGTGTCAACATCGGTTTAGTTTGTCCGCATGGAGGGTGCGGCGGAAATCTTGGACTACTTTGGAGGTAGTTCATGTATTCTTATTCTTATTCTGATCGCCTGAAGGCTAGGAGGGTGGGCGCTTTTCTTGGACAGTATTCCTCAGCTCAATGCTGAGGCCTCATTGAAGTCCAGACAGTCCGGTGTGGCATTTACTCGCTCAAAAATCTGTCAGCGTGGCGGTAATGCTGCCAGTCTTCTCTGACATGTCGAACTCTGATCACGTGGACTTGGTCGTGTTCATCCACTCTGTAAATGATGGGGTGAGATTTGCAGGGATAGACTCTTACGGAAGGGATAGTTCCATGCCGTTCTTCGGCTGCGTACGGATGATGTGCCAGCCGACTCATCGCGTCTGAAAGTATCTCATGATAGCGATCTGCCTGATGAGAACCGAAATTTGTCGCGGTGAATAAGTATATGTCCAGAATGTCCTGTTCTGCTTTCCTGCTTGTACTGTAGGCCATCCTTGCCTCAATCTGCGTTCATGCACTCCCTGGCCCGTCTTCGGATGTCATCCATGGATGCATCGCTGATTCCGCTTTCCAGCCCTTCCGTGATGAGGGCCTGCATGCGACGCAGCCGATCATCCCTGTCCTGGTCCTGGCGGATCAGGTCGCGGACATAGTCGCTGGTATTGTTGTAGCGCCCTGATCGGGCCTGTTGCTCGACCCAGTCCTTCATGCTCTCGGGCAGTGAGATGTTCATGGTTGTCATTGCGGGAAGCCTCCTGTGCCTGTATATGGCATATATAGACAATAATTGTCAATTACAATCCTTCCGCACATCCTCGAAAGCCCGGCGGGATACCTTCGGAACCAGGTGACTCTGGTATACTCGGCGCGCAGTAGCCGGGCAAATGCGCGCCGGTCAGTGCAACAGACAAAAACAACGTGAGGGGGAGATAGTCACATGAATTCCGGATATGGAAAGATACCGGCTCTTCTGGTGGGCGCCGCAGTAGTACTCAGCCTGACACCGGCGTTGGCGCAGGCGGATGCGTCCAACTACAACTACCTGCAGCTGGATTACCGCAATGGTCAGATCGGCGGGTTCGACATGCACGGCTGGCATGTCAGCGGCAGTTACCGTTTTCTGGAGGATTTCTTTGTCGCCGCCAGCCGCACGGATTCCGAACTGAATGAGGAGATTCCCGATTTCCGCTTTGACAGCAATGCCACCACGGCTTCGCTGGGTTTCATTTTCGCCGAGAATGCTACCGCCAGTATTTTTGGCAGTATCGGTTACCGCGAAGATGAGGATCGCACCCGCTTTCAGGGGAACAGAAGCGAGGAAACGCTGGACGGATATGATCTGGGGCTGGGCGCCAGAATCAATCTGAGCCCTGAAGCCGAACTGCGGCTGGGCGCCAACCACGTCGACTTTGGTGATGGCAGTAACCTGACCATTCCCTCCGTGGCACTGTTGTACAAGTTCACCCGCCGGGTCGCCGGCAATGTGGACTACCAGCGCAAGGACGGCTATGACACGGTCGGCCTCGGGTTCCGCGTCTACTTCTGATGCCGGTATTTGAGCCGCTGGTCGTTTCGGCGGGACTGGTCGGTCTGGCCGAGGTGGGCGACAAGAGCATGCTGATGGGGGTGCTGTTGACGCTGCGGTATCAGCGGCCCTGGCTGGTATTCTGGGGGCTGGTGGTCGGTATGACCGCCAACCTGGGGATCGCCGCCACGGCCGGGGTACTGCTCGGGTCCTGGCTGGACGGCGACTGGGTGTCGTGGGTGCTGGGTTTCGCTTTCCTCGGCATGGCCGTCTGGGCGCTGCTGTCCGGGGATAAAACGCAAGGCGATGAAGAGGAGCCTCCACAGCGTTCCCGCCGCAGCGTGTTCGTGACCGCCGCACTCGGTTACTTTCTGCTGGAAATGGCGGACAAAACCCAGGTGGCCACGCTGGCGCTGGCGGCCAGCTACGAGATGATCCTGCCGGTACTGGCGGGCGCGGTGCTGGGCGTGGTTGCCGTCAATGCGCCGGCGATATGGCTGGGACAGCAGTTTGCCGGGCGACTTCCGGTACGGGCCCTCAGAATGGGAGCCGCCGGATTGTTTGCGCTACTGGGGATATGGGTTTTGCTGGAAAACGTGCTGGCGGCCTGAGGCAGACTGCCGGGAGGAAACACCCCACCGCCCGGTCGGGCGGCGGGGTACACTGGTCACAACCTTCAGGCTTTGGCCAGATTCTCGTTGGCAAAGTCCCAGTTGATCAGCTTGTCGACAAACGCGGACAGGAAGTCCGGACGGCGGTTCTGGTAATCCAGATAATAGGCATGCTCCCAGACATCGCAGACCAGCAGCGGCGTGGCGCCGTCGGTCAGTGGGGTATTGGCGTTGGCCGTCTTGACCACTTTCACCTTGCCGCCATCGGCGACCAGCCAGACCCAGCCGCTGCCGAACTGCGTGGCACCACCATCGATGAACTGCTTCCTGAACTCGTCGTAGCTGCCGAAGTCCTGGTTGATCTTTTCGGCGATGGCGCCGGTGGGCTGGCCGCCGCCCTCGGGTTTCATGCTTTTCCAGAAGAAATCGTGGTTGTAGTGCTGGGCAACGTTGTTGAACAGTGGCCCGCCTTTCTGTGCACAGGCCTTTACCAGGTCTTCCAGGTTGTCGGCATCCACACCGGCATCGGCCAGCAGTTCATTGCCTTTATTGACATAGGTGTTGTGGTGCTTGCCATGGTGGAAGCTGAATGTCTGTGCGGAGATGTGCGGTTCCAGCGCATCCGCTGCATAGGGAAGATCGGGTAGTTCGAGTTTCATGGAATTCCTCGTTTCAAGACATGAAAATGATTCTGTCAGGATAGACTACAACGTGTTGTCATTCAAGGTTGCTGACGCTTGCAGGGCTTTGCGGTTCATGTGGAGTTGCGTCTACAATAGCGGCAGTTTCCCATTAATCACAGACCCGGGCCGACCGGGCAGAGGCCATCAGGCATGAGCAAGTCCAGAGACCCTTCCAGCGACTCTTCGCGGGACACGGATGATTTCGATGACATCCCGCCCATGGTGCCGCCCCGTGACGAGCTGGTATCACGGCAACGCGAGCGCGGCCAGCCGGATCTGGTCAACCATGGCCAGTACGCGGATCGTGTCGTGGTCAGTAGCTGGCCGATGCGAATCGCACTGACGGTGCTGGCGGTGGCATTGCTGGGAGGCGGCGTCATGGCCTATATGACCCAGCAACAGAACGCGGCGGATCTGCAGCAGGCCAGCAACCGTATCGCCGACCTGGAAAACCGCCTGGCCTCGGTGGGGGACAGTGCGGAAGAAACGACCACCAATATCCTCGAGCGACTGGACTTCAACTTTTCGGAAATCGACAAGCTGTGGGCCGCCCGCAATGCCACCAACAGTAATGTCGATGACCTGACCGGCCGGGTGGCCAATATCCAGACGGCCACGGAGGAAAACACCACGATACTGGAAGAGACCAACCAGCGGCTGGTGCAGACCACCAACCTGGTGGAGGACAACCGCGAATCGCTGGGCACGCTGCGCAATGAGGTAGAGAGGGATGTGCAGCGCATGGCTTCCGTGCAGGAGACGATCGAATCATTGCAGAGCCGCACCCGCGAGTTGATGAGTCTGCGCGAGACGCTGGCTACCCTGGAAGGCGCCGAGGGGGCCTCCGGAGGGCTGAACGAGCGCCTTACCCGTGTAGAGGAGGCGGTAGAGGCCATTGATGCCTACCGCCTGCAGATGAATCAGACGGTCCGGCGGCTGCAGGAGGACATCGAGACGCTGGAATAATAGCCACGGCCCCCGGTACAATGGGGGGTTCCTGCCTGTAGCGGACGTGGTGGAATTGGTAGACACGCTGGATTTAGGTTCCAGTGCCGCAAGGTGTGGGAGTTCGAGTCTCCCCGTCCGCACCACTCGCCATCCGACGATGCAGCGCGCCTCCCGGCGTACCGATATGCATCTTTCCTGTCGGGGGATGCATCGTTGATCGCCACGGCACACTGTCGGAATTTTTTACATCTGGCGACCTGAAATCCTGTCACCCGTTGCGCTCGATCTCCCAAGTCACTGATAAAAAAGGATTTGTTTTGTACGGAACAATACTTGCATCCTTTCTGCCTTGAGTAGGTTATAACAGTGAGCAGGTCCTTGAGCAGATCGGGTGAAGTGCCTCCACGGAGGGAGGCACGGTCGGTCTTCGCAGCGAAGGAGCAGGCATTTGCTCATGCATATCACCTGGAAGCCATTGAAATTCACAGGAGTTTATTCATGAAACGTACATTCAAGCGCACGGCCATCGCGGCCGCCCTGATAGCTGCAACTCAAGCTGCGACGGCAGCACCCCTTTTTGACGAGGACGTCACGCCAGACGTCATCTTTGGTAGCGGCAACGCCAATGGTTCATTTACGGTAGACCGGACTACAGGGTTGGGCCCCCGCGTCGAGCTGGGACTGCGCGGGAAGTTGCGCCACAACGCCGCCGGCAACCCCGAAAACACGTTCAACAGCAATGGCGACGGCACCTACAGCTTCAATCCCGGAGTGGCACCCGGCGAGAGCTTTCCCACTGCCGAGTGGAGTTTCGAATGGTCGATCAACACGGCATGGGAGAGTTTCGACGACGCCGTGGACGACGAGTCCCTGACCTCGTCCTCCGAGGATGAGCTGCAGGATTCCAGTGACTGGAATCTCGACAGCCTGACGTATCAACTGGAGCTGCCCGACGGCACTTCATTCGATCCCATTAACGTTCCCTTAGCCGATCACGCCATCGGGGACAACAGCACTGGCAACGGCGGTGGCACTGAGGCAAGCAACGATGCAGAGTATGCAACACTGATCGCCAGCAACAACGTCGCACAGAATTCCTGGAAGCCCCACTGGTTCGTTAGCGGCTTCGATCCCACCGCTGAGGGCACTTATAGTTTTGCCCTTGCCGCCTTCGACGGTGATACGCAACTGGCTCGAACCAGCATGGATATCCTGGTAGGCGATGGTGGGGCAGGCGACCCAAGCCCGGTTCCTTTGCCCGGCACATTGCTCCTGTTGGGGCTTGGTTTCGGCGGCCTTGGTATCGCGAGGCGCAAGAAGCACGCCTGAGTGACCCTTCACGAGTGACACGCCCCGCCCCGGGTAAACCCGCAGCGGGGTTGTTGTTTTAGTGTCCCCTGCAGGCTCTACTGTGCGCCAGCCAATCCGGGCCTTGCCATTTCTTCTGTATAAGCCTTTGCCATTGGTTCCAGATGCCGGGAGAACCGTTTGGCGAAGCCAATCAGCTCTGGGCTGATCGTGCCCACTGTGTCAGCCGAGCGGCTGGGAAACAGTCGCCAGTAATTCTCTTTCGATTCGGTATCCTGCTTCGCCGACAGAGGCTCGAACCCCAACCGCTCGATCATTCGGCTCTGGACACCCTGTGGGTCGCGGACAAGGGTTTCGTACGCAACGTCTACGATGGGGTTTGGCAAAGCGGTCAGCCAGTGGTCCATGACCTTTTCTGCCAGCGCGACGGCGCGCCCGGTGCGCGCGAGGTCATTGCTGAAGAGATGCCCGCTGCGGAAATTCTTGAAATACAGAGATACACCCAGGTCCATGGCGTCCCGCCGGCAGAACACGATAGGAGCCTCCGGGTGCAACAGCCCGAGGTAACCAAGTCTGCCCAGGTTGGCTGGTGAGGTATCAATCAGTTGTGTACCCTCCGTGCCCGGCACAGGGGGGCACCACTGTGCGAGCGGGCTCTCGGTTTGCCGGACCACCCATGCAGCCACGGATTCCAGATCGGCTCCGTGCTCCAGGTGGGTCGCCAGGCTGCGGGCAAGAGCCAGCTCGCCCCCGGCGCTGATGTGAGGGTGTTCGGTGAGCAGTTTCTCCACCAGGCTCTTCCCTGAGCGGGCCAGACCGGCCACGATTAGGGCCGGGCAAGGCGGTTGAGCCCGTTGCATTCGTGCGTGTCGCCGGAAAAACTCCGCAGTCATGGCCGCGGCATTCGGACTGACCCGATATTCGTACTTTCCCGCCTTGCCGCTTTCAAGGACCAACCGGTTGGCGACCTGGTAAAACTCGAAGCCGCGCTCATCCATGCCCGCATCAACATGGATTTCGCCCAACAGGAAAAATGCGCTTGTCCTTATAGCGACAGGCCGGCGTTTATCCTGACTGAGTATCACCAGTCGCCGGGCCGCCAGGGAATCCGGCACAATGGGTCGGAAGTTCAATAGTCCGCGGTAGGCGTCAATCAGAGCGGGGGCGCGTTGCAGCGCCTCTTCGAAGCAGGCTACGGCCTCCTCGCCGCAGCCCAGTCGCGTATACAGATTACCCAGTTGCAGCAGCAGGCGGGGGTGACGGTCGCAGCGTTCGAGCGCTTGGCGATAGGTGGCTACCGCTTCTTCGAAGCGCCATAGCCCCTGCAAGGACCGGGCCTTGAGACTCCACAGCTCGGGATCCTTTCCCTGGTGTTCCGGAAGATCGCCAATCGCTTTCAACGCGCGTGAGAATGCCCCGTCCCGCAGGTCGGCCCTGATCGCCTCGACACTGGTCTCGCGGTCATTGCGCTGTTCTGGCATGCAGTGGCGATCCCTCTCTCGGATCAGGAAGGTGTGGCAACCGCTACTTTCCATAGGGTAGCGGAGTTGGGCACGACCGTGATGAGATCGAACGCCGCTGGCACCGCACTATACCACAGTCCCGAAATCTGGCGAAAAGCGCCACGTGGGTATTCATTCGCCCAGGCCACCAAAAGGACGAGTAGCTGCTGGTCGCCTTCCCTGGCAGACTGTAGCTTATACTTGTTGGCGAATCATGCTTCGTCGGATAGCCCGGTCTGCTGTGGTGGTGCCCGCTCCGGTGGCATTCAGGCTCTCGAAGCCACGGAGACCTACTATCACGACTGATAGCGTGACCCAAACGTGACCCATTTGGAGACCACAAGAGGCCCTGACAGACCAAATATGAAAATTCTCATATCTGGTAAAGCTCCCCGATATCAGAGTCTTGAATGGTCTGGTTTAGTTTTAGATAAGTGCGGTAAAATCATGCGGAGAGAGTTCGAGTCTCCCCGTCCGCACCATCATTGAAAATCGAGGATAGGAACAATGAAGCATTTAGCCAGGACTGCCGCATTGGCCACACTGCTCACACTGGGCATGTTCGCCACCGCCTCCGCCCAGACTGAATACACCACCATTCACATGGAGATCGATGTCGACCGGCCCGCCGACGAGGTATGGGCGCGCGTCGGTGACTACTGCGACATCGGCGAGTGGCTGGGCATTGATTGCGAGATCACCTCGGGTGATGGCGGTATCGGCACGGTGCGTGTTCTGGCCGGCGGCCGAATCGTGGAGCCGATGGTGGCGAAGACCGATCTGTCCTACGGCTACACCCAGCCTGCAGTGGAGGGCGAGTTCTACGACCTGTACCACGGGTTTCTGGAAGCGCGTCCGGTGGATGAGCAGAGCGCGCGGTTGATCTACACGCTGATGCTGGACCAATCCAACCTCGCTGATGAACAGGCCCGTCAAACTGATATCGCACAGCGCCGCAGCACCTTCGAACGGGCACTGGCGAACATGAAGGCGCTGGCGGAAGAGGAACAGTAAAAGGCGATGTTCACCCGCCTTCTTTTTGCTGCCCTGCTCATTGCGGGCATCATCCTGTTGATGAAGCGCCTTCGAGGTGCCCCGAAGTCCGTCGCTGGTGAGCCGCGTACGCCTGCCATGAGCCGGTCGGAAGCGCTGCAGGTGTTGGGATTGCCGGAAGGTGCCAGTCTGGAAGAGGTGCAACAGGCCCACCGGCGCCTGTTACAGAAACTGCATCCCGATCATGGGGGCTCTGACTATCTGGCCCAGCGCATCAATGCTGCGCGCGATCGTCTGTCGGGTTCGTGAAGGAGCGGTCATGGCGGTTCCGTCTGCGGTCCCGGTTCATTTCCTGCGGTTGAGAAAAGACTGCATGATGGCCTGGGCCTCGTCGGTCTGCAGCAATCGCGAGAACTCGGCCAGCTCCGTGTCGATGACCCCGGTGAGGGTGGGCTGTTGTGACGCCTTGATCAGGGCCTTGGAGGTCTGTACAGCCTCGCCCGGCAGGCCGGCCAGCTCAAGCGCACGGTTCATGGCATGTTCCAGGTAGCCGGCATCCGGCAGCACTTCATTGACGATGCCGAATTCCTGAGCCTTCTGTGCGGAAAAACGCTCGCCCAACAGCAGCAATTCGCTGGCACGCTGGTGTCCGGCGATCAGTGGAAGCAGGTAGCTGGAGCCGGCTTCCGGGCACAGGCCGAGGCGGGTGAACGGCAGTTGCATGAAGGCGTTCTCTCCGGCATACACCAGGTCACAGTGGAACAGCAGGGTGGTACCGATACCGATGGCCAGTCCGCCCACGGCGGCGATCACCGGCTTGCGCGCGCCGCTGATGGCCTGCATGAACTGCACGGAGGGACGTTCCTCGTCCGCGTCCGGGACGTTGACGAAGTCATTGACGTCATTGCCGCTGGTGAAGCAGTCTTCCTCGCCACGGATCAGCACCACCCGCACTTCGTCATCCGCGTCCGCGCTCCGCAGGCCCTCTGCCAGTGCCCGGTACATGGAACGCGTCAGGGCGTTCTTTTTCTCCGGTCGCCGGATCTGCAGTGTCAGCACGCCGTCGTGGCGGTGCTGAAGAATGTTCGGCTCCTGGTCTGTGGTCATGCAAGGCTCCTGCTGCCTGTGGCGTCCGCTCCGTGTGGTGGACGCCGGAATCTGGAATGTGAACTGGATCACAAGTCTCATTGTAATAGATGAATCGTTTCCACTCCAGCCGCCCGCCCCCCACGCCGGATTCCTGTGATAAAATCGCCCGCATTTTCCAGACGATCTGACCGGACAGGACCCTGCCCATGACCATCATCCGACAGGACGACATGATCCAGAGCGTGGCCGACGCGCTGCAATATATTTCCTACTACCATCCGCTGGACTTCATCCAGGCCGTCAACGAGGCCTACGAGCGTGAGGAGTCCCTGGCCGCCCGTGATGCCATGGCCCAGATCCTGATCAACTCGCGGCTCTGCGCCGAAGGCCAGCGTCCTATCTGTCAGGACACCGGGATCGTCACCGTGTTCCTGAAAATCGGCATGAATGTGCAGTGGGAGAGCGAACTGAGCGTCGCCGATATGGTCAACGAAGGTGTACGGCGTGCCTACCTGCACCCGGACAACCTACTGCGCGCGTCCATCCTGGAGGACCCGGCCGGGGCCAGGCGCAATACCGGGGACAATACCCCGGCTGTGATCCACATGGAGGTGGTGCCGGGCGATGGGGTAGAAGTCACGGTGGCTGCCAAGGGCGGTGGCAGCGAGAACAAGGCAAAGATGGTCATGCTCAATCCCAGTGACAGTATCGTGGACTGGGTGGTGAAGACCGTGCCCACCATGGGCGCCGGCTGGTGTCCGCCGGGTATGCTGGGTATCGGCATTGGCGGCACGGCGGAAAAAGCCGCCGTGCTGGCCAAGGAATCCCTGATGGACCCCGTGGATATTCACGAGTTGCGGAAGCGGGGACCTCGGAATCGGGTGGATGAGCTGCGGCTGAAGATCATGGACCGCGTCAATGCACTGGGAATCGGTGCCCAGGGCCTGGGCGGGCTGACCACGGTATTGGATGTGAAGATAAAGGACTATCCCACGCACGCGGCCTCCCTGCCGGTGGCGATGATCCCCAATTGTGCGGCCACCCGGCATGCGCATTTCACGTTGACGGGGGATGGCCCGGCCCATTTGCAGCCGCCGAAGCTGGAAGACTGGCCCGAGATCACCTGGGATGCCGGTCCGCGGGCGCGGCGTGTCAATCTGGATACCGTGACGGCAGAAGACGTGGCGCAGTGGCAGCCGGGTGAAACCCTGTTACTGTCCGGGAAAATGCTGACCGGACGTGATGCTGCGCACAAGCGCATGGTGGAGATGTTCGAGCGGGGAGAGTCTCTTCCCGAGGGTGTCGACCTGAAGGGGCGCTTCATCTATTACGTGGGGCCGGTCGATCCGGTGCGCGAGGAGGTGATTGGTCCCGCCGGTCCGACCACCGCCACCCGCATGGACAAGTTCACCGAGCCCATGCTGGCGCAAACCGGACTGTTGGGCATGATCGGCAAGGCAGAACGAGGCCCCGTCGCCATCGAGGCGATCCGCAAGCATCGCGCGGTCTATCTGATGGCGGTGGGCGGCGCGGCCTATCTGGTGTCCAAGGCGATCCGCAGCGCCCGGATTGTGGCTTTCGAAGAGCTGGGCATGGAAGCCATCCATGAGTTCGAGGTCGAGGACATGCCGGTGACTGTGGCTGTGGATGTCAACGGCACTGCCGTGCATCAGACCGGGCCGGCGGAATGGAAGGCAAAAATCGCCGAGGCGCAGCCGGTCACAGTGCGTTAGGGAGCTAGTGGTCCATGCGGTTAATTCTGTAACTTCCAGAGAGCCTGTGCTGGTGCGACTCGGCGTTGTGTTTCTTGCCAAGGGAGCTACCCTTGCCAGCGAAACACGCCTTGATTCGCGCCAGCACAGGCTCTCTGGAAGTTACAGAATTAACCGCATGGACCACTAGAGCATGTCCCCGTACGGGCTGTCCTCGGGCAGGTGGATGGCCTGTTGCTGTCCGCGCACCCGGATGGAGTGGCGGTCCATATCGATGTCGCTGCCGTCCAGCACCCCCTCTCCGAAGCGGTAGACTGGCAGTGTCTGCCCCCGGCTCGCCTGCGTATCATGGTCGGCGGCCGCTTCGCGCACGGCCTCGTTGCGGTGTTCATAGGCGGCCATCGCCTGTTCGCCATGGCGCTTGCGCAGCATCCGGTGTACCACGTGCGGTGCCAGTATGGAGGTGCTGGCGTTGTTGCCGCCAAATCCCTTGGCATTCAGTATGGCCGCCTCTGTACCCTGCGCGCCGACCTCACGGTGTTGCAGCAGGAACTCAGCGTGGTTCTGATGGACGTCGTCGGCGATCCGGTCCACGGTTTCTATGCCGGGCAGGATGCCGTAACGCCATACACCCAGCGTCGCCATCAGTTGGTCGGCCGAGGCCGAGGCCAGTGAGTGCCCGACGAACGCCTTGATGGCGCTGACGGGCCACTTCGGGATGCCCCGGGCGCGGGCTACCTCGTCGATGATGTGCGACTCGGTGGTACGGTTCTGTGGAGTGCCCGTTCCGTGGGCCTGCACGAAGCTGCGTTGCTGCAGTCCCTCCGCGCCGATCACGGCCTCGGTGGCTGCGGCCGCTTTGGCCATGGTGATGTAGTTGCCGATGCCCGGGCTGGAGATCGATTTCTTGTGGCCGTCGGCGTTGACGAAGACGTCATTGACGGCGCCGTGGATGGTGGCTCCCAGCTCCAGGGCCAGCGCGTCATCGCACAGGACAAAGAACTGTGCGGATTCCCCCAGAGTGAAACCGGTGTTGAGACCGAAGGGGCGGCAGGCACGCCGGTAATCGGGTGTTTCCAGCCCCAGGGCGGCGTCGAGATCCAACAGTTTGCGGTCGTCGGCCAGCGCGCCCATGGTGGCGTAGCCTTCGATTACTTCCGGTGTGATCGGGGCTTCCGAGGTGCCTACAATGGCGATGCGGTGGCTGCCGCTGCGGATATCCCGCATGGCCTGACGCAGGTTGTACAGGAATGTGGCGCAAGCGGCCACGTTGGTGCCGGTGGTTCCCATGTTGCCGAGCAGGTAGGCATTGATGAAGTCGGCCGGCATCTCCGCAAAGCCCAGGGCAAGTTGCTTGGACGTCACGCGTTTACCCAGCAGGCGGGCCTGCAGCAGGCCGCCGTTACCCTCGTAGTCCAGCTGGCTCATGCTGCTGCCGGCATAGACGCTGACCTGATCCGGTGCCACTTTCTGCAGGATCTCTTCCCAGGGCAGGCCCAGGGACTGCAGGGCATCACTGGCGCCAAACACGGTCATCTGCAGGCCGCGCGGGTGGTTCCGGGACTGGTACAGAGGACGTGGGTCGAAGCCGCTGGGCAGCTGCCCGGCGCTGTTGACCGGGCTGCCGCGATGGGTTTCCAGCATCACCGGCAGGCCTTCGGGAATCTCCACACGGAGCAGGCCGTCGTGGGCTTCAGCCACCTGCCAGCCCAGCGGAATCTCCGTGGGCAGGTCTCGGCGGCGGATCAGGAAACTCAGTGGTTGGTCCTGTCCGGGCCGCAACGTCGCCCGTTGGTGTGCCGGAATACGGGCGGGATCGAACAGGTTGTTTTCCAGCTGGCGGATCAGGGTGCCGTTTTTCAGTACGGGATCCAGTCCTTTCAGGTAACTGTCCCGGTGTACCGTATGCCCGGCCGGGTCCAGCCACTGACCGTTCTGATACCGGATCAGGCCCATCAGCGAGGCGAGGCTGCACCGGGTCTCCATGGCCTCGGCTTCAGGCAGATGGTCCATGACCAGGCGGCGATAGGCGTGATGGGCCGAGCTGCGCCCGGCCGGGTTGATGCCGCCAAAGCCGATGATCAGGGGTAGTCGTGACATGTTGTCTCCGTCCGGTAGCGCTGCCTGGAAAGGCGCTACTATAGGCAGTGGCGCTGATGATTAGATAGGGCTTTGTGGTCAATTGATGTGGCAAAATAGACGCTGCGCCAGCGCTTTTGCCGGGTGCAGGGTTATCTGGCATGATGAATCGTATTCATTTTTCTCGACAGGGGAGTGATCGGCATGAACAGGGGCTTTCAGGCAATGACAGGGTGTTTTCCGGGGCAGCATCCGCGGATGTGGCTGGCCGCTCTGTTGATCGGCTTTAGTGCCGGCGCAGCGGCGCAGAATATGGATGATGTCGAGATCGAAGTGACACCGTTGAATGGTCCTCTGGCCATGCTGACCGGCTCGGGCGGGAATATTGGAATTTCCAGCGGTGAGGACGGCGTGCTGATGATCGATGCCCAGTACGAGGCACTGGCGGAACGCATCCGCGAGGCTGTGGGCGAGAATCCCCGTCTGCTGGTCAACACCCATCTGCATGATGACCATACCAATGGCAATCCGGCGTTCGGGGCAGACAGTGTAATCGTGGCGCATGCCAATGTCCGCACCCGTCTGGAAGAGGCCGGTATGGAGCCCATCGGGCTGCCCGCGATGACCTTCACTGAGCGGATGACACTGCACTTCAATGGCGAACGCGTCGACATGATCCACTATCCGCGCGGGCACACCGATGGTGATGTGGTGCTGTATTTTGCCGGTTCCAACGTGGTGCATGCCGGTGACCTGTTCTTCCAGGGGCGGTTCCCGTTCGTGGATCTGGACAACGGCGGCTCGGTGCAGGGCTATATCGCCAACGTGGACCAGATCCTGGCGCGCGTCAACGATGACACCCAGATCATTCCGGGTCATGGTGAGCTGGCCGACAAGGCGGAGCTGACCCGCCTGCGCAACATGATGACCGGCACGGTGGCCGAAGTGCGTACCATGATGAGCAACGACATGAGTCTCGAGGCCATCGTCGGTGAAGGTCTGGACCCGGAGTGGGACGAGTGGAGCTGGAACTTCATCACTGAGGAGCGCTGGATCGAGACGATCTACAACAGTTATTCGGAGTGATGCCGGTCATGCAGGGCGATGAGGGATCCGCCGGGTACCGGACGCGGATAGAGCGGCTGCACAGTGAGCTGGGCGTTCCGCCGGGTTTTGCCGAGCAACGTGGCTGGCCGCTGCAGCCGGAAGCGGCATCGCTGGCCGAAGCGGGTCCGGACTGGTATGGCCGGTCCCAACAGTTGCGCCCCGATGCGCTGGCCGCCTGGCGGCGACTGCAGCAGGCTGCCGCCGAGGACGGGGTGACAGTGCATCTGATTTCCGCGTTCCGCAGCGTCGACTACCAGTGCGAGGTGATCCGCCGTAAGCTGGCCGCCGGGCGTACCATGGAAGACATTCTGCAGGTCAATGCGGTTCCCGGCTTCAGTGAGCACCATACCGGCTGTGCCGTGGATCTGGGTACTACGGATTGTCCTGCACTGGAGGAAGCGTTCGAGCACACACCGGCCTTCCGCTGGCTGGCGGAGCATGCCCGACGCTTTGGATTCCACCTTTCCTACCCCCGTGACAATACGATGGGTATCCACTATGAGCCCTGGCATTGGTGCTACTGGCCGGACTTGGACAAAACCGCGACAAGGGAGTAGTCTCGGAATGACAGAGAAACGTCCGGAGACCATGTCATGACGCAGTACGTTGTTCCGGGTACCAGGCCGGTCAGGGACAGATCGGAAAGCCAGGGAGTGAACCGGTGGTTGTCCGGAATCCTCATGCTGCTCGTCTTCGTGATTCTGTCGATCCCCGCCATTGTCCGGGCCCAGGACAGTGAAGAGCCGCAGGTCGAGCCCATCGATGAAGAGTGGTACGAGCGTTGGCTGGCCAGCCTGATCGACGAAGCCCGTGAACGCGGCATCAGTGACTCCCTGATCCGGGACGTACTGGAACCGGTCCGGCCCATTCCCCGTGTAATCTCCAATGACCGCAGTCAGGCGGAGTTCGTCGAGACGCTGGAAGAGTACCTGGAGCGTCGTGTCACCGACTGGCGCATTGATACGGGCCGCCAGCGGCTGGCCGAACATGCCGGCCTGTTGCAGCGTATCACCCGGGAGTATGGTGTACCGGGCCGGTACATCGTTGCCATCTGGGGCATCGAAACCAACTACGGCAATTTCACCGGCGGCACCGAGGTCATCCGCGCACTGGTCACCCTGGCATTCGATCCGCGGCGCGCTGATTATTTCCGCAGCCAGCTGTTTGCGGCACTTCAGATTCTTGAGGAAGGCCATATCAGCCACGAGCAGATGGTCGGCTCCTGGGCCGGCGCCATGGGGCAGAGCCAGTTCATGCCCGGCAGTTTCCTGGATCACGCGGTCGATTTCGACGGCGACGGGCGGCGCGACATCTGGCAGAGCGAGGAGGATGTGCTGGCTTCCATCGCCAACTACCTGGATCAGCGGGGCTGGCAGGCCGGTCAGGTGTGGGGGCGGCCTGTGCAACTGCCCTCTGGTCTCGACCTGCAGGACGAACGCTGGCAGCAGTCGGACTATCAGGGGTCCTGCAGCGTACTGCGCCGCCATTCCGTCCGTCTTCCGCTGTCCGAGTGGCAGGAAGCCGGTGTCCGGCGGGAGGATGGAAGCGATCTTCCCGAGGCTGATTTGCGCGCTTCGGTGATTCAGCCTGATGGCCCGGACGGGCAGGCTTTTCTGGTCTATAACAATTTCAGGACCATTCTGGGTTACAACTGTGCCAACAGCTATGCGTTGGCCGTTTCACTGCTGGCCGACCAACTGGTTGGCCGCTGATTGCAAGAGGGAGACAGCTTATGTCCAATGATTTCCAGATTGTGTTTCATAATATCGATCAGTCCGATGCGATCACCGACAATGTGAACAAGCGCATCGAGAAACTGAAGCGTTTCAGCAACGATATTATGGGCGGGCGTGTTGTGCTTGATTCCCCGCACAACCACCACCACAAGGGCAAGGTCTACTCGGTGGTGTTGGAAATTCACACTCCCAACCGGGAAATCGTGGTCAACCAGGACCAGCACGATAATCGTGCACACGAGGACATGTATGTGGCAATCCGCGATGCATTCAACGCGGCGGAACGCCAGCTCAAATCGGTGGACAAGAAACACCGCAAAGCGCCACCCGAATTCATTGATCCGGTTCCGGAGGTGGACGAGGCGGAACTGGATGCCTTTGAAGATGATGACGATGATCTGCAGCAAGCGTCCTCGGGGGGTTGAACACAGTGACTCAGTCCATTGACGAAAATACACAGCAGGCCCTGGAAGCAGCGACATTCCGCCGGTTGCTGTCCCATCTGGATGACAACAAGGACGTGCAGAATATCGACCTGATGAACCTGGCCGGCTTCTGCCGCAACTGTCTGGCCAAGTGGTACGCCGCCGAGGCTCAGTCGCGCGGACTGGATGTTGACTACGAGAAGGCCCGCGAACGTGTCTACGGGATGCCGTATGCCGAGTGGAAGGACAGGTACCAGCAACCGGCCACGGAAGAGCAGCTGTCGAAAATGCGGGAAAAGCAGGGAGGGTGATCCGCTCAGTTCCGGCTTCTTGTCCGGTGCGTACCCGGCTGCTCCGCGTTGAACAGCCGGGTACGTACCAGGCGCCGGTATTCTCCAGGTGTCACAGTATGGTAGCGGCGGAACAGGCCGGTGAAATAACTGACGTCCTGGTAGCCCACGGCCCAGGCCGTTTCGGCAATGCTCAGGTTGCTGTGCTTGAGCAGCTCCCTGGCCCGTGACAGTCTCACGCTCTGCAGGTAGGCGCCGGGTGTCTGGCCAGCCGCCTGGCGGAAGCGGCGGTTGAGTGCCCGCTGATGGATGTTGAACCGGGCTGCTACATCGGCCACTCGTACGTCGCGGGCGTAGTGGTCCTGCATCCATTCCTGGATCTTGATGATGTCCTCGTCGTGATGGATGTTCGGCGGCTCGGCGTCCAGTAACTGTGATTCGTAGGATCTCTTGAGTTCGTGCGTGAAATGGTGAGCGACTTCGTTGGCGATGCCGGCGTCAAAAAGCTGTTCGACAAAGTGCAGGCTGACGTCCCGTACGGCATTGATGCTTCCGGTACAATACAGGCGGGTGTCGCGGGTGATGAACCGCTTGCGTTGCAACCGGACCCGGGGATAGCGGAGATCGAAGTCATCGAAATAACGCCAGTGCGTGGTGGCCATGCGGCCGTCCAGCAGCCCGGCGCTGGCCAGAAAGTAGCTGCCGGTACCGACGGCGCAGAGCATGGCGCCGCTTTCATGACATTGGCGCAGCCAGGTGATGATATCGGGATGAGCGCGTAGCGCGGCCCGGGGGTTGCCCCACAGGGCCGGTATGAAAATCAGGTCGCTGAAGGGAGTCTCCTCGAGGGACCGTGCCGGTTTGAGTTGCACCCCGCCAGTGAGTTCCCGCATGGCCTTCGTTTCGGCCACGATGTCGACAGACAGCAAGGGGTGATGTCTGCCTGTGTGGGCCCGCACGATCTGATCGGCGGCACTGATCATTTCCAGCGGTATCATCATGCTGGAGACCAGTGCCTGGCGCAGGGCGAGGATGCTGACCGATCTATTCGGTGTCGCTTTGTTCATCATCGGGCTCGTAGCGGATGCCGGTGACAGTATAGCAATGCTCGCCTTCCGGAGTGCGCACCGTCACGTCCGCATCATCGCGCTTGCCGAGCAGGGCCCGCCCCAGCGGGGCGTCCATGCTGATGTAGCCGTCCCGGAAACCAATCTCGTCCGGCCCGACGATCCGATACTCGGCTTCCCGGCCTTGCTCGTCCTCCAGCATTACCCAGGCGCCAAAGAAAATGCGGTCCGGATCGTCCGGGATACGCTTGACCACGGTGGCGTTTTCCAGACGCCGGCTAAGGTAACGCACGCGGCGGTCGATTTCCCGCAGACGTTTCTTGCCGTAGATATACTCGGCATTTTCGGAACGGTCGCCCTGGGCGGCGGCTTCGGTCACGGATTGTGTGACACGCGGCCTTTCGTCCCGCCACAGGTAATCCAGCTCTTTCTTCAGTCTGGCCTCGCCCTCGTTCGTCAGATAATTGGACTTCGGTGGTGCTGGTGGGCGATACCGGCTCATGATCGGCGTTCGAAATCCTGCATGAAGTCCGCCAGGGCCTGACAGCCGGCCAATGGCATGGCGTTATAGATGGAGGCCCGGATGCCGCCCACCAGCCGGTGGCCCTTCAGGGCATACAGGTCGTGCTGCAACGCTTCGTCCAGGAAGGCTTTCTCCAGCTCCGGGTTGGCGAGGTTGAACGTCACGTTCATG
The DNA here is from genome assembly GCA_040882255.1 of Pseudohongiellaceae bacterium. Classification (GTDB taxonomy): domain Bacteria; phylum Pseudomonadota; class Gammaproteobacteria; order Pseudomonadales; family Pseudohongiellaceae; genus PWQG01. Next base: position 68,145 of record JBBEBP010000017.1, on the reverse strand, counting down.
TGTGAGCGGCTGTCTTCCTGCGCCGTGCCCAGGTACAGCTCCGAGTTGTCGATCACGTTGTAGAGCAGCGCCGCTTTCTCGGCGTTGACTCTCTCGATGGCACTGACGCCGCCCTGTTCCTTCAGCCAGTCCAGTACCAGTCCCATCATGTAGATGGCAAAGGTATTGGCGGTGTTGCTCATGGAATGGTTCTTTGCGTAGACCGAATAATCCAGCAGGCCCGGTGTATGGGGCAGTGCCTTGCCGAGCAGGTCCTTGCGGATGATGACTGTGGCCATGCCGCTGGGCCCCAGATTTTTCTGCAGGCCGGCAAAGATGACGCCAAAGCGGCGGATGTCAAGTTCGCGGGACAGCAGTTCGGAGGTCATGTCGGCCACCAGCGGAATGTCACCGGCGTCCGGAAACTGCTGCCAGCGGGTGCCGAAGATGGTGTTGTTGCTGGTGATGTGCAGGTACGAGGTATCGGGGTCCAGGCTGGAAGCATTGAAGTCCGGAATCCGGTTGAAGTTGGTGTCCTCGCTGGTGGCCGCCACCGTGATGTTACCGAAGCGTTCTGCCTCCTTGCGCGCCAGCCGGGCGAAGTTGCCGGTTTCCACATAGGCAGCCTTGTGGGCCGGGTTGTGGTCCAGCAGGTTCAGCGGGATGGCAGAGAACTGCATCTGCGCGCCACCGTGCACATAGAGGATCTCGTAGTCGTCGGGGATGCCGGCCAGCTCGCGCAGCCGATGGTCGGTCTTGTCCAGCACGGCGCCGAACTCTTTCGAGCGGTGGCTGATCTCTATGATCGAGGCACCCATGCCCTGGTAGTCCAGGAACTCCTCGCGGGCCTGCTCCATGACTTCCGTGGGCAGCATCGCCGGTCCCGCGCCAAAATTGTAGACTCTATTGCTCATGTTCTCTTCCTGAATGGTTTGATAGTGGTCTTTCCGGCCAGATTCATCTGAACCTTCGTGGGTAAGCCGGAGGTTTTTGTTGATCTCGCGAAGCTCGCGGAGCGCGCAGAGAAAGCGGTTAGAAGGTCGGACACTTCGGGTGGCCCTATTCTACAAATGCGCTAACAGTGTGCGAAATGCCACGTTGAGCATGGACTTTCCGAAAGTCTGGTTCTCCTCTGCGTACTTGGCGATCTCTGCGAGACTAAAAAACAAAGTACAATACCCATCAATTTGTCCGGCGAGCTTACCGCCCGCAGGGTTTATACGACAGGCCCGCGCCGCCCGTTCATAGCCGGCGCGCACAGATCACATCCTCTATGGCCCGGATCTGTTCCAGTGTGTTCTGATCGGGGGCGGCGTCCAGGTCGATCAGGTTATAGGCCAGTTCGTCCCGGCTCTTGTTGATCATGTCCACCACGTTGAGCCCCCTCTCCGCCAGTACCGACAGGATCTGTCCCAGCATGCCCGGCACATTGCGGTTGGTGATGGCCAGTCGCGTATCCGGCTGCGAGTCCGGAATCCGGTCCAGGTGAGTGGCCGGAAAATTGACTGAATTGCGGATATTACCATCTTCCAGGAAGTCCTTCAGTTGCCGGGCGGCCATGACCGCGCAGTTTTCTTCGGCTTCCCCGGTGCTGGCGCCGATGTGTGGCATCAGGATCGTGTCGTCGCGCCCGATCAGTTCATGGCGCGGGAAATCGCTGATGTACAGGCGCAGGCTGTCCGCATTCAGGGCCGCCAGGATGGCGTCGGGGTCGACGATCTCGTCCCTGGAAAAGTTGAGCAGGCAGGCGCCCGGCTTCATGACCGCCAGCGCCTCGTCATTGATCAGCCCGATGGTGGGCTCGATGGCTGGCAGGTGAAGGGTCACGTAATCGGAGTTGGCCAGCAATGCACTGAGATTCTCGATCTTGCGTACCTGATTGGGCAGCCGCCATGCGGCGTCCACGGACAGCTTCGGGTCGTGGCCCAGTACTTCCATGCCCAGGTGGATGGCCGCTTCGGCGACCAGGGAGCCGATGGCTCCCAGTCCTACGATACCGATGGTCCTGCCGGCCAGTTCATTGCCCTTGAAGCGCTTCTTTTCCTTCTCCAGCAGGCTGGACAGGGCGGTGTTGTCGGCCATCTCCTTCAGGGAGTCGACGTAGTTCACGCCGGGCAGAATACCGCGCGATCCCAGCAACAGACCGGCCAGAACCAGCTCCTTGACGGCGTTGGCGTTGGCCCCGGGCGTGTTGAACACCGCGATTCCATGCTCATTGCAGTGGGGTACGGGGACGTTGTTGGTGCCGGCGCCGGCGCGGGCAACGGCCAGCACGTTATCGTCGATCTCGCCGGACTCCAGTTTGTGGCTGCGCAGTAGCAACGCATCGGCGTTGTCGATCTCCGCGCCCGTCTGGTAGTGCTCCCCCTCGATGATGGCAAGTCCTTTGCGGGCAATGTTGTTATACGTGCGTATCCGGTACATGGTGGCTGATCCCTTATGACTGGTTCCTGACTCCACGGCGCCCCGGATGCTCCCGGGCTGCCTTCCATGAAAGGGGTCTTTTATAACGTGATTCGGTGCTGAGCGCCAGCCCGCCCGGCCCGGCTTTGCCGGTACCGCCAAAGCCGCTATCATGCCGTGCACACAGACTGGGAAGGAAAGCGGGACAGAGGTGCTTGGCATGAGCAGGGCATTGCCGGATACAGATATGATGGCGGGTGTTCCGGTCCGCCTGGACAACGGACAGGTGCCGGTCGCGCGGCTGTTGTGCCCCAACCCCGGCATGATGACCGGCCCCGGAACCAACAGTTATCTCATCGGCGAGCGACGCCTTGCCCTGGTTGACCCGGGCCCGGTTTCACCGGCCCATCTGCAGGCCATCCTGGAGGCGCTGCAGGGCCGGCCGCTGGACTGGATCCTGGTGACCCACACGCACGGTGATCACTCGCCCGGAACGGCAGCATTACAGGAAGAAACCGGTGCCACGGTGGTGGGATTGGCGGCACCCGGCAGCCAGTACCAGGATGCTGCGTTCCGCCCACACCGTCTCTATCACGATGGCGAGCGCCTGGACTGCGACGGATTCTCGGTGACGCTGCTGCATACGCCGGGTCACGTCTCCAACCACCTGTGTTTTCTGCTGGAGGAAGAGCAGATGCTGTTCACCGGCGATCACGTACTGCAGGGTATGACCCCGGTGATCCTGCCGCCGGATGGCGATATGCGGGACTACCTGCGGTCGCTGGAACGTCTGCGCGACCTGCCGCTGGCTTCGCTGGCGCCGGGGCACGGTACATTGATCGCCAATCCCGCCCAGGCCATCACCACACTGATCCGACATCGGCTGAGGCGCGAACAAAAGGTGGTGAATGTGCTGCAGCGACAACTGGCCCCTGTCACACTGGATGAACTGGTGGCGGAGGTCTATGACGATGTGGCGCAGCACCTGCTACCGTGGGCGGCAAAGACATTGCTGGCCCACCTGTACAAGCTGGAGAGGGAAGAGCGCGCGGCCCAGAGAGACGGACGCTGGTCCTGCTGCGGGTGACACTGACCCAATTCATTTCCGGAAAACCCGACTGTGAGAGCAAGGCCAATGTCTGTACAACAACACGAACGCGAGGGCGCCCGTATTCCGGTAGGCATCAGCAGCTGCCTGCTGGGTGACGAGGTGCGTTACAACGGCGGGCACAAGCGCGATACCTATATCGATCGTACCCTGGGCCAATATTTCACATTCCGCCCCTTCTGTCCCGAGGTGGATATCGGTCTGGGAATACCGCGAAAGCCGATCCGTCTGGTGCGCCGCGACGGCGACATTGCCTGCGTCGACATTGATGATTCATCCATCGATCACACCGAGGCTCTCAGTGATTGTGCCGATCAGCAGAAAGACTGGCAGTCGGAGTTGTGTGGCTACATCCTCAAGCGAGCCTCTCCCAGTTGCGGCATGGAGCGGGTCAAGGTCTACAAGAACGGTCAGCCGCAGGCGGACGGCACTGGCATCTATGCGGCGCGGATGATGGCGAATTTTCCCGAGATGCCGGTGGAAGAAGAGGGGCGGCTGGGCGATCCGGTGCTGCGCGAGAACTTCATCCAGCGGGTGTACGTCATGTACCGGTGGAAGAAGTTGCTGGGAGAGGGGCTGACGGTGGCCGGGCTGGTGGACTTCCATACCCGTCACAAGCTGATTCTGATGAGTCATTGCCAGCAGACCTACCGCGAGCTCGGGCCGCTGGTGGCCAGTGCACGCAAGGATAATGTGGCGCAGGTGGCGGACGAGTATGTCGCTGCCCTGATGCCCGCGTTGAAGAAGCGCGCCACGCGCGGTAACCACGTCAATGTGATGCAGCACATACAGGGGTACCTGAAGACGCAACTGGATGCGGACGACAAGGCGGAGCTCGGTGACGCGATCGAACGCTATCATCGTGGCGAGGTCCCGCTGATTGTGCCGATCACGCTGCTCAATCACCATTTCCGGCGCAACCCGGATCCGTATATCCAGCAATCCTGGTACATGCAGCCCTATCCAGCGGAAATGAGTCTGCAGAACCGGATCTGAGCGGGCGCTCCGGTCGATGACCCTGTTTCCCGGTCCGGTGCGGCGCTATAATGGCGTGCTTCGGGCTCACAACCCGTGAAAAGCCACTTCACGACCTGGAATCACCAATGGACGACACACACGCATACATGAGAGCGCTGGGTGAGCGGGCGCGCACGGCATCCCGTATTGCCGCCCGTGCCACGACGGCGCAGAAGAATGCCGCACTGCAGGCCATGGCCTCAGCCATTGAGGCGGGCCGCGATGACCTGCTGAAGGCCAATGCCCGTGACATGCAGGCCGGACAGGAAAAGGGACTGGATGCGGCCCTGCTGGACCGCCTGGAGCTGACTCCGCCGCGTATTGCCGGCATGATCGAAGGGCTGCAGCAGGTCGCCGCGCTCCAGGACCCGGTGGGTGAAATCAGCGACATGAACTACCGGCCCAGCGGTATCCAGGTGGGCCAGATGCGTGTGCCACTGGGTGTGATCGGCATCATCTACGAGTCGCGACCGAACGTCACCTGTGAGGCTGCCGCGCTGTGTCTGAAGGCGGGCAATGCCGCGATTCTGCGCGGTGGCTCGGAAGCACTGCATTCGAATCAGGCGATTGCTGCCTGCATCGCTGCGGGGCTGGAAAAGGCCGGGCTGCCGGCTGCACTGGTGCAGGTGGTGGAAACCACGGACCGCGCTGCCGTGGGTGAGCTGATCAGCATGCCGGAGTACGTGGATGTCATCGTTCCGCGTGGCGGCAAGGGTCTCATCGAGCGTATCAGCCGGGATGCCCGGGTGCCGGTCATCAAGCACCTGGACGGCAACTGTCACGTCTACGTCGATGAGCAGGCCGATCTGGTCAAGGCCACGCAGATAGCACTGAACGCCAAGACGCACCGCTATGGCACCTGCAACACCATGGAGACGTTGCTGGTGGCGGAGCCAGTGGCCGCCACCCTGCTACCGGAACTGGAACGCCTGTACCGGGAGCAGGGCGTGGAGCTGCGGGCCTGCGAACGCAGTCTCGCGTTGCTGGAGAACGCTGTGGCGGCCACGGAAGACGATTGGTCGGAGGAATACCTGGCCCCTGTCCTGGCGGTGCGGATCGTTGCGGGTCTGGACGAAGCCATCGAGCATATCAACCGGTATGGTTCGGGCCATACCGATGCCATTGTCACGGCTGACTACAGCCGGGCCCGGCGCTTTCTCACCGAAGTGGATTCCAGCTCGGTGATGGTCAATGCATCGACGCGCTTCGCCGACGGTTTCGAGTACGGGCTGGGCGCCGAGATCGGCATTTCCACGGACAAGCTGCACGCGCGTGGACCGGTCGGTCTGGAAGGGCTGACCACCCGCAAGTACATCGTGTTGGGCGATGGCCATATCCGCGAATGACAGATCGTATCGGCATCATGGGCGGCATGTTCGATCCGCCGCATCGGGGGCATATTCGCGCGGCGCTGGCGGCTGCTGATGCTCTGGCGCTGGAGCGTGTCTGCATGGTGCCCTGTGCCCGCCCCAATCACCGTGCCGGAGCCTCTGCAGATGGCTGCCACCGCTTGGCCATGCTGCGGCTGGCCTGCGCTGAACACGCTGTGCTGGAGGTGGATGACCGTGAACTGCAACGCGGCGGCACCTCCTACACGGCTGATACCCTCGAGGAATTTTCGGCCCGGTATCCACGGGCGCTGCGGGTGTTCATCCAGGGTTGGGACAGTTTTCTGACCCTGCCCGGATGGGAGCGCTGGGAAGACATTCTCCGTACCAGTCATGTCTGTGCGGTCAGCCGGCCCGGCAGCCGGTTGCCAGCCGGGGACAGTGATGACCCGGCCGAACGGATCATGGCAGCGATACTGGCCGAGCGGCGGGTGGAGCGGCCCGAAGAGCTGCTTCCCTCGACCACCGGTGGCATTCTGGTGCTGGAGAGTGTCGACTGTGCAATTTCATCCACACAACTCCGTCAACAGCTCCAGACACGTGGAGAGGATGGTGCCGGCACAGTGGATCAATGGCTGACGCCCGATGTGACTGCGTACATCCGCACACATCAGTTATACTGAACAACAGACGCTGCTCAGAGGGCCGTCCGACCGATCATCGCAAAGACCACGGGAGTACACAGCATTTTGGACAGCAAGGCACTGGCAGACCTGGTGACAGAAACACTGGAAGATCGAAAGGGACAGCATATTGTCTGCCTGGATGTCGCGGAACTGACTCCGGTGGCCGATTACATGATCATCGTCACCGGCACGTCCACGACGCACGTCAAGTCGATGGCGGACGAGGTGGGGATCCGGGTCAAGGCGGCTGGCGAGCCGGTGACCGGTACCGAGGGGCGCTCACAGTCCGAGTGGGTGCTGGTGGATCTGGGGTCGGTTGTGGTGCACATCATGCAGGCGTCCGCCCGCTCGCACTACAGCCTGGAAGACCTGTGGCATTTCAGTGCCATGGGCAGTGCCGCCGCCGGCCGTGAAGATTAAACTGATTGCCGTTGGCACCCGCATGCCCGACTGGGTGGACGAAGCCGTGGAAGAGTATGCCCGGCGGTTGCCGGGCGATTTCCGGCTGGAGGTGAAGCCGGTTCCCATGGCCCGGCGGGGCCGCAATGCCGATGTTGCGAAGGCCATGCAGCAGGAATCGGACAGCCTGCTGGGGCAGATCGATAACCGGGATACTGTGGTGGTGCTGGATGTGGAAGGACGGCGCCATACCACCGATTCGCTGGCGCGGCGCATGGCATCGCAGCAACACTGCGGTTCGGATATCGCCTTGCTGGTGGGTGGCCCGGATGGCCTTGATGCAGGTTGCCTGCAGCGGGCGGATGAGCGTTGGTCCCTGTCTGATCTGACGCTGCCTCACCCCCTGGTCCGGGTGGTGCTGGCCGAGCAGATCTACCGGGTCTGGACCGTGTTGCAGGGCCACCCTTACCACCGTCGCTGATCGGCGTTACACTATGAGTGCAGTAACGCGCTGATCCGATGCATTTTTCTACCGACAGGGCGCCCGGCCATGCCACAGCAGTTCAGTCTTGATGCGCACAAACGGGAGGTTGCCGTCTTCCGGCGGCGTCTGCTGGTTGCTGCCGTGATCGCCGTGGCGATGCTGGGCGGCCTTTTGATCTGGATGATCAATATCCAGCTCGTCAACCACGAATATTATTCCTCGCGCTCGGACGGTAATCGCCTGCACTCGCAGCATGTGGCTCCCACGCGTGGCCTGATCTATGACCGCGAGGGCAGGCTGCTGGCGGACAATCGTCCCAACTTCAACCTCACTGTGGTACCGGAACGCGCCGGCGAAATCGAAGAGTCCCTGGCCCTGCTACAGGACATCATCGAGCTGTCGGATGAAGACATCGTCCAGTATCAACAACGCCGTAATCGTCGCTCGGTGCCCCTTTCCTCCGTACCGGTCCGTTTCCGTCTGAGTGAGGAGGAGATTGCCCGGGTGGCTATCAATCAGCACCGCCTGCCCGGTTTCGCGGTGGAGGCCCAGCTGCTGCGCCACTATCCGTTCGGCCCGTCGCTGTCTCATGCACTGGGCTACGTGGCGGAGATCAATCGCAATGAACTGGAGTCCATGGATGAGGAGCAGGTCCGCAATTATCGGGGCAGCAACCAGATCGGCAAGACGGGGATCGAGAGGACCTACGAGGAATACCTGCACGGCGAAGTCGGTTTCGAGACCGTGGAGAAGAACAATCGTGGACAGGTGATGCGGGTACTGGATCGCGATGATCCGGTGCCTGGCCAGGATCTGCAGCTGTATCTGGATGCCCGCCTGCAGCAGGCCGCCGAACGGGCGCTTGGGGATCAACGGGGAGCCATTGTGGCCATTGATCCCCGCACGGGTGGTATTCTGGCCATGTTGAGCAAGCCCGACTACGATCCGAATCTGTTCGTCGCCGGAATCAGTCGGGAACAGCTGGCTGCCATCAACGCATCCCGGCATTCTCCGATGTACAACCGTGCCCTGAGTTCGCGGGTGCCGGGTTCCACCATCAAACCGATCATCGGACTGGCCGGCCTGTATCACGATGTAATCACGCCGGAAACGGAAATTTCGGACCCCGGTTATTACCGCCTCCCCGGCCGGTCACGGCCCTATTATGACTGGACCTGGTGGGTGGATCGCACGGGACATGGCACCGTCGATCTGGAAAGAGCGATCTACCAGTCCTGTAATACCTACTTCAGTCATGTGGCGGTGGAGCTGGGTATTGAGCGGGTTCATGACTATCTGCTGACCTGGGGTTTCGGCAGTAACCTGGCCGTTGACGTGCCCGAGGCCCGGCCGGGGCTGGTGCCATCCCCCGAATGGAAAAGACAGGCACGCGGCGAGCCCTGGTATCCGGGGGAGACGCCGCCTGAAGGCTTCGGTAATGGCATGTTCCAGGCCACTACCCTGCAAATGGCCAGCGCAGCGGCCACACTGGCCAATCACGGGCAACTGGTGCGTCCGCGGATGCTGAAAGCGATTCGCTCGGAGGAAGATGCATTCTCCGACGTCATCTTCGATGCGGAGCCGCCGCCCCAGCCTCTGTTGCCGGATGAAGAGATGGTTGCGCATGTACGCCAGGCCATGGAGCATACAGTCAGCAAGCCCTACGACCGGGAGCGTCGGCGCCACGAAGGGACCGCCTATCCCTATATCGAAGCCGTGGAACCGCTGGCCTATCCGATGGCCGGAAAGTCCGGGACGGCCCAGGTGGTGGGCGTACAACTGGACATATCGGGTAACCGGATCGATCCGGATCAGGTGCTGGAGGAGCACCTCAATCATGCCATGTTCATTGCGTTCGACGCATCGCCGGAATCGTCCATCGCTGTCGCCGTTTTCGTGGAGAATGGCGAAGGAGGCAGTTCGGTTGCCGGTCCGATCGCCCGGGAAGTGATGGACGCATGGATGCTGCCCCGGCTTGAGCAGGAAGATGGTGAATCATCGATGATGCTGACCACGTCCAGTGAGATTCTCTGACCATTGGGGCGGCAGCGGCCTCGAGGCTGACAGCCCGGAGTACACTGCGGTATGATAGGAGTGTCCTGTTTTCTGACCCCGGTACTCATCATGGAACGACCACCCGGCTTCTCTCGCCACTATGTGTTGCTCTTGCTGGCTGCGGCCGCACTGGCCGGTTGTGTCTCATCGACCCCACCCTCGACGAGCGACAGCGACGCTGATGCCTCGCAGTCATCGGGGCGTTACTCCATCGTGCAGGACAGGGCCCCGAGCCGGCCGCTGAATCCGGACGAGATACAGGAAGTGGTGCCGGTGCCGGAGACTCGCACCCTGGCCGGCAATTACAGCCCCTATGTGGTCAACGGCAGTACCTACACGGTGATGGACAGCGAAGAAGGATACGAAGAAACCGGTCTGGCCTCGTGGTATGGTGAGAAATTTCACGGGCACCGCACGTCGAACGGGGAAATCTACGACATGTACCAGATATCGGCGGCGCATCGTTCGTTGCCGATTCCCAGTTACGTGCGGGTCACCAACCTGGACAACCGCCGCAGTGTGCTTGTCCGGGTCAATGACCGTGGGCCGTTTCACAGCGAGCGGGTGATTGATCTTTCCTACGCGGCGGCCTGGAAACTCGGTTTCGCCGACCAGGGTACGGCACGCGTACACCTGGAGGCCGTGGTGACGGGCGGACCGGCCCCCAAAGAACAGGAAAACCGTGCCACACTGGCGGACGCCGCCTCGCATTTCCTGCAGGTGGGTGCATTTTCGCAGCGTTCGTCCGCCGAGCGGGTCCGGCAACGGGTCCAGGACATGACGGGCACACCTGCATTCATCCGGCCGGTGGTCAGTGGTACTACCCGACTGTACCGGGTGCGGCTGGGGCCGATCCCGGGTGACCGGGAACTGGACCGGATCAGTTCGACATTGCAGGATACGGATCTGGGACGGCCGCATCTTGTGGAAGAATCGCGTTGACAACAGACAGGTAATCAGATGAGAAAAGTGATGGATTCGATGTGCGGCGGAATGACAACCCGGCTGGTTCTGCTGGTGATGGGCCTGTGGATGCCGGCCATGGCGGCGGTTGCCCAGAGCATCACCCCGCGTGCCCCGGATATTGCCGGCAGCAGCTACATCCTGATGGATGCCCGTACCGGCCATGTGATCATGGAGCAGAATGCGGACGAAGCACTGCCCCCCGCCAGTCTGACCAAAATGATGACGGCTTATGTGGCCGAGGTAGAGATCGACGAGGGCAATCTGTCCCTGGACGATGAGGTCTATATCAGCGAAAAGGCCTGGCGCACCCAGGGATCCAAGATGTTCGTGGATGTGGACAGCAACGTGCCGGTCCGCGATCTGATGCGCGGTATCATTATCCAGTCCGGCAACGATGCCAGTGTGGCCATGGCCGAGCACATCGCCGGCAGCGAGGAAGCTTTTGCGGACTTGATGAATCAGCATGCGGAGCAACTCGGCATGAGAGATTCCTCCTTCATGAATGCCAGTGGCCTGGATGACGGTGGGTCAGAGAACCTGATGTCGGCCAGGGATCTGGCCATTCTGGCGCAGGCCAAGATCATGGATCATCCCGAGCGTTACGAGGTCTATGCCGAGCGCGAGTTTACCTACAACGGCATTACGCAACCCAATCGCAATACGCTGTTGTTCCGGGATGACAGCGTGGACGGTATCAAGACCGGCTGGACGTCGCAGGCAGGGTACTGTCTGGTGGCATCGGCGGAACGCGATGGCATGAGGCTGATTTCGGTGGTCATGGGGACTGCCAGCGAGGATGCGAGGGCCATAGAGACACAGAAGATGCTGAATTATGGTTTCCGCTTCTTCGAGAGTAACCAGTTCTATAGTGCCGGAGAGGTATTGGAGAGCGCACGCGTCTGGTCCGGTGCCGAGAATAACGTGGATCTGGGTATCGCCGAGGACGTCTATCTGACCGTACCACGTGGTGCGTCGGATGACATGCAGGCCACCCTGGATATTCCGGATACACTCAGGGCGCCGATCGAGGCGGGTCAGGTCATTGGCTCCGTCGCGTTGACACTGAATGACGAAGAGCTCTACAACGGTGAAGTCGTCGCCATCAATGCCGTTGAGCGGGGCGGATTTTTCAAGCGTCTGATTGATGCGCTGACCCTGTTCTTCACAAATCTTTTCCGCGGGTGATGTCATGAGTGACACTCCGGATACCGAAGCGCCCGCCATCGATTTTCCCTGCGACTACCCTGTAAAGGTGATGGGGCATGCCAGTGGTGCGTTCGAGCAGTCCGTGCTCCATGTCTGCCAGCGCCACTCACCGGAGGTCGATCAGAATTGTGTGAAGGTACGTGAAAGCCGGGCCGGTAATTATCTGTCGGTTACGGTCACGATCCGCGCCACCGGTGAGCGTCAACTGGAGGAGCTGTTCGCCGAGCTGAAGACGGTGGACGGCATCAAGCTGGTGCTATGACCGGTTTGATAGTCCGGAATCTGGGAGAACAACCCTACGAACCGGTCTGGCGCCGGATGCAGCATTTCACGGCGGAGCGCGGGGCAGAGACGCCCGATGAGATCTGGGTACTTTCCCATCCGCCGGTGTATACCCAGGGCCAGGCCGGTCTGGCCGAGCATATCCTCAATCCCGGTGATATTCCGGTTGTACCGATCGACCGGGGCGGCCAGGTCACCTACCATGGACCCGGTCAGTGCGTGGTCTATCTGCTGATCGATATCCGCCGGGCCCGGCTGGGCGTCCGCGACCTGGTCAGTGTGATGGAAGACAGTATCATCCGGGTGCTGGACGAGTATGGACTCCAGGCGGTCACTCGCGATCGGGCACCCGGTGTGTATGTGGGCAATGCCAAGATCGCTTCCCTGGGACTCAGAATCCGGCGGGGCTGCTCCTATCACGGGCTGGCTTTCAATCTGGACATGGATCTGAGTCCGTTTGCCGGTATCAATCCCTGCGGCTACCAGGGGCTGGATGTGACGCAACTGCGTGACCTGGTGCCTGTGGCCGGTGACGATCTCGCGGAAAAGGCGAGCGCCCGTCTGGTCGAGGTACTGACCGGAAAACTGTCGTGTTATCATCCCGCCGGTGTGAGCCATTCTGCGGACCCTCGCGTACAGGAGTTGTAATGAAGTCCCCATCCCCCTTGTCCAGCCTTGCCGGATGCGCCCGCTGCCTGATGGTGGCGGCCTCTCTGCTGTTGACCCTGCCGGCACCGGCGCTGGCGCAGTCCAACCCGGTGGTGCGGATCAGTACCACCTACGGCGATTTCTCGATCGAACTGTTCGAAGAGCAGACGCCCGCGACCGTGGAGAATTTCCTGGGGTACGTGGGCCGTGGGGACTACCGGCGTACATTCCTCCATCGTCTGGAGTCTGACTTCGTGGTGCAGGGCGGTGGTTATCGATTCATTCCGGGATGCTCGGCGGGTGTCAGGCCGTGTGGTCCTGTTGAGGTTCCACAGCAGGCACCGGTGCAGAATGAGCCCGGTATTTCCAATACACGTGGCACAGTAGCCATGGCCAAGCTGTCGGGTGATCCTGACAGTGCCACCAGCCAGTGGTTTGTCAATCTGGATGACAACAGCGAGGAGCTGGATGATCAGAACGGGGGCTTCACGGCGTTCGGTGAGGTGCTGGGCGACGGCATGGACGTGCTGGACCGTATCGCGGAGCAGGCCACCTACAACCTGTGTGACACCGGTGAGAGCTGTTTTGCCGGGAATATCCCCCTGCGCAATTTCGAGAGTTCCGGTCGGTTGCCGGTGGATGCGCATTTCATACACATCAATCCGACGCGGGTGAGCCGTTTCAGCACGGCGCTGCATGTCTTTGAGCCTTCCAGGGGCGTGCTTGTCACCACAGTGGACGGCGGTGACGGTGTGGGACGCTACAGCCTCCGTATGCAGGTGGTGGCGAATTCACCGGATATCGTGTTTGAAGTGGTACCGGAAAGCCTGATCCCGCTGGGCAGCGACCCGGAGGGCAAGGCAGTGTGGGACCCCGAAACGGGGCGCCTGGAGATCCCGCGTGTGGAGGTCAACACCTCCAGCGGCGCCAATGTGGTCACGAACGTGGAAATGTCCATGCAGTCTGAATCGCCAATGCGGTTTGTGCTGGAATCGTGGGAAGAGTGAGCGCCGGTTGATCATCATCTTCGCCCGCATGGGTCACTAGTACCGTGACCCATAGATTTCAGAACAACCAGCGAGCCGCTGAGCGACCATCTGCGGCGTTGCGCTGGCTTGAAATGGGGGCGGCCATTCCGGCACCAGCGCGTCTTGCATCTGGCCGCTCAGCGACTCGCTGGTTGTTCTGAAATCTATAGGTCACGGTACTAGAGGGGAGAGCCAATGCAGACGCCTCGCGGGGAGTTCACTTCACGATTCGGCTTTCTGATGGCCGCTTCCGGTTCAGCGGTCGGATTGGGAAATATCTGGGGGTTTCCCACCAATGCGGCCAGCAATGGCGGAGCCGCATTCCTGTTCGTCTATCTGATTCTGGCTTTTGCGCTGGCCTATCCGGCGCTGATGGCCGAACTGATCATCGGGCGGCACGGCAAGTCCAACGCCGTGACCGCACTGCAGGGTATCTCCCGGGGACCACGCTCCCGTTTGCTGGGCACGCTGGTGGGGTTCGCAGGGATCGTCACGGTCACCCTGATCCTGTGTTTCTATGCCATCGTCAGTGGCTGGATGGTGGCCTGGTTTCTCGCGTCGCTGGCCTCACTGGCGGGCTGGAGCGCGGGCGCCGACTGGTTGGCCACCGGCAGTCTGCTGCGGGACGGTGTATTCATGCTGCTTTTTGTGGTGCTGACGGTCTATGTGGTCAGCGCCGGGGTGCGACGCGGCATCGAACGCTGGGCCACCCGCCTGATGCCCTCGCTGATCGTACTGTTGGTGTTGCTGATTCTGTATGTGCTGACCCTGGACGGTGCCATGGACGGGCTGCGGGCCTATCTGGTGCCGGATTTCTCGCAGGTGGCTGACCCCGGTTTGCTGCTCAGTGCCATGGGGCAGGCTTTCTTCTCCCTCTCCCTGGGTGTGGGGACGATGCTGATTTACGGTTCCTACGTCAGCAAAAGAGAAAATCTGCCGGCACTGGGCGGCATGGTGGCATTGCTCGATATCGGCATAGCCGTCACTGCGGGTCTGCTGATCCTCCCGGCGATGTATGTGGCGCTGGCCGGCGGCGTGGAGATCTATGACGCGGAGGGAGGACTGATAGCCGGGCCAGGGTTGATCGTCGCCGTGTTGCCGTCGCTCTTCGACAATATGGGTTTTGCCGGTGTGCTGGTTTCGCTGGCGTTCTTCATGCTGATGAGTATTGCCTCGCTGACTTCCTCCATTTCCATGCTCGAGGTGCCGGTGTCCTACGCGGTGGAGGCGCGAGGGATGGGTCGTCGCAAGGCGGCCTGGCTGACCGGTAGCGCGGTCGCAGCGGTCTCGCTGTTGATCGTGCTGAACTTCAATACGTTGTTTGACCTGGTGGTCAGTCTGACGACGGAGTTCAGCCAGCCCCTGTTGGGCTTTTTCTTTGCGGTTTTTGTGGCCTGGATCTGGCATCGTGATGCCGTGTTGGGTGAGATTCGTGAAGGTTTTCCGGAAGCGCAGCACTCCTGGTTCTGGAAACTCTGGCCCTTCTACATCCGCTATATCTGCCCGGCAGCCATCCTGCTGGTGTATGGTCAGATGCTGTTGGGCTGACAGAAAGCCGGGTCAGCTACCGCGTTCGACCGCCTCACAGAACGTATCCACTTCCTCCGGGGTATTATAGTAGTGCACCGAGGCGCGGTTGATGTCCTCCAGACCGCGGCGCCGGAAATCCAGCTGCGTATTGCAACGGCGCGCCACCGAGCTGTTGATGCCGCGCTGCAGCAATTGTCCATGCAGGTCTGCTGCTGACACGTTGCGTTGACTGAAAGTGACGATTCCGCTGTTGGCATCCAGCCGTTCATGGACGGCGACACCCGGTATTGTGGACAGTGATTGGCGCAGCCTGCCCGCAAGTGCCACGACGCGGTTCCGGATGGCGGGCAGCCCCAGCTCGAAGGCGTAGGCGGCTGCCCGGCCCAGGGCGATCTGTCCCGCCACGGAGCGCTCGAAACTCTCGAAACGCCGTGCATCATCATGGAAGCGATACTGCTGATCGGACAGCCAGCGGGCGGCATGCAGGTCCACCCGGTCCGGCTCCAGGCGCGCGGTCACATCATGGCGCACGTACAGGAATCCAGTGCCACGGGGGCCGCGCAGAAACTTGCGGCCAGTACCGACAAGCATGTCACAGCCCAGTGAGCGGACGTCCAGGGGAAGCTGTCCGGCGCTCTGAGCGACGTCCAGCAGGTAGAGGATGCGGTGCCGGCGGGCCAGCCTGCCTACCGCCTCGGCAGGCTGAACCGTGCCATTCTGGCTGGCCACATGGGTCAGTGCAATGAGTCGCACGTCACTGTCCAGCGCCGCCTCAAGGCGGTCGAGGTCGATAGTGCCATCCGGGCGATTGTCGATGACATCGATGGTGACCTGTCTGGTCCGTGCAAGATGAAGCAGGGACAGGTAGTTCCCCGCGTACTCGGATCGTCCGGTGACAATGCGGTCCCCGGCTTCAAGAGGGATGGCGTGCAACAGCGTATTCCACGCGGCGGAGGCGCTTTCTGCCCAGGCCACCTCACTGGTTTCGCTATTCAGCAAGCGGGCAAACGCGTGATAGAAGCCGTCCACCGAGGTCTGCGCCTCGGCCGCTGCCTCATAGCCACCGAAGCGCTGCTCCAGCGCCAGATGGTCCAGCAGGGCGCCTGTCACTGCCATTGGTGACAGGGCGGTTCCTGCGTTGTTGAAATGCAGTCGGTGCTGACATCCGGGAGTTTCTTCGCGCAGGCGGGCAATATGCTGGTCAATCGGATTCATTACGCTGGCGTCTGATTGCTATACTGAATGAAAGTGCCATTGTGATAATAACAGAGAAAAGGTTTGAACCTGCCGTGAATCGTATTGTACTGCGCCATGCTGTGGTTGCTCTCCTGTTGGTTCTGGGGGTGGGTCGCGGGCTGCCTCTTTTGGCACAGGAAATGCCGGTGTTCGATATCGGCCGGGATGAACAGATGACGCTTCTGGCTCCCGCCGAGTGGGCAACGGAGACGGCCGGTTTTCCCGATACCGGCAGCCATCCGGAACGTCTGATGGAGGCGTTGCAGGCGCTTCCGTTCCAGCCTCTGGAAGCGTCGGATACGGGGCGGGGAATCACCGGCCAGGCGCACTGGCTGCGCTTTCGCATACACAACAACAGTGCGATACCGCAGACCTGGGTGTTGCATGGTGACACCAGTTATCTCGATCATCTGGATATCGTCTACCGGGATCGTTCCGGGCCGGTGGCTGATGGGGAGAGTGAACGGTTCCAGCGGGCCTCATTGAGTGATCGTGTACCGTTCAGTGACCGGCCGGTAAGCTACCGGAAACTCGCGTTCCGGCATACCACCGCGCCGGGAGAGGTCACGGATGTCTATTTGCGGGCGGGCTACACAAAGGCCGATTCACTGAGTCTGATGTTTACGGTGCAACGTGAACGGACTTTCTTCCGTTCTGTGCAGAGCGAGAATCTCGTGTTCGGCGCCTGGTATGGCGTCATGTTCGTGCTGCTGATAATGGCAGTGGTCATCGGTCTGGTCATGCGCCAGCCCAGTGCGTTGTACTATGCCGCGTTCCTGATCGCCACCATGGCGATGTGGGCGCTGTTGAACGGCCTGGGGTACCAACACCTGTGGCCGGACAACGTCTATCTGCAGAATGAGGGATTCCATGTCGCCTTTCTGCTGTTCAGTTTCTTTGCCTTCCAGTTCTCGCGCAGCTTTCTCCGATTGGACGCCACGCTTCCCGTCATTAACCGGGTGATGGTCGTGGCCCAGTGGGCCATGGTCCTGGCGGTCGTGCTGCGTCTGGCCGCCGGGCTGTACGAGCCGGTCCTCTACTTTGCCTATCTATCTCTGATAGCCACACTGTTGCTGCCGGTGGCCGGCGTGTTGGCCTGGCGCGCCGGGCTGAGCCATGCCCGCTGGTACATTGCTGCCTGGGTGCTGTATTCGGGCGGGCTGTTGTTGAGTGTCATCAATGCGGCCACCGGCTGGCTCGGGCGGGGCATGGATGGCGTGTTGCTGGTGTCCCAGGCGGGCAGTTTTGCCGAAGCATTGCTGCTGATGGTGGCGATCGGCGAGCGGGTTATGCAGCTTGAGCGGGGCCGGCGCACTGCGCTGGAAATGGCGGAACAGGACCCCTTGACCGGGCTGGGCAATCGCAGAATGTTGCTTTCCGCCTACCAGCGGTTCCGTTCCGCGTTCCGGCGCAATGCCATACCGGTCTATCTGGTGATGATTGATCTGGATGACTTCAAGGCCATCAATGATGTGTACGGACACGAGGCTGGTGACAGGGTGCTGGTTGAACTGGCGCAGTTGCTGCGTGCCAGCAGCCGCTCCAGCGATGTCTGCGTGCGTCTTGGAGGTGATGAATTCATCATGCTGCTCCAGGCACCGGATTCCGGTACGGTGAGGGATCTGGTTGAAAGAATCCGGCGACGTTTTGCGGGAACGCCCACCGAATTCCGTGATCACCTGATCGAGCACACGTTCAGCGCTGGCGTGATCATCGCACTGGATGCAGGCCATGACCTTGTACCGGCGGATCTGCTCACCGGTGTCGACCTGGCGCTGTATGATGCCAAGCAAGAAGGCCGCAACCGGGTGGAGCTGTACGAACGCCCGGCGAGCTGACGGCCAGTCCCCGCAGTTTGCCGCGCGTCGTGGATGTCGTCAGTCCTGTAGCAGGTTCTGTTCCGGGCTGGCCAGTTTGATGGCCCGCCCGTGGTTGTGTGCTTCCACCAGCGAGGAGTGCAAGGCCCGGACTGCATCCTCGTAGTCCTGCTCGTCCAGCACGAACTGCATGTCCACCTGACGCATGGACTGATGCACCGCCTGGATGACCACGTTCGCATCGGCGAGCGCCGCAGCGGTCTTTGCCAGCATGCCGGAAATCTTGATGTCGCTGCCGATCGCGGACACTATGCAGACCTTGCGCACGTTGATCTCGGCTTCCCCGAACAGTTCCTGCAACTGTGCCTGGATCCGCTTGATGGTCTTCAGGTTGGCGGCCAGATAGTGCGTGATGGTGTTGGCGTTCAGGTCCTTGTTGATGATCTGGGCCTTGAAACGGGTGATTTCCTCCAGAAAGATGCGCTCGTAGCGTGACAGGTCCCCGACCATCTCCTGGTCAAACAGCTCCACGGCGTACACCGCCTTGCGCCCGGCGATGATTTCCACGCAGGGGGAGTCACTGACGTAGTCCCGGGTGATCAGCGTGCCGGTGTGTTCCGGCTCGAAGGTGTTCTTGACGCGCAGATGGATGTTGTTTTTGCGCAGACCCTTCGCGGCACGAGGGTGAATTGCTTCCATGCCGAGGTTGGCCAGCTGATCCGCCACGTCATAATTGGTGCGCCCGATGGGCACGGCATTGTCCACACCAACGACGCGCGGGTCGGCGCTGCTGAGGTGGAATTCCTTGTGGATGATGGCTTCGGATGCGCCGGTGGTGACGGCAATCCGGCTGAAAGTCATTTCGCTGTAGCCGCGATCGAAAACCTTCATCAGGCCGCCCTGGCAATGGCAGTAACCGGTTGCAATGGGCAGTTCCTTTTCCAGGTCGATGTCCTGGAAAGCGCTTTTCAGCTGCTCGTCAAGCGGCAGGGCGTCGTGGCTGCCCCAGCCCGACAGGTCGATCAGCCTTGCATTGAGGCCGTGCAGGCGCAGCAGCTGGGTAGTGTTGTAGGCGCTGTGGATCTCGCCCAGGCTGGCGAGCATCTCGCGCACCGTGAGCAGATAGTCGCTGAGGGCAAAATGACCGTGCCGGCACAGGTTCTTGACGTCCTGCAGTACATTCTCGGCATCATGCAGACGCTGCAGGATGAACGCGTTGGCCCGGTCCAGGTGTTTCGTCTCCTCGAACAGCTCTTCGTTGATTTCCAGGATACGGGCACGCAAACGGGCAAAGGCTTCCAGCCAGCTGTCTTCTTCCTCCGCATCGGAGAACAGGGAGAAAATACCCGGTTGCCCGGTTTTCTTGTGCTCCAGCAGCATGTCGGTGATGCCACCGTAGGCCGAGACCACGAAGATGCGCCGGTAGTATTGTCCGTCCAGCGCGGGATTCATGAAAATGTTCTGTCGAACCGCTTCAAACTGGCTCATGGAGGTGCCGCCGATTTTTTCGACGGTATGAGCAGGACTTGAGTGGTCATCTGAACTCATGGAGCTGTCCTTGTATTACGATTTCAGCGCAACATTATAACCGATCCGGATGTCGGTTTCATGTCAGGCCTCCAGGTCCCGGAGTCGCAGTCACTCCATGACGTGAAAATAGACGAATCGGGCGCGGGCGTCCTGACGGATGACGAATCCGATCTCCTGCAGATCGATCTTCTCGAACAGCTTCTGATAGCGGATGTCGAGCGAGTTGTAGATCACTTCCTGGATGATCAGGATATTGAAATGGGTCAGACCCTGCTCCCTGGCGGTTTCCGTGATGATCTGCTCGATATCCGGGTGCTTGCGGATTTCCTCGTAGCGGTACGCCTGGATCAGGGCGTCTCCGAACAGGTCATAGGATTTGATGCCGCTGCTCTGGAAGGTGCCTTGCACTGTGTTGAATGCCAACCCCATGGCGGCTTTGATCGGGTGACCATACTGGAAACGTTTTACTTCCGTGTTGAAGGCCCGGAACATCATGAGCGCCGTGGCCACAGAATGGTCCGCCAATGATTCCTTGCCGGGCGCCATGAACGGGTAACCCACCGCACTGATGAAGCCGTCGCCGGTTTCCTTCAGGCGGAACGCCCGGGACTGCAGGGGGTTATGCCGATACCCCATCATGCAGATCTGGGAAAATGCCCGGAAAACGTCGAGGAAGAAGGACTTGGTCTGCTCGTGCTTGATCTCGCTGCTGTTCTGGATATCGAATACATTGACAATGGCCCGTTCTTTCTCCACCGGCATGGTGTCCTCCAGTTCATCGCCGGCCTTGATCATTGACAGCTGGTGGGGATACACGAGTTTGGACAGCTGGTTATACAGATGCTGTCTGGTATCGGCGTCCGTGGACTTGTAGTAGAAGCGGGTCAATATGCGCTGAAAGAAGATCCAGGAGAAAATGATGCCGGCGGAAAGGCCTTGTAGCACCTGAATCTGGTTGTCCAGCAGATACCCGGGATTGACCAGGTAGAGAAACAGCACACCACTGAGTGTGAACAGGATGTTGCGGATGACGGTGTTACGGAAGCGCGCGTGGAACGAAAAGGCTGTCGACATCATCAATGCGAAGTTCAGCTGCCCTGACAGATTCAGCTGTAGGTCCGTCTGCGAGGGGTTGTCCAGTGCGGAAGAGAAGGCGAAGTGCAGGGTCGTGCAGAAGCCCAGCAGGACGGCCAGGGAAGCCAGGTCTATGATCAGCGGCGCATATTTCTCCAGCGTCGACACCAGCAGCGACGCTGAAGGGTAGAACAGCACCAGGATGATGGCTGGTGCATATGTGTAGAGCGTGTAGATGGCATCCGGATTTCCGCCCGACGACAGAGTTGTATAGGTGATCACCGAGGAGAGGATGAGTAGCAGCCCGGCGGCTTTTCCGGCCCATCCCTGTAATGCGCGGGAGGCTTCATCGCGTAACTCGTCCCGGAACTCCTGCAGGTGTTCGATGGCGTATTCGGCGTACTTGCCCGGGTGCATCATTTTTATTGTTCTGCCTTGCCTGTATCGGTGATATCGGGAAGCGGCGACATGGATTTTATCGGCGCATTACTCTATGTTGTCACTCTGACCGTGCCACAGGGCACCTCTCCTGGCCAAGGGTGGTCCGTGTCATGGAGGTGCCCTTTATACCATAGAGGGAAGCTATGAACCTGTTGATCATCCTGTATCTGTCCATTGTCGCAAGTCTGGTCTGGGGCCGGCTACGCTTTTTCAGTGTCGACCCCGGCATGCCCCGCCTGACCGCTCTTGGATACGATCTTGCCGTCATTACGCAGATGGCCGTCACGTTCTATTATATGGCTAATGTGACGCAGATCACAAAAATGGAAATTACCGCCGGGGCGCTTGCCTATGCGCTGGCCCTGTTTTTGTTCTGGTGGTCGATACGGACTGCACGCAGTCTTGACTTCGCTTTCAGCAGTAAAGTCGGGGCTATCGTGACAACCGGTCCTTTTGGATGGGTCCGTCATCCGTTCTATACTTCCTATATTCTCGTCTGGTTGACCAGTAGTCTGTTATTCCGATCCCCCATCTTGTGGATTACACTGATTTACCTGGTCACTTTCTATTTCCTTTCGGCACGCCGGGAGGAACGCATCATTCTGGAAAGTGATCAGGGTAAATCCTACAGACTATACCAGAACAAGGTGGGCATGTTCCTGCCGAGGATAAAATCATGGAAGCGATCACATTCAAAACCCTGACAGAAGAAAGGGATATCAACGAGTACCTGCAACGCTTTGAAGGCTATGTGCGGGTCAAGCTGCCCTACGATTACACGCAGCGCAGCCGCATCGTGGCGGCCTACAAGGGCGGGAAAATGGTGGCTGGCTACATGCTGGTGACCAGGCCCGGTTTCCGCAGTCTGATGTTCGTGCCCGATGAGGTGCGCGAGCAGCATGCCTTTTTCCGAAATGACCAGTATGAAATGATGGAAGTGAACGGCCTGTGGATCGGCGCTGGTGTACGCCGCGCTTCCGAACAGTTCCGTATCTGGTTGCACATGCTTCGTGATGTGTTTCTGTGTCGCAAGAAGTACGTACTGCTGATGGCTGATACGAGGAATACCAACATCGGCCGGATTCACGCGTTGATGGGTTCGAAGGAGATCTATCAGGGTCCCCCCATGCTCATGGCGGGATCAAAAACGCATTCCAGCATACGGGTCGGGTATACCACACGCTGGACGCTGATTCGTCACTTTCCGAAGTACCTCTTGGAATACCGCCATCGGGCCGGGAAAGCCGGGCGCCGTCAGTCTGGTGGAAAGACCTTTGCGGGTGACGCGGTAGAAGCCGGCTGAGGCTGCATCGTATGCCCTGGCCCCGGGATCTCCGTGGCCGGGCTGCCACCCGGCCTGTCAGGAGTGATGCTTGGCAGCGCTGGTGCTCCCGGGATACACTTTCGGGGAGAATACCGGATTCTGCGCCACAAACGGGAGTAGTGCATTGAGCGAAACGAAGATCCGCGAGTTACTGGATGAACTGGAGCAGGAGCTGTCGCGCAGCGATGAGCTGGATGAAGATACGCTGGAAGCGGTTCGGCAGCTTGACCGGGACATAGACGAAGTCATACGGTCGACCGAACAGAAGAACAGTCCGGTGCTGGACGATGCCATTGCGCTCGAAGCACAGTTTGCCGCCCGTCACCCTGTCGCCGAGCGGCTGGTCAGGGAACTGATCGCGGTATTGGGCCGGATGGGTGTCTGACCCGCCAGGGCCAACATCAGGTCATCAAGGATCATATCCACGGGCAGGTTGTCCATCCCCTTGACGGCCAGGTCGGCGCGCCGTGCCATCATCAGTAGTTGTTCCACCCTGCGACTGTCCAGGTGCGTCAGCGCCTGTTTCACCAGCTTCTGGCGGCTTTTCCACACGCGCTCCTGTTGCAGGGCGCGCTCCGCACTCATGCCTGATTCGCACAGGCGGCAGAGCTGCAGCAGTGTGCGCAGTTCCCGGGCGATCATGCCCAGCAACATCAGTGGTTCGCTGCCTTCGGCGCGCAGGCGGCCCAGACTGCGCAGTGCCTTGCGTGCATTGCCGGCCAGGGCGTGATCGATCATCTGGAAGACGTTGTAACGTGCATTATCCGCCACCATGCCGGCAATGAAGCGTGCATCCATGGTTTCTGCCTTGTCATTGCCCGATTGGAGCAGTGCGAGCTTTTCGATCTCGCGGGCCGCCGCCAGCAGATTGCCCTCCACCCGGTCACAGAGTAGTTGAATGGCTTCCGGAGTTGCCGACAACCCCTTCTGTTTCATTCGCTGATTGATCCAGCCAGGTAGCTGTCTGGCATCCACGGGCCATATCTGGATGAATACACCGGCCTCTTCCAGGCTTTTGAACCATCGGGTCTTCAGTGCCGCCGGCTCCGGCCTGGGGCTGTCAAGCAACAGCAGGGTATCCGGGTTGGGGGACTTCAGATAATCGGCCAGCAACTGGCGTCCCCGGTCATCCAGGCGGAATTGCGGGAGGCGCAGCTCGATCAGTTTGCGGCTGGCAAACAGGGACAGGCTGTTGCCGGAATCGATCACGGACTGCCAGTCGAAACTGTTGTCCACGAAGTGGACTTCGCGCTCCTCGTACTGCCGCTCGCGGGCCGCCTGGCGGATTGCATCGGTGGCTTCCTGGCAAAGCAGTGTTTCGTCTCCGGCCACCCAGTACATTGGTTGGAGTTCGCCGCCTTTCAGATGGCCGGCAAGCTGTTCCGCGCGCAGATTCATTGCGGCATCCCTCCGGCGGCGGGCTGCACGGTGCGCAGCTGCTGCACGATCTGATCAGCCAGCTCCCGCTCCATGTCCGCATACAACAGGGCCCGTTCACCCCCGGAACTGGTCAGGTTGCTGATGTCCTCGTCCTGATCACGCTGTACCTCCAGGTTGCGCGGGCCGGCGACGACGTTGTCACCCAGGGAGAGTGTGACATCGACGGACAGCGTCAATTCGTACTGGGCACCCCGCGTGCCGGTATTCTGTGTGGTGCGTCTTGCTTCGCGTTGCTCGTTGTCCAGGGTCAGCGTGTAGCTGTCATCGCGGTCGGGCTGCGTATTCACACCCAGTGCAGTTAACTGCTGGCGCAGGGTCCTGACAACCCCATCCGGGCGCCCGGCTTCCAGTGATACGCTGTTCAGTGCCATGGGGCCACCAGCGCCACGCAGTGTGAAGCCGCAGCCGACAAGTGCGGCAAGCAGCAGACAGAGCAGGGTGGTTCTGATGGATCCGGCCGGCATCCGGGCCTCCTCAGTTGGCAACAATATTGACCAGCTTGCCGGGCACCACAATCACCTTGCGGACAGTCTTGCCTTCGGTGAAGCGGCCGACATGCTCATGAGCGAGTGCCGATTGCTCAACGGTGGCCCGATCGGCATCACTGGGCACGTCAATACGGGCACGCAGCTTACCGTTGACCTGCACCACGATCTGTACGCTGTCGGTTTGCAGTGCACTGCGGTCCACTTCCGGCCATCGGGCATCAATGACAGCTTTTTTGTGCCCCAGGTGATGCCACAGCGCATGACTGAAGTGCGGGGTGATCGGTGCCAGTACGCGCACGATGATATCGTAGGCCTCGTGGACGACGGCATTGTTGCCTGCCACCTGCGGGTCGTCGCCCTGGAGCGGGTATTGGTCGATGAAGCGCCCGATGGTGTTGACCAGCTCCATGACGGCGGCAATCGCCGTATTGAAGGTCTGACGCCGACCGAAGTCGTCGCTGATCTTCTCCAGCGTACTGTGTGTTTTCAGGCGCAAGCTTTTCTGCTCATCGTTCAGATCGATGTCCCCGGGCGAGCCGTCCGGCCGATAGTCGTCAGAGGCGATCATCCGCCATAGTTTCTTCAGAAAGCGGAAACTGCCCTCCACGCCACTGTCCGACCACTCCAGAGACTGCTCCGGCGGGGCAGCAAACATGGTAAACAGCCGCACGGTATCCGCTCCGTACTGCTCTATCAGCGCGAGCGGCTCTACCGTGTTCCCCTTGGACTTGGACATCTTGCTGCCATCCTTCAGTACCATGCCCTGCGTCAGCAGGCGGCGGAACGGCTCATCGCTACCCTGGATCAGGCCTTCATCCCGTAGCAGCTTGTGGAAAAAGCGGGCATAGAGCAGATGCAGGATGGCGTGTTCGATGCCGCCGATGTACTGATCCACAGGCAGCCAGTAGCTGGCGCGCTCGTCCAGCATGGCTTCCTTCTGGTCGGGGCAGGCGTAGCGGGCATAGTACCAGGACGATTCCATGAAGGTGTCGAAGGTATCGGTTTCCCGCTCGGCCGCCTTGCCGCAGGAAGGACAGTCTGTCCGGATGAACGATTCCATTTTCTTGAGCGGGGAGCCGCTGCCATCAAAGGTGACGTCTTCCGGCAGCACGACGGGCAACTGGTCCTCGGGCACCGGAACGGCTCCGCAGTCGCCGCAGTTGATCATCGGAATCGGGGCCCCCCAGTAGCGCTGTCGTGACACGCCCCAGTCGCGCAGCCGGAAGTTGACGGTGCGGTGGCCACGGTCTAGTTCACGCAGGCGCTGCTCCATGGCGTCGAAGGCCTGCTGGAAATCCAGGCCGTCGAACTCGCCGGAGTTGATCAGCAGGCCCTTGTCGGTGAAGGCCGCCTCGTCCAGGTTGCAGGGATTGTCGTCGGCCGCTTCCACCACCTGGCGGATCGGGATTCCGTACTTGCGGGCGAACTCGTAGTCGCGCTGGTCATGGGCCGGCACCGCCATCACGGCGCCGCCGCCATAGGTCATCAGCACGAAGTTGGCCACATAGACCGGCACGGGCTCGCCGCTGATCGGGTGCACTGCCTGCAGGCCGGTATCCATGCCGCGCTTTTCCATGGTAGCCAGATCGGCTTCGGCGGTCTTGATGTGTTGCTGTTCCTCGATGAACGCGGCCAGCTCCGGATTGTCCGCCGCAGCCAGCTCCGCCAGCGGATGTTGCGGTGCCACTGCTACATAGGTGACGCCCATCAGCGTGTCCGGACGTGTGGTATACACGGTTACCCGGTCACAGGGAGCGGTATGGCCACCGGCGATATCAAAGGTCAGCTCGATGCCTTCCGAGCGGCCGATCCAGTTGCGCTGCATGGTGCGGACCTGTTCGGGCCAGTCCTCCAGCTTGTCCAGGTCGTCCAGCAGTTCCTGGGCGTAGTCGGTGATACGCAGGAACCACTGGGGTATCCGCCGGCGCTCGACCATCGCGCCAGAACGCCAGCCGCGGCCATCGACCACCTGTTCATTGGCCAGTACGGTCTGGTCCACGGGGTCCCAGTTCACCTCGGCTTCTTTCTTGTAGACCAGCCCTTTGCGGAACAGACGAATGAAGAACCATTGCTCCCAGCGATAGTACTCGGGGTGGCAGGTGGCCAGTTCGCGGTTCCAGTCATAGGCATAACCCAGCTGCTTGAGCTGGTCACGCATATAGTCGATGTTGCTCCAGGTCCACTCGGCGGGGGCTGTGCCTCGTTGCATGGCCGCGTTCTCGGCCGGCAACCCGAATGCGTCCCAGCCCATCGGCTGCAGGACGTTGCGGCCCTGCATGCGCTGGTAGCGGCTGATGACATCGCCAATCAGATAGTTGCGTACATGCCCCATGTGCAGCCGGCCGCTGGGGTAGGGGAACATCGACAGACAATAGAATTTCTCGCGGCTGTCATCCTCCTCCACCCTGAAACTGTCATTCTCGTCCCAGTACTGGCGGGCCCGGGCTTCAATGTCGCGTGGTGAATAGCTGGTGTCGGTCATGGTTCGGGTTCTTTTGTCAGTCTTCTGATTCGTGTAGGGCCGGGTCAGCGGGATGCGCGTCCCGGTTGTCTGGTGACCTTGAGCAGTCGTATCTGCCGGCTGTCCGCGTTCAGAACGGTGAAACGGAAGTCATCAATGCTTACATTCTCATCGCGTTCCGGTATGTGTCGCAGTTCCCGTAGCACCAGTCCGCCAATGGTGTCGGCGTCGTTCTCGCTGAACGAAGAGTCAAAATACTCGTTGAACTCGTCCACCGGAGTCAGCGCCTTGACGATGTAGTGCTGTTCATCGAACTTCTTGATGTAGCTGTCGTCATCCACATCGTATTCGTCCTCGATCTCACCGACAATCTGCTCCAGTACATCCTCGATGGTCACCACACCACAGACGTTGCCGTACTCGTCAATGACGATGGCCATGTGATTGCGGTTTTCCCGGAATTCGCGCAGCAGGACATTGAGCCGCTTGCTCTCGGGAACAAAGGTCGGCGGCCTGATCAGGTCCTTGATATTGAAGCGGGCAGGATCGCTGCTCAGAGCCAGCGGCAGCAGGTCCTTGGCCAGCAGAATGCCCATGACGGTATCGGGACTCTCTCCGATGACCGGGAAGCGCGAGTGCGAGGCTCTGACCACGGTATCGATGATCTCCTGCAATGTGCTGCGGCTCGATACAGTGACCACCTGCGCTCGCGGGATCATGATTTCGCGAACCTGCATGCTGGAGACCTGCAGTGCCCCTTCCATGATTCCCAGGGCATCGGCATCCAGTACCTGATCCTGCTCGGCATTGCGCAGCAGTTCCAGAAGACTCTTCAGATCGGTGGGGTCGTCGGAGAAGACCTGGGCCAGCTTATCAATCCAGGATCGAGGTCTGGACTCGATACTCGAAGGCTCGTCGTTCATGATCGGGTATGGCTCCGTTCATCACATTCGGTAGTGGCCGGGTCCGGCACGGTGTACGGGTCGGGATAACCCAGGGTCGTTAACACGTCAATCTCCATGCCTTCCATCCGGGCCGCTTCCTCCGCAGTCTCGTGATCCAGCCCGCAGAGGTGGAGTGTGCCGTGTACTGTCATGTGGGCCCAATGGGCTTCCGGCTGTTTGCCCTGCGCTGCCGCCTCGCGATTGACCACGGCGGTGCAGATAGCCAGGTCGCCGAGCAGGAATGCCGGCATGGCCGACTGGACCTCGTCGGGCAACCGGGTCGCGAAAGATAACACATTTGTGGGCCGGTTTTTAGCGCGATAGCTGTCGTTCAATCGGGCGGATTCGGCTTCACTGACCAGACAAATCGAGACTAGCACCTCGCGGTCCGGTGTCCCGCCAACAGGGGGGTTGTGGTGGCTGTACCGCTCCAGTGCGTAACTGACCCACTCGCGCAGGCGGGGAAGGTTGACGGGCGCCGGTTCGGACGCCGCATCAGTCAGCTCAACGGTCACGTTCATGGCGATGCAGGGCATCCTGCTGGCCGAGGGGTTTGATAGTGGTGTCCTGGTCGTACCGGTCGTAGGCTTCCACGATCCGCTGGACCAGGGAATGGCGTACCACGTCACGCGAGTTGAAATGGGTGAACCCGATGTCCTGCATGCCTTCCAGCACCTTCAGGACATGCACCAGCCCGGAGCGGGTGCCTCTGGGCAGGTCGATCTGGGTCACGTCCCCGGTGATCACGGCCCTGGAGCCGAAGCCGATCCGTGTCAGGAACATCTTCATCTGTGCCATGGTGGTGTTCTGGCTTTCATCCAGAATGATGAAAGAGCCGTTCAGTGTGCGGCCACGCATATAGGCCAGTGGCGCCACTTCGATGACATTCTTCTCGATCAGTCGACCGACTTTCTCGAAGCCCAGCATCTCGTACAGCGCATCATAGAGCGGCCGCAGGTAAGGGTCGATCTTCTGGGCCAGATCGCCGGGCAGAAAGCCGAGTTTCTCTCCGGCTTCCACGGCGGGTCGAACCAGTAGCACTCGCCTGACGCGATCCTGCATCAGCGCTTCCACGGCGCAGGCCACGGCCAGATAGGTCTTGCCGGTTCCGGCCGGTCCAATACCGAAATTGATGTCCTGCTGGCGAATGGCGCTGACGTACTCGCGTTGGTGTCGGCCACGGGGTTTGATGGAGCTGCGCGGCGTTCGGATCAGGCTGCCCGGAGCCTCGTCGTCCGGGTTGCCGGTGGCCGGCGGTGCCGGCTCGTTCTCACGCAGTGCGAGGTGAACGCTGTCCGGGCTCAGTGTCGCGCCACTGGTGGCCTGATACAGGTCGTTGAGAATGCGTGCGCCATCCGCCACCGCCGCCGGCGTACCCGACAGTTGGAAGCGATTGCCGCGGTGGCGTATCTTCAACGCCAGCGACTGTTCGATCTGCTGGATGTGTTCATTGAGATGGCCACAGAGATTGGCCAGGCGATGGGTGTTCTCGGGCTCGAGAAGCAATTGTTCGGTATGATTGTCAGTAGCCATGCAGCGGGCGTGGTTGCCTCCCTGATTGATCGGTGTGTATTCGAGTATAGTGCAAGCGCTCAGAGCCTGCCAGCCAGCGAGTTCGGAAATGCTTCCGTGATGGTCACATCGACAAACTCCCCCACCAGACCGGGATCAATGCTGTGAAAGTTCACCACGCGGTTGTTTTCCGTGCGGCCTTGTAATTGTTCTTCCCCCCGCTTGGCGCGACCTGTGACCAGTATCCGCTGTGTGCTGCCGACCATGGACTGGCTGATGGTGTCGGCCTGCTCGCGGATCTGCGCCTGCAGGATGGCGAGGCGGTGCTTCTTCTCCGCTTCTGCTGTCTCGTCGGGTAGTTCCGCCGCCGGTGTGCCGGGGCGCGGGCTGTAGACGAAGCTGAACGAGTGGTCGAAGCCGATGTCCCTGATCAGTTGCATGGTGTCCTCGAAGTCCTCCTGTGTCTCGCCGGGGAAACCGACGATGAAATCGGAGGACAGGCTGATATCGGGCCGGATCTCGCGCAGACGCCGGATAATGTCGCGATAGGCGTCGGCGGTGTGACCGCGCTTCATGGCCTGCAGGATGCGATCCGAGCCGTGCTGCACGGGCAGGTGCAGGTGGCTGACCAGCTCCGGCACGTGGCGATAGACCTCGATCAGGCTGTCCGAGAATTCCATCGGGTGGGACGTCGTGAACCGAATGCGGTCGATGCCGTCGATGGCCGCGATATAGGTGATCAGGGTGGCCAGGTCGGTGACCTCACCCTCATGGCTGGGGCCTCGATAGGCGTTGACGTTCTGTCCCAGCAGGTTGATCTCCCGTACACCCTGGCCGGCCAGGTGCATGGCCTCGGCCAGCACATCGTCCAACGGGCGGCTGACTTCCTCGCCCCGGGTGTAGGGCACCACGCAGAACGAGCAGTACTTGCTGCAGCCTTCCATGATGCTCAGGAAGGCCTGGGCTCCGCTGGCCTCGGGCTCGGGCAGGCGGTCGAATTTCTCGATTTCGGGAAAGCTGATGTCGACGGCAGCGCCCCGGCCCGCCGGGCGGCTTAACAGTTCCGGCAGCTTGTGCAGGGTCTGCGGACCGAACACCACATCCACATAGGGTGCACGCTGGCTGATGGCGGCTCCTTCCTGGCTGGCCACGCAGCCGCCCACGGCAATCTGCACGCCGGGTCGGGCTTCCTTGAGCGAACGCCAGCGGCCCAGCTGGTGGAAGACCTTCTCCTGGGCTTTCTCCCGGATCGAGCAGGTGTTGAGCAGCAGGATGTCCGCTTCATCCGGTGAGTTCACTACGGTGGCATCCCAGGTGTCGCGCAGCAGATCGGCCATGCGCGCCGAGTCATACTCATTCATCTGGCAGCCGTGCGTCTTGATGTAGATCTTGCGCGCGGCGCTTCCTGCATGGCGGGCATCGCTGGTGATCAGGTTGCCGGGGCGCGCCGTTGTGGCGGCGGCCGGGTCGACGGTCTGGACGGCTGGATCACGGCTGGTCATTGTTCGGGCTCGCGTGGCGTTGGTTGCTTGGTCGGTGTTGCGGAAAACTGTGCATTATAACACGTCATGCAGGCGGGTGAGATGCCCTCCCGGGGAGCATCGTGCAGCGAGGTCCGGCCGGATGGAGTACAATACCGTGTATCCACAAGTAGATGGTGCACAGATGTCTGACAAGACTCCGATTTACCGCGTCACCTTTCTCAATAAGGGACAGGTGTACGAAGTGTTTGCCCGTCAGGTCTACCAGAGCGACCTGTACGGATTCATCGAGATCGAGGACTACCTGTTCGATGAGCGCAGCCAGGTTGTGGTTGATCCGGGAGAGGAGAAACTCAAGACGGAGTTCAACGGCGTGAAACGCAGCTTCGTGCCCCTGCAGGCCATCATCCGTATTGATGAGGTGACCCGGGCAGGGGCAGCGAAAGTGTCCAGTGGAGACAATATCACACCGTTTCCGGTGTCGATCACCGGCGGACGGCCGCAGGAACCGTCGTAGGGAGTCCGGTCCGGAGGCTCCCGGGGCCGGGCCGGATCAGCCGGCCGTGTTTTCCAGGGTGGCCAGCTCCACGCACAGTACAAAGACTTTCATGGCCTCGCGGATTTCTTCCGGGCCGGGGAATGAGGGGGCGAGGCGGATGTTGCTGTTCTCCGGATCCTTGCCATAGGGCCAGGTGGCACCGGCTGGTGTGAGCTTGACGCCTGCTTCGGCGGTCAGGCGGATGACCCGGTCAGCCAGCCCCGGCTGTGTGTCGAACAAGACGAAATAGCCGCCCTGCGGCCGGCTCCAACGGCCCAGCGGTTGCCCCCCGGCCTGCTTGCCTTCCAATCCGTTTTCCAGTTCCTCGATCACGGCATCGAACTTCGGCTCCAGGATGCGGCGATGAGCCTGCATCAATTTTTCCAGCGTGGGCATATCCTTGAGGAAGCGGACATGGCGCAGCTGATTGACCTTGTCGGGGCCGATGGTGGAAATGGTCATCTGTGACGCAAAACGCTTCAGGTTCTCCGGTGAGCTGGCCAGAAAGGAAATGCCGGCGCCGGCAAAAGTGATCTTGGATGTCGAGCCGATCACCACGGCATTGTCCAGCGTTCCGGCTTTCTCGCTCAGGTTGAGCAGGTTGGCAAGTGCCGGCGGATTGTCGGTCAGGTGGTGGGCGGCATAGGCATTGTCCCAGAGGATGCGGAAGTTCGGCCCGGCGATATTGCCCAGTTCCGCCATGCGCGCCACGACTTCGTCGGAATAGACTTCGCCGGTCGGGTTGGAGTACTTCGGCACACACCAGATGCCCTTGATCTGCGGATCGGATTTGACCAGCTGCTCCACTTCATCCATGTCGGGGCCCTGACCGGTGAGGGCGACGGGTACCATTTCGATGCCCAGCGCCTCACAGACGCTGAAATGGCGGTCGTAGCCCGGGGAAGGGCACAGGAAGCGGATCGGCTGATCTGCCGTGGCCTCCCGGACCCAGGCCGTTTCCGGTCCGCGTACGCCGTGGTAGTGGGCATTCATCACATAGCTGTACATCAGCTGCAGTGAGCTGTTTCCGCCCACCATGACCCGGTCCGGGGTGGTATCAAGGTAGGCCGCTGCGAATTCGCGCGCCTCCGGGATACCCATCGCGCCACCATAGTTGCGGCAATCGGTGCCGTCACGATCCCGGTAGCTGCCACCCAGAATGCCGTCCAGGGCATCGCTGAGCGCCAGTTGTTCGGTGGAGGGTTTGCCCCGGGTCAGGTCCAGGTCCAGATTTCGGGACTGGATCTCCCGGTAATGGTCGCGGAGGGTGTCGAGACGTTCCTGTGCCTGTGTGCTGTTCAAGTGTCAGCTCCTTGCGTGTGTCAGTACATGGGGTGAAATCCGGGGGAGTTCAGAGTAGTGGTGTCAGTTCGTTCTCTATCTGTTGCAGATCTCCGTCCCGGTATCCTTCGTGAATCATCCGGATCATGCCGTGCCGGTCCACCAGGAACGAGGTGGGCATGCCACGTACACCGTAGAGGTCCATGACATCAGCGTCCGCATCGGCGGCGACCCGGTAGTCCAGGGGAGTGTCGAGGTCTTCCAGGAACTCCGTGGCGTCCTCCAGCGGGTTGTCGATGGTGATGGCGATAACCTCGAAGCCCTGGTCCCGGTATTGCTCGTACAGCGTACTGATCTCGGGCAGTGAACGGATGCATGGCAGGCACCATGAAGCCCAGAAATCCACGTACACTACTTTCCCTCTCAAATCTGACAGGGTGATTTCGTCGCTGTCACCGCTTGCCGCCGCCAGTGCTGGCAAGGTGAAATCCGGGGCGGGTTCACCTTCCTCCAGAGCGGTCACTGGCAGGCTGATCAGCCAGAGGGCTAGCCATGGCAGTGTCTGGCGAAACAGGTCCATATTCAGGTCTCCGTCATGACGGCATTGTTCAGGTACCGGCGACGACTGCCGGGGTGTTGGAGAAGCTCTCCAGCAGTTCACGCCAGCGTTGGCGTTGCAGTTTCAGCCGGTAACGGGCCTCGCGGTAGCGGTCGCGCAGGTGCAGGTGTTCCCATTGCTCGTGCAGCTCGCCCGCTCGGGCCTCATACCATTCCTGGCGGTGACGGGCCCACAATTGCAGTGTCTGCTTCAACTGCTCGTATTCCTGTTCAAGGCGTTCACGCCATTTGTCCGCATTGGCGAAATTGGCGCACCGCTCGGCAGCCTGGCGGTATTGCATTTCCAGTCGTGTGGTCTCGATCACCAACGGGGACACACGCTTCAATTCCCGGGTCAGACCCAGCCAGCTACAGGTGCGGATCAGCCACTTGGTCGGATCGTAGTGCCACCAGCGGACGCCATTGCGGTAGTCCCACTGGAAGGTGTGGTGAAAGTTGTGGTACCCCTCTCCGTAGGTCAGCAGGGCGATGACCGGGTTATCGCGTGCAGAGCTGCGGGTGCTGTAGGTCTGCAGGCCCCAGGCGTGGGCGAGCGAGTTGATCAGCCAGGTAACATGCTGACTGAGTACCAGGCGCAGCAGCCCGCCCAGCAGCAAACCGCCGATGAGGCTGCCGCCCAGATAGCCCAGCAATGCGGGTACAGCGATGTTCATCACCAGCACCAGGGTCAGATAGTGGCGACTCTGCCACTGCAGAATCGGATCGCGCCGCAGATCCTTGATATTCGAATAATCGTTCCTGCCGCTTTCGTAATAGCGCAGCATCCAGCCGATGTGTGAATACCACAGGCCGCGACCGGCGGAGTAGGGGTCCCGGTCATTGTTGTCGACGAATGCGTGATGGCGGCGATGATCCGATGCCCAGGACAACACGTCGTTCTGCAGGGCGCAGGCACCACCCAGCGCGAACAGCACGCGAAGCACCGGATGCGCCTTGTAGGCCTTGTGCGACCAAAGACGATGATAGCCGGCGGTGATGGACAGACCGCAGTATCCCATCAGCAGAACAAACAGGGTCCAGTCCCAGAGACTGTATCCGTAGGTGAACCCGTACCATGGCACGAGGGTCACGGCCAGCAGGCCGGTGATACTGAACAACAGTGTGTTGGTCCAGTTGACGGGTGGCTTTGCTGTGGACGTTGCGGTAGACAAGGCGGGTCGGCTCCAGAGTGATGTCGACGAATCGATGGACAGGATAGTGACACGTATGTGCGAACAATTATTGCATGAATGTGCAGCCGTAAAAAGTGTCGTCCGTTCAGGCGTCGGTGACGTCATCTGCCTGCAGGCCTTTCTCCGCGCGGCTGACACTGAATTCCACCCGCT
This sequence comes from Pseudohongiellaceae bacterium, assembly GCA_040882255.1. GTDB lineage: Bacteria > Pseudomonadota > Gammaproteobacteria > Pseudomonadales > Pseudohongiellaceae > PWQG01. The sequence goes on along the minus strand of JBBEBP010000017.1, from coordinate 33,516 downwards.
GCCCTTCCTTCAGGCTGCGATGGCCACTGCCACGGATGCCCCGAAAATGGACGAAGACGTCATCACCGCTGTCCCGGGTAATGAATCCATAGCCCTTGGCCGTGTTGAACCACTTCACCTGGCCGCCCTCACGTGTCCCGCCGGCGGCTGCCTTGCGGTGCGGGCGACGGGGCTTCTTTCGGAGTCGGCCGGAAGGCCGGTACAGGACAAGCGCCGAAGCAATCAGGGTGGCGATGAAGGTGATGCCGAGGAGGGCTGGAAAGGTGATTCGGGAGATCGTTGTGTCCGGTTGAGTGAGCAGGTACAGCGGAATGGCAGCGGCAGCGGTGGCAATGGCGGCGGAAAAAAGCTGTCTGATGAACATGATAACTCTCTGTTTTTGCTTGATTATTGTGGTTATTGTCAACAAACTGTCAGTTCGCGGATGGCAGTCTGATGTCAACGATTTTACCGGTTATGGGCTCCGGTTCAATAGACCGCGTTACTCCCGTCTCCGGCGCGTTCCTTCAGGTCCGGTTCAGCCAACGACTGCTACGTTGCGGATGCGGGCAATCATTGTTGCCAGCAGATGAACGGTTTGGAACAGACAGGAGAATCCGTCATGAAAAAGCAACTGTTATCCCTGGTATGGATCAGCCTGGCCTGCATGGCCGCGCCGGCCATGGCCGGCAATGATCGGTACGGTGAGGCGTCCCATGAGTACGCGCGAGTCATTGAATCCCGCCCGGTATACCGTCAGGTGAGTGTCAGTCAGCCCCGCGAGCAATGCTGGAACGAGCGCGTGCGGACAGCGGCTAATGGCCGTGGAAACGGCAGTGATACCCCGGCACTGGTCAGCGCCGTGGTGGGGGGTGCCATTGGCAATGCCGTGGGCACGAACAAATCCAGCAGGCGCGTGGGGGCGGTCGTCGGGGCTGTGTTGGGGCACTCTGTCGGTCGTGATATAGTGTCCGCCAACAGCCGTTCCGACCGCCCCCGCTATCGGACAGTGCGTCACTGCGAGACAGTGGATGAGTACGTTCACGAGGAGCGGCTGGTGGGCTACGACGTGCGGTATCGTTATGAGGGCCGTGAGTACTCGGTGAGAACCGACCGCGATCCGGGCGAACGGATCCGGGTCAGGGTACACGTCGAGCCGGTACTCTGACCCCTGACAGTGGAGAGCGGACTTGAACGCAGCAGTGAAGAGGTGGCTCGGACTACTCTGGCCGGGCGGCATTTCTCTGGCGGGTGCCATGGTGATCCTGCTGGTGCTGGCCGCGCTTGCCGGGTCTGGTGTAGTCCGGGCCCAGCCGGCGGACGGACCGGAAACCGATACGGCCATCCTGGAGGCAGAAGAGCCCGGGCCGGTCACCCGGAAGCAGGCCCTGGATCGGGTGCGACACCGGTTTCCCGGTGAAGTGATCAGTATTTCCGAGGTCACTGACGGGGAGCGCGCGCGTTACCGGGTGCGGCTTGATAACGAGGGAAACGTTTTCACTGTCTACGTGGACCAGGCAACCGGGCGTGTCAGCCGCGAGTAGCCGGAGACTGCAGGGAGGTCGTCCATCATGCGTCTGCTGGTTGTAGAGGATGAGGAGCTGCTGCGCCAGAGTCTGGTGCAGGGGCTGATCCGCGAAGGCTACATCGTGGACGATGCCGCCGACGGCCGGACGGGTCTGTATCACGCCACCGAATTCGAGTACGACGCTGCGATCATCGATCTGGGACTGCCTGAAATGGACGGGCTGACCTTGATCCGGCGCATCCGCGAAGGCGGAGTGAACGTCCCCATACTGATTCTGACGGCCCGTGATGACTGGCAGGACAAGGTGGGCGGTCTGGATGCCGGTGCCGATGACTACGTGGTGAAGCCTTTTCACCTGCCGGAAATCGTGGCGAGGCTCAATGCGCTGCTGCGCCGGGCCGCCGGCTTTTCGAGTCCCAGGATAGAGATCGGGCCATTGAGCCTGGATACCGGCCGCAAGCGCCTGACTGTCCACGACGAGCTGGTGGAACTGACAGCCTATGAATACCGGGTCCTGGAGTATCTGATGATGCATCCTGACCAGGTGGTCTCCAAGGCCGAACTGACCGAACACCTGTACGCGCAGGATCACGATCGCGACAGCAACGTGCTGGAAGTGTTTGTGCGCCGGCTCCGCCAGAAACTGGATCCGGATCAGCAGTTGAAGCCGATCGAGACTGTTCGTGGGCAGGGCTATCGTCTGCGGCGGGTGGGCTGAGCCCATGTCGGGTCCGGTCCGTGTATCCCGCCGCTATTCCCTGCAGCACCGTTTTCTGCTGGCCTTCACGCTGACCCTGGCCCTGTTTCTCGGGCTGACGGGAGTGGTCCTTGATCGCGCGTTCCGTGATAGCGTGGAAGCCGGCGTAGCGGAACAGTTGCAGGTGCAGATCTACGTGTTGCTGGCCGCCTTTGAGGAAGAGCAAGGCCGTTTTTATCTGGGTGCCGGTATTCGCGAGCCGCGCTTTGCGCAACTGAATTCCGGATTGTACGGCCTGGTGACTGATCGCGACGGTGAGGTGTTGAGAACAGCGTCCGCGCTGGATCAACGCCTGCCGGCAGATGTGGTGCCCGACGACCTGCAACGCGGTGAATTCCGCTTCCGGCAATTGACCCTGGATGACGGGCAGCCGTTCTTCGTGTCCCATTACACGGTGATGTGGGAGAACCGCAGCACGCCGTTCGTGTTCTCCGTGTTCGAGTCCACGGACACCTACCTGGCTGAAGTAAACAGCTTCCGGGCCAGTCTGTGGTCATGGCTGGGTGGGGCGGCGCTGGTGCTGCTGGTGGCTCAACTGCTGCTGCTGCGCTGGGGACTGGCGCCGCTGCGCCGCCTGGCGTGGGATATCAAGGGAATCGAGAGCGGTGACAGCGAGGCGCTGTCCGGCGACTATCCTCAGGAACTGGAAGCGGTGACCGATAATTTCAATGTGCTGATCAGCGCCGAACGCAAGCAGCAGGCCCGTTATCGCACGACACTGGGCGATCTCGCGCACAGTCTGAAGACGCCCCTGGCCGTGCTGCGTGCGGGCCTGGATCAGTTGCAGCAGGACGGAGAGGACGGCGTCGCCACGCAGGAGCAGCTGATGTCCATGGACGAGCAGGTGGAGCGCATGAACCAGATCGTACGCTACCAGCTGCAGCGGGCCGTGCGCAGTGAACAGGGAACGGCCCTGTTGGCCCGCCGCGTGAATGTATCGGACGTGGTGAGACGTGTCACCTCGGCACTGGAGAAAGTCTACGCCGGGCAGGGTGTCCGTATCCAGTGTTCACTGGATCACGAGGTGCGCTTTCCGGGAGACGAGCGGGATCTGATGGAAGTGGTGGGCAATGTCATGGACAACGCCTGCAAGTACGGGGCCGGCGAGGTCCATGTGACGGCCAGGCGGAGCGACTCGCCCGGGCATCCGCTGTGCATCGTGATAGAGGACAACGGCCCCGGCATCCCGACCGGAAACCGCAACCGGGTCCTGAGCCGAGGCGCCCGGCTGGATACGCTGCCCAGGGGACAGGGCATCGGACTGGCCGTGGTGGCAGATATCGTCGCCAGTTACGGGGGACAGATCGACGTGGATGACAGTGAACTGGGTGGCGCTCGCATAGAACTGGTGTTCGCCAGTGCGGGCTCTGCGGCATGACCCGGGATAGGAAAGTCGCTGAGTGTCAGCTCAAAACACCATGGCGGCGACGCTGGCACAGATTGTCATCAGGAACAGGAACCACTTGATGGTGGTCTGGCTCACTTCAATGGCAAAACGCACACTCAGGTAGGCGCCGCCCATGGTGCCGATGGCCAGCACCAGACCCGGCACCCAGGCCACCTGGCCGAAAGCGATGAAAATAACCAGGGAAACGGCAGTGAAGGCCAGCGTGCAGGTCAACTTCAGTGCATTGGCGCGCACCAGGTCGTAGCGCAACACGCCGGCAAGAGCGGCCAACAGAATGAAACCCACGCTGGCCTGGACAAACCCCCCGTAGATGCCGGCAAGAAACAGCATCCACCAGCCCATGCGGCTATCACTGACTGATACGACGGGGGTTCCGGGCGGCGGTGTGATGAAGCCCGGCCGGATCAGTATGATCACAGACATGGTGATGACAGTGCCCAGCAACAGTGGTTTCAGCGTCACGTTGGGCAGCAGTGCAGCGACGAGCGCGCCGATTGCTCCCCCCAGCAGTGTGGGGACCAGGATTGGCAGAATGGCGCCGGTATCCAGTTTGCCGTAGTGGTTGAAGCCGCGAACGCCCACCATGCATTGCAGGAACACGGCGACGCGGTTGGTGCCGTTGGCCACATCCGGCGGCAGGCCGAGCAGCATCAGCATGGGCAGGGTCAGGTTGGAACCGCCGCCGGCCAGTGTATTGATCCAGCCGGCCACGAAACCGATGGCGGCCAGACCAACCAGTAACAGGGGGTCGTAGAGCATGATGTCGCCTTGCTATGGGGCGTTCCGGAAGCGGGATGCCGCCAAAAGGCGACATTATAGAAAAAGCGGAAGCCGGGCTCCAGTCCTGTGATACTGTTCACAGCCATTTCGCTGCATTTTCCAACTTCATCACAGCTTTTACCGGGTATACGGCGGTATGCTCGGCAAACACGCCCTGCGGGACAGCTCGGGTGTTACCATGACAGGGAAGCGTCAAAAAACAGGCAGATTGCGGGACACTCACGCGTCACGACCTGATTGCGGGGTGTCGGGGTACAGAGACGGATGAATAGCGGCAGCATCACGCAACAGGCCGGATTCACGATCATTGAACTGATGATCGTGGCCACCATTGCCGGTATTCTGCTGGCGGTCAGCGCGCCCGCGTTCCAGAATGTCATCAGCCGGACCGTGGTCAACAGCCAGACCCGGACGCTGCTCACCGCCATCAACTATACCCGCAGCGAGGCCATACGCCGTAACATCCCGGTGACACTCTGCGCCAGTAGCAATGGCAGCAGTTGTGACGCCGACAGCTGGAGTGACGGCTGGTTGGTGATGGCGGACGGTAATGGTGGCGCGGACGAAGTACTGCGGGTGTACGAAGGTCCCGGCAGTGGCAGTACGGTCACTTTCGACGCCGGTGACGATGTGTTGGCCTACGACGGCATGGGGTTCAGCAGAAGTACGGATGCTTCACGGCAGTTCGTGGTCTGTCCGGCGGACAATGACGCCGACAATGCGCAGGGTATCGCCATCTCTCCAACCGGGCGCGCGTCCAGGGTACGGGATGGCCTGGGGTGTGGCTCGTGAGACGTTTGACGCAAGGACAGTATCGGCAGCAGGCAGGCGCCTCCCTGATCGAGGTGCTGGTGGCCCTGTTGATCCTGTCGATCGGCCTGTTGGGTATGGTGGGCCTGCAGACCACCAGCCTGCGCAATACCCAGAACGCCTATCTGCGGACCCAGGCGATGGTTTTTGCCGAGGACATGGTCGAACGGATGAGAGCCAACCCGCAGGGAGTCGACAGCGGAGGGTACATGGCTGCCTCCGGTACCCTGACGGCTGCCTGTCTGACAACCAGCGGTTGTTCCGGCAATGCCATGGCACTGCATGACGTGGCCGACTGGCAAGCGGATCTGGCCATCGCCTTACCCTCCGGCAGCGGGCGGATCTGCACGGATTCAACGCCGGACGACGGGACGGTGGCTTCTCCGGCCTGTGACGGCAGCGGTGACCTGCTGGCCGTCAAGGTCTGGTGGGATGGCGACCGGGACGGCACGGCCGGCCAGCGGCTTGTGGCAACATTCCAGCCATGACGGGGATACGGAACATGCAATCGCAGACACTGAAGATGGGACGAGGCTGCGCCGGGCTGAGCCTGGTAGAGCTTCTGATTGCCATGGTGCTGGGACTCACACTGGCGGCAGGCGTAAGCCAGGTCTACGTCGGTAACAATCAGACGCAACGCGATCAGGAAGCGCATATGCGTATGCAGGAGAATGGCCGTTTCGCCATTCACTTTCTTTCCCGGGAACTTAGGATGGCTGGCTACCTCGGATGCCTGAGCGCGATTGAGCCGGAGAATATCAATAACACCCTGAATTCGGATGAGGTTCCTTCCTCGTTTCAGCCGGACATGGGAATACAAGGTTGGGAATCGGATCACGGCAATGGAACGGCGCCAGGTGACATTTTCAATAGCACAGATAACAGGGGGCTGGAAAGCACCACTTCCGGGAACTGGTCAAGCTCCGGTGGCAATGTGCTGGACACCATGGATGCCATGCCGGGCAGTGACATTGTCAGGGCCTGGAATACATCCGGTGGCGGCGCGACGATAAACAGTGTTTCGGGCGGCGCGGCGACGGTGGTGAATTCCACCATCACCGATCTGCAGGATGGCGATATTCTGCTGCTCAGTGACTGCGAAAGAGCAGACTGGGCGCAGGCCTGTAATGTGCAGGAAATCCAGGGTGGAGCGAGCATCAACTCCGTGTTGTCGGCCGGCTGTGAACCCGGCAATGATGTGTCGCAGGGATTGGGTTCTACTGCGGGCGGACAGCTGGTCAAGCTGCAGGGGACGATGTTCTATGTCGGCAAACGCGGCGGGGATGCGAGCAATCCGCCTGCGCTCTTCCGGCGTCAACTCAATGACCAGGCCGGTCTGGGTACTCCGGAGGAGCTCGTGGAAGGCATTGAGAGTATCCAGATCCTGTACGGTCTGAATACCGACAACGACAGCCGGCAGAGCGTCGATGCCTGGGTGACGGCAGACCAGGTCCCGGATTGGGGCCGGGTCATCTCGGTGCGGATCAGCGTGCTCGTGCAGTCCATTGAAGATAATCTGGCTGCTGCGTCGCAGCCCTACCGGTTCAATGGTGTGGTCTACGACGGGGCGGCCGGGAACGGGGCACTGCCCGGGGATCAGCGTTATCGGCGCGTGTTCACTTCCACCATTACATTGCGAAACCGGGCGGTGGGGCGATGAAGTGCGTAGTCATGTCAGGCAACCCGGGGCGGCAGCGTGGTGCGGTGCTGATCTTCTGTCTGGTCTTTCTGCTGGTGCTGACGTTGATGGGAGTCAGCAGTATGGAGTCGACGATTCTGGAAGAGCGGATGGCCGGGAATATGCAGGACTACAGCGCAGCCTTTCAGGCAGCGGAGTCCGCCTTGACGGAGGGAGAGCAGTGGCTGGCTGGACAGGCGATCTGGCCAACGGCCAGCGATGACGGCTCGACCGGCGTCTGGGTGCGTGAGGCAATGGATCCGGATGCCGACAACTCTGTTCCCTGGTGGAGGGAAACCTCCCGCAACACGTCCTCCTGGTGGCAGAACAACGCCCGGGTGGCGCCCGGAGCCCCGGGTCTGGCCGAGAACCCGCGTTTTGTCATCGAGGAATACCGGGTGGCGACGTCAGGTGAATCCGTGGCACTGGGTACCGGATCACAGGACCGCAGCCGGGTCTTCCACAGAATCACGGCGCGGGGGACTGGCCGGAATGCCTCGTCGGTTGTGCAACTGCAGTCCACCTATGTCCGGAGTTACGAGTAGTGACGCCGGATAACCGCAGGAGACATGTCATGATGGCGAACAGCAATGCAGCACCAGACCTGACCCGTCAGACATTGATGGTAATACGTTATTGGTTGTTGGCGGTGCTGGTGCTGGGCGCCTCGACCGCCCGGGCCGCCCCGCTCGATCTGGCCAACGGTCCGCTGTTTCTCGGCGTCAGCGTGGATCCGAATGTGTTCTTCATGGTGGACGATTCGGGGTCGATGGACTGGGAAATCATGGTGGGGGAACACGCCTATTACCTGAATTACTGGGAAGACGCGGGTGTTGCCAACAACGATGATGGTACCTGGCTGTCATTTGCCTCCACGGGGCAATGTGCCGGACGTCGCTCTTTCGTCTACTATTTTCAGAACGACGATAACGCATACGACAGCTGTTTTTATCCGGAACGGGAAAGAAACGGGGATTCCGAACAACGGGACTGGCGAATCCGGTCCTCCGATTTTAATCTCCTGTTCTACAACCCGGAGGTGGATTACGAACCGTGGCCCGGTATGCCCGATGCAGATTTCACTGCAGCCCGCAGCAATCCACAACCGGGCACGGACGGGTATAGCCTGACAAGAAATTTGACTGGCTTCCGCTACGACGTGGCGCTGGACGACAAGGGCCATATCGGCAGTATTCCCAGCGGACCGTCCAGTGCCACGGATGGTGGCAACGGCCGGGTGGACCTGTTTGATTCACGCATCCATCACACCGTGGGCGGCACGGAGCTGACAGTGGAGGCGTTCACCACAGCGTCAGCCGATGACATACAGGCACTGGACCAGGATTGCAGCACAACCAGTGCCGCTGCCCCTGTGCCCTTTGCGGACTGCTTTGGTACGACTGTCGAGACCAGTACGGTATCGGGCAGTGAGACGGATACGTACGGGCGCACGCTGGACGAGACCCGGCAGAATATCGCCAACTGGTACGAGTACCACCGCAAGCGTTCATCAGTGACACGTGACGCTATTTCACAGGTGGTCACGTCGTCTCCGTCCTACCGCTTCGGTCTGGGGCTGATCAATGAGTACGATGAGTTGTTTGTACCGGTCCCGAATGCGAATACAGACGAGTACTCATCGCACAACAGCAACCTGATCGAGGCTTTCCGCGAGCATCAATGGCAGGCGTTGGGCACGCCTTTGCGGCAGGGGCTGGAGCGTGTCGGTCAGTATTACGATGGTGGGCTGGGCTATGACGATCCGATCATTTCCGCCTGTCAGCAGCACTTCAGTGTCCTGTTCACGGATGGTTACTGGAGCGGGGATGCGCCTTCCGATTCGATCAGTGACGCTGATGGCGATGGTGTCAGCCAGACCCTGGCGGACGTGGCGCGGTATTACTATGAGAACGATCTCAGCGCACTGCCGGATCAGGTGCCGACCACGACCTTTGACCAGGCCAGGCATCAGCACATGGTGACCTTCGGCGTCGCCTTCGGGGTATCGGGCGAACTGGAAGATACAAATAACGACGGTTGGCCTGACCCCGAACTGGAAGAAGATGACGACTGGGGGAACCCCTATGCGAGTGACCCGGAGAAAATCGATGACCTCTGGCACGCTGCCTATAACAGCCGGGGATTGTTTGTCTCGGCCCAGTCCCCGTCCCAGGTGGTGAGTGCAATCAGCGAGGCGATCGCGGCGATTGCCGACCGCACCGGCTCGTCCGCGTCAGTGGCCAGTAATTCAGGCACATTGAGTGCCGAGAGTTTTCTCTATCAGGCACGCTTCGACAGCAGCGACTGGAGCGGGCAGCTGCTCGCTTTCCAGATCAATCCGGATGGCTCCATAGAGTCCAGTCCCGAGTGGAACGCTGCCAATGTTCTGAACGGACAGAGCCATGGCGGGCGCAGTATTCTCACCTGGAGCCCGGACGCGGGTAACGCCGGGGAGGGGGTGCCATTCCGTTGGCCGGATAACTACGACGCACCGGATGATGACACCGAACTGTCTCCTGCGCAGGTGAGTGAACTGCTTGCGTACTCACCGTTCCCGGAGGATACGGAGAATGCAGGGGAAATCGCCTCCAACCAGGCGTACGGCCAGGCACTGACCGACTATCTGCGTGGCGAGCGCAGCAACGAGGTGAGTGGCTATGGTTTCCGCTACCGGAATACGGTGTTGGGGGATATCGTCAACTCCGACCCCCGGTATGTGGGTGCGCCGCGATTCCATTATGCGGACAACCTGGCAGCCAAGCCATACAGCGAGTTCCGGCAGCATTACGAGGACCGTCAGGCTATGGTGTATGTGGGCGCCAACGACGGGATGCTGCATGGATTCAATGAGGAGACCGGTGCCGAGATGCTCGCCTACGTGCCCCGATCGGTGTTCAGTGAACTTCCCGAATTGAGCCGCGAGGATTACTCGCACCGGTTCTTCGTCGACGGCGGAACCAATATCGTCGATGCCTATCTACCGGGAGCAAACGATCCTGTTGGCTCGGGCACGGGCGCGTGGCGCAGCGTGCTGGCCGGGGCGCTGGGGAAAGGGGGACAGGGCGTTTTTGCTCTTGACGTCACGGACCCGTCCCGCTTCAGTGAAAATCGGGCGGATGAGCTCGTGCTGTGGGAGTTCACCGACGCCGACGACCCGGATCTGGGATACACTTACGGCCGGCCCCAGATCGCAAAGATGGCCAATGGCCGTTGGGCGGCCGTGTTCGGAAACGGATACAACAACACGGAGGGAGACGGAGCGGCCAGCACCACGGGGCACGCATCGCTGTTCATCGTGGATCTGGAAACCGGCGACCTGGTCCGGAAAATCAGTACGGAGAGCGGCAGCTCCACCACCCCGAACGGACTGGCGACCCCGGTACTGATTGACGAGACGGGAGATCAGACCGTCGACGCCATCTATGCCGGCGACCTGCAGGGACAACTCTGGAAGTTCGATGTAAGCGGCAATAACACCGGTCAGTGGGAGGTGGCCCATTCACAGGGTGGCACCCTGTTGCCACTGTTCACGACCGAGGCTGGACAGCCCATCACCACACAGCCGCAGGTGGCCCGCCACCCCTACGGTGGCGAGGGCTTCATGGTCTATTTCGGTACCGGCAAGTATCTGGAGCTGGGCGACAACAGCCCGACGGGAGAGCCGACACAAGCGTTCTACGGTATCTGGGATGACGGACAAAGCAGTGACCTGGACAGTTCCGGTCTGCTGCAACAGTATATCGAGGATCAGTATGTGGAGTCCTATGATACCGATGGTGACGACGTGGACGAAACCGACTACACGTTGCGTGATGTCAGTGATATCGATATTGACTTCAGCGTGCATCAGGGCTGGAAAATCGATCTGATGCCACAAAAAATACAGGGGGCGGATAACAATAGCAATTTCGGTGAACGGCAGGTCAGTAATGCGGAAGTCCGCGACGGACGCATCATTTTCACGACATTGCTTCCCTCGCAGTCGCCCTGTGAATTTGGTGGAAGCAGTTTCGTCATGCAACTGAATTATGCCAATGGCGGTCAGCTTCAGTTTCCGGCATTCGATCTCAATGGAGACGGGTCGTTTGACGACAATGATTCGGACGCTTCGGGGCGGATGACCGATATCGGTATCGTGCCCACGCCGAGCATTCTGTCAGATTCCGACAGTGATTTTGCGGTGATCAGTGGCAGTAGCGGGGATCTGGACGCCGTGGAACTCAATATCGGGGTAACCGCTTCCGGACGTCAGTCCTGGCGGCAACTGGAATAGGTGGTTTTCGTGGAGAGTCGGATGATGAGTGAACCCGGGAATACCGGCGGGCCAGCAGGATGGCTGCGGTATATGCTTTTGCTTGCGCTGCTGTGCGTACCCGCTGTAGCCGTGGCGCAGGGCAGTGGACAGGATGCAGAGCCGTCCGGGACAGCGCCCCGGCAGACCGGTACGGTGGAGGTGCTCCAGCAGGATGCAGGATACATTCAGATCTCGGGTCAACGCTACAGGGTTGAGGATGGCCGTACGCGCGTCTATGCGGAGCAGCGGGAGTTGCGGCTGCACGACCTGGACAACGGGATGGTGGTGGCTTTCACCACGGACGGTTCGGGAGTCCTGCTGCGGCTTGATATACTGGGGCCAGCCGACAAGATCCGGGAACTGGAGCGAAACTGACTATGATCGGAGCCGTATCAATGGAAGCGCCCAGACACGACGGCGGGACCCGTTACGCAGGATTCAGCCTGATCGAGCTGCTGATTGTGGTGGCGATCATCGGGATCCTGGTGGCCGTTGCCCTGCCTGCTTACCAGAACAGTGTGTTGGCCGGTGGGCGCGCCGAAGCACAGAGTCTGCTGATGGAAGTGGCGTCCGATCAGGAGCGCTTCTACTCCAACAACAACAGCTATTCCACCAATGCGGCACCGCTGGCGGACCCGCCGCAGGCAACGCGCACATCGGAAAGCGGTCGTTACCAGGTGGGTGTTTCCGCCTGCGCAGGCGGCTCCATCGCGAACTGCTTTGTGGCCACGGCCACGCCCCAGGGCAGCCAGACAGACGACAGTTGCACTACGCTGACCATCGACCACACCGGTCAACGTGGAGCCACCGGCGACACCGTCGACAACTGCTGGCGTTGAGGCTCTGCCGAAGTAGGGCTAACAGGTCAGGGGGTGTCCCCGGCTGTTTTCGCGTATTCCGTCCCCGTCACGATCCCTGGCCACCCTTATCCGGCCGACGGCGTTGAGCACCAGTTGTCTTGCCTGTCGCGGGTCTGCGTCGGCGGGGCACCACGTGAAGTTGCCGCTCTGGTGACGAATCTGTCCCCGGCTGTTGATGACCAGGTATTGTCGGTTGCCGAATGCGCGCCAACGCAGCTCGCCGCTGTTTGCAGGCCATTGCAGTCGATGGAGGAGGGTGTCGTCACTGGCTTTACGATGACCCGGTGGGTCGATGAATGCGATGGCACCCCGGCTCCAGGTACTGTCGCATTGCAGGGAATCCGGCGCGGCCGGACAGACGGTCACCGGCTGATTTTCCTGCACCGCTGCGGTTCTGGCGTTGTTGAGGAGGGATACCAGCCCGCGCATCACCCGCTTTCCTTCCTGCTGCTGCACGAGGGGCTGCCATGCAGGCAGAGCGGCCGTGGTCAGGGCTGTTATAATAGCCAGGGTGCAAAGCAGCTCGATCAGCGACAGGCCGTCCATGGAATCGCTCATGACATCACATCCTTGTGAGTTTTTCAGAGGTTTCGTGATCAGTGTAGTCGTGAATGGCAAAGCCTGCCCGCGCGGACCGATCCACACTGGCAGAGAGGAAAGGAGAGCGGAGCATGAAGGACGTGGCCATCGTGGGAGGCGGGATCATGGGCCTTCTGGTGGCCCGGGAGCTGACGGCCGCCGGCAGGACGGTCACTCTGATCGAGCGGGGCCGGTGCGCCGGAGAGGCTTCCTGGGCCGGTGGCGGCATCGTTTCGCCGCTGTATCCATGGCGCTACAACGCGGCGGTGACCGCGCTGGCATCCTGGGCGCAGGATTATTATCCCGAACTCAGTGCTGCATTGTTGAACGAGACCGGTATTGACTCGGAGCTGGAGGCGTGTGGATTGCTGATGCTGGAAGCGGACGACTCCGCAGAAGCACTGGAGTGGTCAGGACGCAGTGGGCGCCGGATGGTGCCGGTGGATGCGGGTTTTATTCATGAGCGTCAACCGGCACTGGCGAGAAGTTTCATCAGTGGCTTGTGGATGCCGGATGTCGCCAACATACGGAACCCCCGGCTCGGGCAGGCACTACGGACATCGCTCATGGATTCGGGCGCAGACATTCGGGAGTTTTCCGAGGTATGCGACCTGGCCCTGGCAGGTCGTCAGCTCGATGGTCTTTGGGTGCGCAGCAGCAGTGGCGAAGAAGAGCGGGTGCAGGCAGGGGAATACGTGTTCTGTACCGGGGCCTGGACAGCACGGCTGCTGGAGCGGACGGGGTTGACGTTACCGATTGAACCGGTAAAGGGACAGATGCTGCTCTATGAGTTGCCCGGGCGGGTGCTGGATGAAATGGTGCTGTATCAGGGACGGTATCTGATACCGCGTCGCGATCGACACCTGCTGGCCGGAAGTACGCTGGAGCAGGCCGGTTTTGATAAAAGCACTACCGATGAGGCTTTGCAGTCGCTGCGGGCTTCCGCAGAACAGCTGTTGCCCGCGCTGGCTTCGGTGCCAGTAAAGCGACAGTGGGCCGGGCTGCGTCCCGGTGCGCCAGACGGAGTGCCATTCATTGGCCGATTGCCGGGCAGTGCCAATGCCTGGGTCAATGCGGGGCACTACCGCAATGGCCTGGTGTTGGCGCCGGCCTCGGCCCGGTTGACCGCAGATCTGATGACCGGGCGTGCGCCGGTGGTGTCACCCGCTCCCTATGATCCGGCTGTCCGGTGTGTTCGGCCGTGACTCAGTCCAGCCCAAGCTTCTTCATGCGATAACGCAGTGAACGGAATGTCAGGCCCAGCTTCCGGGCCGCTGCCGTCTTGTTCCAGCGGGTCTGGGCCAGTGCCGCTTCAATCAGGCGCCGTTCAATCTCTTCCAGGTGGTTTTCCAGGCTGAAACCTGCATCGAACCGGGGTTGCCCTTCCGGTTGCGGCGCGGACCGACCATCTGCGTTCCGGTTGGCTTGCCGGCTGTCCTGTTCGTGGGCCGGGCCGCCGAGTTCCAGGTGTGCATCGGTGATCAGTCTGCCATCGCTGAGAGTGACGGCACGCTGCAGGATGTTCTCCAGCTCCCGCACGTTGCCGGGAAAGGCATAGTCCTGCAGGGCGCGCAGTGCCGTCTGGCTGAGGCGCGGTGGTTCGCTCTGGCCGCCGGTCATGCGACGCATGATGTCGCTGGCCAACTCCGGGATATCCTCGCGGCGTTCGCGAAGGCTGGGCACATACAGCTCAATCACATTGATACGGTAGTACAGATCCTGACGGAAACGCCCCGCAGTGAGCTCACTTGCCAGGTCGCGATGACTGGCGCTGAGAATGCGCACATTGGTGGATACTTCCTGCTCGGACCCGACCCGGCGCAGGGCCTTTTCCTGGATGACCCGCAGCAGCTTCACCTGCATGTGCAGAGGCAGATCGGCTACTTCGTCCAGGAACAATGTACCCCCCGCTGCTGTCTCGAACAGACCGGTCTTGTCACGGTCGGCCCCGGTAAAGGCTCCCTTGACGTGTCCGAACAATTCACTTTCCATGAGTTCACCCGGAATGGCGCCACAGTTTACTGCCACGAACGGGCCATCGCGCCGGGGCCCCAGGTTGTGTATGGCGCGTGCGGCAAGTTCCTTTCCGCTGCCGGACTCGCCCCGGATGAACACGGGCGCCTGGCTGCGGGCCAGCCGCCGAATCTGATCCCGCAGACTGGCGGTGGCGGGAGACTGGCCCGTGATTGATGGAGTAGAGTCCTCATCCGGAGGCCCGCCGGCAGCCCTCGGCGGCGTTGCACCGTCGCCATCCAGGCTGGTGATACGCAATGCACTGTCAACAAGATCCCGCAGTGTCTGCAGGTCCAACGGCTTGGAGACGAAATCGAAGGCGCCTGCTTTCAGTGCCCGGATTGCCGCCTCGGCATTGCCATGTGCGGTGATCACCGCGACCGGAATCTGATGGTCGGACTGCTGAATCTGCTCGACCAGGTCGATGCCATCACCGTCGGGCAGACGCATGTCGGTCAGGCAGAGATCGAACAGTTCTCCCTCCAGTGCCTCACGGGCCGATCGCAGGTCGTTTACACAGACCGGCTGCAATGACATGCGTGAAAGGGTCAGTTGTAGCAGTTCCCGGATATCCGGCTCGTCGTCAACAATCAATACGCGGTTTTTCATAGAGGTGCCATATAGCGTGCCATGCGAAAGCCTGCGGAGGCTCCTTAATGGAGATCTCTCTCTGGCGGGTTGAAGTACAGGCTGAAGCAGCTTTTCCCCTGCCGGGTAAGACGGTAGATCAGTCTCGCGTGGTTAGCTTCGCACAGTTGCCGGGAGATATAAAGACCCAGCCCGGTGCCGCTGCTTTCAGTGGTATGGAAGGGCTCGAAGAGCCTCTCCTGCACCTCGTCAGAGACGCCGGGACCTTCGTCGATGACATTGAGAAACGCCTGTTCCCGAAGACTGCCGGACCGGTAACCGCCCGATAGTTTCAACAGAGCCTTTCCTGTCGTTCTGCGGCTGTAGCGCAGTCCGTTATCAATCAGATTGCCCAGTACCTGTTGCAGTTGTGAAGGGATGAACCGTATGTGGCAATCAGTCGGCGTGATCCGGATGTCGACTTCCGCGTCGGGGTGGTGGCTGCGGCAGTAGTCATCCACGAATTCCTCCAGCCAGTCGCGCAGCAGCAGGATTTCCGGTGGCTGCTCGCGTTGCCGGGACAATGACAGTACGTCCTCGATGATCAGGTTGATCCTTCGACTGTTCTTCAACATCATTTCCAGAAGCTGTCTGTCATCCTGACCCAGATCCTGCGATTCAGCGAGCAGTTGTCCTGCGTGTGACAGCGCACCCAGTGGATTGCGGATCTCGTGCGCGATACTGGCCGTGAGCTCGCCCAGCGAAGCGAGTTTCATCTGCCGCACGCGCTGCAGGAACGCGCTGTTGTCCTCCAGAAAGATCAGTATGTGACTGTCTTCATCCGGATGCAGGTAGTTGAGGCGAAGGCGCAATTCCGGGGCCGAGCGGCGCGGGCGTATGGGGGGCGGCTCCCGGCGGTCCTGCTGCCACTGCCGGACGGCCTGCTGGAGGCGGGCCGGGAGCGTGTCATGGGTCCCGTTGTCCGGCAGTCCCAGCAGTTCGCGGGCCGCCGTGTTGAGACTGATTGGTTGCAGGGCGGCATCCACCAGGATCATTCCGGTGCGCATGCGTTGCACGATCCGGTAGTTGAGCTGCTCCAGATCGTGAATGCTACTCGCCTGTTGTTCGGCCAGCACGGTGCTGCGCTCCATACGACGCGTGATGGACTGCAGGTAGGCGGCGCTGGCGAACAGCAATGCGCCCAGCAGGCCGGCCTGGATGTATTGCCGGGGCGGGTCATCGCTGCTCAGCGTGAGATAGACTTCGGCATAGATGATGACAATGCTGGCGACTGCGGGCAGCAGGTAGACAAGTCTTTTTCGTACCAGCATCGATCCGGCAGCGACAGTGACCAGCAGCAGCAAGCCGAGACCGCTGACCATCCCCCCGCTGCTGTAAGCCAGGACGGTGATGATGATGGTGTCGGTGATGAACAGGGTGGCCAGCGGCCGTTCCTGCAATGTTCGCTGCGGTGCCACCCGGACGATCAGGGTGACGATGATACTGTAGAGCACATAGGCGCCAGCTACGGTGATGAACAGGCGCGGATCGAAACTGCCCAGCCGGGTGGAGACCGGGCTGACCAGGAAGCTCACCAGCAATACCAGCGACAGCGTCAGCTGATAGATGGCGTAGATATGCAGGATACGCATCTGCTGCGTGTGCTGTTGTGGCTCGGTCATGGTCCTGTTCCACTTACTTTTGCGTCCGGACAGTGATTGTCGGACAATACCCCAGCATCAGGTATCAGACAACACAGTCACGTTTGACAGGCTACAGACAGCATGACGAAAAAGACCGTAACCATCGTGATGGCACAGACCAACCTGCTGGTGGGTGATATCGGAGGCAATACCGACCGCGTACTGTCTGCGGCGTCCGAGGCGGCGGGGCAGGGCCATGATGTCATCGTCTTTCCCGAACTCACGTTGACGGGTTATCCGCCTGAAGATCTGCTGTTTCGCGACAGTCTGCAGATCCGGGTGGATCATGCGATGAAGCGGATCAGGGAAAGCCGGTTGCCGATCGTCATCGTTGTGGGGCTGCCGTGGAAGGAAGACGGGCGGCTGTTCAATGCACTCGCAGTGATCGACGGTGGTGAATGCGTGGCGGTGTATCGCAAACAGTCTCTGCCCAACTACGAGGTCTTTGATGAGCCCCGCTATTTTACGCCGGGATTCAGTCCGTGTGTTGTCAATATCCGAGGCATACCGGTGGGCTTCACGATCTGCGAAGACATGTGGGACGGTATTCCACTGGAGCAGGTGTCACAGGCTGGCGCAAAATTGCTGATTAATATCAATGCTTCGCCCTATCACCACGGAAAGGGTGCCGAACGCCGGGCTCTGTTAAGCGAAAGGGCGCGGTTTTTGCAGATGCCGATTCTTTACGTGAACCTGGTGGGAGGACAGGATGAGCTGGTGTTCGATGGCCAGTCCCTGGCTATTGCCGCTTCCGGAGAATGCTGCTTTGAAGCACCGGCTTTCACGGATGGTGCGTATCCCGTCGAAGTGGAGATGTCAGTGCATGGCGTGTGTTCGGTGCGTGCCATCGAGGGCCTGGAAGGGGGTTGCAGTGACCTCTCCGTTCATGCGCCCTGGTCACTTGAGGACATCTGCTATCAGGCCCTGGTCAGGGGGGTCAGGGACTATGTCGGTAAAAACGGGTTCCGGTCTGTCGTACTGGGCCTGTCGGGCGGCATCGATTCGGCCCTGACGCTGGCCATTGCCGTTGATGCGCTGGGTGCAGAGCGGGTGGAGAGCATCATGATGCCCTTCGAGCACACGTCGGGACTGAGTGTGGAACTGGCCGAAGAGCAGTCGGCCACACTGGGTGTCGACTATCGTGCTATCCCTATTGTGGACGTATACCATGGGTTCATGCGGGCGCTGGCGGATGAGTTCGCCGGTCTTCCGGCGGATGTCACCGAGGAGAACCTGCAGGCCCGGTGCCGGGGCGTGATCCTGATGGCCATTTCGAACAAAAAAGGGGCGCTGGTACTCACCACCGGCAACAAGAGCGAAATCGCGGTCGGTTATTCCACGTTGTACGGGGATATGGCCGGTGGTTTCAATGTACTGAAGGATGTCTACAAGACCCTGGTGTACCGCCTGTCCCGCTACCGGAATCACCTGGCAGAGCAGCGCGGAGAGGCAGAGGCTATTCCGGTGCGTGTCATCGAACGCGCGCCGTCGGCCGAGCTGGCGCCCGGACAGCAGGATTCGGACAGTCTGCCGCCCTATGATCGGCTCGACCGGATACTCTCATTGTATATTGAACATGATTACAGTGCCGATGCCATCGAGGCGCAGGGCTATGCCCGCGAGGAGGTTCACCGGGTAATCAATCTGGTGGATCGTAATGAATACAAACGCCGCCAGGGTCCGGTGGGTATCCGACTGACCCGCAAGGGTTTCGGCCGGGACAGGCGTTATCCGATCACCAATGGTTGGCGGCCGGGCGAGTAGGCAAAGGAGAGAGCCAGTGCAGGATATCGTGATCGGAACGCTGACGGAGGC
Source organism: Pseudohongiellaceae bacterium (assembly GCA_040882255.1). Classification (GTDB taxonomy): domain Bacteria; phylum Pseudomonadota; class Gammaproteobacteria; order Pseudomonadales; family Pseudohongiellaceae; genus PWQG01. The sequence goes on along the minus strand of JBBEBP010000017.1, from coordinate 14,745 downwards.
GCGGACGTTCCTGGACGCCTTCATCCGTGATGAACAACGCGTGCAGTCGGTGCGCGAGGCGGCCGATGTGCTGATCCGCACGTTCAAGTCCGGGCAGGCGGTGTACAGTTGCGGTAACGGTGGCTCGATGAGTGACGCCATGCATTTTGCCGAGGAGCTGACCGGGCGCTATCGGCTGTCGCGACAAGCCCTGGCGGCTACTGCCATCAGCGATCCGGGGCACCTGAGTTGCGTGGCCAATGATTTCGGCTATGAGCAGGTCTTCTCGCGGTACCTGGAGGGGCGGGGCAGGCCGGGTGACTGTCTGCTGGCCATCAGTACCAGCGGCACCAGTGCCAACGTGATCCGGGCTGCCGAGTTCGCTATGGATAACCACATGGCGGTCATCACGTTGACCGGAGCTCCGGGTTCGGCCCTGGGTAAGCTGGCTTCCGTAGATATCAGCGTCGGGCACAGCGAGTTTGCCGACCGTATCCAGGAAATGCACATCAAGATCATCCACCTGCTGATCGAGCAGGTGGAGCGGTACTTCTTCCCGGAAAATTACCGTCCCGGTGGCGGAGTGGTGGGTTGAGGCGTCTGGTCGCCGGGCGCTCTGGTGTCGATCGGTCCCCCCGGAACTCCGCTCGGACCGCCCGGTACTCCCCCCGGGCCGGCTGGTGGCGGGTCTGACGGCACGTCCTCCGGACTGGAGCCGTCATCGCCCAGCAGGCCGAGCGTGAGAATATTCAGCAAGGAGCGGCGGCCCTCGGGTTCCACATCCGGTGTCACCGGCCGGTCGGGGCGGGAAGTCGGAGCCAGCGGCGTGTCATCCTCATTGGAGCCGAGCAGGCCGAAGGACGCGGTATACAGTAGTGACGGATTGGTTACATGGTTGCGGACTGTAAAACTCCCGTCACTGCCCAGCGTCTCGTGCCCGGGATAGTTCTCACGCAGCAGCGCGAGTGACGTGTCCGCCAGGTCGTCCAGGCCAAGTCGCATATAACATTCCACCATCAGGGAAAGCGCATCTGCTACCTGTGGTGTGCCCTGGAAGTTTTCCACGACGTAGCGTGACCGGTTCAGTGCCGCGATATAGGCGCGGCGTTCCATGTAATAGTCGGCTACATGCATCTCGTATTGTGCGAGGGTGTTGCGCAGGAAGACCATGCGGGCCCGGGCATCGGCGGCATAATCGCTGTCCGGGTACAGCGACAGCAGCAGGGAGAACTCGTTGAACGCATCCTGGGCTCTGGTGATATCCCGCTTGGATGAGTCGGTGGGGAGAAACCGGCTGACGAAGCCGCTGTTCTCGGAAAACGAGGCCACGCCCTTCATGTAATAGGCGTAGTCGATGCTCCGGTGGTCGGGATGCAGGCGGATGAACCGGTCGGCGGCCGCCCGTGCTGCTTCCAGGTTATTGCTGCGAAAATGGGCGTAGATCAGCTCCAGCTGGGCCTGTGACGCATACTGTCCGAACGGGAAGCGGGATTCCAGTGCTTCGTAGGTGGCGACCGCCTGCGAGTAGTTGCCGGCCCCCAGTTGCCGGTTGGCCTGTTCATAGAACTGCTGCTCCGTGGACATGCCTTCGTATTCGTCACGGTCCTGTTGTGACCACCAGGAACAGGACACGACGGTCAGACACAGCAGAGCGATGGAAAGAATTCTCACCTTACGGGCACCTTCAATCATGAATGAGTCAGTTCGTTATTAGAACACAGCAGCGATAGAGACCCCAAATGCTGCGGGAAAGTTCCATGGATTTTTCCCGGGGGCAACCGAGGTCGTTGTGACAGGCGCGACGGCGTCGCAGTAGAATGACGGTTTGGATCACACAGAGAATGATGCATGCCAGAAGAGATTATCGAGGAGCAGATCGTAGTGCCCGATGCCATGGCGGGAAGCCGTCTGGACAGGGTGGCCGCAGAGTTGTTTCCTGACTATTCACGGGTGCGTCTGCAGGACTGGATCCGGGCCGGCGAGCTGACAGTGGACGGCCGTGTGCTCAGGCCGCGTGAAAAGCTGCTGGGCCGGGAAATGCTGCGGCTGCGGACCCGCCAGGAGAGCCGCGCGGAGGGTGACTGGACGGCCGAGCAGCTCGGGCTGGACATCCTGTATGAGGACGAGGACCTGCTGATCATCAACAAACCTGCGGGTCTGGTGGTGCATCCGGCGGCAGGTAACCGCTCCGGCACGCTATTGAACGGCCTCTTGCACCATGACCCGTCGCTGGAGCGCTTGCCGCGTGCCGGTATCATCCACCGGCTGGACAAGGACACCACCGGTCTGATGGTGGTGGCCCGTTCTCTGCGTGCTCATACGGCCCTGGTCAGGCAGTTGCAGGACCGCAGCGTGCGGCGTCAATACATGGCCGTGGTCTGCGGTGTACCCACCGGCGGAGGCTGTGTGGATGCGCCGCTCGGTCGTCATCCCGTGAATCGGAAGAAGCAGGCGGTGGTCGATACCGGAAAGCCGGCGGTGACACACTACCGGCTTCTGGAGCGTTACCGTCATCACAGCCTGTTACAGGTGAGGCTGGAGACGGGGCGCACCCATCAGATACGGGTGCATATGGCCCATATCCGATATCCGCTGGTGGGTGATCCGGTGTACGGGCGGCGTCTGGCGCTACCGCCCGGGGCCACAGACGGGTTGGTGGAGCAGCTGAAAATATTCCCGCGGCAGGCGCTGCATGCCGGATTGCTGGGTCTGCGGCATCCGGCCGATGGCCGGCGTTGCGAATGGGAAGTGGATGTGCCGGAGGATATGCAGAATCTGCTTCGCGCCTTGCGGGAAGATGCCGATGTCGCATGATCGACCCTCTGTCGTTCGGCCGGATTGGCCGGCGCCGGCCCATGTCACCGCGCTGGTGACGACCCGGCACGGGGGGCAGAGTCGGCCACCCTACGCCGGATTCAATCTCGCCCATCACGTAGGGGACGATGCCGGGGCGGTCGAATCCAACAGGCAGGTGTTGCAGAGTATGATCGGTGGCGTCCCGATCTCCTGGGTCCGCCAGGTGCATGGTACCCGCATGGTCGAGGCGGATGATGTCATGGTGACCGCGCCGCCGGAGGCGGACGCCGTCCGTATCCGCAGCGGTGGGGCGGCAGCAGTGATGACCGCAGACTGTCTGCCGGTCTTCCTGGCCGATAAGACCGGTCAGGAAGCCGTAGTGGTACATGCCGGCTGGCGAGGACTGGTCGCTGGCATCATCGAGTCGAGCATTGCCCGCCTGGATTGTCGACCGATTGAGCTCATGGCATGGCTGGGGCCGGCCATCGGTCCCTGCCATTTCGAGGTGGGTGATGAAGTCAGGACCGCATTCATGGAGGCAGATGCTGGTGACTGTGGCCGTGCCTTCACGCCCACCGGACAACCGGGTCAGTGGATGGCGGACCTGTATGAACTGGCCCGCATACGCCTCCACCGCGCTGGCGTTGATGATGTGTATGGCGGCGGGCTCTGTACCTTCTGCGACGGGTCCCGGTTCTATTCCTTTCGCCGGGACGGCACGACGGGCCGTATGGCTGCCTTGATCTGCCTCAACAAGTGAGGTTGCTGACAGCGACCTGTGCTTGAATTCGCTCCGTTTGCCTCAATTTACTCACCAGACATCAATTTCCGGCCCGGGCTCCATGCGGTTTTCAGCATGATCGGTACAGTGCCTGGTCCTTACCACGAGGTGACATATGCGAATGGATCAATTGACCAGCAAGCTGCAGTCCGCCCTGGCGGATGCGCAGTCCCTGGCGCTGGGCAACGACAACAATTTCATTGAACCGGTACACCTGATGCTGGCGCTGCTGGAGCAGAAGGGGGGCGCCGTGCGCCCGCTATTGTCCCAGACCGGCTTCAATATCGGTGAGTTGCGCAAGGGATTGCAGGGCATCATGGAGCGTCTTCCGCAGGTGGAGGGCACGGGCGGTGACGTGACCATGTCCAATGAAACGGCCCGGCTGCTCAATCATGCGGACAAGATTTCCCAGAAAAACGACGACAAGTTCATCTCCAGTGAAATGGTGTTGCTGGCGGCCATGCACGACAAGGGCGAACTAGGCACGCTGCTGTCGTCTTTCGGCGTCTCCGAGCAGGCGCTGCAGAATGCCATCAACAATCTGCGCGGCGGCGAGAAAGTCACCGATGCAGAAGCGGAAGACAGTTGGCAGGCGCTGGAACGTTACTGCGTTGATCTGACCGAGAAGGCTGGAGCCGGCGATCTGGATCCGGTAATCGGCCGGGACAACGAGATCCGTCGCACCGTGCAGGTCCTGCAGCGCCGCACCAAGAACAACCCGGTGCTGATTGGTGAGCCCGGTGTGGGCAAGACCGCCATCGTGGAAGGTCTGGCGCAGCGCATCGTCAACGGTGAGGTGCCGGAGGGGCTGCGTGGCAAGAAGATTCTGTCCCTGGATATGGGTGCCCTGATTGCCGGCGCAAAGTTTCGTGGTGAGTTCGAGGAGCGGCTGAAAGGCGTTCTCAACGAGCTCTCCAAGCAGGAAGGCTCGGTCATTCTGTTCATCGACGAAATCCATACCATGGTGGGAGCCGGCAAGGCTGAAGGTTCCATGGATGCCGGGAATATGCTCAAGCCGGCGCTGGCCCGTGGTGAACTGCATTGTGTGGGCGCCACTACGCTGGACGAATACCGCAAGCATATCGAGAAGGATGCAGCGCTGGAACGTCGCTTCCAGAAAGTGTTGGTGGATGAGCCCGGTGAAGAGGATGCCGTTGCCATACTGCGTGGCCTGAAGGAGCGTTACGAGGTGCACCATGGCGTGCAGATTTCCGATGCGGCCATCATTGCGGCGGCACGACTGTCCCAGCGCTACATTCCGGACCGGCAGTTGCCGGACAAGGCCATCGACCTGATCGATGAAGCGGCCAGCATGATTCGCATGGAGATCGACTCCAAGCCCGAGGAAATGGACAAGCTGGAACGGCGCCTGATCCAGCTCAAGATTGAGCAGGAGGCGCTGAAGAAGGAGGATGACGAGGGTTCACGGCGGCGCAAGGAGAAGCTGGCCGAGGAGATTAATTCGCTGGAAGCCGAATACGCGGATCTGGAGGAAGTCTGGAAAGCGGAGAAGGCGGCCGTTCAGGGTACGCATACGATCAAAAGCCAACTGGAGCAGGCCCGCGCTGACCTGGAGATCGCCCGGCGTGCCGGCGATCTGGCGAAGATGTCCGAGCTGCAGTATGGCGTGATTCCGGATCTGGAGAAGAATCTGGACATGTCCACCCAGGCGGAGATGATGGAGATGCGCCTGCTGCGTAACCGGGTCACCGAGGAGGAAATCGCCGACGTGGTGTCGCGCTGGACCGGTATTCCGGTGTCCAAGATGCTGCAGAGCGACAAGCAGAAGCTACTGGAAATGGAAGACGCCCTGCATCGCCGGGTCATCGGTCAGGATGAAGCCATTTCGGCCGTTTCCAATGCCGTGCGACGTTCGCGCTCCGGACTATCCGACCCCAACCGGCCCAATGGTTCCTTCCTGTTCCTGGGTCCCACAGGGGTGGGCAAGACAGAGTTGTGCAAGGCGCTGGCCGAGTTCCTGTTCGACACCGAGGAAGCCATGGTGCGGATCGATATGTCCGAGTTCATGGAACAGCACTCAGTGGCCCGTCTGATCGGTGCACCGCCCGGTTATGTGGGCTACGAAGAGGGCGGTTACCTGACGGAAGCGGTGCGTCGCCGGCCTTATTCAGTGTTGTTGCTGGATGAGGTGGAGAAAGCCCACCCGGATGTGTTCAACGTGCTGTTGCAGGTGCTGGATGATGGACGGTTGACGGATGGTCATGGCCGCACCGTCGACTTCCGGAATACCGTGATTGTCATGACGTCCAATCTGGGCTCGGATCGCATCCAGGAAGTCATGCAGCAGGGCGTTGAGGACAGCGGCCAGTACGAGAAGGTCAAGTCCGGGGTGCTGTCGACGGTCGTGAGTCACTTCTCGCCCGAGTTCGTCAACCGGATCGACGAGACCGTGGTTTTCCATCCATTGGGCGCTGAGCAGATTCGTGGCATTGCCAGTGTCCAGGTCGATATCCTCAACCGCCGGCTGGAGGACAATGATCTGCACCTGGAGGTAAGCGAGGCAGTGCTGGATCGCATTGCCAGACTGGGCTATGACCCGGTCTACGGCGCACGGCCGCTGAAGCGGGCCATCCAGAACTGGATCGAGAATCCGCTGGCCCAGAAGGTCATCCAGGGTGTCTATGCACCGGGCGATACCATCCATGTGGACGTCGAAGAAGATGACTTCGTCTTCACGGGTGGGTCCGGGGAAAGCTTCATCCCTTGACAAGCGTTGAAATCATGGGAAAATTGCCGTCTTACTGAGAAGGTTATCCCCTCACCATATCTGCTGTGGCGGGTCCGGTCACAAAACCGGTATCAGACCGCAGCCCGGGTGTCAGACAGTTCCACCTACTGTCAGTGATGTCACAGCGTCACGGCAGGGCAGGCTCGCCGCTATCTGCAGGCGATCACTTACACTGAACTTGAAACGTGTCGGGCCGGATCTGCTTGCGCAAGCAGAAGCTGGCCGGCAGTGGCTGACTGCCGGCTGGACGGGGCCGATACAGACCAGCACAACCGGAAGACGATGAAGAGGCTATAAGACAGTGGAATTACTCTCAGGCGGTGACATGCTGATTCGTGCCCTGCACGATGAAGGCGTCGAGATCCTGTTCGGTTATCCGGGCGGAGCGGCGCTGCATATCTATGACGCGATTTTCAACCAGGATCAGGTGGAGCACATCCTGGTGCGCCATGAGCAGGCCGCCACGCACGCGGCGGACGGCTACGCACGGGCAACAGGCAAGCCGGGGGTGGTGCTGGTGACTTCCGGGCCCGGTGCAACCAATGCTATCACCGGTATTGCCACGGCTTTCATGGACTCCATTCCGATGGTGGTCATTTCCGGCCAGGTGGACAGCTCCCTGATCGGTTCCGATGCTTTCCAGGAAACCGACATGGTCGGCATTTCCCGCCCTATCGTGAAGCACAGTTTCATGGTGAAGAACGCCGAGGAAATTCCTTCCGTGGTGAAGAAGGCGTTCCACATCGCCACGACGGGGCGGCCGGGACCGGTGGTCATCGATGTTCCCAAGGACACCACTGATCCGGCACACAAATTCGAATACCACTATCCGGATTCGGTTCGCATGCGCTCCTATACGGTGCCGACCAAAGGCCATACCGGACAGATACGCAAGGCCGTGGAAATCCTCATGTCCGCGCGCCGGCCGATCATCTATGCCGGTGGCGGGGTCATCCAGGGTGAAGGTTCCGGGCTGCTGACCACGCTGGCGCGTGAACTGGGTTACCCCGTCACCAACACACTGATGGGGTTGGGTGCGTATCCGGCCACAGACCGGCAGTTCCTGGGCATGCTCGGCATGCACGGTACCTATGAGGCGAACATGGCCATGCACTTCAGTGATGTGGTGCTGGGTATCGGTGTCCGCTTCGATGACCGGGTCACGAACAATGTGTCCAAGTTCTGTCCAGGTGCGAAAATCCTGCATATTGACATCGATCCCGCTTCCATCTCCAAAACGGTGACGGCGGACGTGCCGATTGTCGGCCCCGTCGCTCCGGTACTGGAGGAAATGCTGGAACTGGTCCGTCACTCGGAGAAGCAGGTGGACCACAAGGAGTTGGACCTGTGGTGGAAACAGATCGAGGACTGGCGTGAGCGCGACTGCCTGAAGGTCATTCCCGCAGAGGGTGATCAGATCAAGCCACAGCAGGTGGTGCAGAGCGTGTACCGGATCACGAACGGCGATGCCTATGTGACTTCAGATGTCGGTCAGCACCAGATGTTCGCGGCTCAGTATTATCCGTTCGACAAGCCGCGGCGCTGGATCAACTCCGGCGGCCTGGGGACAATGGGCTTCGGGTTTCCCGCCGCCATGGGGGTCCGTTTTGCTGATCCGGAGGCGACGGTGGTCTGTATCACGGGCGAGGGCAGTATCCAGATGTGTATCCAGGAGCTGGCGACCTGTATGCAGTACGACCTGCCCATCAAGATCGTCAATCTGAACAACGAAGCGCTTGGCATGGTCAAGCAGTGGCAGGACATGCAGTACGGTGGCCGCTACTCGCACAGCACCTACGCTGAGTCCCTGCCGGACTTTGTCAGGTTGGCCGAGGCCTATGGTCATGTCGGTATGCGGATCGAGAAGCTTTCCGAGCTGGATGTGAAGCTGGAAGAAGCGTTTGCCATGAAAGACCGCCTGGTGTTCATCGATGTGGTCGTCGACCAGACGCAACATGTGTACCCGATGGCCATCAAGGGTGGCGCGATGAAGGACATGTTACTGAGCAAGACGGAGAGGACCTGAGATGAGGCACATTATTTCCATACTCCTGGAGAATGAACCTGGCGCCTTGTCCCGAGTGGTCGGATTGTTCTCCCAGCGTAACTACAATATTGAGTCACTGACTGTCGCGCCAACGGATGATCACAGCCTGTCGAGACTGACGATCACGACCGAAGGCGATGACCGCAAGATTGAGCAGATCACCAAGCATCTGAACAAACTGATCGATACGGTGAAGCTGGTGGACCTGACCGAGGGGGCGCACATCGAGCGCGAACTGATGCTGATCAAAGTGCGGGCGACCGGTGCGCAGCGCGACGAGATCAAGCGGACCACGGACATCTTCCGCGGTCAGGTCGTGGATGTGACGAGTACCGTCTACAGTATCCAGATGGCCGGCACCACGGAGAAGCTTGATGCATTTCTGGAGGCGATCGGCAGTGCGGTGATTCTGGAGGTGGCGCGCACTGGCGTCACGGGCATCGCCCGCGGCGAGAAAGTGCTCGGGCTCTGAACTGATTTCCACTTCGTAGGCCGAAACGAGCGCCGGGTGGGGCAGCCCTGACAAAGACGCCCGTGAACCCGTCCATGGGGGCTCGGCGTGCGCCATCCATGGCGCCCGACGCTTTGTCAGGGCTGCCCCACCCGTCACTCGTTCCTGACTGAGAGGCTGCCCGGCGGTCAGAGCCCGAGTACTCGTTCCGAGGTATCCTGAATACTCTGATGTAGTTCGCGGTCGTGCGGGCACCACCGACTGAGAACCGGGCGGCAGATTACTACTGAAAGAGATCCTTGCGGGCGATACCTCCGATCAGGAGCGTCGGGCGCCATGGATGGCGCACGCCGAGCCCTACAGGGATAGGGCCTCGAGATCTCCAACGGCTATGGCTCTGGCCTTCAGCCCGTCCCACTCTCTGCGTTGCAACTGCTGGTCGTGCCGACGCACGCCTGCGCAATTGCGCCTTGATAGTGAAACGGGCTGAAGGCCAGATCCATAGCCGTTGGAGGTCTCGAGGCCCCATCACGGGCGTCTCCTGAGCGGAGGTATCGCCCGCAAGGATCGGGCTACGGAGTGAGGTCACCCCAGAGCCCGGATCAAACAGAGATGGCGCGCTTCATGGCCGTCATGTAGGAACGAAGCCGCCCACCTACGATCTCAATGGGATGATTTCGGATCGACTGGTTTACCTCAATCAGCTCCGCGTTGTCCACACCGTTGTCCGCAAGTTTCAGGCCCTCGCCGATCACGTCGGTATCAACCTTCTGCATGAAGTCCTTCAGCAGCGGTACGCACTCGTTGGCGAACAGGTAGCAGCCGTATTCGGCGGTGTCGGAGATCACCTTGTTCATTTCGTACAGCTTTTTGCGCCCGATCAGATTGGCGATCAGGGGGACTTCGTGCAATGACTCGTAGTAGGCCGACTCCTCGATGATGCCGGATTCGGTCATGGTCTCGAAGGCCAGTTCTACACCCGCTTTCAACATGGCGACCATCAGGATCCCATTGTCATAGTATTCCTGCTCGGAGAGCGTAATGTCGCCGGCGGTGGCTTTCTCGAACGCGGTCTGACCGGTCTCTTCGCGCCAGGTCAGCAGTTTCTTGTCGTCATTGGCCCAGTCTTCCATCATACCGCTGGAAAAATCGCCGCTCAGTACATCGTCCATATGCTTGCGGTACAAGGGTCGCATGATGTGCTTGAGCTCTGCCGCGAGCGAATTGGCGACCAGCTTGGCGGGATTGGAGAGGCGGTCCATCATGTTGGTGATGCCGCCATGCTTCAGGCCTTCGGAGACCACTTCCCAGCCGTGCTGGATGAGCTTGGCGGCGTAGGCGGAATCGATACCTTTTTCCACCATGCGCTCAAAACACAGAATGGAACCGGTCTGCAGCATGCCGCAGAGAATGGTCTGCTCTCCCATCAGGTCGGATTTCACTTCGGCGATGAATGAGGACTCCAGGACACCTGCGCGGTCACCGCCGGTAGCGGCTGCATAAGCCTTGGCGATTTCCAGTCCTTCTCCGTTCGGATCATTTTCCGGGTGGACGGCGATCAGGGTCGGAACGCCGAAGCCGCGCTTGTATTCCTCGCGGACTTCCGAGCCCGGGCATTTTGGCGCGACCATGACCACAGTGAGGTCCGGCCGGATCTGCATGCCTTCCTCGACGATATTGAAGCCGTGGGAATACGCGAGGCAGGCGCCTTCCTTCATCAACGGCATGACCTGCTCAATCACCGGGCTGTGTTGCTTGTCCGGGGTCAGGTTCAGTACCAGATCAGCTTCTGGAATCACGTTCTGGTAGCTGTCCACTGTGAAACCGTTCTCTGTGGCGTTCTTCCAGGACTGGCGTTTCTCGTCAATGGCGCCCTGGCGCAGCGCATAGCTGATATCCAGGCCACTGTCGCGCATGTTCAGGCCCTGGTTCAGGCCCTGGGCACCACAGCCCACAATGACGACTTTTTTGCCCAGCAGTTTGTTGACGCCATCGGCGAACTCGGCGCGTTCCATGAAGCGGCATTTGCCGAGTTGTTGCAACTGCAGGCGCAGAGGCAGGGAATTGAAGTAGTTCATCTGTATTCTCCGTCCGGGGTGGACCCGGCGAATCAGCCGGGTCCTTCAATGTACTTCATCGGGTAACGGGCGGATGATAGGGCAAATTCAAGATTGCGTAAACTGAACTATTTGCAATAATATATTGCATTATCTGCAATACGCATTGGAGGTTGATTGAATCCTCGCGACCTGCGACTGTTCCTGCACCTCAGCCGCACCCTCCATTTCGGCCGTGCCGCGCAGGAGGGGCATGTCAGTCCATCCAGTCTCAGCCGGGTCATCCAGAAGCTGGAAGAGGGCTGCGGCGCGCAGCTGTTCGAGCGAGACAACCGTACGGTGCGGCTGACCCTCGCTGGCACCCTGTTCCGTGATTTCGCGGAGGACATGCTGGCGCGCTGGACGGCATTACAGGAAGCCATACACCAACAGTCGGTCAACCTGCAGGGCAGACTCAGCCTGTTCTGTTCCGTCACCGCCAGTTACAGCGTGCTGCCGGCGCTGCTGGATGCCTTCCGGGGCGCTTATCCCGCAGTTGGATTACGCCTGCATACCGGAGACTCAGAGCTGGCGCTGCAACGTGTGCTGGATGAATCGGACGACCTTGCGGTGGCGGCCCGCCCGGAGCGACTTCCAGACACCCTGTCCTTTCTGCCGGTGGCCGAGTCCTCTCTGGTGTTCATCGCGCCTTTGATCGACTGTCCGGTTCGGCGGCAGCTGGACGAGACAGTAGCGCGCGGCGCTGAGCCGGATTGGGCCTCCTTGCCATTTGTCGCCTCGGAATCGGGGTTGATGAAGTCGCGGGCGGATGCCTGGTTCCGGGAGTGGGGTGGCCGGGCGCAGGTCTATGCCAGGGTCAGTGGCAATGAGGCTATTGTCAGCATGGTCGGTCTCGGTTTCGGGGTGGGTCTTGTGCCCCGGTTGGTAGTGGAGAACAGTCCCATGGTGCACAGTGTGGAAGTGATAGAGGTGCAGCCGGAGCCGGAACCCTTCGTGATCGGGCTGTGTTGCCTGCGACGCAAGCGGGCCAACCCGCTTGTCCGCGCGCTCTGGGAACTGGCTTTGGACAGTCGGTAAACGGGCGCCGACAGCTTTCGGGCAGATGTGTATAATCGGGTTCTCATTCCATTATCGCGACACTATGGAGAAGCATGGATAATAACGAGTCGGATGAGCAGGGCGTCGAGACGGCGGACAGCCTGTTTCCCATCGATGAGCATGAAGAGATCGTATCCCAGGACGGGCGGAAAGTGCGCCGCAAGGGGATCTATCTGCTGCCCAATCTGTTGACACTGGGCGCGCTGTTCGCCGGCTTTTACGCCATCATTGCCGGTATGAACGGCAACTTCAACGCAGCGGGCTGGGCGATATTGATCGCGGCCATACTGGATGGGCTGGACGGTCGTGTCGCCCGTTTGACCAATACGCAAAGCGCGTTCGGAGGTCAGTTCGACAGCCTGGCGGACATGGTCTCCTTTGGTGTGGCGCCGGCGCTGATCGTCTTCAGTTGGGCACTTTCCTCGCTGGGCAATGCGGGTTGGGCAGCCAGCTTTATTTTCATCTCCTGCGCAGCACTGCGTCTGGCGCGATTCAATGTGCAGTTGGGCACCGTGGACAAGCGTTTCTTTGTCGGGCTCCAGAGCCCGGTGGCGGCCGGGCTGATCACTTTCGTAGTCTGGGTAGGGCACAAGTACGGGATCGAGCCGGTGGGCTGGGTCTCGGTGGCGACGGCCATCCTCACCGCCTTCACGGGCTTGCTGATGATCAGCAATTATCGCTACTACAGTTTCAAGGAGGTGCACTTCAAGGGTACGGTGCCCTATGTGGTGTTCCTGCTGGCCGTGGTGCTGCTCGTGGTGATCGCCCAGAATCCGCATGAGGTGTTGTTGACCATGTGCGTGCTCTATGCGATGTCGGGTCCGGTGATCTCGTTGTACCGGGTTTCCCGCCATCGCGCCTCGGCCGGAGTCCCGGCTGAGGCCAGTGCCAGGGATGAAGTGTCCGGTGTATCCCCGGAAGTGGATTCCAGGAAATCCGAAGATGAGGAGCGCACGTAAACAGTCAGATAGCCGGTCCGGTCCTGTGAGTGCGACCGGTCCGTCCCCGACAGGAGGCCAGAACCATGTTGATCAAACGTCCGAGTGATATCAGATCATCCGAAATCACGCCGGAAAGCGTGTACCGCAACCGGCGTGAGTTCATGCAGGACGCTATGCGTCTCAGTCTGGCCGCTGGAGTGGGGCTCGGCGCGCCGGGGTTGCTGTCAGCCGCCGAGGGCGGTGCGCTGAGAGCCCGGGCGCCGCAAAACATGGCTCGCTCGGCGCCCGCCGACTGGTGGGAAGGGAAGTTTGACAGCATCGATCCCGCAGAACGGGAAGGGCCCTTTTCCACGAACGAGGATCTGACCCCCTACAATGATGTGGTGACCTACAACAACTTCTATGAGTTCGGTACGAACAAGGAAGACCCTCACCAGCGCTCGGGTGACTTCCAGGTCGACCCCTGGTCAGTAGAGATTGCCGGAGAGTGCGAGCGGCCGGGCACCTATCATCTGGAAGACATCGTCAATCCCCATACCCTGGAAGAGCGCATCTACCGTCTGCGCTGTGTCGAGCGCTGGTCAATGGTGATTCCCTGGGTCGGTTTCCCGCTGGCGGATCTGATCCGGCGTTTCGAACCGACCTCGAAAGCGAAGTATGTGGCCTTCGAAACGTTGCTCGACCCGGACCAGATGCCGGCCCAGCGCTCGCGCTTCAGCGTCATCGACTGGCCCTACCGCGAGGGGCTCCGCATGGACGAGGCAATGAACCCGCTGGCATTTCTGGCCGTTGGCCTTTACGGCGACTACATGCCACCGCAGAACGGGGCTCCGATCCGCCTGGTGGTGCCCTGGAAATACGGCTTCAAGAGCATCAAGTCCATCGTGCGGATCCGCTTTACCGAGGAGGAGCCGCCGACCAGCTGGAACATGATGCAGCCCAACGAGTACGGGTTCTATGCGAATGTAAACCCCAATGTGCACCACCCTCGCTGGCGACAGGACATGGAAACGCGCTTGCCGCGCACGCTGTTCAGCAATTCGCGGATCGAGACACGGATGTTCAATGGTTATGAAGAGCAGGTCGCGCACCTCTATGAAGGTATGGACCTGTCGCGGCATTATTGAGGCGAAGTACTGAATGTCATGGCTATGGAGTGGCCTGCGCCATCTGGTATTCTGGCTGGCGTTGGTGCCTTTTGCGTTGCTGGTGTATGGCGCGTTCACCAACACCCTGGGAGCTGATCCGGCCGACGTGCTGTCCCTGGAGACTGGCCGCTGGACCTTTCGTTTTCTGCTGATGTCGCTGGCCATTACTCCACTGCGGCAGATCACGGGGCAGGCTCGCCTGTTGCCGTTACGCCGAACCCTTGGCTTGTACGCACTGTTCTATGCCTGCTGGCATTTTCTGGTCTATCTGATGTTCCTGCTGGAGTGGCGCTGGTCGGAGATCGGCAGCGACATTCTGGAGCGCCCCTATATCACGGTCGGTTTCGTAGCGTTCCTCATTCTGGTGGCGCTGGGGAGCACTTCCAACAAGGCCATGATGCGCCGTTTGGGGCGCAACTGGAAACGGCTGCACCGCTGGGTGTATCTGGCCGCCATCCTCGGGTTCCTGCACCTGTTCTGGATCCTTCGCGGGGATGTAACGGATGCGGTCATCTATGGTACGATCCTGGTTCTTCTCCTGGCATACAGGGTCTACAGAGCCGCCTGGTTCAGGCGTCTGTTCAGCTCCTGAACGCCATTCTGTAAAAAAATGACAGACAGGTCTTGTCAGCGTCATTTTATATGGCATAATGCGCGCCCCTGACACGTAAAGCCCTTCGGGTTGATCGGGTCAGCAG
>JBBEBP010000016.1:335132-703905 GCA_040882255.1 Pseudohongiellaceae bacterium | reverse complement strand
CGCTGTCTACTTATAGAACGGGTTTGGTGGTCCAAATAAACGGGACCATCTCTATCCTTCGGGTCAAGGTTGGTCGCCTCCTGAATACTTCCGAGGTGTTGTCGGATGCGGTTATAGAGAACTCTTCCGGGTTTTGCCTGAAGATCACCGCCTTTTCTGGCCCCTGATGGCACCGCCTTTCCGACATAAATCGGAGCGCGGAAACCGTCTTTCCGATTCGCTTGCGATATCGGCTCGTACCCTTCGAAATCTCCAGTATAGTAAATCGCGTACACGCCCGCTCCCGGGAAGGGCTTCAAGTCCTCCAGCGGAAATACGCTCTGGCGCAGCATGGCTTGTCCCACGCTTTCGCCCAGGTGTCTTTTGTCGAGCGGATTGAATGGTACGACTGAGCTTTCTTTCTTCGTCATGCAAAACTCTGTTTTCGGGATTGCGCCGTCTGCTTGATCTGCTGCTCCATAAGCTGCTCCCCTACCGAGGCCGCTATGGTCCGGGCCAGCGCCACGGGGACGGCATTGCCCAGCTGCCGCATGGTCTCGCTCCATGATCCATGAAATACGAAGCCATCCGGAAAGGTTTGAATACGGGCGGATTCACGCACACTGAAGTACCTGGGCTCCCCTTTGTCATCAATCATCATGTTCTCGCCGCCCGGTACTCCATGGTCGCCGGCCTTTAGCGTTTTGGCGGGGAGGTCCAGTGGGCTGCCGGTATGACCGGGGTATACTCTGGCGCCAGGTTGATGGCGGTGATTGTGGAAAACATGTTTCCCTCGTTTGCGCGGATCCGGTATGTCCTGAAGTGCGTCACGCACGGTGCGCCAGGGCGCTGGTGGTAACAGGCGCAGGGTGGAATCCAGCTTTCGGATGCGGTTCTCCAGTCCCGGTGGCGGTGTGGGCCGGCGGCGTCTGGATATACGGTGTCGATCCCAGTATTCCCCGGAGACCCACTGCGAATACAGCAGTTCATCCAGGCTGTGCGTCTGATCCGGAATATTCCAGCGAATTCCCAGGTCCGATCGAAAGCCGACGATGAACACACGCTCCCGTTTCTGCGGGATGCCGTAATCGGCTGCGTTGACCAGATTGGTGACAACATTGTAGGTCAGGCCGCCCTGATGCAGGTCGCCGGAGGTTTTCTCCTTCTGAAGCCGTTTGAAGTGGGCAATCCAGTCTTCTCCGGAGACGCGGCCAGCCTCCGGGAACTCGAGCTGAAGTCGGATGTACTCGAAATAATTGGCGAACGCGGGACGGAGCAGGCCACGCACATTCTCGATGATGAACGCCTTGGGTTTCAGCCGGCGAACCGCCTCGGCGGTGGCGGGGAACATATCGCGCCTGTCGCCAAATGCTTTGTGCTTTCCCCCCATGGAGAATGGCTGACAGGGCGGCCCGCCCGCCAGCAGATCAATGTCTTCCGGCAGCGAGGACCAATCAAACCGACGTACATCGCCCTGCCATACCGGCCAATCCTGGACGACCGGGTAGCCGCGTTTCTGGTTCTCCCTGATCGTATCGCAGGCCCAGCGGTCCCACTCGATCACCACCTCCGGTTTGAAACCGGCCAGGGAAGCGCCGAGAGCAAGCCCCCCGGCTCCCGCGAACAGCTCTACTGAATTCATTGGGTCCCTCCATGCTTACCGTGCTTCTTGACAATGCCGCCAATAAAAACTGTATATAGATACAGTTTTTGATGCAAGCATTTTTGATGAGGAGTGCCACAACAACCATTTTTTCACCACCTGCTGCTCGCTCCCCGGTATCATAAGTGGCAACACCAGCGCCAGACAGGGAACGGCCCGATGATCCGCCTCGCCATACTCGATTGTGACATCCTCTACCCCGAACTGCAGCCGCAATGGCACAGCTACGGCGAGATGTTCCGCCGCCTGTTGGGCGAGGCAGGCGTGGACTGGGACATGCGGCTGTATACCGTCATTAATGGCGAATACCCCGCCAGCCCGGATGAGGCCGACGCTTTCCTGATCACCGGCAGCAAGTACGACGCCTTTGCTGATGAGGACTGGGTTCGCCGGCTGCGCGAATATGTCCGGACATTGTATGCGCAAGGCAAGCCGTTGATCGGGATTTGCTTCGGTCACCAGCTGCTGGCCCACGCGCTGGGCGGAGAAGCCGCGCGCAGCGACAAAGGCTGGGGACTCGGTGTAATGCGCTACGAACTGCAGGAGCGGCCCGGGTTCATCGACGAGGGAGATGCCGTGCGCCTCATCGCCAGCCATCGCGACCAGGTGCGGCGTCTGCCCGCCGACGCCCGGTTGTTGCTCAGTAATGCGTTCTGTCCGCTGGCCGGCTTCCATGTGCCGGGCCGTCTGCTTGCGCTGCAGGGGCATCCCGAGTTCACGGCCCGCTATGCACAGGACCTGCTCGACTGCCGGAAAGATCGCCTCCCGGCTGCCACGGTAACGGCCGCCCGTCGCACCCTGGTTGCCGAGGAGGCGGAGGGCATCCGAGTGGGTCGGTGGATACGCCGTTTTGTGGTAGGCTGCGTCGAATCTTTCGGCCGGAGCCCGCCATGAACAGTGTCATCACCCAATTCCTCACCGTCCTCGTCCCGACCCTTGCGTTCGCGGCGGTATTCTATCTGGCCAGCCGTATCACCGGACGCTTCACATTCCGCTGGGCCCTGCCCTTCAAGGCCGTATTGTCGCTGGTCTTTCTCTACTACGGCTTCTGGGGGCATTTCTTCTCGGCGGATGCGGTCGTGTCACTGATACCGGGCTTTATTCCCTTCCCCTACTTCTGGAGCTATGCCTCTGGTGTGCTGGAATTGCTGTTCGTCGTCGGCCTGTGGTGGCCGCGCTTCGAGAAACTGACCGGTGCCGCCATTTTCATTTTCCTGGCCATGGTGCTGCCTTTCAATATTTACGGCTGGACTGTACCGGGTAACGTCCCGAACTTTGAAAATTCTCCCTGGTATCTGTGGGGCCGAATTCCGATGCAGGCGGTATTCATGGCCTTTGCCTACTATGGAACCGGTCTGGACTGGTTCCGGCGGCGTAGCCGATCCTGAGTCATTGCTGGGTTGGAGCCCATGAACCGAAGTTTTATCTACGACGCGCTCATCCTCAGGCTGACCGCCCGGTGGTACGCGGAGATCCTGCAACGTGTGCCCGAAGGGGCCGTGCTGCTGGATGTCGGTATTGGTACGGCCGGAGCGCTGCTGTCAAACGCGGAGCTGGTGCGGAAAAAAAAGATACATGTGACCGGCATCGACATTGATGCGGACTACATAGGGCGCGCACGGGGCCGAATCCGGGATTCCCGACTCGAGGATCAGGCCCGGGTCTGTCTGGAATCGGTCTACGATCACCAGGGCGGGCCCTATGACGCCGTCTACTTCTCCGGCAGCCTGATGCTCCTGCCCGAGCCCGAGGAGGCATTGCGACACTGTGCTGCCCTGCTGCATCCGGGCGGGCGCATCTACCTGGCACAGACTATTGAAATGCAGCGGGCCCGCTGGATGGAGATCCTCAAACCCCGGCTGAAATGGGTCACCGGCATTGATTTCGGCGGGGTGACGTATGAGGACGAGTTCAAGGCACAGGTCCGGGCCGCCGGCATTGAGCTGGAGGAGTTTGCCGTCCTGGCACGCCACGGGAATCGGGCTTCCTGCCTTGCTGTGGCCCGTCGCCCATTGACCAGCTGATCCCTCAGCGCGTCCACTCAGGATCGACCCGTGACCAGTCTGTGTCAGATGCAGGTCCGGATGCTGTTGTATCGTTACCGCACGACCTCGAAGCGGTCCATCTCCTGTCGTGGCACATCCCAGTCGGGTGCCAGTTCCGATGCCCGGCGGTAGTCCAGATAGGCTTCCCGGAGCTGCTCCAGGTACTCATGTGCAATACCGCGATTGAAGTGGACGCGCGCCATCTCGGGAATTGCGGCGCCCTCGCCGGGTTCGTCCGACTCAGCGACTTCGACCAGGCGGTCCGCCTCGGGGTCGATACCCAGTTCGATTGCACGGTCGAAGGCGCTGATGGCTTGCTCCCACTGCTCGCGCCGGATAAAAATGTTGCCGCGGTTGATGTGCGCAAACACCAGACGCTCATCCCGGCGTATTGCTTCCTCGAAATCGGCCAGGGCGGCATCCAGGTTGCCGGTCTCGAAGTGAAGTACACCGCGATTGTTGTGGTTCGCTGCACGGTTGACCCGCTCGGTGCCCGCCTCTATGGCCAGTGTGCAGACCCGGATGGGCGACAGAGGGAGGCGGGTTCCGGTGATCAGGACGTTGGGCAGGTGCTCGGGATTGTGAGCGGCCAGGGAACAGTATTCAGAGTACCCGCCGTCGATGATGGTAATCGGAGAGATGGGCTGCGCGTATGCAGTGGCGCTTGCCAATACGGCCACCGCAGCGCTGGAAAAACGCAGTACTCGTATACGGAATGCTGTTTTCATGCTGTCTCTCCAAAGCCTTGCCTTCAGTCGCGATATTCGCTGGTCGGCGTCAGCTGGGACCCGGTCAGGTCATCCGGAACACTTTCTTCGCGTACGACCCTGTGGGTCAGCGTGCCGATACCCTCGATGCTGGCGCTGATGGTCTCCCCATCAACCAGGTAGCCGGAACCGGTGGCGCGCTCGACGCGGCCGGCGCCGGTGCCGCCGGAAGTACCACTCTGCAGCACGTCACCGGGGAAGATCGTGATCAGGGACGAGGCATACTCGATCAGCTCGGGGATATTGTGGATCATGTCGCCGGCCCGGGCTTCCTGCACGGTGACACCGTCAACAACCGTGGTCTGGTGCAGGCGCTCCATGGGGTCGCCGTAGAATTCCTTGGGTACGATCCAGGGGCCGTGCGGTGCAAAGGTGTCGTGGCCCTTGCCGACGAACCAGTCGGAGCTTATGCCATAGCCACCCGGCGGGCGCCCGCCGCGGTCGGAGACATCCATCGCGACCATGTAACCGAATACGTAATCGTAGGCGCGGTTTGCCGAGACATATTTGCCGGAGCGGCCGAACACAATCGCCATCTCCACTTCGTATTCTATCTCGTCACGGCCGTACGGCATGATCACGTCCTCTCCATCACCGATGACCGCGCCGCGGGTGGGTTTGAGGAACAGGTAGGGTACACCGCGATTTTCCCGGCGCTCACGAGTGCGTTCGGCCAGTTCCTCTTCCGTGCAGCCTTCACAGGCGTGTGAATAGAAGTTCACCGCCGCATTCATGATCTTGCTCGGATACTGGATCGGAGCGCGGATGTCGACGTCATCCACCGAATGGATATAGCCTGGCCGGTCCATGCCAGTCAACAGCTCCTCCTCGACCATCCAGTTCACGATCTCGTAGACCCGGTTCTTCATGCCGTACTCGTACTGTTCGATCAGGCCGAGCATGTCGCCGGGCATATCGACCGCAGGATACTGGGGCATGAGCTCCAGGGCCTTGTTGGCTTCGACCAGATCGACGATCAGGGAATCGTCTCGCATGACCAGGCCGACAAACTGTTCATTCTCCACCGCGAACGTGCCGACCTTGTAAGGCTCTGCCGGCTCGATCGTGCTCTGGGCAACGGCGCCGGGCGAGGCGGCGATGAAGGAGTAGGTCGCGACAAGCGCAAGGGAAGCCAGGAATTTTCTTATCATTGTCTTACTCCCGTAAATAGCACGCATTGGATGCGTTATCTGGAGATCATTCTCGGATCCATGGGTACTCCCTTTTCGGAGAGTACAGGGACTGCTAACGGTACCGCTAATCGATTTCTGTGTCCAATCACTGTTCTTGTTCATCTGGCGGGCATGGGCCGTGACCATGCGCTGGATTGACCCACTGGTTCCCGATTGTCGACGCATGAAGATTGCGCTATCGTGGGCCTGTGATACAGGCTACAACAACAAAGACAATCAGGTCGGCGAGAAGGACCTCCCGATCACCCAGGAGGCACTGCCATGTCCCGATATACCGCCGTTTCCCGCACCGCACTGGGTTCTGCCATCGCACTGGCACTGGCTGCCTGCGGCAGCGAATCCTCTGATCCCGCCACTTCCACAGAGCAGACAGCCGATACGTCCGCGAACGAAACCGCAGCCACGGTCACGCCCGGTGAGGGCGACATCGGGGGGGTGGTCAGCGGCCCGGACGGCCCCGAAGCCGGGGTCTGGGTCATCGCGGAAACCGATGACCTGCCGACGCGTTTCGTCCGCATCGTGGTGACTGACGAGCAGGGGCGCTATCTGATTCCCGATCTGCCGGAGGCCGACTACCGGGTATGGGTCCGGGGTTACGGACTGGTGGACTCGGAGAAGCTGGCTATCTCTCCCGGCCAGAGCCTGGATCATACCGCTGTACCCGCGCCGGACGCCGCAGCAGCGGCCGAGTACTATCCGGCTGGCTACTGGTATTCGCTGCTGGAGATCCCGGAAGCTGATGAATTTCCCGGCACCGGACCGGATGGCAATGGCATTGCCGAGGATGTCCGGCACCAGGCCGAGTTCATCCGCAGTGTGACCAACGGGGGTTGCGTGGTCTGCCATCAGATGGGCAACAAGGCCACTCGCGAGATTCCGGAGATGTTCAGCGGTTTCGATTCCACCGAGGAGGCCTGGCACCGGCGCGTCCGCTCGGGTCAGGCCGGCGGCTTCATGATGAGCATTCTGGGCCGTATGGGCGAGCAACGCACCATGGAAATGTACGCAGACTGGACTGACCGCATTGCGGATGGAGCACTGCCGCCGGTGCCCGAGCGCCCGCAGGGCACCGAGCGCAACGTGGTCATCACCCAGTGGGACTGGGCTGATCCCACCGCCTACCTGCATGACCTGGTGTCCACCGACCGGCGCGACCCGACGGTCAATGCCTACGGAAAGATTTACGGCGCGCTGGAGAACAGCGCTGATTACCTGCCGGTACTGGACCCGGTGGAACACAGCACGGAAGAGGTCCCCGTGTTCCCGCTGGACCCTGAGTATGATCCTGAGCCGTCACCGCCTATGGAGCCTTCTCCCTACTGGGGCGACGAGCCGATCTGGGACAGTGCCACCACAGTACACAACCCGATGATGGACGAAGACGGCCGGGTCTGGATCACCGCCCGCGTGCGTGACCCGGGCGACAATCCCGATTTCTGCCGCGAGGGCTCCGACCATCCGTCGGCGCAGGTGTTTCCCCTGACCCGTTCGGGCCGCCACCTCGGTGTCTATGATCCGGAGGCCGACGAGTACACGCCCATTGATACCTGTTTCAGCACTCATCACCTGATGTTCGCGGAGGACGACAACAACACACTGTGGACCAGCGGCGGCGGACAGGTGATCGGCTGGCTGGATGCTGAGCAGTTTCTGGCCACCGGGGATGCGGAGGCTTCGCAGGGCTGGACACCGTTCATTCTGGATACGAATGGCAACGGCCGCCGTGATGCGGACTACGTCGGGCCCGATGACGAGGTGGATCCCGAGCGGGACAAGCGCATCAATTCCGGTTTTTACGCCGTATCTCCGGCTCCGGATGGTTCGATATGGGGCTCCAACCTGGGCTATCCGGGTGCCGTGGTCCGTGTCGTGCCCGGAGACAATCCCTCAGAGACGGCGCTCACGGAGTACTACGAGTTGCCGGTAGACGAGAACGGTGACCCGATCGAGGGTTTCTCGCCGCGTGGCATGGATATCGACCGTGATGGGGTGGCCTGGGCGGCACTGGCCAGCGGCCATATGGCCAGCTTCGACCGGCGCCTGTGCGAGGGGCCGCTGAACGGGCCGGAGGCGACCGGGCAGCATTGCCCGGAAGGCTGGCGTTTCCATACCGAGCCCCTGCCGCAGTTCAGCAACCTGGATACCCCGGGCAGCTCCGAAGGCAGCTATTACACCTGGGTCGATCAGTTCAATACCCTGGGGCTGGGCGAGAACACACCGATCAACACCGGCAACCAGTCCGGTGCGCTGCTGGTGCTGGATGATGGCGGCGAATGGGTCCGCCTGACCGTGCCCTACCCGCTGGGCTTTTACACCAAGTGGCTGGACGGTCGCATCGACGACCCCGATGCTGGCTGGAAGGGACGCGGACTGTGGGCCACCATCAGCAGCCGGGCGCCGTTCCACATGGAAGGCGAGAACACGGATATTACCAGCAAGGTGTACCACTTCCAGATGAGGCCCGATCCGTTGGCGCAGTAGAAGGATAGGCGCCCCGGCCGCGTCATTGGCAACGGGGTGCCACTACAGCTCGAAAGGTCCTCAGTGCCTGATCAGATAGTCAAAGGCACTCAACGCCGCCTTCGACCCCTCGCCCATTGCGATGACGATCTGCTTGTACGGCACCGTCGTCGCATCGCCAGCCGCGAAGATGCCGGGGATGCTGGTCTCGCCCCGGTTATCGACGACGATCTCGCCGAACTGCGACAGTTCTACCGTTCCTTTCAGGAACTCGGTGTTGGGCAGCAGGCCGATCTGCACGAACACGCCATCCATCTCCAGGGAGTGCATTTCCTCCGTCTTGCGATCCTTGTAGGTCAGGCCGGTCACTTTCTTGCCGTCGCCGTTGACCTCGGTGGTCTGGGCGCTGGTCAGGATGGTGACGTTGTCCAGGCTGCGAAGTTTGCGCTGTAGTACCTCATCGGCCTTCAGCTCGTCCGCGAACTCCAGCAGCGTTACGTGGGACACCAGGCCTGCCAGGTCGATGGCCGCCTCCACGCCGGAGTTTCCACCGCCGATTACCGCGACGGGCTTGCCTTTGAACAACGGGCCATCACAGTGCGGACAGAACGCCACGCCCTTGTTGCGGTACTCGTCCTCGCCCGGAACGTTCATCTCGCGCCAGCGTGCGCCGGTCGCCAGCACCAGGGTCCTCGACTTCAGTGTGGCGCCGTTTTCAAACTCGACCTCGTGCAGGCCGCTGTCGCCTTCCGCAGGTTTCAATGCGGCGGCGCGCTGGCCGTTGAGGATGTCGACGTCATAGTCCTTGACGTGTTCCTCCAGATGGCGAGCCAGCACCGGGCCCTCGGTATGGGAGACCGAGATGAAGTTCTCGATGCCTGCGGTGTCCAGGACCTGGCCGCCGAAGCGCTCGGCGGCGACGCCGGTGCGAATACCCTTGCGCGCCGCGTAAATGGCGCTGGAGGCGCCGGCCGGTCCGCCGCCGATGACCAGTACCTCGTACGGCTCCCTGTCCTTCATCTTCTCGGCGTCGCGGGCCGCCGCGCCGGTGTCCACCTTGCCGAGGATCTCTTCCACGGTCATGCGGCCCTGACCGAAATGTTCGCCGTTCAGGAATACCGTGGGCACGGACATGACTTCGCGCTCGTCCACCTCATCCTGGAACAGGGCGCCGTCCATGGCCACGTGGCTGACGTTCGGGTTCAGTACGGCCATCAGGTTGAGCGCCTGAACGACGTCCGGGCAGTTCTGGCAGGACAGTGAGAAGTAGGTCTCGAAGTGCAGCGGGCCTTCCAGGTCACGGATCTGTTGCTGGACTTCCTCGCTCGCTTTGGGCGGATGACCACCGACCTGCAGCAGGGCCAGGATCAGGGAGGTGAACTCGTGCCCGCCCGGAATGCCGGCGAAGTACAGGTTCGTCTCCTGCTCGGCGTGTTGCAGCGAGAAGCCGGGCTTGCGCGGGTTGTCGCCGTCCTCGCGATAGCTGATCCTGTCGGACAGGCCGGCGATATCCTGAAGCATGCCCCGCAGCTCCTGCGATTTTGCCCCGTCGTCCAGCGAAGCCACGATCTCGAAGGGCCGGGTGACTTTCTCCAGGTAGGCCTTCAGCTGGGTTTTCATGTTGTCGTCGAGCATGTGATTTCGTTCCTCGCGCATTCACGGATTTCAGGCAAAAAAATACCCGGACGGTGTTCGCCCGGGCATCCTCGGGCACCATCTTCAGGAACCCGGTCGCAGTGACCGGTTATTTTCCTTGAGAAGAAGTGCTATGCGAGCGGGGCGAAAACCCCGCGAGCACTCGTCAGATCTTGCCGACCAGGTCCAGTGACGGAGCCAGTGTCTCGCCACCTTCTTCCCACTTGGCCGGGCACACTTCGCCCGGATGAGCGGCAATGTACTGTGCGGCCTTGACCTTGCGCACCAGTTCGGCGGCGTTACGGCCCACACCTTCGGTGGTGGTTTCCATTACCTTGATGCGGCCTTCGGGGTCGATCACGAAGGTGCCGCGGTGTGCCAGGCCTTTCTCCTCGATGTAGACGCCGAAGTTGCGTGAAACCGCGCCGGTCGGGTCGCCCACCATCGGGTAGGAGATCTTGCCGATAGTCTCGGAGCTGTCGTGCCATGCCTTGTGCGTGAAGTGCGTGTCGGTGGAGACCGAGTAGACTTCCACGCCCAGCTTCTTCAGCTCGTCATAGTAGTCGGCCAGGTCGCCCAGCTCGGTGGGGCAGACAAAGGTGAAGTCGGCCGGGTAGAAGAATACGATGGACCACTTGCCGCGCAGGTCCGCGTCGCTGACTTCGATGAATTCGCCATTATGGAAGGCGGTTGCCTGGAACGGTTTTACTTCAGTATCGATCAAGCTCACTGTCTTGCTCCTTTCGTTGCCGTTTCAAATCATGTTCGGGTGATGAACCGGTATCACTCGTATGCCATGGTGGTGGCCGGTTTCATCGAAAACACGGTCATCATAGAGTGATCTTCGTGTTAGGTAAAATGAATTATAGTTCATATTACGATAGATAAACTGTATCTACCAGGTCAGGGCAGGCCCGCCCCTGTTATAGACCTAAATGGGGATGAGACGGGGGAAATTCAAGCCGGTTACTGGTAGGCCTCCATGGGCGGACAGCTGCAGTGCAGATTGCGGTCGCCATAGACATTGTCGATGCGGTTTACGGAGGGCCAGAATTTGTTGTCCCGCAACGCCTCGACCGGCCAGGCTGCTTCCTGCTTGCTGTAGGGGCGGTCCCATTGCTCGTCCATGATGTCGGCCAGGGTGTGTGGCGCTTTCTTCAGCGGATTGTTCTCCGCATCGATTTCGCCGGACTCGATACGGGTGATTTCCCGGCGGATGCCGATCATGGCTTCGATAAAGCGGTCCAGCTCCGGCTTCGACTCGCTTTCCGTGGGCTCGATCATCAGCGTGCCCGGCACCGGGAAGGACATGGTAGGGGCATGGAACCCGTAGTCCATTAAACGCTTGGCCACGTCTTCATCGGTGACGCCCGCGCTCTGTTTGAGCGGGCGCAGATCGATGATGCATTCGTGGGCCACCATGCCGTTGCGGCCGGTATACAGCACCGGATAGTGCGCCTCCAGGCGGCGGGCGACATAGTTGGCATTGAGGATGGCCACCTGCGTGGCTTCCAGCAGCCCTTCGGCCCCCATCATTTTCATGTACATCCAGGAAATCGGCAGGATGGAGGCGCTGCCCCAGGGGGCGGCGGACACAGCGGTATTGTCGTTGTCCGGCCCGTCCAGCTTCACCAGTGGATGATTGGCCACGAACGGTGCCAGGTGGGCCTTGTGACCGATCGGTCCCATGCCGGGGCCACCGCCGCCGTGCGGGATGCAGAAGGTCTTGTGCAGATTGACATGGGACACATCGGCGCCGATGTCGCCGGGCCGGCTGACACCGACCTGGGCGTTGAGGTTGGCCCCGTCCATGTAGACCTGGCCGCCGTGATCATGCACCACCTGGCAAATGTCGCGCACGGCTTCCTCGTAGACTCCGTGTGTGGACGGGTAGGTGATCATCAGTGCCGCCAGCGTGTCGGCATACTGCGACGCTTTGGTCTTGAGGTCATCGACATCGATATTGCCCTGCTCGTCGCAGGCCACCACGACCACTTTCATGCTCAGCATCTGGGCGCTGGCCGGGTTGGTGCCGTGCGCGGAACTGGGGATCAGACAGACATTGCGCTGCGACTGGCCCTGGCTGTCCAGGTACTTGCGGATGGCCAGCAGGCCGGCGTATTCGCCCTGGGCGCCGGAGTTGGGCTGCATACTGACTCCGTCGAAGCCGGTGATCTCCGCCAGCATGTCCTCCAGTTCGCCGATCATGCGGGCATAGCCCGGCATCTGTTCCTTCGGGACGAAGGGGTGCGGCTTGCTGAATTCGGGCCAGGTGATGGGCAGCATCTCGGCCGTGGCATTGAGTTTCATGGTGCAGGAGCCCAGCGGGATCATCGAGTGGGTCAGGGAAATGTCCCGGTTCTCCAGGCGCTTGAGGTAGCGCAGCATGTCCGTTTCGCTGTGGAAGCGATTGAACAGTGGATGTTCGAGAATCGCGGACTGGCGCTGCAGGGCCGCCGGAATGGCCGGTGTCTCTTCCCCTGCCACGATGCGCTCGTCCAGCGCTTCCACGGACAGTGATTGCGCGTCGGCGCCCAGCAGTATGCGCCAGAGGGTTTTCACGTCCGCTGCAGTGCTGCATTCGTCCAGGCTGATGCCGACCAGCGTGGAATCATCGCTGCGCAGATTGATATCCGCTGCATCGGCGCGCTGCAGGACAGCGTCGCGCGCCGTGCTGTCCAGTTCGATACTCAGCGTATCGAAGAACGTTTCGTTGCAGTTCAGGCCCTGTGACCGCAGGCCGGTGGCGAGAATGCGAGTCAGGCGGTGGATGCGGCGGGCGATGGTGCGGATACCGTCCGGGCCATGGTACATGGCGTATAGTGCGGAGATGTTGGCCAGCAGTACCTGCGCGGTGCAGATGTTGCTGTTGGCCTTCTCGCGGCGGATGTGCTGTTCGCGGGTCTGCAGGGACATGCGATAGGCCTGCTTGCCACGGCTGTCCACGGATACGCCGATGATGCGCCCCGGCACGGCCCGTTTGTACTTGTCGAGGGTGGCGAAATAGGCGGCGTGCGGGCCGCCGTAGCCCATGGGGACACCGAAGCGCTGGCTGCTGCCCAGCACCACATCGGCGCCGGACTCGCCCGGTGGCTTCAACAGGGCCAGACTCATCAGGTCGGCTGCCACGGCGACGATGGCCTGCTGTTCGTGCAGCCGTTCACACAGGGGCGTCAGGTCGCGCAGGTTTCCACGGCAGTCCGGATACTGGAAGAGGGCGCCGAACACTTCTTCATTTCCGGCGTTTTCCGGATCATCGATGATCAGCTCGAAACCGAAGCTGCTGGCCCGTGTCTCCAGTACCGAGAGAGTCTGGGGCAGGCAATGCCGGTCCACGAAAAAGCGATTGCTCTTGCTGCGGCTGGCCCGCTTCGCCAGGGCCATGGCCTCGGCTGCCGCAGTGGCTTCATCCAGCAGCGAGGCGTTGGCCAGCTCCATGCCGGTCAGGTCCAGCGTCATCTGCTGGAAGGCCAGCAGAGTCTCCAGCCGGCCCTGGGAGATCTCCGGCTGGTAGGGCGTGTAGGCAGTGTACCAGCCCGGATTTTCCAGCACATTGCGGAGGATGACATTGGGTGTGATGGTGTCGTGATAACCCAGTCCGATAAAAGACCGGTTCAGCCGGTTCTCTTCCGCGATGGCCCGGAGTGCCGTCAGCGCATCGGCCTCGCTGCACGGCGGCGCCAGCTCCAGGGCCGGGCGGTGGCGGATGATCTCCGGAACCGTGGCATCGGTCAGCGCCTCCAGCGAGGGCTGTTCCAGTGTCTCCAGCATGCTGGAGATCTGATCCGCTGCGGGGCCGATATGCCGGCGGATAAAGTCGGCGGACTGTTGCAGTTCGCCCAGTCTGGGTTCAGTCATGGTCAGGTGTCCGGAGTGGGAGGCTTACTCGATCTGTGCGGCGTAGGCTTTGGCATCCATCAGTTCGGCCAGTTCGGTTTCGTCGCTGGGCAGAATGCGGCAGATCCAGCCGTCTTCATAGGGAGAGTTGTTGACCACTTCCGGCGAGTCGGTCAGATCTTCATTGACGGCCACGATCTCGCCGGAAACCGGTGCATAGACATCCGAGGCGGCCTTGACCGACTCCACCACGCTCATTTCCTGGCGTACCGCGACCGTGCCGCCTTCCTCGGGCAATTCGATGAAGACGATGTCGCCCAGCAATTCCTGGGCATGATCGGAGATGCCGACGGTGACCGTGCCGTCTTCCTCCAGTCGCACCCATTCGTGAGTGGCAGCGTATTTCAGGTCATCCGGGAAGTCGCTCACAGGTCAATCCTCTCTTTTGGTGTGTCTGGCCATGGCGTGTCTGGTCGTGTTCAGTCGAACCGTTTTTTTCCGAATCGTACGAATCCGGGCGGCACCATCCGCACCGCCTGCGGCCGGCCTCGCAGCTCTACTTCACAGCGTGACGTATTGGCCGGGATTCTAGCCAATGCAATGGAATGCTTCAATGTGGGCGAGAAGGTGCCGCTGGTCAGTATGCCTTCCCCGCATTGTTCGTCCGCGCTGTCGTAACAGATCACCTTCTGGCCGGCGCGCATCACGCCGCGCTCTTCCAGCACCAGCCCTGTCTGTACCGGCAGCTCTCCGGCTTCGAATCGCTCCAGGTCGTGTTCCACTGCCTCGCGGCCGAGGAAGTCGCGGTCGGCGGGCTCCATAATGAGGGTGCGGCGCAGGTTGGCGGACAGGGGTGAGATTTCCTCGTCCATGTCCTGGCCGTAGAGGTTCATGCCGGCTTCCAGGCGCAGCGTGTCACGGGCACCCAGACCCACCGGCTGTACATCCGCGTTGAGCAGTGCCTGCCACAGAGCGGTGGCATCGGAAGCGGGCAGAATAAGCTCCAGGCCCTTCTCGCCCGTATAGCCGGTGCGGGCCACCAGCCAGTCTTCCTGCTCG
Source organism: Pseudohongiellaceae bacterium (assembly GCA_040882255.1). Classification (GTDB taxonomy): domain Bacteria; phylum Pseudomonadota; class Gammaproteobacteria; order Pseudomonadales; family Pseudohongiellaceae; genus PWQG01. The sequence goes on along the minus strand of JBBEBP010000016.1, from coordinate 689,267 downwards.
GTGGCGCGGAAGTTCTTCAGTTCGCGGGTCGCCTGTGCCACGCCTTCCGGCAGGTGCGCGCAGACCTGGTCAATGGAATCGGGACCGTGCACGGCGATGATCGCCAGTTCGTCACGCTCCGCCAGCGTGACGTCGAAGCCTGCCCGCCAGCGCTCCATCCAGGCCAGGTCCTTGTCGCGGGTGGCGCAGTTGACCACCAGGCGGTAGCCGTTCGCCAGCCGGTAGACGATCAGGTCGTCGATGACGCCGCCGGATTCATTGAGCATCGCACTGTACAGGGCCTGCCCGGATTCCAGGCGCGCGACATCGTTGGCCAGCAGACGGCGGAGATAGCCCCGGGCACCGGTGCCAGTGATGTCCACGATGGTCATGTGGGAGACGTCGAACATGCCGCACTGCTGGCGGACCCTATGATGCTCGTTGATGACGGAGCCGTAATGAATGGGCATGTCCCAGCCGGCGAAGTCCACCATCCGGGCGCCGGCATCGATGTGTTGCTGGTACAGCGGTGTCTGTTTTCCCACGAAGAGTCCGGATTTGCCGTCAGTGAATGGTCAGCGCATGATTCTAGCAGATATAGGAAAAAACCGGGACCGGAAAACCGGACGGAAAACCGGGACAGTCCCCCTTTTTCCGTGCGTTCTCTGGCATGCGAACACAATGGGGGAGCCGGAAAAAGGGGGACTGTCCCGGTTTTCCGTCCGGTTTTCCGGTCCCGGTTTTCCGGTTCCCCCGGTTTTTTCATTCCAGCGCGTGCAGAAAGCGGCCGGTGCGGGGCAGGAAATGCTTGTCGGGGTCCAGCGAGAAGATCACTGAACTCGAGCGGCCCACGATCTCGTCGCGGCCAATAAAGCTGTAGACGCGGCTGTCAGCGCTGTTGCCGCGATTGTCGCCGAGTACGAAGTAATGCCCGGGCGGCACTTCCATCGGCCCGTGACTGTTCACGCTGCGGCGACCGGATTCGGCGGTGATCAACGCCTGGTAGTCATGTTTCTGCAATTGTTCGGATACAATGGTGGTCCCATCTTCCGGGCCGGGAGTGACACGCTCGTAGGCGGCCACCTCGTCATTGACCACCAGCATGCCATTGCGCATGTAGACGGCGTCGCCGGGAATGCCCACCACGCGTTTGACCAGGCGCTTGCCGGCGGCCACCGAGTCGATGATGACGATGTCACCGCGTTCCGGGTCGTCCACGGACAGCAAGGGCATGTCCACAAAAGGCAGGCTGATGTCGTACGCCACCTTGTTGACCCAGACCTTGTCGCCATCCAGCAGGTTGGGCTGCATGGAATGCCCGGAGATGGAGTTCAGGTCCGCGACGGCGCTCTTGAAGCCCACGATGCAGGCCAGAATGAGGACAAACTTGCGGTTGTCCTTCCAAAGCTGCGCGACATGCTGTTTGATCGTCGATAACATCCCGTTATTATACGGCCAGAGGCTGGTCAGGAGAAACAGATTTGATCGAATCTACCGGGGAACTGGACGCATTCCATCCGGCCAGCCGGGCCTGGTTCGAGCAGCGCTTCGGCGCGCCGACTGGACCACAGGCGGAGGCCTGGCCCGCGATCCGTGATGGCCGCCACACGCTGATTGCCGCGCCCACCGGCAGCGGCAAGACCCTGGCGGCATTTTTCTGCGCCATCGATCAGCTGGTGCAGGAATCGCGCGAGGGGCCGCTGGAGGCGCGGACCCGGGTGCTATACATCTCCCCCCTCAAGGCGCTGGGCAACGATATCCAGCGCAATCTGCAGGATCCGCTTAATGGCATTGCCGATGAATTGCTGCAGCAGGGTAGCGCGCCGTGCGACATCACGGTGGCCGTGCGCACCGGCGACACGCCCCAACCGGACCGTCAGAAGATGCTGCGCAGCCCGCCGCATATCCTGGTCACCACGCCCGAGTCCCTGTATCTGTTGCTGACCAGTGCCAATGGCAGGAAACTGCTGCGCACGATCCGCAGCGTGATCGTCGACGAGATCCACGCGCTGCTGGGCGACAAGCGCGGTTCCCATCTATCGCTCTCCCTGCAGCGACTGGAGGCGCTGGTGGACGGGCCGCTGCAGCGCATCGGTCTGTCGGCCACGCAGAAGCCCATCGAGCTGGTGGCGCGCTATCTGACCGGCCGCGATCCGACCGGACGCTCTCTGGTTGGAGAGGACGAGCGCGATTGTGTCATCGTCGATGCCGGACACCGGCGGCAGCTGGATCTCCGTATCGAGGTGCCGTCCTCGCCACTGACCGCCCTGATGAGCGCCGAGGTGTGGGAGGAGCTCTACGAACGGCTGGTGACCCTGATTGAGGCGCACGAGACGACGCTGGTGTTCGTCAACACCCGGCGCCTGTCCGAGCGGCTGGCGCTGGCACTGAACGAGCGCCTGGGTGAGGAGGCTGTCAGCTCCCACCATGGCAGCATGAGCAAGGACCACCGTCATGCCGCCGAACAGAACCTGAAGCAGGGACGACTGAAAGTGCTGGTCGCCACAGCGTCCATGGAGCTGGGCATCGACATCGGCTCGGTGGATCTGGTCGTGCAGTTCGCCTCGCCCAAGCGCATCGCCACGTTCCTGCAACGGGTGGGCCGCAGCGGTCACGCGGTCGGGGCACTGCCCAAAGGCATCCTGTTCCCGCTGACCCGCGATGACCTGATCGAATGCGCCGCGCTGCTGGACAGCATCCACCGGGGTGAGCTGGACCGCATACTGATGCCGGACCATCCGCTGGACATCCTGTCCCAGCAGCTGGTGGCCGAGGTGGCGGCCCGTCACGATGAAACCGGCGAACCGTTGCCGCTGGATGCACTGTATGAGCTGCTCAACGGTGCCTGGCCTTACCGGGAGCTGCCCCGCAGGCGTTTTGATGCGCTGGTGCGGATGCTGGCCGAGGGCTACAGTTCGCGGCTGGGCCGCCGTGGCGCCTGGCTGCACCACGACCGCATCAATGACCGCGTCAGTCCCCGCCGTGGCGCCCGGCTCACTGCGCTGATGAACGGCGGCGCCATTCCCGACATGTTCGACTACCAGGTGGTGCTGGATCCGGAGGACACTGTGGTCGGCACGCTGAACGAGGATTTCGCCCTGGAAACGTTGCCCGGCGATGTTTTCACGCTGGGCAGCCACAGCTGGCAGCTGCTGCGTGTGGACGGCCTCAAGGTTCGGGTGAAGGACGCGCAGGGCATGAAGCCCACGGTACCGTTCTGGTTCGGCGAGGGGCCGGGCCGCAGTGCTGAGCTGTCTGAATCCGTGTCCCGGCTGCGCGAGACCGTGGATCAGTACCTGCTGGACAAGGCGCCCTCGCAGGCCGTGCGCTGGCTGGTCGATGAGCTGTCACTGCCGGAGGCGGCTGCCCAGCAGCTGGTGGACTACCTGAATGCCGGCCGCACCGCCCTGCAGGTCATGCCCACTCGCGATAGCCTGGTCATGGAGCGCTTCTTCGACGAAGTCGGCGACATGCATGTGGTCATCCACTCGCCGTTCGGCAGCCGCCTCAACCGGGCCTGGGGGCTGGCTCTTCGCAAGCGCTTCTGCCGCACCTTCAATTTCGAGCTGCAGGCCGCCGCCAACGAGGACAGCACCGTCATTTCCCTGGGGTCGGTGCACAGCTTCGTGCTGGATGATGTGTGGCGTTATCTGAACAGCGCCAGTGCCCGGGACGTATTGATTCAGGCCATGCTGGACGCGCCGATGTTCGAGGTACGCTGGCGCTGGAATGCCACTCGCTCTCTGGCCATCCAGCGCATGCGCTCCAGGGGCCGGGTGCCGCCGCAGTTCCAGCGCATGGACGCCGAGGACCTGATCGCGCAGGTTTTCCCGGACCAGCTGGCCTGCCTGGAAAACATCCCCGGCAAGCGCGATATTCCCGAGCATCCGCTGGTCGAGCAGACTGTCGAGGACTGCCTGACCGAGGCCATGGATATCGACGGGTTGCTGGAACTGCTGCAGCGCATCGAGAACGATGAGGTGAGGCTGGTGGCGCTGGACCTTCGTGAGCCCTCTCCCTTCGCGCAGGAGATCATCAACGCCCGGCCCTATGCCTTCCTGGACGATGCGCCGTTCGAGGAGCGCCGCACCAACGCCATCCGCAACCGCAGCTGGCTGGACCCGGCCGAACAGGGTGACTACAGCCAGCTTGATCCGGCGGCCATTGAGCGGGTTCGCGAGGAAGCCTGGCCGCTGATGCGCAATGTCGAGGAGCTGCACGATGGTCTGCTGACCCTGGGGCTGATGTCGGAGGAGGAAGTGGCGCACAGTGCTGCGGATGCCGCGCTGCAGCAACTGACAGGCGAAGGGCGCACCTTACAGATGAAACCGGATGAAAACGGGCGCCTGCGCTATCTGTGTACCGAGCGTCTGCCCTGTATTCGCGCGCTGTTTCCCGATGCCGTGATGGAACCCGAACCCGGCTTGCCGCCGGCACTGGCAGCGGAAACCTGGACACCGGAGGAGGCAGCGAGCGCGCTGGTACGCGGACGGCTGGACGGCTCGGGTCCGGTGTCCGCCGGTCAGCTTGCGGAGGCATTGTTGTTGCCGTCTGAGACCATCGAGCGTGCCCTGCTGCAACTGGAATCGGAGGGCTTCGTGTTCCGTGGTCGCTTCGGTGGTGAGGCGGCGGGCGAGCTGTGGTGTGAGCGGCGCCTGCTCCAGCGTATCCATCGCTACACGATTGATGCCCACCGAGAGATGATCCGGCCGGTTTCCCTGCAGGCCTATGCGCTGTTTCTGTTCGCCTTGCACGAGATCCGCGAACAACACCTCTCGCCCCGTCCGGTATCGTTGCCGTCTGCGCCAGAGGGGCAGGCGCTGCTCCAGCGCGCGCTGGAGCGCCTGGATGGACTGTCCGCCCCGGCTGCGGCCTGGGAAGGTGATATCCTGCCGGCGCGACTGGCACTCTACGACCCGAACTGGCTGGACCTGTATTGCATCAGTGGCCGGGTGGTTTGGGGGCGCTATGAGGCGCCCGCCGCGCTGGGCGCTGTGCGGGCCGGGCGCCGCCATAGCGCCGGTCCCGTGAAAGCTACGCCAGTCACGCTGGCGCGCCGGGAGAACAGCGGGCTTTGGCAGCAGCTCTGTGATGCCGACCGGCGGAATCAGGACTCCGGCGCCAATGAGGCGGGAGATTGCGGCACGGCGGCGCAGCGCATCCGGGAAGATCTGAGGCAGCACGGTGCCAGCTTCTTCAGTGATCTGGCCCGCCGCACCGGGCTGCTGCCCGCGCAACTGGAGGAGGGAGTGGCCGAACTGGTGGCGCGTGGGCAGCTGAGCAGTGACAGTTTCGCCGGGTTGAGGGCGCTGCTGACGCCCGCAGCCAGAAAGTCGGGAGGACGCCGCCGGCGCCGCCCGGCCTGGCAGATCGAGGATGCCGGACGCTGGTCGCTGCTGCCACGGGCACTGCCAGGTGCTCCGGTTGGCGACAGCGCTGCCCCCGACGAACAGCTTGAGGAGCTGGTGATGGTCTACCTGCGGCGCTGGGGGGTACTGTTCCGTCAGGTACTTTCCAGGGAGTCTGCGCCGCCTCCCTGGCGCGTGCTGCTTCAGGTGCTGCGGCGGCTGGAGCTGCGCGGGGACGTGCGTGGAGGGCGTTTCATTGCCGGCGTGGGTGGCGAACAGTTCGCCCTGCCGGGCACGGTGGAGGCACTGCGGCAGGCCGCCCGGCCCCTGCGTGAACAAGATACCGGAGAGGCCGGGCCGCGCTGGAGCGATGGCATCTACCATTGCCTGAGCGCTACGGACCCGGTTACGCTGCTGCCCGTATTTCTGCCCGGCACCCGTGTGCCGCGCGTGACGCGTAACCGGGTGCTGTTCTGCGACGGCGTCGCCGTGGCGGTGCTGGAAGGCGCCACGGTCCGTTTCCTGCGTGAGGTGCCGGCTGAACACCAGTGGGCCTTGCAACAACTGCTGCAGCGCCGCGATGTCGCCCCGCCAGTGCGTGGTTATCTGGGCAACGCATAAGTTGATCTGTCTGAAGGAGAAAGAACGTGAAGCTGCTGTTTGATATGCCCGCGCCGGCACTACCCGTGGTGGGCGAGGAAGCCCTGTTCCCGGTCCACCGCGTGTTGTGCGTGGCCCGCAACTACGCCGATCATGCGCGGGAGATGGGGGCGGATGACCGTGAGGCGCCATTCTTCTTCAGCAAGCCGGCCTCTTCGGTGCTGCATGAGGGCGGGCAGGTGCCGTACCCGCCCCGTACCAACGACCTGCACCATGAGGTCGAACTGGTCGTCGCGCTGCAGTCCGGCGGCAGCCGGCTGACTGTGGAGCAGGCCAGTGATTGCATCTACGGCTACGCGGTGGGCATCGATTTTACCTGCCGGGACCTGCAGGCGCAGGCCAAGGACAAGGGCCGGCCCTGGGATGTGGCCAAGGGCTTCGATCATTCGGCGCCCATGGCGGCACTGACGCCGGTCAGTGAGACCGGTCTGATCGACAGCGGCCGTATCCGGCTGCGGGTCAATGGCGAAATCCGCCAGGACGGGGATATCGCCGATATGGTCTGGAAAGTGCCCGAAGTGATCGCCGAGCTGTCCACCTACTACACGTTGCGGGCTGGCGATGTGATTTTCACCGGCACCCCTTCCGGGGTCGGTGCGGTGGTCACCGGAGATGAACTCGAGGCTGAGGTCGAGGGCCTGACGCCGCTGCGCATCCGTCTGACCGGTTGACCCGGCTCAGAAGCTGAAGAAAACCGAGATCGAGATGTAGAGAATGACGCTGACGGCGGCCAGGCAGAGGGCCGCTTTCAGTGGTTGCTGGCAGATCAGCTGCCACTGGGTCGGCTGCCGTCCCATGCGCCGGTCCTCTTCCCAGTCGGCCCGCGCCTGTCTGGCCCGCTGCTCCTGGTAGTCGTCCAGCAGGGCCTTTGCCCTGGGCAGCTCACCCTCGTCACGCAGCCACAGGCCGGGCATGGAAATGCCCCAGTTACCGGCGGCGGTTTCGTAGTAGTCGATGCCGTTGGTCTCGAGCAATTCCCGGACCTCACCGGCCTCATCATCGGGTACGCCACGAAGGCGGAATAACAGTTTTGCCATGACTTGTCGGTTTCCTGCGGCTGATGCCGGGCGCGATTCGTGATCTCATGCTACCGTAATCATGAGGGATGCAGAAACCGGATCATTCACAACAGACAGGGGGCCTCTCCCGGAAAAAGGATTTCTGACATGCATACGATCATCATGAACCGACTCCGTCCACAGGCAATCACCGCCGTTCTTCTCGCTCTGCTGGTCCTGGCCGGCAGTACGCTGCTCCATGCCCAGGAGCAGACCTCGGTCTTCGAGGTGCGCGGCGCCGATGACAATGTCCTGTATCTGGCCGGCACCATCCACCTGCTGCGTCAGTCGGACTATCCGTTGCCGCCGCAGTTCGAGCAGGCCTACGAGGCTTCCGACCGGCTCTATTTCGAGACCGACATCAATGCCCTGAATGATGTGTCACTGCAGTCGACCATCATGCAGCAGCTGACCTACCAGGACGGCCGGACTGTCCGGGACGTACTCAATGACGAGGCATATGCGGCACTGGAGGAGTACGTCAGCGAGGCCGGCATGCCCATGGCGATGTTGCAGAACTTCAAGCCGGGCTTGCTATACAGCACACTGTCCGTGGTGGAATTCCGGAAGCTCGGCTTCACGCCGCAGGGTGTCGATATGTACTTCAACACCCGGGCGATGGGAGATAGCAAGGCCACCGCCGAGCTGGAGTCGATCCAGGACCAGATCGACATGCTCGCGGCCATGGGCGAGGGCAATGAGAGCGATTTCATCCTCTACGCGCTGGAGGATTTCGAACAGGCGGGGGAGCAGGTTGAAATCATGGTGGAGCAATGGCGCAGCGGCGACATGCAGGCGATGCAGGAGCTGTTCGTGGCAGACATGAAGGCTGAGGCGCCGGAGAGCTATGAGACCATGCTGGTTGAACGCAACCACAACTGGATTCCTGTCATCGAGGAGGCTTTGCGCGACGAGGGTACCGCCATGGTGCTGGTGGGTGTCGCGCATCTGCCGGGAGAGGACGGGTTGCTCGGCCTGCTGGAAGACCGGGGATACTCGATCAGTCCGCTGTAGCGTTCAGGTGTTGCTCTTGTGGCTGAGTACGATCTGGCGCGGACCTGTGGTCGTGGTCTGGCCGCTGGTGCCTGTAGGGATTTGTTTGACTTCGCCGCCGGACTTCAGGAATGCCTCGATGTGATTCGACAGACTGGCGCGATCCACGCTGGCCGCCTCTTTCTTGGATTTGTTTGCCATGATTTCGTTCCGATTGTGCTGCGCAAAGACGCTTATTATACACGAAATGAGGCGCCACTGCAGGGTTCGCAGGTGATATTCCCGCCCGGCCGGCACCTGTTGCGGCAACCGCAGACTGTTTTGTGGTATTTTGGTTCGGCAGAACTGAAAACAATGAGTCGCAGCACACGAGGCCTGACGAGATGACGCAACATGATGATGAGCGCAGGACATTCCTGAAACGCGGTCTGGGTGCCGGTGCCCTGGCGATGGGGGCGGGCGCCTTCCCCTGGGGGGCATTGGCACAGGGTGAGCGGGTGGTTCCGTTCCTGGATGTACCGGACAGTTTCAACCCGGGGCCGCGTCGGCCGAACAGCACCCACGTCATCGACACCCGGGAGATCACGAATTTTCACTCCGATGACTTCTATGTGGTCCAGCATTACGGCCAACCCGAGCTCGATCCGGCGCAGTTCACACTGCAGGTCAGCGGTCTGGTGGAGCGGCCGCAGACCTATACCCTGGCGGACCTGATGGATCTGTCGACGGTGGAGCAGGATATCGGTTTCGAGTGTGGCGGCAACGGCAACCGCATGTTCCATGGCCTGGTCGGTAATGCCCGCTGGCGCGGCGTGAGTCTGCGCGGGATTCTGGAGCGGGCGGGTATCCGCGAGGAAGGCCGCGAAGTTGTTTTCTTCGGCGCGGATACCGCCACGGAGGAGATTCGGGGCCGGGAAGTCGAGAAAGCATTCGCCCGCAGCCTCTCCGTCGAGGATGCGCTTCGCGAGCCCAACATGCTCGCCTACGAGATGAACGGCGAGCCCCTGCCCGTCCATCATGGCCGGCCGCTGCGACTGATCGTGCCGGGTTTCTATGGCGTGGCCAACGTCAAGTGGCTGACCCAGATCCATGTCCAGGATACCCGCTACATGGGCCGCTTCATGGGCCGCGACTATGTGACGCTGAAGCGTGAACAGGTCGGGGACGAGGAGCGCTGGGTAGAAAACTCGGTGGCGCGCATGAATCTCAAATCGGTCATTGTGCGGGTCACCCGCCAGGGTGGTCGCCACCGCATCACTGGATTCGTGGTCAATGACGGCACGCCGCTGCGCAGCGTGGAAGTGCGTGTTGACGATGGCCCGTGGCGCGAAGCGCAGATCGATCCGCAGTCGAGCACCTGGTCCTGGAAACTGTTTCACTACGACTGGGAGGGTGCGTCATCCGGTGACCACACCATCGTGTCGCGAGTCACCGATGAGGATGGCCAGGTACAGTTGCCGGCCGACGAGCTTCCGGAACGGGTCAGTTACTGGGAAGAATTCGGCCGCTTCCCCCGTCGCGTTCGGATCGGCTGAGTGGTCAGGAGCAGTAGATGAGCAGTACCTATCTGATTCTCACCCTGATCGGCGATGACCGTCCGGGTCTGGTTGACAGTCTGGCGCGGACGGTCGCCGATCACGGGGGCAACTGGCTGGAAAGCAGTATGTCGCAGCTGGCCGGCAAGTTCGCCGGTATTCTCCGCATCAATGTGGATGCGGCGAAGGCGGATGCACTGATCGAGGAGTTACACGCACTGGAAGGTATCCGCCTGGTGGTGGAGCGTGGCCGTGCCTCGGACGTAGAGACGGAGTCCGGCCTGCTACACCTCAGTCTGGTGGGCAATGACCGGCCCGGTATTGTCCGTGAGGTTTTTCAGGTGCTGGCGGCCCAGCACGTCAACGTGGAATCGCTGGAGACGGATTGCGTCAGTGCGCCGATGTCAGCGGATATGCTGTTCCAGGCCAGTGCTTCACTGCGGGTACCGCCCGGCATGGATACCGAGCCTCTGCGTGAAGCACTGGAGCGCATAGCCGACGATCTGATTGTGGAGATCAGGCTCAACGAAGACTGAGTACGCGCCAGCCGCGCCGGGTGGCGATGTCCCGTAGCCGGTCGTCGGGGTCCACGGCCACGGCTTCCCCGGCCTGCTCCAGCAGAGGGAGGTCGTTGAAAGAGTCGCTGTAGAACACGCTGTTGTCCAGAGTCAGCATCTCTGCTCCCGATTGCCGGTGATGTGACTCAAGCCATTCTCTGAGCCGGGTCACCTTGCCCTGCTGGAAACAGGGTGTACCCAACATCTTCCCGGTGTAAATACCATCCACGGTTTCCAGTTCGGTGGCAATCAGTTCCTCGACCCCCAGCCAGCGGGCGATAGGGTCTGTGATGAAGCGGTTGGTGGCCGTGATGATCAGGCACTTGTCGCCGCTCTGACGGTGGCTGTCCAGCAGCTCCATGGCTTTCGGCAGGCGCAGGGGATGGATGAAGCGCTCCATGAAGGCGTCATGCAGGGTGTTGAGGTGCTCGGGGTTCAGCCCGGCGATGGGTTCGGCGGCGAACGCCACGTAATCGGCGATTTTCAGTGTGCCGTCCTGGTATTGACGGTAAAATGCGTCGTTGCGAGCCCTGTGCGTTTCCGCGTCCACCAGCCCCTCGTCGATCAGGAATTCTCCCCAGGCGTGGTCGCTGTCGCCGCCCAGCAGCGTGTTGTCGAGGTCGAATATCGCCAGTTTCATGCCGGATTCCTGTGCTCAAAACAGCGTAGTATACCCGTCGCCGGGTGCGTTGTGGGAATCGGCTGCTGTGCGTTGATCCGGCTTTCGGATATGTGAAACAATGATTATTGGCCATACAAAGGAATCGGGGCGAGATGATTGATTCAAAGGGGTTCAGGCCCAACATTGGCATAATTGTCTGCAACCTCGAAGGTCAGTTGCTGTGGGCCCGCCGTATTGGCCAGGAGGCCTGGCAGTTTCCGCAGGGTGGCATCCACTCCGGTGAGAAATTACAGCGTGCCATGTACAGGGAATTGAAGGAAGAGATCGGTCTGGAGCCGGACGACGTCGAGGTGCTTTCCACTACCAGGGACTGGTTGTATTATCAGCTGCCGAAGAGATTCATCCGTCAGAATGCCAATCCCGTCTGTATCGGCCAGAAGCAGAAGTGGTTTCTGATGGCCTTGCGGGGCGACGAACAGCGTATTTCTCTGTCTAACACCGGGCAGACGCCGGAATTCGATGATTGGCGCTGGGTGAGCTACTGGTACCCGCTGGGCCAGGTTATCGATTTCAAGCGCGATGTCTACCGCAAGGCGTTGCTGGAACTGATCCGGCCGATGAACCGCTACCTCCGACAGGCCAGGCGCAGCACCTGACACTCTGGAACCTCCCGTGCCGCGGGCCGTAGCGGCGATCTGAACAAGAACAGGAAACTGAATGATGCTGGACAGACTGCGTGAGATCGTGCAGGAGGTGAATTCCGCCAGGGATTTGCAGAGCGCACTGGAGGTGATCGTCACCCGTGTCAGGGATGCAATGAATACGCAGGTCTGTTCCGTGTACCTGATGGACTCCGACATCGACAGCCATGTATTGATGGCCTCCCGGGGCCTCAACAAGGAAGCGGTCGGCCATGTCAGTCTGTCCGCCGGTGAGGGCCTGGTCGGTCTGGTGGCGGCCAACGCCGAGCCCCTGAACCTGGAGGACGCCCGCTCTCACCCCAACTTCCGCTATCTCTCCGAGACCGGCGAGGAGGAGTACCGCTCTTTCCTGGGCGTGCCCATCATCCACCATCGGCAGGTGCTGGGGGTACTGGTGGTGCAGCATCGCGACAAGCGCTCTTTCGATGCGGGAGAAGAGGCTTTCCTGATCACGTTGTCGGCGCAGCTGGCCGGGGTGATCGCGGCTGCGGAGGCCACCGGTGCCATCCAGGGCATGAGTCCTTCCGGTCAGAAGCGTTTTGACACCAGTTTTCCCGGCATCTCGGGTGCTTCCGGCGTGGCCATCGGTCAGGCCGTAGTGGTGTTCCCGCGCGCCGATCTGAACCTTATTCCCAGTCGCCAGGTCAGTGATGTGGATGGTGAGGTCGAGGTGTTCAACGCCGCCCTGAATGCGGTGCGTGATGACATCCGGGCCTTGAGCAGCTCTGTCGGTGACCAGTTGCAGCCCGAGGAGCGTGAGCTGTTCGACGTCTATCTGCGCATGCTGGATGACGATGCCTGGGGCAAGGAAGTCATCAATCTGATTCGCGACGGGCAGTGGGCCCAGGGGGCATTGGCCGAAGTCGGCCTGAACCACGTCCGTACGTTCGAGCAGATGAAAGATCCGTATTTGCGGGAGCGGGCAGCCGATATACGTGACCTGTGTTCCCGGGTGCTGTTTTATCTGCAGGACCGGAATACCAAGCCCGTCGAGTACCCGGATGATGCGATCCTGGTTGGCGAGGAGCTGGTGCCAGCCATGCTGATGGAAGTGCCGCGAGAGAAATTGCGCGGCATGGTTTCTGTAAAAGGATCAGGTAACTCGCACGTGGCCATTCTGGCTCGAACCATGGGTATACCGACAGCCATGGGGGTAGTGGATCTTCCCTATCGCAAGCTGGATGGCCGGCAGATCATCGTGGATGGTTACAACGGCATTGTGTACAGCAATCCGTCCCGGGAGTTGCGGGAGCGCTACCTGGAGGTGATCAAGGAAGAGGAACAGCTGGTCAAGGGTCTGGGTGGTCTGGTGGACCTGCCCTGTGAAACGCTGGATCACCATCGGGTGAGTCTGTGGGTGAATACCGGTCTGATGAGCGACGTGGTGCGCTCTCTCGATCACGGTGCCGAAGGGATCGGCCTGTTCCGAACCGAAGTGCCGTTCCTGCTCAGCGAGCGCTTTCCCAGTGAACAGGAGCAGGCCGGAATCTATCGGGAACAACTCCAGGCATTTGCACCGAAAATGGTCACCATGCGCACTCTGGACATCGGCGGTGACAAGTCGCTTCCGTATTTTCCGATCGAGGAGGCCAACCCGTTTCTCGGATGGCGCGGCATTCGTGTGACACTGGACCATCCAGAGATTTTCATTGCCCAGGCCCGGGCCATGATCCGGGCCAGCGAGGGGCTGAATAATCTCCAGATCATGCTGCCGATGATCTCGTCGGTGCAGGAGGTCACCAGTGCGCAGCAGATCATCCGCCGCGCCTGGCGCGAACTGCAGGACGAGGGGCTGGACGTGAAGATGCCGCCGGTCGGGGTGATGATCGAGGTGCCCGCCGCCGTCTACCAGAGCCGGACACTGGCGACACTGGTGGACTTCGTGTCCGTGGGCAGCAACGACCTGACGCAGTATCTGCTGGCGGTCGACCGTAACAACCCGCGGGTGGCCAGTCTCTACAGCTCCTTCCATCCCGCCGTTCTGAAGGCGCTGCAGCATATCGTGACCGAATCCCATGCGGAGGGGAAAACCGTCAGCATCTGCGGTGAAATGGCCGGTGACCCTGGCGCTGCCGTGCTGTTGGTGGCCATGGGTTTCGATGTGCTGTCCATGAACGCGTCGACGCTGTTGAAGGTCAAGGCAGTGGTGCGCGCCATGACCCTGAGCGGAGCCCGGGAACTTCTCGAGCAGATCATGGAAATGGATGATGCGCAGATGATACGCAGCTCCGTGGACATGGCCCTGTACAATGCCGGTGTCGACCGCCTGTTGCGTTCGTCACGGCACAACTAGATGGAAAAGGAAGCTGGATGCTGACCTACCCCCGTATCGATCCCGTCGCCATATCCCTGGGCCCCCTGGATGTCCACTGGTATGGCATCATGTATATCGTGGCCTTCGCCGGCGCCTGGTGGCTGGCCCGACGCCGGGCCCGTGCCGTTCCGGGTTCGTGGACGGACGAGCAGATATCCGACCTGGTGTTCTACGGCGCTATCGGAGCCGTGCTCGGCGGCCGTATGGGCTCCGTCCTGTTTTATAATTTTGATCAGTTTCTGGCTGACCCCCTCTGGTTGCTTCGCGTCTGGGAAGGGGGCATGTCTTTCCACGGCGGGTTCCTCGGCGTCATGGCGGCATTCTGGTGGTATGGGCGCAAGCTCGGCCGTAACTGGTTCCAGGTGCTTGATTTTGTGGCGCCCATGGTACCGTTCGGGCTGGGTGCGGGCCGCATCGGTAACTTCATCGGTGGAGAGCTGTGGGGCCGGCCCACCGACATGCCCTGGGGGATGGTGTTCCCCCATGTGGATGACCTGGCCCGGCACCCGTCACAGTTGTACCAGGCCGCGCTGGAGGGCGGTCTGCTGTTCGCCGTTGTGTGGTGGTTCTCCTCTCGTCCCAGGCCCCGTTATGCGGTTGCCGGCCTGTTTGGCCTTGTGTATGGTGCACAGCGTTTTTTCGTGGAATTCTTTCGGGAGCCGGACAATTGGATCGGGTTTGTGGCGCTGGACTGGATGACCATGGGGCAGGTCCTGTCTCTGCCCATGATGGTGGCTGGCGCGTTGCTGATGATTGTCGCGTATCGCCCGGGTGGCAATATCCCGATTGAAATGGCCGGCATGCCGGCCTCGCGCAAGACCCGCACTGACAGATCATGAGAGAGGAAAAATGAGACAGTATCTGGACCTGATGCAACGTATTCTGGATGATGGCGTCGAACGCGATGATCGCACCGGCACGGGTACGTTGGCCGTATTCGGTCACCAGATGCGCTTCGATCTACAGCGGGGTTTTCCGCTGCTGACCACCAAAAAGCTGCATATCCGTTCCATCATCCACGAGTTGTTATGGTTCCTCAGTGGTGATACCAACATCCGCTATCTGAAGGACAACGGCGTCTCGATCTGGGACGCATGGGCGGACGACAACGGCGACCTGGGACCGGTATACGGCTTCCAGTGGCGCAGCTGGCCGGGCCCGGACGGCCAGTCGGTGGACCAGATCACCCGTCTGATCGAGCAGATCCGCACCAATCCGAATTCCCGGCGCCTGATGGTGGTGGCCTACAACCCGGCCTACGTCGAGGACATGGCCCTTCCGCCGTGTCACTGCCTGTTCCAGTTCTTCGTGGCCAACGGCAAGTTGTCCTGCCAGCTTTATCAGCGCTCGGCCGACACCTTTCTGGGAGTGCCGTTCAATATTGCCTCCTATGCACTGTTGACTCACATGGTGGCACAGCAGTGTGACCTGGATGTCGGTGAGTTCATCTGGACCGGCGGTGATACCCACCTCTACAGTAATCATCTGGAGCAGGCACGCGAACAGCTCCAGCGTACAGAGCGCCCGCTGCCCCGGCTTGATATCCTGCGACGTCCGGCGTCGATTTTCGACTACCGGTACGAGGATTTCCAGATCGCCGGCTATGACCCCCATCCACACATCAAGGCACCGGTGGCCGTATGAGCATGCGGCTGGCATTGATCTGGGCCATGTCACGCAACCGCGTCATCGGCCGCAACAACGCACTGCCCTGGTACCTGCCCGAGGACCTGAAGTATTTCAAGCGGGTCACCATGGGCAAGCCCATCATCATGGGCCGCAAGACCTGGGAATCCATCGGTCGGCCGCTGCCGGGTCGCAGTAACATTATCGTCAGCCGCAATACCAATTTCGAGGCCGAAGGGGCGAAGGTCGTCCATTCTCTGGATGAAGCCATCAAGATGGCGGAGAACATTGCACTGATCAACGGTGGCGAAGAGGCCGTGGTGATGGGCGGGGCGGAGATTTACCGGCAGGCATTGCCACGGGCTGACCGGCTGTATCTGACGCAGGTGCATGCCGAGGTTGAGGGGGATGCGTTTTTTCCGGAGTTTGATATCGAGCGGTGGCATGAGCTCGGGCGGGAGGATTTTTCCGCGTCGGGGCCTAATCCGTACGATTACAGTTTTGTGGTGCTGGAGCGGTTTTGATGGTGCCCGGTCAGTGGCTGGCCTTGCGGGGGAGAGCGGGTATCAGGAGACGCCCGTGAATACCTCCTTGTAGGGCTCGGCGCCCGCCATCCATGGCGGTCGACGCTCCTGCTCCCCGCTCTCCCCCGCAAGGCTCGTACTTCAGTGGTTATCGTCATCTTTTCTTATCAGGGTGCCGCCCAATCGCCGATATCTGATGACCATCGCTATTGGTATACCCAGCATGACCATGAGTAGAATCGCTTCTCTCGATAGTCCGAATCGAGCGGCGATCATGACGTAGATTACGCCAACAAGCGACGCTATGACTGTCGGAATGTACTCACGCATCTAACTGTTCCTGAACTGGCTATATGCGCTGGTGATTCCATAGGCCAACCCGCCGATGATGGCTCCCCCGACTGCTCCTTTCGGACCGAGTACGGATCCAATTCTCGCGCCTTTAGCGGCTTGGGTAAGGGCGCCAGCAGCAGCTCCGCCGACTACGGCCTGTTCTGCCTCGACGGAAAAGGAACCGCCGCTGACCATGGTGACTTCTGTTGCTGTCAGTTCTCTCATGACATCCTCCTTGAGTGACTGCTGATGTGATGCATGACAGCGCCATGCACTATGGTTATAGCGCAGATTCCGGAAACGTGCCCGTGTCGGAAAACTCTCCATGGAGGGTGGCACCGGGCGGGAAGTAACATCGACAAGGAAAAGCAACGAGGAACAGCCGGCGGACACCACAGACAGAGAGCCGAGGGGGCGGCAGTGCCGTGCAGGAGCGTCGGGCGCCATGGATGGCGCACGCCGAGCCCTACAGGGATGTATTCACGGGCGTCTCCTGCACGGCACTGCCGCCCCCTCGGATCGGGTTACGAAGTGCCCACCCCGCAAGTCGATCTACAACGCCTTGCGAAACGCCTTCGAATTCCGCTGATAGTTATACATCTGCTGCTTCTTCACCGGCAACTCACCCACCTCCATGGGCAGAAACCCCCGCTCCCGGAACCAGTGCGCCGTCTGCGTAGTCAACACGATGACCTCGGACAGCCCCAGCCTGCGCGCTTCTACCTCCAGCGCCTGCATCAGATGCTCGCCCCGGCCGGTGTCCTGGTACTCCCTGTGGATGGCGATACAGGCGATCTCCCCACAGGTCTCGTCCAGCGGATAGATGGCCGCGCAGGCGATGATCGTGCCGTCGCGCTCGATGACCTTGAAGTAGTCGATCTCCGCTTCCAGTAACTCCCGGGAGCGTCGCACCAGTACACCCTGCTCCTCGAGGGGTTTGATCAGTTCCAGGATGCCGCCGACGTCGTCGATGGTAGCCTGGCGCAGTTCCTCGAAGCGCTCCTGGCTGACCAGGGTGCCGCTGCCCTCGCGGGTGAACAGTTCCTCGAGCAGGGCGCCGTTGCGGGTGTAGCTGATCAGCTGGCAGCGTTGGATCTGCTTGCGGCAGGCGGCCACGGCGGCGCGTAGCGCTTCGGCCGTCTGCAGGTCCGTCATGCGCAGTTCTTTCATCAGTACTTCGGCGGCCTGTGGTTTGAGCGTACTTTGCCGCTCACCGGCCGGATTGTTGACACCGCTTCCCGGCACGAACAGGATCAACTTGTCGGCTCGCAGCGCAACCGCCACTTCGGTGGCCACATCCTCGGAGGACAGGTTGAACACTTCACCGGTAGGCGAATAACCGAGATTGCTCACCAGCACGATGCTGCGCTCATCCAGGTGTTCACGGATGGCTCCCGCGTCGACCTTGCGCACTACGCCAGTGAGACTGAAATCCACGCCATTGAGCACGCCCAGTGGCCGGGCGGTGATGTAGTTGCCCCGGCTGGTGCGGATGTCAGCGCCGTGCATGGGCGAATTCACCAGTCCCATGGAAAACTGCGCTTCCAGGTCGATCGACAGACTGCCGACGGTCTGTTTGACATGCCGCAGCGTTTCCGAGTCCGTGATCCGCAGCCCTTCGTGGTACCTTGGCTCCAGGCCGGCACTGGTCAGTGCCGTATCGATCTGCGGGCGGGCACCCTGCACCAGCACAAGCTTCACCCCCAGGCTGTGTAGCAGGGTGATGTCATGCACGATGTTGCCGAAGTTGGGGTGCGCGATCGCCTCTCCCGGCAACAGCAGCACAAACACCTTCCTGCGGTGTGCGTTGATGTAGCTGGAAGAGTGTCGGAACCACTCGATGTAGGTCTGCAGATTGTCCATGCGCGTACTATAGGCGGTTTCAGTCTCTATTTGAACTGTCGGATGTGCCGGTGACGTCATTCTCCGTGCCGGGTGTCAGACAATAATGGCCGATCAGGCGCCGGAGCAGGTCCACGCAAGGCTGTACGCGGTCCAGTGCCAGGTACTCGTCCGGCTGGTGGGCCTGGGCGATATCACCCGGCCCCAGTACGATGGTCTCCATGCCGATCTGCTGCAGTAGCGGTGCTTCTGTACCGAATGCCACACTTTCCGCCTGGTGGCCGGTCAGGCGTTCTGCGGTACGTACCAGGTCACCCTCGGCTGCGGTTTTGAACGGTGCGATACCGGGAAACAGGGGAACGAGTTCGAAGTCCACCTCATGGCGCTCGGCGATCGGCATAACACGTGACCTGATCAGGTCGCGCACAGTATCTGGATCCATGCCCGGAATCAGGCGGACATCGAACTCCAGGTCGCAGTGACCGCAGATCCGGTTGGGGTTGTCACCGCCGTGGATACAGCCCAGGTTCATGGTCGGGATGTCGATATCGAACAGGGGGTCGCGGTATTGCTGTTGCAGTTCACCACGCAGGGCGAGCAGCGCCGTGATGGCCTCGTGCATGGCTTCCAGGGCATTGCGGCCCAGGGACGGGTCGGAGGAGTGTCCGCTGCGCCCGTGCAGGCGAATGGCCTCCATCATCATGCCCTTGTGGGCGCGCACGGGGCGCAGGCCCGTGGGCTCGCCGATCACGGCATAGCGTGCCTTCGGGCGGCCCAGTTCGGCCAGCGCACGGGCGCCATGCATGGAGGTCTCCTCGTCGGCAGTGGCCAGTACGATCAGGGGTTGCTGCAGGGATAGACCCCGCAGCTTTTCGGACTCAACGGCTTCCAGTATCAGTGCGAAGAAGCCTTTCATGTCCGTGCTGCCCAGCCCGTAGAGCCGGTTGTCTTTTTCCGTCATCCGCAGTGGGTCGACCTGCCACAGGTTCTCGTCCATGGGCACCGTATCGCTGTGGCCCGCCAGCACCAGGCCACCGGGACCAGTGCCCAGCGTGGCGATCAGGTTGGCCTTTTCGGCGCTGCTGTCGCTGGGGCTGGGGACGATCTCGCAGCGAAAGCCCAGTGCCTCGAACTGCTCGGCCAGGTAGTCGATGACCGGTCGGTTGCTCATGTCCAGCGACGGACGGGTGGAACTGATGCTGGGTAGCCGCAGCAGGGCATCAAAGTGTTGTAGCAGGGGCATGGGCCGCTCGCCTTGGTGGAGTAAGATCAGCGGTCCTGTCCGTCGCTGGTATCGGCGACGCGATCTGTTTTGGCGGCCATGATGAAGTCGTTTTCGTGCAGGCCCCCGATCTTGTGCGTCCACCAGGTCACGGTTGCCTGTCCCCACTCGACGAGCAGGGCGGGGTGATGATCCTCTCGCTCGGCCATGGCCGCGACCTTGTAGGCAAAATTGAACGCTTCCTTGAAATCACGGAAGTGGAAGGCGCGGTGCAGCTGTTCAATGCCTTCATCATTGCGCACTTTTTTCCAGCGCGGGATGCCGGTCAACAGCCGGTTGGATTCTTCGGGGGACAATGGCTTGCCGCCCAGGGAACAGGGTTCACAGTGGCGCTGGGCCAGGACTTCCTCGCTCATGATGCCGTACCTCCTAGAGGAACGTTTCCAGTACTGAATCGAGCAGTTGCAGGCCACGTGGCGTGGTCCGGCAGCGTTCGCCTTCACACGTCATCAGACCGCGATCAGTCAATGATTCTACCTGCTTTTCCAGAGTGCCGAAAGGCAGCCCGGTGTGCGCCTCGAACTGCGGTACTGTAAAGCCGCCGGTCAGACGCAGCGCATTCATCAGGAACTCCAGCACCAGTTGATTGTCAGGTACGGGGTCGCAACCGGCGGACCGCGTCAGGGAGGACTTCAGATAATGGTCCGGCTGGCGTCTCTTCCGGGTCCGCACAATGCGGGATTCCCCGGGTAGGGTGATCTTGCCGTGCGCACCGGCTCCGATGCCCAGGTAATCCCCGAACGTCCAGTAGTTGAGATTATGCACCGATGCACGGCCTGGCCGGGCCCAGGCGGACACCTCGTAGCGCTGCAGTCCGGCTGACTCCAGCAGCGACAGGCCCCGGTCCTGCGTATCAATTACCGTCTCCTCCGGCAGGGCGTCGGGCGGGCGTTTGTAGAAGGAGGTGTTGGGTTCGATGGTGAGCTGATACCAGGACAGGTGTGCGGGCTCCAGCTGCAGTGCCTGGCGCAGGTCTTCGCAGGCCGCTTCCGGGGTCTGATCGGGCAGGGCGTACATCAGGTCGATGTTGAAGTTGTCGAACCCGGCCCGGTGTGCCTCGCGGGCGGCACGCCGGATTTCCGTGCTGTCGTGTATGCGCCCCAGGGTGCGCAGCTGTGCGTCGTCAAAGCTCTGCGCGCCGATGGACAGACGGTTGATGCCGGCCGTGCGGTAGTCGGAGAAACGCTGGTATTCGGTGGTGCCCGGATTGGCTTCCAGGGTGATCTCGACGTCAGGCGCCAGGGAGGTGCGCTGCGCGATTGCCGTCAGCAATCGGCCGTAGCTGCGGCCGGAGAACAGGCTGGGCGTGCCGCCACCGATGAAAATGCTCTGCAGAGAGCGTCCCTGCACCATCGCCAGGTCCTGGTCCAGGTCCTCGATCAGGGCCCGGATGTAGTCGTCTTCGGGGAGTGCTCCGCTGGCCTCGTGAGAATTGAAGTCGCAATAGGGACATTTGCGCACACACCAGGGCACGTGGACATACAGGCTCAGTGGGGGGAGCTGGAGACCAGGGGTGTTCACGGTGTGGCCGGGCCGGAGCCGGCCCATTGCGCCAGCAACTGCTGCAGTGCCCGGCCCCGGTGGCTGATGCGGTTCTTCTCGTCCGGCGGCAATTCGGCGCTGCTGCAGTGCCGGTCCGGTACCTGGAACAGGGGATCGTAGCCGAAGCCGTTGCCGCCGGACGGCTCGCGGCGGATGATGCCCGGCCAGACGCCCTGGCAGATCAGCGGTACGGGGTCTTCCGGGTGGCGCAGAAAGGCGATCACACAGATGAAACGGGCCGTGCGCCGGTTCTCCGGGACATCCCGCAGGGCATCCAGCAGCTTGCGGTTGTTGGCCGCATCGTCACCGTGGACCCCGGCGTAACGGGCCGAGTGGATACCCGGTGCGCCGTGCAGCGCGTCAACAGCCAGCCCGGAGTCGTCCGCCAGTGCCGGCAGGCCGCTGGCCCGGCTAGCATGACGAGCCTTGATCAGGGCATTCTCGACGAAGGTCAGGCCCGTCTCTTCCGGGCTGTCCAGGTCCAGCTCGCGCTGACTGATCAGTTCCACCCCGGCGTCCGCCAGGATGCGCTGCATTTCCTTCAACTTTCCGGCATTTCCGCTGGCCAGTACGATGCGTTGTGACATGCTCCTCCCTCAGCTGCGGGTAATGTGATAGATGGCGATCTCGCCCAGCAGGTTGGGAAAGCGCCGTATCAGCCGGCTGCCCCGGTGTCTGTAATCCACCACCAGGCGTTCGATGATGCGGATCTCTCGCTCGCGGCAGAATACATCGAAGTCCTGCACGGTGCAGAAATGGATGTTGGGTGTGTTGTACCACTCGTAGGGCATGTAGTGCGAGACCGGCATGCGGCCGCGCAAGCCCAGGTAACCGCGGCTGCGCCAGTTGCCGAAGTTGGGGAAGGTGATGATGCCGCGGCGGCCGATGCGCAGCATCTCCTCCACCAGCAGGTCCGGATATTGTACAGCCTGCAGGGTGTGGGTCAGCAGTACGGTGTCGAAGCTGGCATCCTGGAAATTGTGCAGCCCCTTGTTGAGATCCTGCTCGATGACATTGACGCCATGGGCCAGGCACTCTTCAATATTGTCGGGGTCAATTTCCAGGCCGGTGTCGCGCACCTGCTTGTGTTCCTTCAGGTGGGCAAGCAGGCGTCCGTCACCGCAGCCCAGGTCCAGTACGTGATTGCCGGGTTCGATCCAGGTCTCGATGATGTCGAGGTCAGGCCGCATGAGGTTCTATCTCCCGGCGGACCTGCTGCAGGTAGGTCCGGAATGCATTGATGTAGCGGGGTACCGGCAACAGGAAGGCATCGTGGCCCTGGTCAGCCTCGATTTCCAGGTAGCTGACCGGTTTCCGTGCCTTGATCAGGGCGTCGACAATCTCGCGGCTGCGCTCCGGCGGGAAACGCCAGTCAGTGCTGAACGACATCACCAGGAAACGGCAGTCGCTGTGCTCAAAGGCCTTGCTGAGGTCGCCGTCGTAATCCACGGTAGGGTCGAAATAGTCCAGGGCCTTGGTCATCAGCAGGTAGGTATTGGCATCAAAGGTTTCCGAGAACCGTTCGCCCTGGTAGTGCAGGTAGCTTTCCACCTGGAAGTCGACGTCCAGGCCGAAGCTCAGCTTGCCGGTTCGCAGGTCGCGCCCCAGGTTCAGAGAGCTTTTCAGCTGTTCGGAAGCGCGGCCGAATTTCTCGCGCATGGCGCTGTCCGACAGATAGGTGATGTGGCCGATCATGCGCGCCAGCATCACACCGCGGCGGGGCAGCGTGTCATGATCCCGGTACCGCCCGTTGTGAAAATCCGGGTCGGCGGTGATCGATTGCCGGGCCACCTCGTTGAAGGCGATGTTCTGTGCGGACAATTTGGGAGCGGCTGCCAGCATGATGGCGTTACCGAGCCTTTCCGGGTAGCTGATTGCCCAGCGCATGACCTGCATGCCGCCCAGACTACCGCCGATCACGGCCGCCCACTTGTCGATACCCAGCCGGTCCGCCAGACGCGCCTGGGAATGGACCCAGTCGCGCACCGTGACCACCGGGAAGTCCGGGCCGTACCAGGTGCCGGTTTCCGGGTTGATGGACGTGGGGCCGGTGCTGCCACTGCAGCCGCCCAGGTTGTTCAGTGCCACGACAAAGAAATGGTCGGTATCGATCGGTTTTCCGGGTCCGATGCAGTGGTCCCACCAGCCCGGCTTGCGGTCCTCCATACTGTGATACCCGGCCGCATGATGATCGCCGCTCAGTGCGTGGCAGATGAGTATGGCATTGCTGCGCTGCGGATTCAGTGTACCGTAGGTTTCCACCATCAGGTCGTAGGCGGGCAGCACCTTGCCGCTGCGCAGGGTCAGTGGCTCGTCGAAATGGTACAGCCGGGGCTCGACGAGCCCGACGGAGTCTTCCGGTATCGTGTCAGTCATCTACGCTGCTCTCCTCACATGCCGAGGACGAAGCGCGGGTTGACCCCGGCCGGGGCGATCAGAATGGCCCGTATGACCTGCAGTGTCAGGAACACGAAGATCGGCGACAGGTCCAGGCCTCCCATGGGCGGCAACAGGCGGCGGAACGGTGCCATCACTGGCTCGGTGAGCTGGCGGACCAGCACCAGAGCCGGGTGTGTGCTGAACGGCGCCAGGAAACTGGCCACGATGGAGATGATGATGCCCCAGAAGTAGATATTGAGGATAAAGGACAACAGGCCGACGAGTGACCAGGTCAGTATCAGCCCCGGACCGGGCAGCTGTATGTTGCTGAGGAACACCAGGGCGGTCATCGCGGCCATCTGCACAATCAGGGCAAATACCAGGGAAGACAGGTCGACGCCCCGGATGCCGGGGATGAACCGCCGGAACAGTTTTACTCCCGGCTCGGTGAATCGAACCACGATCTGGGTGATGGGGTTGTAGAAATCCGCCTGCGCGATCTGCAGCAGGAAGCGCAGCAGAATGGCCATCAGGTATAGCGAACCCAAGGTGTTGACCAGCAGAAAGCCGACTTCATTGATGGTGCCCATGTGATTCCTCTTGTCTGTGTACTTTTATTCCGACTGTTCGGACAATTCCGCCGAACGTTGCCGGGCGGCCTGCATGGCGCGCTTCACCACACTGGCGAAATGGTCGTCGCTGAACGATTGCAGTGCCTGCTCGGTTGTGCCACCGGGTGAGGTGACGCGGCGGCGCAGCTCGTCCGGCGGCGTGTCGCCGCTGGCGGCCAGACGACCGGCGCCCAGTGCGGTCTGGATCGCGAAACGGCGTGCTGTCTCCTCATTCAGTCCCAGATCTGTGGCGGCTGCCGTCATGGATTCCATCATCAGGAAATAGTACGCAGGACCACTTCCGGATAACGCCGTGATGATGTCGATGTCCTCTTCCTGCACCACCCAGGCCGTGATGCCCACGGCCTGCATCAACTGCGTGGCCAGCTCCCGCTGGACCTGACCGGCTGTCTCGTTGGCGATCAGGGCGGTGGCCCCTTCGCCGACCAGCGACGGAGTGTTGGGCATGGTACGCACGATGGCACGTTGCGCTCCCAGCCACTGCTCCAGTGACCGCAGCGGAATGCCGGCTGCGATGGAGACGAACACAGCGTCCGAGGCGCTGGCAGCAGGCAGGCAGGTAGCGAGTTGCCGGCAGACGCCGCCCATGACCTGTGGCTTGACGGCCAGCACGACGACATCCGCCTGTCCGGCGGCCTCTTCCATACTGGAGGGCACGATACCGCATTCGTCCCGCAGGGCGTGTAATTTTTCCGTGTCCGGATCACAGGCGAGAATATTGCCGGGCGGCAGCCCTTTGGCGAGGAGCCCGTGTATCAGGCTGTTGGCCATATTGCCGGCGCCGATGAAGGCGATGCGGTGGTTCTCCAAGGCGGAACCTCCATGGTCACGATAAAGACGCCATTCTAGCGCGATTGGCCGATCTCTTAGAAGGGCGTGGTGGTGCCGGCTCCGTGATTACTCCGACCGGGAGGAGAAGTCCCGGATGAAGGTGGTCCAGAAGGCCAGGAAGAGGGCGGCAATCAGCGGGCCGACCACAAAGCCGTTGATGCCCACCACGGCAATGCCGCCCAGTGTCGAGAACAGCACGATGTAATCCGGTAGCTTGGTGTCGCGGCCGACGAGAATGGGCCGCAGGACGTTGTCGGCCAGTCCGATGATGATGGCGCCGTACGCGATCAGTACCGTGGCGGAAATCCAGTCGCCGGTGGCATAAAGGTAGACGGCCACCGGGAACCAGACCAGAAAGGCGCCGACGGCCGGGATCAGTGACAGGAAGGCCATGACGACCGCCCAGAGAATCGGCGCCGCTATGCCCAGAATGAAGAAGATCAGGCCACCCAGGGCGCCCTGGATGATCGCCACCAGCAGGTTGCCTTTCACCGTGGCGCGGGTGACTTCCACGAATTTGCCGAACAGCAGCTGATTGCGTTCGGCATCCAGGGGGATGGCCTGACGGATGTATTCGGCCAGGCGATCGCCATCGCGCAGCAGAAAGAAGACCAGGTACAGCATCAGCGCCATGCGCAGGGTGAAACTGACCGTGTTGCGCCCGAAGCTGACTGCCTCCTGCCCCAGCCACTGGCTTACAGTGACCGCTGCGCTGGACAGGTATTCACGGACGTTGCCTGTGTCCACGCCAAAGCGTTGCAGCAGTTCGGGTAGCCAGGGTACTGCAGCGCCGATCTGCTCCAGGATGGTTTCCGGGTCTATTTCCCGTGACTCGATGGACTGGTAGAGGCTGATCCCCTCTGCCACAAAAGCGAATACGATAGCGACTGCCGGCAGCACCACGACCAGGGTGCCGGTCAGCAATGTGATCAGCGCCGTGGTGTTGCGTCGACCAGGCCAGTATTGCTGCAGGCGCCGCTGCAGGGGAAAGAAGATCAGGGTCATCACAAAGGCCCAGAAGATCGCACTCCAGAATGGCTGCAACAACCACAGGAACAACAGAGTGATCGATGCCAGCAGGGCGAAAAACATACGCCGTTCGATGATTTCCCGCATGGTGTTCAGCCTCGTGTCACGATGGTCGCGCTCGCATCATGCGCCACAGTTCCAGCAGTCGTGGTGGTTGCCCGGTACGCAACACGCCCTGGCGGAATACCCGGCCCGACAGCCACAGCACCAGCACCACACTGGCCAGCAGCAGCAGGGAGGTGCCGATCAGGTCGAACACGGGTGGCTGGGCCGCAGCCCGGTTCATCATGGAAAACGGTGTGAACAGGGGGATCCAGGACATGACCCGGGCCAGCGTGCCGTTTGGATCCTGCGCGATAAAACCCATGCTGATGATGGGAATGATCAGTATCAGCATCAGTGGCATCATCAGACTCTGGGCTTCCTTCAGCGTATTGCAGAGGCTGCCGATGGCCAGAAAGATGCCGGCATACAAGGCGTAGCCGCTCAGGTAGTAGAAAATGAACCACGGGATCAGGTCGGAGCCGAGCAGCACGTCCAGCACCTGGGCGATCATGGCCGTTTCCACGCTCTGATACAGCCGGATGAACACGAAGAACGACAGAAGCCAGGCGATGATGGTAGTGATGCCGCTCATGCCGATGCCCACCAGCTTGCCCATCATCAGTTCATTGGGTGTGACGGAGGCGATCAGGACCTCGATGATGCGGTTGGATTTTTCCTCGATGGTATTGCTGAGCAGGTACTGCACGCTCTGCATCAGTGAAATGAAGATCAGGTAGACGAAACCGATCGGTGCCCACTGCCGGAATGTGTCGGCCATGCTGACCGATTCCTCGCCTTCTTCCTGGCCGGGATCCAGACGGGTCAGGGGCAGACGCATGCGCTGGATGTTCTGCACGGCGGAAACGTCGATACCGCGCTCGGCAAAGGCCTGCTCGCGGATATTGCGATTGATGCTGGCCTCGATGGCGTTGGGCAGGCGCGTGTCGGTCAGGTTGCCGGTCCAGAACTGCACGCCCTCGCCCTCGGCGCGTGGTTGCAGCCCTTCACTGCCCGGCACCATGATCTGTTCCTCTACTCCATCCGGAATCAGGATCAGGGCGAACAGGCGCACGGATTCGCCATCGACCCGCAGCCGTTGCTCATCATTGAGCCAGGGGCGCATCTGTTCGACGATCTGTTCGGGCGAGGCGGTCGGATCGACCGGCTCTGGCGGCGGCACCGCCACGAACTGTTCACGGGGTGCCTCGAAAGGCGGCGCGTCATCGCGCAGATAGGGTTCGGCCATCTGGCGGGCGTTGTCGAGTCCACCGTTGCTCAGCCACTGGTCCAGCGTGGCGATCTCCTGGCTGCCTGCATCGTTCAGGAAGCGGTCGATCTGTGAGCTGGCCTGGTCCGCTGAGACGCTCGGCAGGTCCGCGTCGGGGCGGCGGTATTGCTGGATGTAGCGGGTAAAGGATTGCAGGATGCGGCGCTGGTGCTCGCGGCGAATGGCGGAGGCTACCGCCTCTTCATATTGTCCGCTCTGGTCGATCAGGACATAATGACGTACGGGTGCGTTTTCGGCCAGGCGTGCCGAGAACAGGAAAATGCCTGCGAAGATGACCGGGATCAGCAGTACGCCGAGCCAGAACCCGCGGGTGCGGACGTTCTCGATGTACTCGCGCAATGCAATCAGCCAGATCACTCTCATCGGAACGTCTGCTCCCCGGCGTCGTGGCCCACCAGGTGCACGAATACGTCGTGCAGGGAGGCGCGGGTATAGTCGAAACGCGTCAGTGCCATATTCTGTTCAAAGCAGAGTCTGAGGATGGACTGCGGATCACTGTGTTCTTCCAGGTGCAGGTCCCAGGTCGGTTCACCGGCATCGTCCTCTTCTTCATTGCGGTGCACGGCCAGTACACCGGGCAGAGACTGCAGGTGTGTGATATCCGTCGCTGTCTGCAGTGTGACGCGGCGCGGTATGATGGAGCGGGCTTCGCTGACTGTGCCATCAAAAATCTTCCGGCCGCCGGTAATCAGTAGCAGGCGATCACACAGGCGCTCTGCGTGCTGCATGATATGGGTGGAGAAAATGATGGTGCGTCCTTCGGAGGCGATATCGCGGATCAGCTGCTCCAGTACTTCCTGGTTGACGGGGTCCAGTCCCGAGAACGGTTCGTCCAGGATGATCAGCTCGGGATCGTGTGCAATGGCCGAGATGACCTGTACTTTCTGACCCATGCCCTTGGAGAGGGATTCGACTTTCGCCTCGGCGAAGTCGGCCAGGCCGTATTTCTCCAGCAGCTCATGAGCACGGCGTTTCGCGGTCTTGCGGTCCAGGCCCTTGAGGGAGGCGAAGTAGCTGATGATCGCCCAGACCTTCATCTTCTTGTACAGGCCTTTTTCTTCCGGCAGGTAGCCGATGCGGTTGCGCACCGCCATGGCGCTGTCATGGCCCAGTACGGCAATCTGCCCGCTGTCCGGTCGGAGGATGTCGAGGATCATGCGGATGATAGTGGTCTTGCCCGCGCCATTGGGACCGAGGAACCCGTATATTGAGCCGTGAGGGATGGAGAAGCTGACCTCGCTGACCGCAGTGAAGTCACCATAGGTCTTGGTCACATCCTGCAATGACAATACCGGATCATTCATGGGGTGGGCTCATGGCGACCGTCCGTGGCAGGGAAGTGTAGCACAGCGGGCGTTCGGGGAAGACCGGTCCGCCGCGTCAGAGCGGCAGACCGGCGAACCACCGGGTCAGCTGGCAGAACGATGCTCCGCGCGCAGGTGCTCATTGATGGCATCCGCCACCTTGCGGCCCTCGTCGATGGCGCGCACCACCAGGGACTGGCCCCGGCGGCAGTCGCCGGCGGCGAACACCTTCGGGTGACTGGTCTGGAAGCGTCCGTAGTCCGCCTTGTAGTTGGAGCGCTCGTCCAGTTCCAGGCCCAGCGCTTCGCTGACATAGTGCTCGGGACCCAGGAAACCCATGGACAGCAGCACCAGGTCCGCCTCCCAGAACCGTTCGGTACCGGGTTTTTCCTTGAAGCCTGGGCCGACTTCGACGGTGTTGATACCCAGCAACCGGCCGTTGTCGTCGCGTACGAATTCCTTGCCACTGACGCAGTACTCACGCGGGTCGTGGCCAAACTTCACGACCGCTTCCTCGTGGCCGTAGTCGACGCGATGGATGCGCGGCCACAGTGGCCAGGGGTTGTCGGCGGGGCGGGTCTCCGGAGGCTGCGGCATGATTTCGAAGTTGACCAGCGACTTGCAGTCATGACGCACCGACGTGGCGAGACAGTCAGTGCCGGTGTCACCACCGCCGATGACGATCACGTTCTTGTCCTTGGCGGACAGATACTGGCCATCTTCCAGGTTGGAGGCCAGCAGGCTGCGGGTGTTCTCGGTGAGGAACTCCATGGCGAAATGCACGCCATCACCTTCGCGGCCCGGAATCGGCAGGTCGCGGGGCACGGTGGCACCGGTGGCCAGGCACAGAGCGTCCACTTCATCAAGAAGCCTGGCGACGTCGATGCCATTGTCACCCTTGCCGCCGATATCGGCGTTGGTCACGAACTTCACGCCTTCGTCGGCCAACAGGTTCACGCGGCGGTCCACCACGTCCTTGTCCAGCTTCATGTTGGGGATGCCGTAGGTCAGCAGTCCACCGATGTGGTCCTCGCGCTCGTAGACGGTCACCTCGTGACCGGCCTGGTTGAGCTGCGCGGCGGCGGCCAGTCCGGCCGGGCCACTGCCGACCACGGCGACACTGAAGCCGCTGCGGAATTTCGGTGGCTGCGGGGTCACCCAGCCCATCTCGAAGCCCTTGTCGATGATGGCGTTCTCGATGTTCTTGATGGTCACGGCCGGGTCGGTGATGCCGAGTACGCAGGCGCCCTCGCAGGGTGCCGGGCAGACGCGGCCGGTGAACTCCGGGAAGTTGTTGGTCTTGTGCAGCCGGTCCAGCGCTTCGCGCCAGTAGCCCTTGTAGACCAGATCATTCCACTCCGGGATCAGGTTGTAGACCGGACAGCCCTCTTCCGATTGGCAGAATGGAACACCACAGTCCATGCAGCGGGCGCCCTGGGTTTTCAGGTGCGCCTCGTCGTGCTCTGAATAGAGTTCCTTGTAGTCCAGCAGCCGCTCGGCTGCCGGACGGTATGGCTCCGTGCGCCGCTCGAATTCTTTGAATCCTGTTGGTTTACCCATTAAACAAACCCGTTCTCTAGTTGGATAGTATGCGTCCGGTCAGTCGCTGTTCACGCGGTGACCGCTTCCGATTGTTGTTTCGCGGCCATTTCCTGCATCACCCGCTTGTAGTCACTTGGCATGACCTTGACGAACTGCGGGAGCGTCTCCTCCCAGTTGTCCAGGATCTGCCGGGCCACGGGTGAGCCGGTGTACTCCAGGTGCTTGCGGATCATGGTGCTCAGCTCGGCGATATCGGCGTCATCGTTCACCGGTTCGAGCTCGAAGGTCTCCGCGTTGCACTGGCGCTCGAAATCACCGTCCCGATCCAGGACATAGGCGATACCACCGCTCATGCCGGCGCCGAAGTTGCGCCCGGTTTTGCCCAGGATGGCGACGCGACCGCCGGTCATGTATTCACAACCGTGATCCCCCACGCCTTCCACGACCGCGTGGGCACCGCTGTTGCGCACACAGAAACGTTCGGCCGCTATGCCGCGGAAATACGCTTCACCGCTGATGGCGCCGTACAACAGTACGTTGCCCGCGATGATGTTGTCTTCCGCCGGGAAGGTGCTGTTCTTCGGCGGGTAGATGATGATCCGGCCACCGGACAGGCCCTTGCCGACGAAGTCATTGGCATCGCCTTCGACGGTCAGTGTGACCCCCTTGGCCAGCCAGGCGCCCAGACTCTGTCCGGCGGAGCCGGTCAGCTTGATATTGATTGTGCCGTCCGGCAGCAGATCCGCGCCATAGCGTTTGGCGATTTCGTTGGAGAGGATCGTGCCCACCACACGATTGGTGTTGATGACGGGCAGCTCGATATCTACTTTCTCGCCTCTCTCCAGCGCGGGTTCGGCCAGTTCCAGCAAGCGCTGATCCAGGGCTTTGTCCAGACCGTGGTCCTGGCTCTGCGTGCAGTACACCTCTGTGTTAGGGAATACCTTCTTCGCCGGTGTCAGCATCATGTCCAGATCCAGTCCACTGGCCTTCCAGTGATCGAGGGCACGATCCATTTCCAGCAGGTCCACCCGGCCGACCATGTCATCGACCTTGCGGATGCCGAGGCTGGCCATGATCTGACGCATTTCCTCGGCGACCATGAACAGGTAGTTGACGACGTGCTCGGGTTTGCCGGTGAATTTCGCCCGCAGTTCCGGGTCCTGCGTGGCGACTCCCACCGGGCAGGTGTTGAGGTGGCACTTCCGCATCATGATGCACCCCAGGGTGATCAGCGGGGCGGTGGCGAAGCCGTACTCTTCCGCGCCCAGCAAAGCGGCAATGGCGATGTCCCGGCCGGTCTTGAGCTGGCCATCGGTCTGCAGCCGGACGCGCGAACGCAGGTTGTTCATGACCAGCGTCTGGTGCGTCTCGGCTACGCCCAACTCCCAGGGCAGGCCGGCATGTTTGATCGAAGTCAGCGGGGAGGCGCCCGTGCCGCCGTCGTGTCCGGCAATGACCAGGTGATCGGTCTTGGCCTTGGTGACACCTGCGGCGATGGTGCCCACGCCAACCTCGGAGACCAGCTTGACGCTGATGCGTGCCTGACGGTTGGCGTTCTTCAGGTCATGGATCAGTTGTGCCATGTCCTCGATGGAATAGATGTCGTGATGCGGCGGCGGCGAGATCAGTCCCACCCCCGGCGTGGAGTGACGCAATCTGGCGATGTATTCATCGACCTTGCCCCCGGGCAGTTCACCGCCTTCGCCGGGCTTGGCGCCCTGGGCGATCTTGATTTGCAGCTCGTCGGCATTGGTCAGGTACCAGATGGTCACGCCGAAGCGTCCTGATGCCACCTGTTTGATGGACGAGCGCCTGGAGTCGCCATTGTCATCCGGCGTGAACCGGGCGGGATCCTCGCCGCCTTCGCCGGTATTTGACATCGCCTTCATCCGGTTCATGGCGACGGCCAGCGCCTCGTGACTCTCGGTGGAGATCGCGCCCAGGCTCATGGCGCCGGTCGCGAAGCGCTTGACAATCTCGCTGGCCGGTTCCACTTCATCCAGGTCGATCGCTTGCGACGGCTCTGTCCGGAATTTCAGCAGGCCGCGGAATGTGCAATCGCGGGTGGAGCGCTCATTGGCTTCCTTCGCGAAGGCCCAATAGGCATCTTCGCTGTTGGTGCGCGCGGCCACCTGCAGATTGGCGATGTTCGTCGGATTCCACATGTGCGATTCGCCGCCGTGGCGCCAGTGGAACTCACCGCTGTTGTCCAGCACGGGGATGCGGTTGACGTCCTTTTCCGGGAAACCCATGCGGTGGCGGCGCTCGGCTTCCTTCACCAGGCCGGCAAAATTAACGCCCTGTACGCGGCTGGCGGTACCGGTGAAGCAACGCTTGACCACTTCCTTTGCCAGACCCACAGCTTCGAAGATCTGCGCACCCTTGTAGGAATGCAGCGTGGAGATGCCCATCTTGGCCATCACTTTCAGCATGCCCTTGGCCACGCCTTTCTTGTAGGCCGAGACCAGTTTGTCCTCGGTATCGTAGTCGTCGCCCAGCAGTCCGTCGGCATTGGCCTGCCACAGTGCCTCGAAGGCCAGATACGGATTGATGGCATCGGCGCCATAACCGGTCAGCAGGCAGTGGTGATGCACTTCGCGGGCTTCACCGGTCTCGACGACCAGGCCGATCCTGGTGCGCTCGTGTTGTGTGATGAGGTGCTGGTGCACGGCGCCGGTGGCGATCAGCGCGCTGATCGGTACGCGGGTCTCCGAGATGGCGCGGTCGGACAGGATGACGAAGTAGTAACCGTCGGCAATGGCCTGGCTGGCCTCGCTGCATATGCGGCCCAGCGCTTCCATGTAGCCACTCTCGCTGCCAGTCCCGCTGCCGATCTCGTAGGTGATGTCGATCACCTTCGAGCGGAAGTCGCGGTAGTCCATCTCGCGGATGTTGGCCAGCTGCTTGTTGGACAGAATGGGGTGTTTCAGCGTCAGCCGATGTGCCTGCCCCTCGTGCGTATCCAGCAGATTGCCTTCCGGACCGATGAAGCATTCCAGTGACATGACCACTTCCTCGCGGATCGAATCAATCGCGGGATTGGTGACCTGGGCGAACAGCTGCTTGAAGTAGTCGTAGACCAGCCGGGGTTTGTCGGACAGGCAGGCCAGGGCCGAGTCATTGCCCATCGAGCCCAGCGGGTCGCGCGCCTCGGTGACCAGCGGCAGCAGCATGAACTGCATGGTCTCCGTGGTGTAGCCGAAGGCCTGCATGCGTTCCAGTACATGGTCGGCATCCAGGGAGTGCGCTTCGCTTTCCGTGGACAGGTCGTCCAGGCTGACGCGTTGCCTGTCCAGCCATTCGCCGTACGGGCGTCTGTTGGCGATGTCCGATTTCAGTTCGGCATCGGGAATCAGGCGGCCCTGTCCAAAGTCGAGCAGGAACATACGTCCCGGTTGCAGGCGACCTTTTTCCTTGACGTTGGCCGGGTCCACCTCCAGTACGCCCACTTCGGAGGCCATGATGACCTTGTCGTCGTGGGTGACGTAGTAGCGGCTGGGACGCAGCCCGTTCCGATCCAGTACGGCTCCAATGTAGTGGCCGTCGGAGAACACAATGGAGGCCGGGCCGTCCCAGGGCTCCATCAGCGCGGAATGGAATTCGTAGAAGGCTTTCTTGTCCTCGGGCATGTTGATGTCGGACTGCCAGGCCTCGGGAATCATCATCATCACGGCTTCCGGCAGCGAGCGGCCGCCCAGCAGCAGGAATTCCAGTACGGCATCGAAGGCGCCGGAGTCGGAGCAGTCCGAGTCGATCACCGGGAACAGCTCCTGTATCTGGTCGCCGAACAGCGGGCTGCGGGCCGTGCCTTCCCGGGCCACCATCTGGTTGACGTTGCCACGCAAGGTGTTGATCTCGCCGTTATGGCTCATGAAGCGGTTCGGCTGCGCACGGTCCCATGAGGGGAAGGTGTTGGTGCTGAACCGGGAGTGCACCATGGCCATGTGGGTGGCGAACTCCGGGTTGGTCAGGTCCTTGTAGAACGGGAACAGCTGGCCCGGGGTCAGCATGCCCTTGTAGACGATGACCCTGGAAGACAGGCTGCAGCAATACAGCATCTTGGCCTGCTTGAGTGTCTTGTCACCGCGCAGGCGGTGCGTGAAGCGCTTGCGGATGGCGTACAGGCGGCGCTCGAATTTCTCGCGGCTCAGTCCTTCCGCAGCCCCGACAAAGAGCTGTTCGATCTGCGGCTGCGCCATACGCGCCGCCGGTCCGACATCCGCTCCGTCGGCATTGACGGGCACTTCCCGCCAGCCCAGCATCTGCTGGCCTTCCATGCCAATGGCCTCTTCGATGGCCTTGCGGCACACCTTCCGCTCCTGTTCGTCCTGCGGCAGGAAGATGTTGCCGACCGCATACTGGCCCTGCTCGGGCAGGGTGACCTGCAGCTCCGCGCTGGCTACCTGCACGAAGAAAGAGTGGGGGGTCGCCATCAGGATGCCCGCCCCGTCTCCGGTATTGGCTTCAAAGCCACAACCGCCACGGTGATCCATGCGCGAGTTCAGATGATAGGCATCCAGCATGATCTGGTGGCTGGGCCGCCCCTTGATGTCGGCCACAAAGCCCACACCACAGGAATCCTTCTCGTAGGCGGGATCATACAGGCCGGTCTTCTGTGGGTAGCCGAATGTCGGGGCGTGACGGGTTGGTATGCTCATAGGTTGCTTGTTCTCGTATTCTCGATTTATTCAGTTCATTCCGTGTCCGGTTTGACCGCTGCTTCCGGCCAGCTAGCCTGCCGTTGAGGGCAGGGGCGCCAGAGCGCAGCAGGAAGGGCATGCACTGACGGCGGTGTGTAAAGTATCAGAGGTTGGTTGCGGCTGTGTTGCGGATTGCGACCGGACACCCCTGTCTTGTTGTTTCACTACTTGTTCTGGCTTCGACGCGCTGTTGTCTTCATGCCGGTTCCGGGCATGGTTGGCGCAGTCTCATGGGGGCACGACACAATACCACCGAAACAGAATATGTCAAGCTGTAACGCCCGGCCAGAGGCCGTCCCCGGTGCTTGATAAATGCCAGGCTCTGCATTAACCTTGACCGCCTACGCGCTCTGATATCCCGGCACACAGGGTCGTGTCCACAATGCTCGACAGGCCGGAAGTACAGAAAGTGCAGTGCGGCGCTGCACAATAACAACGATGACAGATTAAGGGGAAAAATAGTGGAAATCGTGCGCTATAAAAGAGACGTCTGGGGTGACGAGGTCATTCTCGGTGTGGCATGGGATCTTTTGTGGGTGGTGGCGGTTGCCGCGTTCCTGCTGTTGGCCGGCCACGCCATTTTCATGGCCCTGCTGGCCAGAAAGCACGCCAGGCCCTCCAGCGGAGGAAAGAAAGTCCACCGTCACGATGCCATTGATCGCGCTTTCCACTGGATCATGGCGGCCTCCGTACTGGTGCTGATCGCCACAGGAATCCTGCCCATCATAGGCGTGCGCTTCCCCTGGCTGGATATCCACTGGATTGCCGGGCTGGTGCTGACATTCGTGGTGATTTTCCACATCATCCGCGCCTCTTTCTGGCAGGACTTCAAGTCCATGCTGCTCGGCCCCGGTGATTTCGGCGAACCGTTCGACGAAACAAAAAAGCCGGGCAAGTATTCTTTCGAGCAGAAGGGTATGCACTGGGCCATGACCGTATTGGTGCTGGCCGTAATCGTGACCGGTGTTGTGCTGTTCACCAACATCAACACGCCGTTCTGGGACCGTCCCGCTGTGGAAAATGAAGCCAGTCTGGGCCTGATGTTCCTGCTGCACGGCCTGGCGACGCTGGCGCTGGTCGCCTTCACCGCCATCCATATCTACTTCGCACTGCGCCCGGAGAAGCTGTTCTATACCCGCTCCATGGTCAAGGGCTGGATCTCCGAGGATGAGATGCAGGCGTTTCATGACACGGACAAATGGAAGGCGGAAGAAGACAAGTGAGTCGCATCAATACTGACGATATCGAAGCCATCGAATCCGTGTACGAGTTTCTGCTGGCCTACGCGGCCCAGGGGCGGCCCCCTCACAAGGAGGAGAACTCACAGCCGCCCCACGCCGGGCCCGAGCTGGACCGGATGATCGCGGCCATGAACAGTCTGCACCAGGCGCTCAAGGGCAGTGATGATCCGTTCGAGCAGGTGATCACCAGTGATCTTGAGAAGGCCGGTGCTGCTGCGCGGTTCGCCCGGGGGCAGTCGCATATGAGTTCCGAACTGGTGGACAACCTGAATGCATCCATCCATCTGCGGGCGGTATTGACCGACCTGTTTCTCTACAGTGAGCAATTCCGACCTGTCGAGGCAAGCTGACGCCTTCCGCCTGCCTCCACGCCTGGAGCTGGCGCGGCTGCCGACCCCCTTGCGGCAGCTGCGCCGCTTTCCGGGTATCCCCGGCGGTACCCGATTGTGGATCAAACACGACGAGCAGACCGGTACCGAGTTGTCCGGCAACAAAGTCCGGAAGCTCGAGTTCACACTGGCCGAAGCCCTTTCCCGTGGCTGCGATACGATCATCACCTGTGGTGGCATCCAGTCCAACCATGCCCGTGCCACAGCCGTGCTCGGCGCCCGCCTCGGTCTCTCTGTTCACCTGATTCTGCGCGGTGAGCGGCCTGCTGTACCCGATGGCAATCTGTTGCTGGACTATCTGACCGGCGCCACGGTGCATTATCTGCCGCAGTCGGAGTGGCAATCGCACATCGCCTGCGCGCAGGATCTGCGGAATTCGCTGGAGTCCGAGGGACACCGGGTCCTGTTCATTCCTACCGGAGCCAGTGACGAGATCGGGCTGTGGGGCTATGTGGCCGCCTGTCAGGAGCTGCGGGAGGATTTTCGCGCTACCTCACTGCAGCCGGACATCATTGCCGTGGCGACCGGTTCGGGCGGCACGCAGTCGGGCCTGATCGCCGGGAACGCCCTGTTTGCCCTGGGCGCCGGTATCAGAGCGTTCAATGTCTGTGATGATGCCGCCTGGTTTCTCGACAAGGTGCGCGGCGACCTGGGTCGCTGGCAATCCCGGTATGCGGATTTCCTGCCGGAAAGTTTTGATGCGACTGCTCTGCCGGTGACCACGGTAGATGGATACGTCGGGCCCGGTTATGGTGTTGCCGAGCCGCCGGTCTATGAAACCATTGCCGCGCTGGCGCGCAGCGAGGGAATCATCCTCGACCCGGTCTACACCGGCAAGGCCTTCCATGGCCTGCTGGAGGAGTTACGGCACGGAACGTTGAAGGGCGCACGCGATGTGGTGTTCATCCACACCGGCGGCCTGTTCGGGCTGTTTCCGCATCGTGAACATTTCACTGTCAGTTGACGATCAGCAATACCAGCGTTACCAGTCCCAGCGCCAGGCCGGTGATGCTCAACAATTTCACGAACAGCGGTTTGCGCGGCTTCCAGTGGTGAACCTCATCCTCAATGAAGATCGGATTGCTCTGGCGTTTCGCGAATCTCATGCCATTTCCTCGTCAGATAATGCGTTGGTGTACAGACAGTAGACATCATCAATACGACAATGCGGGGCGGGCGAAATGGCAGAGCGCTGTCAAATTGTGGCAACACGTAACGGAACCGAACAGGGGTCTTCGAACTGCTATACTGCCGCGCAACAAGGCTCGCCAGAGAAATTGTGCTTCATTGTATAATCTCGCCAGGATCGCGGAGAAACCCATTGATCTCGCGGAGAACGCGGAGAACGCAGAGAAACCCGGGGCCAGTGTGGGGATTCATGACATAACGTCAACTACCTGTGTCCATTTCGTTCCCCGTCATGGTGTGCTTTCCTCTGCGCGCTTTGCGATCTCCGCGAGATTAATAAACGCCATCCCGTTCACCCACAGGTTTTCCGGAACAGCCCAGAATAACAACAGACAAACAAGGAGCCCGGTAGTGATCGCTTTCCAGACCGAATGGCAAACCCGCGCGACCCGATTCAGTCTCCGTACCGCGCTGTCTGTGTGGTTTTTTCTTTTTATCTCCGCGCCGACGTTGGCGCAGCCTGAAGCCCTGCCCTTCACCATGACCCGCATCAATGATGGGGGCAGTGCGCTGGCTCTGGATGGCCGCCTGGATGAGGAGGTCTGGGATCGGGTGCCGGTCATCGACGATATGCGCATCATCAATCCCGACTCCCTCGAATCCGCCCCGCTCAGTACTCAGGTGCGCATTTTCTACGACGACGACGGCATCTATGTGGGGGCTTTCAACGAACAGGATCCAGAGACCTTTGTAGCACGCCTCAGCGCCAGGGATCAGCGCGTACCGCGAGATGCATTGATGGTTTCTCTGGACGCATCCGGTGAGGGGCTCTTTGGTTATTTTCTACGGGTCAACCTGGGCGGGGCACTTACTGACGGCACGATCCTGCCCGAGAAAGAGATCGGTCTCGACTGGGATGGCTCCTGGGAAGGGTATACGGAGGTCGTCGAAGGCGGCTGGACTGCGGAGATCTTTGTTCCCTGGTCGATGATGGCGCTGCCACAGTCGGAGTCGGACGGTTCCCGGCAGATCGGCGTCTATTTCCAGCGCGATGTTTCCCACCGCAATGAAAGCTGGTCCTGGCCAGCATTGCCCGATACCAACCCGGAATACCTGTCAGCGTTTCAGCCTTTCGAGCTGGAAGGAATTGATCCCGCCGCGCAGTTCACGTTCTATCCCTATGCCTCGGCCACGCGGGATAACCTGAGTGATGACATCGAGTATCGGACCGGGGCCGATGTCTATTGGCGCCCCAACGCCAACACGCAACTGTCGGCCACGTTGAGCCCGGACTTTGGTACGGTGGAATCGGATGACATTGTCGTCAACCTGGGGGCCTTCGAGACGTTCTTCTCTGAGCAACGGGCGTTCTTCCTCGAGGGGCAGGATGTGTTCAACGCCACGCCCCGGGCACAGGGTGGTGGCGGCCCCTTTGGGCCGATCACCATGCTGAACACACGTCGTATCGGGGCTTCGGCGGATTTTGATGTGCCACAGAATGTGTCCGTGGATGGAGTGGAACGCGCACGTCCCACTGAGCTCCTCGGTGCGGTGAAGGCCACCGGGCAGGCCGGAGAGTGGCGCTACGGTGCCCTGATGGCTTCCGAGGATGATTCGGTGATTGGAGGAACGGCGAACGATGGCTCGGATGTGCCGATCCAGGCCGACGGGCGTGACTTCGCGATCGGACGGCTGCTGTACGAAGATACCTCCCGGGGTGGCCGCCGGGGCATCGGCTGGATGGGCACCCGGCTGTCGCATCCGGATGGCGATGCGACCGTCAACGGCGTTGATCTGCACTATTTCTCCGCCGATACACGCTGGATCTTTGACGGGCAGGCGATGCATAGCGACACCGGGGACAAGACCGGTCAGGGCGGCGTATTCGACCTGACCTATCGGCCCGGGCAGGGCGTACAGCATACTGTTACGGGACTGTCCATGGACAGCGATTTCGACATCAACGATGTCGGCTTTCTGCAACGCAATGACCACTATGTGCTGGACTACCGCTACAGCCGCACGGTTTCCGGGCTGGATACTGTCCGCAACCGGACCCGCAGCATGAATGTCATCAATCAATGGAACGGGGAGGGGCGTCCGGTCCGTCTGGGATTGTTCTTTGGTCAGAATCTGACGTTCTATGACAACACGGGTCTGAACATGAACTTCCGGTATTTCCCGCCGCGCGTGGATGACCGGCTGAGCCGGGGCAATGGCACCTACAAGATTCCGGCACGCTACTCGGGCAGCATTGACTGGAATAGTGATCGTTCCAGACCAGTGACTCTCAACATAGGGATCAACAGTTCCCAGGAAGATGTCGGCCGTAGCAATGTGGCCTATACGGTCGGTCTGGACTGGCGCCCCAGCGATCAGATCGCCATCGGCGGGGAAATCGAGTACCGTGACCGTGACGGCTGGCTGATTCACCAGGGCGGCGATCACATGGCCTCGTTCCAGGCCAATGGCTGGTTCCCGGAGCTGGACATGAGCTATTTTATCTCGGCCCGCCAGTACTTCAGTCTGAGGATGCAGTGGACCGGCATCAAGGCGGATGAGCATTATCATTACCGTATCAATCAGCAACAGGTGGATGAACTGCAGCGGATTGATCGACCGGAAGGGGATTCTCGTGACTTCAGTGTCAGCCGCATGACCTTCCAGGCGCGGTATCGCTGGGAAATAGCCCCGCTGTCCGACCTGTTCGTGGTATACACGCGCGGTAGTAATCTGCCGGGTGGCATTGATGGTCGCTTCGAGGATCTGTTTACCGAATCCTGGTCGGATCGCATTGCCGACAGTCTGGTGATCAAGCTGCGCTACCGGCTCGGGGGATGATCCCGGCGCCAGATGTCATTGTCATGACACAGGCTTTCGGCATGCTGTGCGACGAAAGCGATGCTGATTTGATGAGGAGAGGGTCATGTTACGTTTTTCCATTGTCTATTCGGTACTGACGGGGGTGTTGTTGATGGCGACCGGAACGGCTGGAGCATCCGACAGCGGCGTTGGTGAGGCGGAGCGCAAGATCGTGGTGGCCCACCGTGGAGCCAGCGCCTACCTGCCGGAACATACCCTGCCGGCGGTGGCCATGGCCTATGCCATGGGCGCGGACTTCATGGAGCAGGATGTGGTCATGACCCGTGATGATGAGCTGATCGTCTGGCATGACCTTACGCTGGACCGTAATACCGATGTGGCGCAGCGCTTTCCGGGCAGGGCCCGGGAGGACGGCGAGCACTACGTCATTGACTTCACGCTGGAAGAACTGCGTCGACTGCAGGTCACCGAAGGCTATGCAGTGAACGAACAGGGCGAGCAACAGGCCAACTACCCGGACCGCTTTCCACTATGGCAGTCAACATTCCGGGTGCACACCCTGGCCGAGCAACTGGAGATGGTGCAGGGTATGAACCGCTCCATGGACCGGGACACGGGCATCTATCCCGAGATCAAGGACCCGGCGTTCCACCGGGAACATGGCAAGGACCTGAGCCGGGCGGTGCTGTCCGAGCTGAAGCGTTTCGGCTATGATAGCCGCGACGACAATGTCTATGTGCAGACTTTCGACCATGATGAGCTCAAACGGGTCCATGACGAGCTCTATGAGTCGCTGGGCATGGAGCTGAAGCTGGTGCAGCTGATCGGCGGTGATGGCCATGACTGGATGGTGAATGAAAACGGAATGGAAGAACTGGGCCGTTATGCGGACGGGGTGGGGCCTCACTACTCCCGGATCATCGATGAAGCATCCACGCAGGACAATGTCATCATCACCGATTTCGTGCGTCTGGCACACCGGAACGGCATGGCGGTTCACCCCTATACGTTCCGGGCCGATGAAGGGCAGGTCCCCGGCTACGCCCGCGATTTCCGCCATATGCTGGAGCTGTTCTACGAAGAGGCCGGGATCGATGGCGCGTTTACGGACTTTCCTGATCGGGTGATTCAATACATTCAGTCCCGATAGTGCACTCAACAGAGTGCGCTGGAAACTGGTATGCTGACCGTGTCTGCAGCGACAGAAGGCAGCGCCATGCTTCAGGGCAGTTTCATCTTCTTCATGCTGATCTTTCTACTGATCGGCTTCTCCTCGGTGCTGGTGCGCAAGAAGCAGAGAGCCGACTATCTGCTCGCCGGCCGCTCCCTTCCGCCCTCTCTCGCGGGTCTCTCCGCCGTGGCCACCAACAACAGTGGCTACATGTTCATCGGCATGATCGGTTTCACCTACACCACCGGTCTGGCCGCCATCTGGCTGATGATCGGCTGGATCACCGGTGATTTCCTGATCTCCCTGGTCGTGCACCGCCGCCTGCGGCGGGCCACGGAGAAATGGGATTCCCTGACCTATCCAACCCTGCTCGCCAACTGGTTCGGACAGCAGTACAAGGTGCTGCGGGCCGCTGCCGCAGTGATTGTTGCCGTGTTTCTGGGTATTTACGCGGCGGCGCAGTTCAGCGCCGGCAGCAAGGCATTGAACGTGCTGTTTGGCTGGCAGGAAGGGCTGGGCGCATTGATCGGCGCCGTGATGGTGTTGTTCTACAGCTTCTCCGGCGGCCTGCGCGCATCAGTCTGGACGGATGCGGCCCAATCAGTCGTCATGCTGTCGGGCATGCTCATCATGGCCTGGATCACCGTTTCCAGTCTGGGTGGAGTGGGGGGCAGCCTGGAGGCGCTGAACGGGGTCTCGGACACCTATATGAACTGGTTTGCGCCGGATCTGGCCTTCGGGGCCATGGGGCCGGTGCTGTTCGTGATCGGCTGGATGTTTGCCGGCTTCGGGGTGATCGGCCAGCCGCACATCATGGTCCGCTTCATGTCGCTGAAGAGCGAGAAAGTACTGCGCCGGACGCGTGTCTACTATTATAGCTGGTACACGGCGTTCTACTCGCTGGCCATGGTGGTCGGGTTGATGTCCCGCTTGCTGTTACCCGAAATGGCGGACTTCGATGTTTCCGAGGATATCGAGCTGGCATTGCCCACGCTGGCAGCGAACCTGCTGCCGGATCTGATGGCCGGACTGGTGCTGGCCGGGCTGTTCGCCGCCACCATCTCCACGGCTGATTCACTGGTGCTGACCTGCTCGGCGGCGATCAGCCAGGACCTGTTGCCCGAGCGCTGGCACAGCTACGCCATCGCAAGACTGGCCACGCTGGGCACGGTATTGCTGGCGTTGGCCATCGCGTTGTTGTCGAACGAGAGTGTATTCGCACTGGTTCTGTACGCCTGGTCCGGTATGGGGTCGGCATTCGCGCCTCTGCTGATCCTTTACTCCGTCGGAAGGCGGCCGTCGCAGAAGGTGGCGGTCGCCATGATGGTGACCGGGCCGCTTGCCGTGTTCGCCTGGCAAATGAACCCTCCGGCAGTGGTGGCAACTGTCTACGAGATCATGCCCGGCATGCTGGCCGGCTTCCTGGTCTACGCGGTGGGCAGCTGGTTGGGCCGGAAAGATAACGCAGAATCATCGTAGGCATCCGGGAAATAAATCGGACAATACAGATCCAGTCGCGTATAATCTGCGCCCGTTGTTCCACCCCCCTCCCGCAGGTTCCACTATGTCCCGTACAACCGCACCGGCCACCGGCTTCGCCGCTCTGTCCCTGCCCGACTTTCTGATACAGACCCTGAGCCGTGTTGGCTACGAGTCACCCACGGCCATACAGCAGGCCACCATCCCGCCGTTACTGGCCGGCCGCGACATCACCGGCATGGCCCAGACCGGTACCGGCAAGACGGCGGCTTTCGCTCTGCCGATTCTGGCGCATATCGATGTCAGCAAGCCGGTGCCCCAGGCGCTGGTGCTGTGCCCCACCCGCGAGCTGGCGATCCAGGTGGCCGAGGCGTTCCAGACCTATGCGTCCGGTATGCGCGGATTTTCGGTACTGCCCATCTACGGTGGTCAGGAAATGAGCAAGCAGCTACAGGCCCTGCGCCGTGGTGTTCATGTGGTTGTGGCTACACCCGGCCGGCTGCTGGATCACCTGCGCCGCCGCTCGATCAACCTGTCCTCGCTCCGTACTGTCGTGCTGGACGAAGCAGACGAGATGCTGCGCATGGGATTCATCGATGACGTGGAGTCAATTCTTCAGCAGACACCGGACAAGCGTCAGGTTGCACTGTTTTCAGCTACCATGCCGGCGGTCATCAGGAAAGTGGCCAACAAGTACCTGGACAATCCGGAAGAAGTACGCATAGAAACGGCTGCCAGCACCAATGATGATATTGAGCAGCGCTACTGGCTGGTGCAGGGGACCAACAAGCTGGATGCGCTGACCCGCCTGCTGGAGGTTGAAGATTTTGATGGCATGATTGTCTTCGTGCGCACCCGCAACAGTACGGTGGAGCTGGCGGACAAGCTCAGTGCACGCGGGTTCTCGGCCGCGCCGCTGAATGGTGACATGAACCAGAACCTGCGCCAGCGGACCGTGGAGCAGTTGAAGAACGGGAAGCTCGACATTCTGGTGGCTACCGATGTGGCCGCCCGTGGCCTGGATGTCGATCGTATCAGTCATGTGTTGAATTATGATATTCCTCACGATAACGAGGCCTATGTACACAGGATAGGACGAACCGGCCGCGCGGGCCGCAGCGGCAAGGCAATCCTGTTTGTGGCGCCCCGGGAACGCCGGTTGCTGCAGTCCATCGAGCGGACGACGCGGCGCAAGATCGACCGGCTTGAACTGCCCAGCCGGGATGAACTTCTGCAGCTACGGGGAGCAGCGTTCCGCTCTGGCGTTGGTGAGGTGGTGCGGAGCACCGACCTTTCCTTCTTCCACGAGCTGGTGTCCGATCTATGCCGGGAGCAGGAATGCAGTATCGAGGATGCGGCGGCGGCCATGGCCTCCATGCTGCAGAAAGAGGGACCCGTGGCGGCACGTCGGGCGCCGACTTCCTCGCCAGTGAAAGCGGCCGCACAGGCGGTGGCGGAGCGGTCCGTCCCGCCACGCAGGAAGCCCACAGGAAAACCTGCGGCGAGCACCGGAAAAGAAGCCGCTCCGAAGCGGACGCCGAAAGCGGCACCCGGCAGTGACGAGGACACGGAGAGCTGGTCCACGCGGCCGCCAGCCAAGAGCAAGGCCGGACGCAAAAGCAAGCTGAAGCAGAGGCTGGCCGGCGACAGGAAGGCAGCCAAAGAGGAGCGCCCCCGCAAGAAAAAACGGGTCGACAAGGACAAGGGGAAGCGCAGGAAGCCTGCCGGGAAGGTTGGTGGACAGTCCGGCCCGCAGCGCACATAATCGCTTCTGAATCCTTCCGACAGGAGGTCGTGTGAAGAACGTCATCCTGCTGAGCAATCTCGTGGTGGCTCTGGTGCTGGGCGGCGCCATAACGGCGCAGAGTCTGGTCGACCGGCAACAGACCCTGGAAGACGGGTTTGTCTCCGCAGAGAACCTGACGCAGGC
The DNA here is from genome assembly GCA_040882255.1 of Pseudohongiellaceae bacterium. GTDB lineage: Bacteria > Pseudomonadota > Gammaproteobacteria > Pseudomonadales > Pseudohongiellaceae > PWQG01. The sequence continues at coordinate 644,440 of JBBEBP010000016.1, read as the reverse complement.
GCTGGCACAGCATACCCGGCAGGTGGCCGACACATTGGAGGTGGGTCTTGGCACGCTGGTCGAGCAGTTCCAGGACGTCCCCATCGACGATCCCGCCAACGCGGAGCGCCTGCATCAATTGCTGGCCAATCGACAGGCGGATTCAGCGCTCACCTACGCATACTACGTACTGGATGCGGACGGGCAGCTGGTGGCCACGTCCCGCACAGCGGATCCCGAACCCGTCGACCTGTCCGGGATGCCGGATTTTCAGGACGCACGCGATAGTGATTCAGACAACATGAGTCTGGGGGTGCCCCGTACCGGAACAGTCGGGTTCAGCGAGGGACAGCGCGTTGTGACGGTGAGCCGCCGCCTGCTTGATGCGGACGGCGAGTTCGCCGGCATGGTGGCCGCAGCCGTGTCACTGGACTATATGCTGGAGTTCTATGATTCCCTGCGCCGTGTTCCCGGCGACGTGGTGGGTCTGCTGGACAGTGAAGGAGTGGTCATTGTCAGGAGCCCTGACTCCGAGCTGGCCGGCACACAGGCATCCGGTGAACTCATCTACGAATCCATGGAGCAGGAAGGCAGTACAGGTCGATTTATCGGGCGTCTTGCTGACCTGGGACAACCGGATCGGTTGATCACCTATGAGTTGGTTCCCACACGCACGCTGACCGTCTACGTGGGGCTTGATGTGGCCAGCGTACTGGCGTCCTGGCGGGAGCGGATGTATTTCAAGGTCTTCATCGGGCTGTTGGCCATGGGGCTTTTCGCCGGTGCCTCCTTCCTGGTTTTCCGCTTTCTTCGTGATCGCGACCAGGCATTGCACTCTTTGGCCAGCAGCAAGCGGGAGATCGAGACCATCTTCACGTCCATTTCCGATGGGGTGGTGGTGCTGGACCGCGACTGGTGCTTCACCTACCTGAATGACGAGGCAGAACGAATTCTGCAAAGTCGTGCGGACGAGCTGCTGGGGCGCAACATGTGGGAAGCTTTCCCGGAGGGTGTCGATAGCCTGGCGTACAGCGAATACCACCGCGCTGTGGAATCCGGTGAGCCCGCGCGTTTCACGCTGTACTTTGCTCCGCTGTCCGCACACCTGGATGTGCGGGCCTTTCCCTATGAGAATGGCCTGACCCTCTATTTCCAGGACATCACCGAGCGCGTGGAGATGGACGAGCGCCTGCGTCAGGCCCAGAAGATGGAAGCAGTGGGGCAGTTGACCGGCGGGGTGGCGCATGATTTCAATAATCTGTTGACGGTCATTCTGGGTAATGCGGAGTCGATGGTTGAAGAGCTGGATGCCATCAAGCCCGGTGACCGGCGTATGGAACTGGTGAAAACCCAGGCCGATATGATCCGGCAGGCCGGGACAAGGGCGTCCCAGCTCACCCATCGTTTGCTGGCCTTTGCCCGCAAACAGCCCCTGAACCCCCGGCTGACCAACATCAACAGGCTGATCGGTGATACCGAGGGGCTTTTGCGGCGTACGCTTACCGAAAGTATCAATATCGAGCTGGTGCGGGGCAGCGGGCTGTGGGAAGCATCGGTCGACCCGAACGAACTTCAGAATGCGCTGCTCAATCTGGCCATCAATGCCAGGGATGCCATGATTTCCGGAGGCAGACTGACCATTGAGACAGCTAACATGTCGGTGGATATGGACTATGCCAGGATGCATGGCCTCCGGGCCGGTCAGTATGTGACGGTGGCTGTCTCCGATACGGGAACCGGAATGGACGCCGCGACAGTGGATCGGGTTTTTGACCCGTTTTTCACGACCAAATCGGAGGGCAAGGGGTCGGGTCTGGGGCTTTCCATGGTATACGGTTTTGCGCGGCAGTCCGGCGGGCAGGTCAAGATTTACAGCGAGCCAGGTCATGGAACGACCGTCAGGTTGTACCTCCCGCGCGCTGCCGCAGGGGAGCAGGAAAACCTGCCGGATGAACCGGTCGCGGACGGTACGGAGCCCTTGCCGGAAGGCGATGAACGGATTCTGGTGGTAGAGGACGACGAGATGGTGCGGCACTATACGGTGAGCAGCCTGAAACGACTGGGCTACCGTGTGGAAGCCTGCCCGGAGGCCCGGCCCGCGCTCGACGCGCTCCGCGATAATGGCCCCTTCGATCTGTTGCTGACGGATGTGGTGCTGACAGGCGGAATGTCCGGTAGAGAACTCGTGGACCAGGCGATGCCAGCACACCCGGAGCTGAAAGTGCTGTACATGTCCGGGTACACCGAAAATGCCATTGTTCATCATGGCCGGCTCGACAGGGGCGTCCACCTCCTCAACAAGCCGTTCCGCATCACACACCTTGCCCGTAAGGTCCGGGAGGTAATTGACATGCCGGATCGTTCCGCTTCTGCATGAATTCCGTCCGGGTCGGGTCAAGATGGTGCAGTGCTTCCCTCCAGTCCAATAGGAGAGGCGGATGCGCCGACGTCGCGTTCCGCCCTACCGTGGGGCCGTATCCTCCGCTTTCATTCCGGAATCATCTGCCGCGGCTGTCTCCCCAGCCACCACCCAGTGCCTTGAACAGGGTGGCCACGGCGCTCAGGCGTTGCTGCTGGGCCTCGGCCAGTTGCAGCTCGGCGTCCAGCATGGCCCGTTCCGCATCCAGCAATTCGAGAAAACCGATCAGGCCCTCATCGTAGCGGATCTGCGCCAGTTCGCGGGTGGCGCGCACCGCCTCGACCTGATTGTCCGTGGCGTTCAGTCGCTCCAGGCTGGTCTCGTAGATGGTCAGCGCGTCGCGTACTTCACCAAAGGCGGTTAGCACGGTCTGGCGGTAGCGCAGCATGGCCTGCTCGCGCTGCGCTTCGGCCGAGTCCACCCGTGCGCTGGTGCGGCCGAAGTCATACAGGGGACCGGCCAGCGCCGCGCTGGTGCTCCAGGTGTCGAACGACTGACTGATCACGTCGGCGAAATCGATGTGGGCGACGCCCAGCATGCCGGACAGGTTGAGGCTGGGCCACCGGGAGGCGGCCACTACTGCCACATTGGCATCGGCGGCCCGCAGCCCTGCCCTGGCCGCCCGGATATCGGGCCTGCGTTGCAGCAGGTCGGAAGGCAGCATGGCGGGCAGGGTATCGGGGAAACTGATGCTGGTCAGGGCAGGCCCGTTGAATTCCATGCCTGCCAGAATATCGCCCGGCGCCTGTCCGCTCAGGATGGCCAGCGCATTCTCCAGTACCTGTACCTGTTCACGCAGCGAGGGAAGCTGCGCGCGGACAGCGGCCACTGCCGATTCAGCCTGACGCAGTGTGAACCGGTCCGTGGCTCCGTTGTCGTAGCGGAACTGCTCCAGCTCGAGTGTCTCTTCCCGGGTTTCCAGGTTGGACTGCATGATGCGGTACCGGGCCTCTGCGGCCCGGAGGTTGAAATAGGTGGAAACCACCTCTGTGGTGATCGACAGCCGCACGGCTTCATGACTGAACTGTGTCTCATCCAGCAGCGAGCGGGCGGCCTCCTGCTGGTTGGCCAGCCTGCCCCACAGATCCACTTCGTAGCCCAGCATGCCGGCCAGTGAATACTGGTTGGTGATGGCGCTGCCACCTCCTTCCCCGCCACCCAGGGAGAAGCTCATCTGCGGGTTCTGTTCGCGGGTGGCATCGGCCTGTGCCTGCAGGGTGGGCATCCGGTTGGCGTCGCTGAGTCCCAGCTGTGCCCGTGCCTCCTGAACGCGCTGTGCCTGCAGGCGGATATCCAGGTTATCGGTGAGCGCCCGGTCCACCAGGGCATCCAGCGCCGGATCATCGAACCGGGTCCACCATGCCTGCCAGCTCTCGCCACTCTGCATGGGCAGGGTGGCGATCTGCTCGAAACTGTCCGGCAGATCCGGTGTCTGCGGCTCGCTGAGGGGAGAGCTGGCGCAGCCGGTCAGTAGCAGGATGGTGACCAGGGTGAAAAGGTGGCGATCAGGTCGCATCGGTGGAAGCCCTCGTTGTTGAATCGGATCGGCTGGACAGATCTTCCAGCAGCTTGTAGATCAGCGGCACGAACACCAGTGCCAGCGTGCTGGCGGCCACCATGCCGCCCACCACCACGGTGCCGATTTCCTGGCGGCTGGCGGCGCCGGCACCGGTGGCGAACATCAATGGTAATGTACCGGTGATGAAGGTCATGGCGGTCATGATGATGGCCCGAAAGCGCTGGCGGGCGGCGGTCAGGGCCGCTTCCGTCGAGCTCATGCCCTGTGCCCGGTTTTGCGCGGCGAACTCGACGATCAGAATGGCGTTCTTGGCCGCCAGCCCGATCAGTACCAGCAGTCCGACCTGGAAGTATATGTCATTCGGGAATCCACGCAAGGCGGTAGTGGCCACGGCGCCCAGCAGCGCGAACGGTACGGCGCTGATAACCGCCAGTGGCAGGGTCACCCGTTCGTACTGCGCCGCGAGAATCAGCAGGACCATCAGCAGCCCCAGCCCGAATGCCATGGTGCCGGCGCCGGAGGCGGCATCCAGCTGATAGGCTTCACCGATCCAGCCCAGCGTCACGTCGCTATCCTGTTGAACGCCGGTCACCACTTCCTCCATGGCTGCCTTGGCCTGCCCGGTGGTGTAACCCGGTGCCGGATCGGCCATGAGCATGGCCGCCGGGACCACGTTGAAGCGGTTGAGCAGGTCCGGGCCGCTGCTGCGTTCCAGAGTGACCAGTGAGCTGATCGGTACCATCTCTCCGGACGTGCTGCGCACATACAGGTCGCTCAGGTCCGTGGCCTCATCCCGGGCGTCACTGGCGGCCTGGATGTTGACCTGCCATTGCCGTCCCTGGAAGCTGAAGTCATTGACATAGAGGGAACCGAAACTGCTCTGCATGACTGTGAAGATGGCATCGATCGGGACGCCCAGTGCTTTGGCCTGTTCACGGTTCACATCGGCCCGATAGCGCGGAATGTTGGTGGTCAATGTGGAGTTGGTGTTGGCCAGCGCCGGATGTTCGTTGGCAGCCGCCACAACACGGTTGGCCAGTTGCTCGAGCTCCTCGGGCTCCGGATTGCCACGGGCCTGCAGGAAACCGGTAACACCGCCGGTCAGCGAAAGGCCCTGGATGGGCGGAGGCATGAACGCCATGATGTTCGCTTCCGGGATGTCGATCTCCATGATGCGCTCGACGATGGCCGAGGCATGCTGGTCCGGCCGTTGCCGCTCGCTCCAGTCGGACAGGTTGATGAAGCCCGCCAGACCGTTGGTGCGCTGTGCCTGTGCCACCATGTCAAAACCGGCAAAGGAGGAGAAATCCTGGATTCCGTCCATCGCCAGCAGTTCCCGGGTCAGCTCATCGCGCACGATCTCCGTGCGCCCCAATGAGGATGTCGGAGGCAGAAGACCCACGGCCAGAGCCACGCCCTGGTCCTCGGCAGGCACCAGTCCGGTCGGCATACGCATCAGCCCGAACACGGCGCCGGCGCTGATTACGATGAAGGCCAACAGGCCAATGACCGGCCGGTTCAACACCGCCCCTACCGTGTTGACGAAGCCGCGTGTCAACGCATCGAAGCCCCGGTTGAACACCCGGAACGGGGCGCTGGGCTGATGGCTCTGCTTGTCCAGCAGCATGGCGCACATCGCCGGCGTGAGCGTCAGGGCGACAATCCCGGATACCACCACGGAAACGGAGATGGTGACGGCGAACTGACGGTAGAGTTCGCCGCTCATCCCGCCCAGAAAGACCACTGGCGCGAACACGGCCACGAGTACCAGCGTCGATGAAATGACGGCACCGGAGACCTGCCGCAGGGTTTCCACCGAAGCATCACGGGCATTCAGGCCGCGCTCGCTCATCAGCCGCTCGACGTTCTCCATGATGATGATGGCATTGTCGACCACGATACCGATGGCCAGCACCAGGCCGAACAGGGTCAGCATGTTGATGGAGAAGCCCATCATCTGCATGCCGGCGAAAGTGCCGATCAGCGACACGGGAATGGCCACCACCGGTATCAGTGTAGCGCGCAGGTGCTGGAGGAAGGCGAACGTCACCAGTACCACCAGGCCCACGGCGATCAGGAGTGTCCAGAACACCTCCCGTACTGAAATGTCCACGAATTCCGTGGTATCGAAAGCGATGTTGTATTCCATGCCCGCCGGAAAGCGGCCCTGTAGTGATTCCAGCGCGCCTTCCACGTTGCGGGCCGTCTCCAATGCATTGGCACCGGGTTGCAGGTAGATGCCCATGGGCACCGACGGCTCCCCGTTGTAGGTGGCGGAGAATTCATAATTGTTGGAGCCCAGTTCAACATGGCCGACATCGGCAAGTCGCAGCAGGGCACCGTCTTCACCCGCGTGCAGGATGATCTGCTCAAAGGCTTCCGGCGAGGTCAGCTGACCGTCGGTCGTGATGCTGAGCGTGAACGCCTGATCGTCCGGTGCGGGTTCGACGCCGATACGGCCGGCAGCGAACTGGCCATTCTGCTCCCGAATCGCCGCCGCCACGTCGGCTGGCGTCAGGTCGAAACGGGCCAGACGATCCGGCTCCAGCCACACGCGCATGGAGTAGTCCTGGGCATTGAACAGTGAGGCATCCCCCACGCCCGGTACCCGCACGAGTTCATCCAGCACGTTAAGCAGGGCATAGTTGCCCATGTACAGGGGGTCATGCTGCGGATTCTCCGAGGTCAGAGCAGCGATCATCAGAATGTTGGAGGACTGCGACTGTGCCTGTACGCCCTGGTCCCTGACGCTTTGAGGGAGACGTGGCATGGCAGCCTGCACGCGGTTGTTGACGTTGATCGCCGCCTGGTCCGGGTCGGTGCCCATGGCAAAGGACACGGTCAACATCAGGAAACCGGCATCGGTGCTGGTGGACTGCATGTAGATCATGTCGTCCACACCGTTGATCTGCTGCTCCAGCGGTGCGGCCACCGCTTCGGCGAGCACATCGGCATTGGCGCCCGGATAGTTGGCCTGCACGACCACCTGGGGTGGCACCACGTTCGGATACAGTTCGATCGGCAGGGCGCGCAGCGCGGCCAGACCGAACAATACGATGACGATGGAGATGACGGAGGCGGCAATGGGGCGATCAACAAAGAGGCGTAACATGATTATTCGCCTCCCTGTTGTCGGTCGCGGAGCACCACGGCACCTCCATCCTGCAGCATGACGTGCCCGTTGATGATCAGCTCGTCGCCTGCCTCCAGGCCTTCCGTGATGACCTGCTGTCCCTCGACGATCGGCCCTGGTGTCACATTCACGCTTCGGGCGGTATCTCCAGAGCGCAGGAAAACCTGCGGGCCGTCGGGGCCTTCACTGAGCGCGGTCGGGTCGATCAGCACGGCGTCCTCGAACGTCCGGAGTGGCAGACGTATCCGCAACAGTTGGCCGGGCAGCAGTCGGTTGTCAGCGTTCGGAAAAGTGGCGCGCATGGGCAGCGTGTTGGTGGCCGGGTCGATCCGGCTGCCCGTGAAGTTGAGGGTTCCGGCCTGTTCATGGGGCGATCCGTCCGGCAACATCGCATCGACGGTTGTCGTGTTGGCGTCGTCCGGGTTTCTCTGTTGTCGGATGCGGCCAGCGTCATCGGCAGGCACCGGGAATTCCACATAGACCGGATCCATCTGCGTGATGTGTGTCAGCAGGCTGCCGTACTCCACCAGTGAGCCTTCGGACACCACTTCCTGGCCGGTCACTCCGCTTATCGGCGCGGTCACCTCGCTGTACTCCAGGTTCAGCTCGGCTTCGTTCACTGCGGCGCGTGCGGCGGCCAGTCCGGCTTCCGCCAGCTTCACTGCGGTTCGGACATCGTCGCGCTCCCGCTCGCTGACCGCATCCCGTTCGTAGAGACGCTGGGCACGGTCCCGCTCCCGCTCTGCCTGTTCCAGGGTGGTGCGGGCCGTGGCGGCGTTGGCGCGGGCATTGTCGAGAGCGATCCGCAGTGGTCGGCGATCAATACGGAACAGAGGCGCACCCGCCTCGATCACCTCGCCTTCCTCATACAGCCGTTGCTCCAGAATGCCGCCCACTCTGGCACGTACCTCGATGGCGCGGGAGCCCTGCACGCGGCCGGTGTAGTGACGGAATTGTTTGACATCTTCCTCCGCAACCGTCGTGGTGGTGACGCTGGCCGGAGGCTGTTCGCCCTGCATCGGCTCTGACGATTCGTCGTTGCTGCAGGCGGTGGCAAGGGTCGTGGTCAAAAGAGCCAGAATCAGGAGTCTACTGCGTGTCATTGACTACTCCGTGGAGAAAAGTATGGAGAATGAGTGAGGAGCTGGCGGCCAGCCGGTCGGTCCGGTTGGCCAGGCGGGTGCTCATGACGGCGCCGTACAGCATGAAACCCAGCAGCTCCATGGCCTGCTCCGCTGGTACGGCAAGGCGCTGGTTGCGGACAGACAGCGGTTCGTTCAGGGCGGCGAACTCGGCGGCCCATTCGCTCTTGTGCTCGTCCGAGCGGACGAAATAGAGGGGCTTGTCGCCACTGCTGAATTCGGCTCTCTCCTGAACGAACAGTTCCACGGTCTCGGGGTGATCATCGAAAAACGTCAGGTAGGCATGAATGCCGGCCTGCAGTTTTTCCAGCGGGTTTTTGTGTTGTTTGCGGGCGTTTTCGACAAACGCGGACAGCTTGTCCAGGTTCTGTTCCAGCGCGGCGAGGAACAGTTCCTGCTTGGCGGGAAAGTAGCGGTACACAGTGCCCTTGCCGACGCCGGCCTGATCGGCGACTTCCTGCATATCGGTGAGCCGGTAGCCATTGGCGGCGAATACTCTGGCGGCCGCAGCCAGGATCTCGTCCTGTCGGATCTCGGGGGGCTTGTGTACACGTCGTCGCTTTGCGGCACCTGTGGAGGCCGCATGCACTGAAGTATTCATCAGGGAAGTCCGTCTGTATGGAATGAACGGGCGGGTCCGAAGGTATGATTCTTTTTGGGACGGACTCGTCAGTCCGTAATACTAGAGAGTTGGCCAATGCCTGTCAATCAGGGCATGCGATACTTTTTCAGAGGCTCCCAAGGGTTTTGTGGACAAAGCGGCTGCGTCGATGCCATCCTTATCGCTTTCAGGAAGTATTCGAGGGCATATTGTGGTCAAGACAGCGACAGAGGAGCGTATCAAACGGCTGAAAAGCCATCTTGAGCAGGAAAACCCTGCCCTGGCCCAGGCGGTGGAGTATTTCCAGGAGCTGGACAAGATCGCGCGCCGGCTGGGATTTCTGGATGATGATGACTCCTATGCCGTGCAGATCTCCTGGTGGCCCGTGGTATCTGTTCTGGGCACGTTCTCCGCCGGCAAATCCACCTTCCTCAATGAATACCTGGGCGTGTCCCTGCAGCGCACCGGCAATCAGGCCGTGGACGACAAGTTCACAGTGGTCTGTTACGGAAACAATGCCGAGCCCAGGCAGCTGCCGGGCCTGGCGCTGGACAGCGATCCGCGATTTCCCTTCTACCAGATCAGTGAACAGATCGATCACGACTCGGCAGGGGAAGGCAAGCGTATCGACTCCTATCTGCAACTCAAGACGTGTAATTCGGAGTCATTGCGTGGCAAGATTTTCATCGATTCCCCGGGCTTTGATGCGGATCAACAACGCAGCTCCACGTTATTGATCACTGACCATATTATCGGCCTGTCGGATCTGGTACTGGTGTTCTTCGATGCGCGCCATCCCGAGCCCGGAGCCATGATGGACACCCTGAAGCACCTGGTGGTCAATACCATCAACCGTGCCGACAGTGACAAGTTCCTCTATATTCTCAACCAGATCGACAATACAGCCCGCGAGGACAACCCGGAAGAAGTCGTGGCGGCATGGCAGCGAGCGCTGGCCCAGTCCGGCCTGACCGCCGGGCGCTTCTACCGGACCTACGCGGAAAGCGCTGCGGTGCCCATGGAGGATGAGCAGAAGCGCAGCCGTATGAAAGCCAAGCGTGACGAGGACATGGGTGACATCCGCCGCCGTATTGAACAGCTCAATGTGGACCGTGCCTACCGGGTCACGGGTCTGCTGGAGCACAGCGGCAAGCATCTGCGTGATGTGCTGGTGCCGAAACTGATCGAGGCACGTGAGCTGTGGATGAAGCGAAGTCGCCGGGCCAATGGTATTTTCTTCGGCGTGGTTTTTGCCCTGTTTCTGTACTGGAGCTTTACGGCGGGTGCCTGGGACGGACTGGTGTTCCGTCCGCTGACAGGGCTCAATCCGCTGTTCCAGGTGCTGTCCGGCGTGCTGGTGGTGGCGGTCATCGGCTTCCTCTATTCCCGCCTGCGGTATCTGGCCGGCCGGACGGTGCTGAGCCGGTTGCGCCGGGACGAAAGCCTGGGAGAGGATCGGGAGCCTCTGGTCCGGGCGTTCGAAAACAACATGAATTCACTGTGGATGTCCCTGCTTCCGGGGCAACTCAAGGGATGGTCGGCGCGTGTTCAGAAGAAGCTGGACCGGCTGATTGGCGAGTCCGATGTGCTGGTGCAGAGCCTGAATGACCAGTTCACCCGCCCCTCCGGCAGCCCGGATAAGGAACGGAAATGAACCGGTCTGTTGTTTCCTCTGCCTGGCCCGGCTCAGTTGAGCCGGCCGATGCGCAGTCCTGCAATTTCTGACGGGGTGGCTTTCAGCGCGTTGGCGACCCGGTCAAAGTAATCGATCTCGAACTCGCGCATATGGTTGTCGCTGTTCAGCACCCGGATCAGGGATTGCAGGATCAGAATGCGATCTTCGTCATCCAGCTTGCGGGTGGCTTTTGTCAGGTAGCGATCCAGTGACTGGCGCTCGAAAATCTCGGAATTCGCCGCAGTGTGAATATCGCCCTGGCTCAGGCTTTCCCCGGTCACCTCCTTGATAATGTCCTGAACGATATCCAGTTCGCCCGGATCGATGTTCTTGTCCGCACTGGTGGCGCGGGCCAGCACCATCAGCAGGACTTCCTTCAGCAGTTGCTTCTGGTCGGCATCGGAACTGCTGGTGCGGAACAGGTTGGTGACAGACTCGAAATTGATCAGGCTCATTCGTATTGTATCCTCGATGGTCTGGTTGCCAGTACCGGCAGTATAGCAACGGTACTGGCAAAACCGAACCCTGCCGGGATCAGTACCCGACCACGGCACTGTCTCCCGAGCGGGAATCGGCGCCACCCAGGTACAGTCCCGACTCGCGGTTGTGATACACCCCCATGGCCGATCCCTGCGTGCCGCGGCGCCGCAGTTCGTGCCCTTTTTCCTCATACAGCCCGATGGTATCCGGAGAGAAACCCCGGTTCTCGAAACTGGTGACATCCGGCAGCCATTGATGGTGGATGCGGGGCGACTCGATGGCTTCTGCCACGTTCATGCCGTGGTCGATGACGTTGAGGATCACCTGCATGGTGGTATTGATGATGGTGCGCCCACCCGGGCTGCCGATGGCCATCAGCGGCTTGCCGTCCTGTGCCACGATGGTCGGGCTCATGCTGGACAACATGCGCTTTTCCGGGGCAATCAGGTTGGGTGGTGTACCGATACGGCCGAACTCGTTGGTATCGCCGGGATAGGGGTTGAAGTCGCCCATCTCGTTGTTGAGCAGATAGCCGCCGCCTTCCACCACGATGCGCGAGCCGTAGCTCTGTTCCAGCGTGTAGGTCACCGAAACCATGTTGCCTTCCTCGTCCACCACGGAATAATGTGTGGTGTCCTCGCTTTCGTATCGGTTGGCAAAGTCCATGGGCTCGCTTTCCGAAGCGCGGTCCATGTCGATGCTGGCACGCAGCGTATCGGCGTAGTCCTTGCTCAACATACGCTCAAGCGGCAGGTCCGGGTTGAAATCCGAATCCCCCAGGTGTTCCGCGCGGTTGGCGTAGGCGCGCCGCATGGACTCGGTCAATACATGCAGATAATCCGCCGAATTGTGACCCATTTCAGTCAGATCGAATCCTTCAAGGATATTGAACATCTGCGCCATGGTCACGCCGCCGGAACTGGGTGGCGGCATACCGATGATCTCGTGCCCACGGTAAGTGGAGCGGATGGGTTCGCGTTCGATGGCTTCGTAGCGGGCCAGGTCTTCCTCCGTGATGATGCCGCCATTGTCTTCCATGAAACGGACCAGCCGCTCGGCATTCTGGCCCCGGTAGAAACCGTCGCGGCCATGGTCCCGGATCAGCTCCAGCGTGTCGGCCAGATCCGGCTGGCGCCAGGTATCACCCAGGGAATACTGTGAGCCGTCCTCTTTAAGGAACACTGCACCGGAAGAAGGATATTCCTCCCAGTAGGACTGGTTGCGCTGGAAGCCATTGCGCAACGCTCCGGTGATGGGAATGCCGCTGCGGGCCAGGTCGATGGCCGGCTGGACCAGCAGAGCCCAGGGCAGCTGGCCAAGTTCCTGGTGTGCCTTGTACATGCCGGCGACGGTGCCGGGTACGCCAACCGAAAGTAGTGAGCGGTGGTTGTTCACCACTTCATCGTCATCGTTGATGTACATCCGTTCCGTGGCGGCCAGCGGCGCTTTTTCACGGAAGTCGAATGCGGTCGCGTGGCCGTCTTCGCCGTGGTAGATCATGAATCCACCGCCGCCGATGTTGCCGGCGGAGGGCCATGTAACCGCCAGGGCGAAAGCGGTTGCCACAGCGGCGTCAATGGCATTGCCTCCCTGTTGGAGGATGTTGCTGCCCACATCGGAGGCGAGCTGCGAGCTGCTGGACACCATACCGTTTTCCGCCTGCAGCGGCGTGCGGCCGGAATTGGCATATAGTGCGGGGGAGCTGAGGGACAGGGCCATGGCCAATACGATGGCCAGCCAGCGGGTTACGAGATGATGTTTCATGCGGTTATTCCTTCTGCGTTTCTGGAGATCGTTTTTGCAGCGTCTCTCTTCATTTCACTTCACTTCACTTCACTTCTCTTTCACAGTACGTCCGGTCATTTGTGCCGGATGTGTGTGGCCTCTTGTCGGGCCCTGGTATGGACGTTCCCGCTGCCGGGCAGCAGGGCGTCTGTTGTCTGGTTCACTCGCCCGCTTCGGCACGCAGGCGTCGGACATAAGCGTCTCTCAGCGATCGGGTCACCGGGCCCGGCCGGCCGTCGCCGATCGCCTGCCCGTCAAGGGAGACCACTGGCAGCACCAATGTGCTGGCACTGCTCAGGAAAGCCTCATCGGCCTGCAGCGCCTCTTCCAGTGAAAAAGGGCGTTCCACAAGCTCGAGTTGCTGCGCCGCCGCGATTTCCAGAATCACCTTGCGCCGGATGCCGGGCAGAATGCTGCTGGACAGGGCGCGCGTGATGATGGTGCCGTCGCTGACGATGAACGCGGACGAGGAGGCTCCTTCCGTCACCAGCCCGTCCTCCAGCATCCATCCTTCCGTGGCATTCTGACTCATGGCGGCCTGTTTGGCCATGCACTGGGCCAGCATGCTCACCGACTTGATGTCGCGGCGCTTCCAGCGCAGATCCGGTACCGAGACGACGGCAACGCCGGTTTCGGCGGCCGGATTGTCAATCAGTGCCTTGCTGTTGGCGAAGGCCACCAGGGTGGGGCGGGCGTCTTCCGGGTAGGCAAAGTCGCGCGGAGCTGCTCCCCGGGTCACCTGGGAGTAGACAATGCCTTCCCGGACCCCGTTGCGTTCGATCAGCGATTCCTGGATGCCGATGTACTCATCCCGGCTGCAGGGCCAGTCCATGTCGATCTCGCCCAGGCTGCGTTCCAGGCGCGAAAGGGCATGCTCCCTGTCGACCAGCCGCCCGTTGATGACGGGAATGACTTCATACACCCCGTCTCCGAAGAGGAAGCCGCGATCAAATACGGACACGCGCGCCTCCTGATCCGGGACAAACTCGCCATTGACGTATACGATCTGACTCAACGGGTTGTGGCTCCATAATGGCAGATTGCTCCGAAGCATGCAGTGTACCATTGGCGGGATAAACAGGGGAGGCTATATCATTGGGGGCGGGGAGTGGTGAAATCGGAAAGCCGAGGGTGGCTGGAGGCTCCATCGCGTCGGCAGGTATCGGCTCCGGAGTGGTGGGCTCCCCGGATATCGGGTTCGCGGGAGAGCTGTGTGTCTCCTCACTGTTCGGAGTATTGTCCCCGCTGTCTGCGATTCCGCAGGGAGAAGACGTGACGATCCGGATCTGCATACTTTTCATAGCGGGCGGTGGTTGGTTGACAGGAGCCGGTCGCGGTAGCGATACGTTCAATGCCAGCGCCGCCAGCAGACCGTGAAGGGCGATGCTGACAGACGCGGGTATTAGCGTGCCGCGCAAATCGATCATTGCGGGGCATCGCCTTCACTGGTAATCGAGCGACTGCTGAACATGGAATCGCGGGATTTCATTCCTGGTTTGGTATATGCCTTTGCTCGGGCCTCCATCATAAGACCCCGTTGTCGATACAGGGTTCCCCCGGGTACCCTGAATGCAGTGATGAATTGGCTGCGTAAAAGGGGTTTTCGCCGGTGACCATCTGGGTGGACGCGGACGCCTGTCCGAACATGATCAAGACCGTGCTGTTCCGCGCCGCCGAGCGCACCGGCATTGCGTTGATACTGGTGGCCAATCAGCCGCTGAGTGCGCCCCCTCACCCGAACATACGCACGATGGTGGTCAATTCCGGCTTCGATGAGGCCGACAACGAGATCGTGCGCCGGGTGGAGGCCGGTGATCTGGTGGTTACCGCCGACATCCCGCTGGCGGCCGAACTGCTGGACAAGGGGGCCGAGGTCATCAGCCCGCGCGGCGAGGTCTACACCGCTGGAACCATCCGTTCCCGGCTCAACATGCGGGACTTCATGGAGACGCTGCGCAGCAGTGGTATCCAGTCTGGCGGGCCGGCCTCGCTGAGTGAAACGGACAAGCGCACCTTTGCCAACGCGCTGGACCGCTATCTGGCCCACTCCCCGAGAGCGCGTTGAGGCAAAAGGGTTGCGGCATGCTCCGGTAGCCGCAGGACTGACGCGGCGCGCCGTTTCGTGCATACTGTCGAGACTCTGTCGACTCAAAGAAGGGACCCTGCCATGGATATGACGATGATCATTGTTCTGGTCATCATTGCGGTGCTGGTTCTGTATACCATCGCGGTCTACAACCGCCTGGTCAGCCTGCGCAACCGCTACCAGAACGCCTTCGCCCAGATCGAGGTGCAGCTCAAGCGCCGCTACGACCTGATTCCCAATCTGGTCGAAACCGCCAAAGGCTACCTGAGCCACGAGCGCGAGACTCTGCAGGCAGTCACCGAGGCCCGCAATGCCGCAGCCGGTGGCCTGGAGAATGCGGCCGCCCATCCCGGTGAACCGGGTGCCATGAAGGACCTGGCGGCGAAAGAGGGGGCCCTGTCCTCCGCGTTGGGTCAGTTGAACGTGGTCATGGAGGCCTATCCCGACCTGAAGGCCAGCCAGAACATGATGCAGCTCAGCGAGGAGCTGACATCCACAGAGAACAAGGTGGCATTCTCCCGTCAGGCCTACAACGACCAGGTCATGACCTACAACACCTATCGTCAGTCTTTCCCGACGGTTGCGGTAGCCGGTCTGTTCGGACATGGCGAGGATGCAGCCCTGCTGGAGTTCGAGGACAGCGAGGAGATTCAGCAGGCGCCTGACGTCTCATTCTGACAAGGGATTGCATCATGGATTTTTTCGAATCCCAGGAAGTGGCGCGGCGCAATACGCTGAAACTGGTGCTGCTGTTTCTGCTGGCCATCATCAGTCTGGTGGCCATCACCAACGTGCTGGTGGTGCTGATACTGGGCTTTACACAGGCTGATCCGGCCAGCGGTGCACCGCTGGCCGCCGAGCCCGCCGAGCTGCTGCAGCGTCTGGATTGGCGGGTCTTCGCCTGGATCAGCCTGGCCGTGGTGGGTGTCGTCGGTCTGGGCAGTCTGTACAAGATCTCCAGTCTGTCCGGCGGAGGTGCGCGGGTCGCCGAGATGATGCAGGCCCGGCTTCTCGTGACCGGCAGCAATGATCCGGATGAGCGGAAGGTGCTGAACGTAGTCGAGGAGATGGCCATCGCCTCCGGCACACCAGTGCCGCCGGTCTATGTGATGGAAGAAGATGCCATCAACGCCTTCGCTGCCGGCTATTCGCCCTCTGATGCGGTCATCGGTGTGACCCGTGGCGCTATCCGTAAACTTTCCCGTGATGAGCTGCAGGGCGTGATTGCCCACGAGTTCAGCCATATCCTGCATGGAGACATGCGGCTCAATATCCGTCTGATCGGTATTCTGTACGGCATCATGGTGCTCGGTTTCATGGGCTATTACCTGATGCGCAGCGCCGCTTTCTCGCGACGGTCCCGTAACGGCGGTCAGATCATTTTCCTGGGGCTCGGGTTGGTGGTGATCGGTTTCGCCGGCACGTTTTTCGGTAACCTGATCAAATCAGCCGTAAGCCGTCAGCGCGAGTACCTGGCCGACGCCTCGGCGGTCCAGTACACCCGCAATCCGCAGGGCATAGCGGGTGCCCTGAAGCGCATCGGCGCTGATTCTCAGGGTTCGGTGCTGGAGAATCCGGGTGCCTCGGAGATCAGTCACGCGCTGTTCGGCAACGGGGTGAAAAGCGGTTTCAATGCGATGTTCGCCACGCATCCGCCATTGAAGAAGCGCATCCAGCGAATCCAGCCGTCCTGGGATGGTTCGTTTGATGTCGTTGAGGAACCGCAGCACAGTGCGGATCAACCGGCCCCTGCGGACAGCGGCGGCGGACAACGCCGTGACGCCACGCTGGCGGTGCTGGCCGGCGTGGCCATGGGGCGGATGGGCAATCCGGGACCCGACGAATTGGCGTATGCGCGCAGGCTGCACGCCCGTCTGCCGGGGGTGCTCCTGGAAGCGGCGCATCAGCCCTGGGCGGCCCGAGCCCTCGTGTATCGTCTGCAGCTGGCAGACAGCGAAAGCGTACGTCAGGCACAGCTACTGCACCTTCAACGCAAGGCGGACAACGGGGTGTATGAGGAAGTGACGGCATTGCTGCAGGCCGCTGATCCGGAGCCGGAGCAGCGTCTGGTGCTGGTCAATATCGCCTTGTCGGCCCTGCGTCAGCTGTCTCTCCCGCAGTACCGCCTGTTCATGGAAAACCTTCGTGTGCTGGAATCGCTGGATAGCGAAGCCGGGCTGGAACGCTGGGCCGTGCAGCGGATCGTCACCCATGAGCTCGGATCGGTGTTCAGCAAGGCTGGCCGGGCGCACGGGCGGTTGAAGCTGAAGTCGGTGAATGACGAGGTGGCGGTGCTGCTCTCCTGGCTGGCGCATGCCGGAGAAGAGGCCCGGGACGCCGATGCCGCATTCAACGAGGCAGTGGCGCAGCTGGGAGTCATGGGGTTGACCCGGTTGCCTCCGGAAGCGCTGTCATTGGAGCAGCTGGATGAGGCGATGGAGCGGCTGTCCCGAATGAAACCGTTGCTCAAACCCCGCCTGCTGAAAGCCTGTGCAGCGGGTATTGCGGCTGACGGCGTCGCCACGGCCAGTGAGCAGGCCCTGTTCCGCGCGGTGGCGGAAATCATCGATTGCCCCATGCCGCCGCTGGATGTGTCTTCCTCCGGCGAGGCGCAGGCTTGACAATCCGCCAGAGCCGGTCCATTTTCTTGCGCTGAACCAATCACCTGACCCGGTAACAGGAGCTTTCATGTCGACATTGCCCCCGGTCCTGCAGAATCTGACCTTCCCCGTCATCGGCGCTCCGCTGTTCATCATCAGCAATCCGAAACTGGTCATTGCCCAGTGCAAGGCGGGGATCGTGGGGGCCATGCCGGCGTTGAACGCCCGCCCGGCCGAGCAGCTGGACGACTGGCTGGCGGAGATCACCGAGGAGCTGGATGCTCACAACCGGGCCAACCCGGACAATCCGGCCGCGCCGTTCGCCATCAATCAGATCGTGCACCGCAGCAATGACCGGCTGGAGCATGACATGCAGCTGTGCGAGAAGTACCGGGTGCCGATCATCATTTCCAGCCTCGGCGCGCGCGAGGAAGTGAATCAGGCCGTGCATGGCTGGGGTGGCGTGGTCATGCATGATGTGATCAATGATTTCTTCGCCCACAAGGCCATCGACAAAGGGGCTGATGGGATGATCTGTGTGGCCGCCGGTGCCGGTGGTCACGCCAGCGACAAGAGTCCATTCGCACTGATCCAGGAAGCCCGCGAATGGTTCGATGGTCCCATTGCATTGTCCGGTGCCATGGCCACCGGCGGGGCCGTGCTGGCTGCTCGGGCCATGGGCGCCGACTTCGCCTACATCGGCTCCGCATTCATCGCTACCGAGGAAGCCCGTGCCGCCGACGCGTACAAGCAGATGATCGTGGACAGCAGTGCCGATGATATCGTCTACACCAATCTGTTCACCGGGGTGCACGGCAACTATCTGCGCGGCAGCATAAGCGCGGCCGGCCTGGATCCGGATGACCTGCCGGAAAGTGATCCCAGCAAGATGGACTTCGGCGGCGGTGACAGCAAAAAGGCCTGGAAAGACATCTGGGGCAGCGGCCAGGGTGTGGGCGCGGTTCGCGACATCGTGCCGGCAGCCGAACGTGTGGCCCGCCTGAAGGCGGAATATGACGAGGCGGTGGCCAGGTTGTGCCGCTGAGCTGTCGAGGCTGGCGCAGAGAACGTCTGGTAGTATCAGAGGTTCTCTGTCTGCGGAATTTGAAAATGAGTATCTGGAGAAGTGAATCATGAACAGGATTGTAGCCGCTGCATTTGCAGCAACTGCCAGTTTGACGACCGTGTTCGGCGCTGGCCCCGTACTGGCCCAGCCCGGCGCGACCGCCCCGGAAGAACACGCCGATGTGGAGCCGATCAACCACCTGCCCAACCCCTATGAAACAGTGCGAAACTGGGGTGAGCTGCCGGGCGGCCGTGAATGGGGCTCGGTCAGCGCCGTCCACGTCGATGTGGACGGTGAGCACATCTGGGCCGGTGATCGTTGTGGCGCCAACTCCTGTGTCGGTGCCGATGTGGACCCCATTGTGAAACTCGATTCCGAAGGGAATACCGTGGCGGCTATCGGTGCCGGTGTGCTGGCCTGGCCGCACGGTATGGAAGTCGATGATGAGGGCAACGTCTGGGTTGCTGATGCGCGCAGCGCCAACGATAACGAGTTGGCCGACCACCCGGAAGCCACCAGTCTGGGTCACCAGGTGGTCAAGTTCAGTCCCGAAGGGGAAGTGGAGCTGGTGATCGGTACGCCGGGGGAAGCCGGTAATCCGCCGACGCATCTGACCGAGCCGAATGATGTGCTGGTGGGGCCGGATGGCTACATCTACATCTCCGAGACCCACAGTGCCCAGTTTATCGACGAACCCGGAACGCCTCGCTCCATGAGCCGCATCTCCAAGTGGGCGCCGGACGGCACATTCGTGACGAGCTGGGGCGAGTGGGGGTACGAGGATGGACAGATGCGTTCGCCTCATGCGCTGGCGATGGATTCCCAGGGCCGGATCTTCGCGGCCGATCGGGGCAATCGCCGCATCCAGATCTTCGACCAGGAAGGCAACCACCTGGACACCTGGTATCAGTTCAGCCGTATCAGCGGTCTGTTCATTGATGACGATGATGTACTGTACGCCATTGATTCGGAGTCCGGTCCCAACTACAACCCGGGCTGGCGCAAGGGGTTGCGTATCGGTAGCGCCCGCACGGGTGATGTCTGGTATTTCATTCCGGAGCACATGTCCGAGCGTCCGTCGGGCATGGGTGGCTACGGTACCATGGGCGAAGGCGTGACCGTCGATGCCGGGGGGAATATCTACGCCGGCGAGGTGGGGCCTGTCCAGGGACTCACAAAATTCGTGCCCCGTCTGCTGCCGTAATCGGGCTGACTGGCTGAACGAAACTCTCGCAAAGAGCGCGGAGGACGCCAAGGCACTCATTACTCTCGCAGAGAACGCCAAGAACGCCAAATCCATTGAAACCGGGTTTCTCTGCGTTCTCTGCGCTCTCTGCGAGAGTAATGGGGTTTCCTTGGCGCACTTTGCGAGAACACCAGTCGCCGCTCCGTCTGTCCGCGGATTTCCCGGAAGACCCCTGTTTACTACCCTCATGCCCCCAGGTTACGCAATAGCATCTCCAGACTCATCGCACCACCGAAAATGTAAATGGCACAAATGACCCCTTCGCCGATGGACACCCCGAGCAGCGTTTTCCAGAAGTTGATCCGCAGTACGCTGCAGACGTAGACGATCATGTCCGTGGGAACGAACGGGAAAAACCCCCAGATGCTGATCACGGGCAACTGGCGTCCCTGCAGTAGCCGGGTCAGTGATTCGATCTGACGCGGATAGCGGGAATGGAAAAAATGGTCGAAGCGAAAGTATTGCGCCATGCCGTACACGACGGCGGATGACGTATAGACTGCCGCCTGATTGACCAGGAACAGTGGCCACGGCGGGAATACCAGTACGCCGGCCAGCACGATGGGGGTGGACGGGATCAACGTGAAGCCGCGGAGAGTGGAGATCACGAAGTAGCCGAACAGTCCCCAGCCGAGATTGTCCGAGAAGTACACGCGGATGCGTGCGGGTTCGAACAGGTCCGGCCGGAACACATACAGGGACAGGCAGACGGTGATCAGGCCCAGCCACAGGTAGAGACCGAACAGGTTCGAGGTTTCCAGCTTCTCTTTCCTGATGTCCATGATGCGCCGATCTGTGATCCGGGTGGCTGTCTGCGACGGTTCAGGCCACCTGGCCCTTGGTCATGTGATAGACGAAGGCGGGCAGGATGTTGAGCGGTACGAAAGACACGGCATCCACGGTTTTACCGAAAGTCCGTTCGATGTCGGACAGATTGCTCCTGAAGTACTGGTACTGCAGGTAATGGCCGCCTTCCTTCAGGCCATTGTGGAAGCCGGTCAGTACCGCGTCGAGAAACGCGTTGTTGTCCTTCATGCGTTCGAAGTTTTTCAGGGGCAGGGAGGAGATGATGACGTCGAAATCGCGGTTATCCTGCAGGAAGCGGGTCACGCACTGGTTGTGAAGCCGGACGTGATGCTCCGGGTGCTCGGCGATCAGCTTCTCGATGCAGGGGTTGTACTCTTCCTTGATCTCGCAGACGTCCAGTGAGGAACCGGCCGCCATGCGGCGCAGGATCTCCCGGGTGAATGCGCCCCGGCCGCTGCCGATCTCCAGTATTTTCAGCGGACGTGAAAAATCGACCTGCGACAGCATCCGGTTGACCAGAAAACCTGAACTGCTGACGATCAGGCCGTCTTCATCGATATTGCGTTTTATGCGTCTGTAGAGGTCCGTAACCACTCCGCTCCTCACTGTTCCCGTTCAACCGACAGACTATAACAGGCTTTGAAGACAGTGTAACGCGATTGCCGGACTGTCGTTCAGGTATCGGCAAGCGACTGGATGGCCGGCAGGTGATTTGCCAGTGACTCGCGATCCGGACAGCGCAGCGTGGCATGCCCTACCTTGCGGCCGGTCTTGAAGGCCTTGTTGTAGTGGTGCAGGTGTGTCCAGCGTGCGCCGGTGATGAGGGCCGGCTCCGGTACACTGCCGATGAAATTGACCATGGCGCTGTAGCCCACCGGCGAGGTGTCACCCAGGGGCAGTCCGGTCACGGCCCGCAGATGATTCTCGAACTGGCTGCATTCGGCGCCCTCAATGGTCCAGTGACCGGAGTTATGCACCCGGGGAGCTACCTCGTTGGCGATCAGGCCCCCTTCATGCTCGAAAAACTCGAAGGTCAGTACGCCGGTATAGTCCAGGGCCGAGAGCACCCGGCCGGCGTAATCCTCCGCCAGCGCTTGTAGCGGGTGGTCCTCGCTGACCACCGAGAGCCGCAGGATGCCGTTCCGGTGCGTGTTGTGGACCAGCGGGTAGCTGCGCACCTCTCCCTCCCGGGAGCGCACGGCAATCAGGGAGACTTCTCCGTTGAACGGGATGAACTGTTCCAGGATGCAGGGCCGGGCTCCCAGCTGTTCGAAGGCATCCGTGGCGTCTTCCGACTGGCGGATCAGCTTCTGCCCCTTGCCGTCATAGCCCAGTGTGCGGGTTTTAAGCAGAGCGGGGAGGCCGATACGGGGCAGTGCGTCATCCAGATCCTGTTGTGACTCGATGTTGGTGTAGCTGGCCACCGGAATGTCCAGGCGGGTGAACAGGTCTTTTTCCTGCAGCCGGTCGCGGGTGATACCCAGTGCATCGGCCGAAGGGTAGACCGGCACAAAACGGGACAGAAAGGCAACGGTTTCCGCCGGTACGCTCTCGAACTCGAAGGTGACCAGGTCGACTTCATCGGCCAGTTGCCGCAGGTGATCGTCGTCTGTGTAGTCGGCCCGGATGTGTTCGCCCAACGCGGCCGCGCAGGCGTCCGGCGCCGGGTCCAGGAACACGAACTGTATGCCGAGAGGGGTGCCGGACAATGCAAGCATGCGGCCCAGCTGGCCGCCACCGATGATGCCGATTTTCATAGTGATCAGCTGTCTCTGGGGTCGGAGTTTGTGAGAACGGTCTGCGTCTGCTTCTCGCGGAAGGCCTTCAGGGCGTCGTGGTACTCGGGGTGTTTCCCGCCAAGAATGCTGGCGGCCAGCAGCGCCGCATTGACGGCGCCGGCCCGGCCGATGGCCAGTGTTGCCACTGATACGCCGGCCGGCATCTGTACAATCGACAGCAGGGAATCGACGCCGGAGAGCATGGAGGACTGCACGGGCACACCCAGTACCGGCAGATGGGTCTTGGCGGCGCACATGCCGGGCAGGTGCGCGGCGCCACCGGCACCGGCGATGATCACCTCGATGCCACGGTCGGCCGCGCCCGCTGAATAATCGAACAACAGGTCCGGCGTGCGGTGCGCCGAAACCACCCGGACCTCATGCGGAATACCCAGTTTTTCCAGTGTTTCCGCCGTATGAGTCAGGGTGGACCAGTCGGACCGGGAGCCCATGATCACGCCAACCAGAGGGGACGACATAGTCTCGTACCTCGCATTGAAAATTCAAAAGCCACGGCAGGATGACCCGACCGTGGCTCGCAGAATCGAGTATTATAACCGGATTTTCCCACTTTTGCAGGATTGTGGGTCATGATTCTATACTCTCGCCAGGATCGTCGGGACGCAGAGGAAGGAGAGCCAGCGAAGTGGAGTACACAGACGTGATTATCGTGGGTGCGGGGCTGTCCGGTATCGGCGCGGCTCGCCATCTGCAGGAGCACTGCCCGGGTCGCTCGTACAGGATTCTGGAAGGCCGGCCGCGCATGGGTGGCACTTGGGACCTGTTCCGCTATCCGGGCATCCGTTCGGACAGCGATATGCATACCCTCGGTTATCACTTCCGTCCCTGGCGCGAGGCGAAAGCGATCGCGGATGGCCCGGCGATTCTCAACTACGTACGCAATGTGGCGGCCGAGGAAGGGATCGACCGCCACATCCACTACCGGCACCGGGTGATCCGGGCGGCGTGGGATTCGCGCATCGCGCGCTGGAGCGTCACCGTGCAGCGGGGCGATGAACCGGAGCCGGTGACGCTGCAGTGCAATTTCCTGCTGATGTGCTCGGGGTACTACAGTTACGATAAAGGCCACACCCCGGAATTCCCCGGCCGGGAACGTTTCAGCGGTACTGTGATCCATCCGCAGTACTGGCCAGAGGATCTGGACTATCGGGGGCGCAAGGTGGTGATCATCGGTTCGGGCGCTACGGCCATGACCCTGGGGCCGGCCATGGCGGAGAAGGCGGCGAAGGTCACGATGCTGCAGCGCTCCCCGACATGGGTGGTATCCCGTCCCGAGAAGGATGTGGTGGCCAACTTTCTTCGGCAGGTTTTACCCGAGCGGTGGGCCTATGCGCTGACCCGCTGGAAAAATGTGGCATTCCAGCAGTATGTCTACCGCCGTTCACGCACCCGTCCGGAGAAGCTGAAAAAGATGCTGCTGAAGCGTGTGCGCAGCGAACTGGGTCCGGAGTTTGACGTGGAGAAACACTTCACTCCCGCCTACAACCCCTGGGATCAACGCCTGTGTCTGGTCCCCGACGCCGATCTGTTCCGTGCCATCCGCGAGGGGCGCATGGAGGTGGTGACCGATCACATCGAGACGTTCACGGAAAAGGGGGTACGCACCCGGTCCGGCGATGAGCTGGAAGCCGATATCATCGTCACGGCCACGGGGCTTGATCTGGTGGTACTGGGTGACATCGATTTCCGGGTCGACGGGGAACCGGTGGATTTCTCGCGGACGTGGGCCTACAAGGGGCTGATGTTCTCCGGTGTGCCCAATCTGGTGTTCACTTTCGGCTACATCAATGCCTCGTGGACCCTGCGGGCCGATCTGACTGCTGCCTGGGCCTGCCGCCTGCTCAATCATATGACGAGGGAGGGTGTCACACAATGTGTGCCGGAGCTGCGCGAGCAGGACAGGGAGATGACTCCCCGCCCATTCATTGACGACTTTTCCGCCAACTATATGAAGCGGGTCATGCACCGCTTTCCGCGCCAGGGGGATCACGCGCCATGGCTCAATACCCAGGACTATCGCAAGGACCGGGAATTGCTGCTCAAGGCGCCGATCGACGATGGCGTGTTGCAGTTCTCCGGTGCCACGCAGGGCGGGCGGCACGCCGGGGTTGGCCACGTGGGCTCGCAACAGTTGGTGGAAGAAAAATAGGGACAGTCCCTGTTTTTCCTCCAGGAAAAGAGGGACTGTCCCTATTTTTAACGAAGGAAGGCATTGTTCGTATTGTCAGCGGGCTTGTAGAATGGATTTCCGAAGTATCCGACTTTATCATTGCCTTCTTTGCGCTCTTGGCGAGCTTCGCGAGATCAACAGACCCCATTCCACATACCCACAAACTGACCGGAAGCCCCATTACATGAAAACAGCAGACTCAAGGGTCGGGAAGAGCCCGGTCATCCGCTCCGTGGCCGGCCTGCTCTGTGCGGGCCTGGCGATGCAGCTGGCCGCCGCCGAGCTGTCACCCCGTTACCGCGATGCCAACAATGACCTGGTCGCAGACACGCCGCTGGACCAGGATGAGTGGCGTGACCCGCGCGTACTGGTGTTCGCCTACACTCCGGTGGAAGACCCGGCCCTGTACAGCCAGGTCTGGGACGAATTCATTGACCATCTGGCGGAGCGTACCGGCAAGGAGATCCGTTTTTTCCCCGTGCAGTCCAATGCCGCTCAGATCGAGGCGCTGCGCGCCGGACGGCTGCATGTGGCCGGCTTCAATACCGGCGCCACTCCCGTTGCGGTCAACTGTGCCGGCTTTGTGCCCTTTGCCATGATGGCGGCCGGAGATGGCCGCTATGGTTACGAAATGGAGATTCTCACCTATCCGGAGAGCGGCATTGAGGGCCCGGAAGACCTGGAAGGGCGTGAGCTGGCCTTCACTTCCCCGACATCGAATTCCGGGTTCAAGGCGCCGTCCACGCTCATGGAAAGCGAGTTCGGGCTGGTGGCCGGAGAGGATTTCTCCACGGCCTATTCGGGCAGTCACGACAATTCCATCCTGGGGGTCATCAACGGTGACTACGACGCGGCCGCCATTGCCAATGAAGTGCTGCAGCGTATGGAGGCCAGGGATGTGATCCGGGCCGACCAATACCGCAGCATTTACACCTCATTGACCTTTCCGACCACGGCCTACGGTGTATCCAGCGAGTTGCACCCGGAACTTGCCGCACAGGTTCGCGAGGCATTTTTTTCATTTGACTGGCAAGGCACCGCTTTGCTGGAAGAGTTCGCCGATGCGGGTATGGAGCAGTTCATTCCCGTGACCTATGAAGAGCACTGGGAAGTGATCCGCCGCATCGACCGGGCCAGTGGTACAGTCTACAACTGCGATTGAGCGGCGGACATGAAGGGCCGACAACAGGAACGATGACCATGCTGACACTCGAAGGGCTGACCAAGCGCTACGCCACCGGTGACCTTGCCCTCAAGGATATTTCATTGACCGTGCCCGCCGGGCAGGTCATGGCGCTGATCGGCCCGTCGGGGGCCGGCAAGAGTACCCTGATACGCTGCGTGAACCGGTTGGTGGAACCGACATCGGGCACCGTGTCGCTGGACGGCCGGGATATCACCCGGATGCGGGGCGCGGCATTGCGGCGTGCGCGTCAGCAGATTGGCATGATTTTCCAGAACTACGCCCTGGTGGAACGCCTCTCGGTCATGGAGAACGTGCTCTCTGGCCGGCTTGGCTCGGTCGGTTTCTGGCGCAGCTGGTTCCGCCGTTTCCCGCAGGAGGACGTACGGCAGGCCTTCCGTATGCTGGAGCGGGTCGGCATGGAATCGATGATCGACAAGCGCGGCGATGCCCTGTCCGGCGGGCAGAAGCAGCGGGTCGGTATTGCCCGGGCCCTGATGCAGCAACCTGCGCTGCTGCTGGTGGATGAGCCCACGGCCAGTCTGGATCCGCGCACGTCGCGGCAGATCATGCGATTGATCGTCGAGCTTAGCCGGGAGCAGAATCTGGCTTCCATCATCAACATTCATGATGTGGTGCTGGCCCAGCAGTTCGTAGACCGGGTGGTGGGGCTGCGCGGGGGCGAGGTGGTTTTCGATGGCCGGCCCGATGAGCTCAGCGAGGAGATGCTGACCACAATCTACGGGGATGAGGACTGGTCGGCGGAGGCTGCTGATGACGGTGACGGGCAGCAGGACACGGGCCGGGAGAAAGCCATTGCTACCGATCCGCTGGCGGCCGGAGGGCATCCGTGAGCGCGTCACAGGGTATTGATCCCCTGCGCCTGGAGGCGGCCCGCGCAGGGCGCTGGCGACCGCTGCCCTTTGTCAGCGATCGCCGTCTGCGACTCGGGCTGAATGCCGGTGTGCTGGTCTACCTGGTGCTGGCCTGGTTGAGCATCGACGTGAACTGGGACCGGGTCGCGCAGGGCATGGAGCGGGGCCTGGATTTCATCGGCTCGTTCCTGCGACCGGACTTCGTCAGCCGCAGCGGCGACATACTGACGGGACTGCAGGAAAGCCTGACCATGACGCTGACCTCGACGGTCATCGGGGTGTTGTTGGCGATTCCGGTGGGCCTGGGAGCGGCCCGTAACATCGCTCCGCCGGCCGTGTACTTCCTGTGCCGGGCGATCATCGCACTGTCGCGGACCTTCCAGGAGATTATCATCGCCATCCTGTTCGTGGCCATGTTCGGCTTCGGTCCGCTGGCCGGCGTCATCACCCTGGCGTTCGCCACCATCGGTTTCATGGCCAAGCTGCTGGCCGAGGACATCGAGGACGCGGACAATGCGCCGTTGGAAGCCATCCGCGCCACGGGGGGAAGCTGGCTGCAGTGGGTCAACTATTCCGTGCAACCCCAGGTCATGCCACGGTTGATCGGCCTGTCGTTGTACCGTCTCGACATCAATTTCCGTGAGTCGGCGGTCATCGGCATAGTCGGCGCCGGCGGGATCGGCGCCACCCTGAATACCTCCATCAACCGCTACGAATACGATACCTCGGCGGCCATACTGCTGCTGATCATCGTGATCGTGTTGATGAGCGAATACCTTTCCAGTCACGTACGCCGGTGGACCCAGTAAACATGCCTGTTACAACGCAAGACAATCAACCCGTATGGCGGCGTCGGGAGCGGGGCCGGCAATTGGCTATATGGGGAGGCTGGCTAGCCGGTGCGATGTTGTTTGCGTTCTGCTGGAAGCTGATCTCGGAAAATACCATCTGGGAGTTTCTCTACGATGCGCCGGAGCAAGGCGCCAGCCTGCTGGGTCGCATGGTGCCGCCGGACTGGAGTATTACCGGTTCTCTGCTGCTGCCCTTGTGGGACACGGTGAACATCGCCACCACCGGCACGGCCCTGGGCGTGTTGATCGCTTTCCCACTGGCCTTCCTGGCGGCCCGGAACACGAGCCCGCACCCGCTGCTGCGGGGTCTGGCACTGGCCGTCATTGTCAGTTCCCGCTCCATCAACTCGCTGATCTGGGCCATGCTGCTGGTGACGATCGTGGGCCCCGGGATTCTGGCCGGCATGCTGGCCATCGCACTGCGTTCTATCGGTTTTGTCGGCAAACTGCTTTACGAGGCCATCGAAGAGATCCAGCCGACGGCGGTCGAGGCGGTCACGGCCACGGGCGCCAGCCGCAGTCAGATTCTGGCGTGGTCGGTCTGGCCGCAGATCCTGCCGGCCTTTGCGGGTATTACGGTCTATCGTTGGGACATCAACATCCGTGAGTCCACCGTGTTGGGGCTGGTTGGCGCCGGCGGCATCGGCCTGCAGATGAACGCGGCCATCAACAATCTGGCCTGGGACCAGGTGGCCATGGTCTTCGTACTGATCTTCGCCACCGTGATCCTGTCGGAGTGGGTTTCCGCCAAAGTGCGATATTCTGTGATCTAGTGGTCCATGCGGTTAGTTCTGTAACTTTCAGAGTGTCTGTGCCGACGCGACTCGGCGTTGCGTCACTTGGCAAGGGAACCACCCTTGCCGGCGAAACGCGCCTTGATTCGCGCCGGCACAGACACTCTGAAAGTTACAGAACTAACCGCATGGACCACTAGGGAGCGCCCTTTGCAATTATGGAAAGATTGGCGTTTAATCACAGGTGAAGCTCTCTGATCGGCATGAGCGCCGGATCATTCAATAAAAAGAAAGAGGATACTGCAGTGAGTTTATTTACCTTATTCCAACAGGGAGGAGGGCCTGGCTCCCGACTCCGGACCGTTGCACTGGGAAGTGTTGCCGCGTTGGGTCTGACCCTGGGCGGCCCGTCACTGGCCCAGCAGGAGACAGTCGAGTGGGTCACTCTCGGCGGTGACCACGAGCACACCCGCTCCACCACCGCAGATCAGATCAACCGGACCAACTTCGAGGACCTCGAGGTGGCCTGGATCTGGGATGGCGCGAGTTTCGAGGCCTCCAGTGGCCGCTCCACGCCCAGCTACGTTGACGGCAAGCTGTTCACCACAGTGGGTGACCGGCGCCATGTCATTGCCATTGATCCCGCCACTGGCGAGACTCTCTGGTCCTATCGCGAGCCGCATACCTTCCGCCATGAATATTCCATGCGCAAGAATTACGGCAAGGGTGTGGCCTATGGTGAGGTAAATGGCCAGGGCGTCATCTACATCATCAGCCCGGGCTTCTTCCTGACCGCGCTGGATGCCGATACCGGCGCGCCGCTGGAAGGATTTGGCGAACCTGTACCGATTCCGGGCTTTCCGGAGACCGGTGTGGTGGACCTGCAGAAGCACATCGCCGAGTACAACGGCTATGACTTTGATCCCTACTACGGTATTCCTATCGAGGAAGGCTACATTACCGCCTCATCACCTCCGATCGTGGTCAACGGCACCGTCGTGGTCGGCAACTCCGCCGAGCAGGGCTATAACCAGACCCGTATCGAGAACATTCCCGGTGATGTACTGGCGTTCGACGGAGAAACCGGTGATTTCGAATGGCAGTTCAATGTCATTCCCGAACCGGATGAATTCGGAGCCGATACCTGGGAGGTGGATGGCAATCCGCGTGATGTCACCGGCGAGGTGTCTCCCTGGGCGCCGCTGTCGGCCGATCCCGAAAACGGGCTGGTCTATTTCGTGACCAACCCGCCGACCATCGACTATTACGGTGGTTTCGCGCCGGGTGATAACCTCTTCGGTACCAGCATCGTGGCTGTGGACGTGGAGACGGGCGAAAGGGCCTGGCACTTCCAGTTCGTCCATCATGATGTCTGGAACTACGATACACCCACGGCGCCCGTTCTGCTGGACGTGGAGCATGAAGGGGAAACCGTGCCGGCTATCGCCCAGGTGACCAAGCAAGCGTTCACCTACGTGTTCAACCGGGTGACTGGCGAGCCTTTGTGGCCGATAGAGGAACGTCCTGTCCCTCAGTCGCATATTCCGGGCGAACAGCTGGCGGAAACACAACCGTTTCCGACGAAGCCGGCACCGTTCGATATGCAGGGGCTGACCGAAGACGATCTGATCGACTTCACCCCGGAACTGCGCCAACAGGCCCTGGAGGCCATCCAGGACTACCAGATCGGGCCGCTATTCCTGCCTCCGCTGCACCGCGATAACGATCTTGGCAAGCGCGCCGCGCTGTGGTGTCCGGGTGATGGTGGTGGCGCCAATATTCCGGGGCCGGCCGCCGGTGATCCTGAATCCGGAGTGTTGTTTGTCACCTCACGCAAGGCCTGCTCCTCGCGGATTATCGCGCCGTCGGAAGAGCGTGATGCAATGATCGACATGCCGACCGGCACCACGTTTGCCGATTACGCAGCGCTGCGCTCCCTGCCGGCGCGTGGCCCCCAGGGTTTGCCGCTGTTCAAGCCGCCGTACAGTCGCATCACTGCCATCGATCTGAACACCGGTGATCACCTGTGGTACATCCCGGTGGGCGAGACGCCCGAGCGGATCCAGAACCACCCGGCACTGGAAGGCATCGACATCGGTAATACCGGTACCGGTGGCCTGGCGCCGATGACGGTTCTGCCGGACATGCTGATCTATGCCAGCGAAAGCTCCGATGGCACGCCGACCCTGTTTGCGGTCGACAAGGACTCCGGTGAGCAGCTGGGCAAGGTGGAAGTGCCGGAAACCAGCAACTACGGCATGTCCAGCTGGATGCACGAAGGTCGGCAGTACATCATTCTGCAGACCGGTGGTCGTTTGACGGCCATGGCGCTGCCCGAGTAAGGCAGTTCGTTGCCGGCCCGCCTGCGGGTCATCACAGTATTCCGCTGTTGATGGCCCGGGCGTCATCGGCGGGGTGGCGATTGTCTGGCTGTCACGGCACTACCGGCGCCGTTTCGCCGGTCGAACACAGGCTCACTCGTCGTAGCTGGAGCCGATCAGAACCGTGTTGCCCTCGCTGTCCCGGAACAGGGCAAAGCGCTGTTCCGGATTCCAGGGGGCGGGTTGCGGGCCCTGGGTGAACACCACGCCGCGGGCCTGCAGTTCCTCGTACGTACTCTGCACATCGTCGACGGCCAGCACCAGGGCCGGCAGGTCGTCCGGATCGATGTTCTTCTTCGGCACCAGCACGATGGCGGTTTCCGCACCGGGTATCCCCAGTTCGATCCAGCGCCAATCGTTCTTGTAAGGAGTGTTCTGGAGAATGCGCATACCCAGTTTTTCGCGGTAGAAACGCACGGCGCGCTTCTGGTTGCTGACGGGCAGGTTGGTGAATTTTATGTACTGAAGCATTGGCGAGTGGCTCCGGGTATGGAACGGTATCCTGCAGATTTTACCACAAGGCATGCCCGGCTTGCTTGTTGTCGGAGGTGCCCTGTCGCATAATTTCAGGGCACACGGTTGCCGGCGATGTATACATCCACCAGCGTACGGGTGTTGGCCACGTTCTCCAGCGGGTTACCGGTCAGCACCAACAGGTCCGCGTGCTTGCCCGGCTCCAGTGTCCCGGCATTCTCCAGCCCCAGGCAACCCGCTGCGTCGCGGGTGGCGGAGCCCAGAATCTGCGCGGCCGTGAGACCGGAATCGGCCATCATCCACAGTTCCAGGTGTTCGAAGTAGCCCTGGAAGCGTGCCGCCGGTCCGCTGTCTGTCCCCATGGCAATCGGAATCCGCGCATCGGCCAGCATCTTGAGGTTGCTGCGGGCCACTGGCAGGGCGGCCTTGTAGGTCTGTGCTGCCTCACTGTCCTGCATTTGCTGCTGGCGTTCCGGGTCCAGCAGAGCGGATAACACGGAGGGGTCCGCTTCCCGCAGGAAGAACGGGTCGGAGAAAAAGTCGGGAGCGCTTTCATAGACGTAGGTCGACAGCTCCCGGGTCAAGGTTGGCATGTAGCAGGCGCCGCTGTCGCGCATCCGGTCGATGAAAGGCTGGTCGATATGGCGGTCCCGCACGCTGTGCGCAATGTGTCTTGCGCCCAGATCGAGGGCCGCGAACGCATCTTCCAGTTCGTAGATGTGCACGGCCACCGGCACGTCCTGCCCCGCAGCGGCTTCGCCGATGGCCTGATAGATGGCCGGCTCCATCTTGCGGCCGCGGCCCAGGAAGTCATCGATGCGGAACTTGATGAAATCCGCTCCGCTGGCAGCCACTTCGGTGACGGCCTCCCGCGCTGCCTCCGGGCTGTCCGGGTTGAGTACCGGACCAGCCACCATCAGGCGTGCGCGGTCCAGATCCGGGTGGTCCTGTTCATCACGCAGCGCGAACGCTTCCGGGCCGTCCCCTCCCAGGCTGGCGACCGTGGTGACGCCATAACGGGCATAGAGGGCCAGTTGCCTCTCCAGATTGTCCCGGGTGTAGTGTCCGGATTCCAGTCCGCGTACACCGCTGAGGTGGCCATGTGCGTTGATCAGCCCCGGCATCAGGTACAGGCCGCTGACGTCAATGCGGGAAGCTTCAGCCGGTATATTGACGTCCCCGGCGGGACCCACGGACGTAATCCGGCCATCTTTGGCAAGAATCGTGGTGTTCTCCCGGACGCCGTTACCGGTTCCATCGATTACATGGCCTCCCACCCAGGCAACGGTGTCAGCATGGCTGGCGGTGACTGGCAGCAGGCACCCGGCGAGCAACAGCCGGCGCAGCAGACTAAGAGATGACGGTACATTCATGGGGACCTCCGGACCGGTCGCATCTGTGGCTGATTATGGAAGCGGGCCCGGCGTCGTGCAAGGTGGATTTGGTCTGGCCTTTCGTCCGGATATTTGTGACTATCCTCACGACGTCGGACAACAAAACCATTACTATCCCCAGTGGGCTTCTACAACCACTGACAAGGAGGACACGACGGATGAGAATTGATCGATTGTTTCACACAATGGGGAAACAGATGCTGCTGGTTGTCGCGCTGCTGTTCGGCTGGCAGAGCTTCGTTGCCGCCGACGTGGTGACCTCGGAGCAGTTGCTGGCTGAAAGCCGGGTACAACAGCAGCAGGCCGAAGTCTCCACGTTTCTGGCTCGTGATGGTGTTCGTCAGCAGTTGATGGCCCACGGAGTCGATGCGGACAGCGCCATGGAACGGGTCAACGCCCTGTCCGCCGAAGAGCTGTCGATGCTGCATGCGCAGATCGACCAGTTGCCGGCTGGTGAGGGCGTGCTGGAATCCGTGCTGTTTCTGCTGGTGATCTTCATGCTGCTGGATATTGCCGGAGTTACGGACATCTTCCCGGGTCTGTGATGGGGTGCCTGATATGAAAATAATGACTGGATTGCTATGTGCCCTGAGCGCCTTGGTATTGGCGGGGGCGGCGTATGCCCAGCAGGAGGTGGTGGCGGAAACGCCCCGTGGAACGCTGATCGGACAGAGCGAGGCGGGTATCGACGTGTTCAAGGGCATCCCCTATGCCGAACCGCCGATTGGCGCGCTTCGCTGGAAGCCGCCCCGGGCGGCGGACGGCTGGCAGGGAGAGCGGTGGGCGGACAGCTTTGGTCCGGACTGCATCCAGTCACCTTATCCGGAGAATTCGTTCTTTTACCGGCCGGCGCGACTGAGCAGTGAGGATTGCCTGTATCTCAATGTCTGGTCACCGGCGGAGAGCCGGGAACCCCTGCCGGTCATGGTCTGGATTCACGGCGGTGCGTTGACGCGGGGTTCCGGTGCGATACCCACCTACGACGGCACCCGTCTGGCACAGAAGGACGTGGTGCTGGTGACGATCAACTACCGGCTGGGAGTGCTGGGGTATTTCGCCCATCCGGAGCTGGTGGCGGAGTCCGAGCACTATTCCGCCGGTAACTATGGCATCCTGGATCAGATCGAGGCGCTACGATGGGTGCAGGAAAACATCGAGTCGTTCGGGGGTGACCCGGACAACGTGACCATCTTTGGAGAGTCCGCCGGCGCCTGGAGTGTGCACTTCCTTACCGCAAGCCCTCTGTCTGAAGGGCTCTTCCACAAGGCCATCGCGCAAAGCGGGGCACGGCTCGACAAGCGTGTCGAACTGGACCGGCAGACCAGCGCCGGACCGTCCGCCTCGTCCGCCGGCCGGGAGCTGGCCGCCATGGTGGGGGCGGATTCGTTGTCGGAGCTGCGTGCCATGCCGGCCCGGAGTCTGTATGAGGCGGCCGAGGAGGCCGGCTTCAACACGGATGGCATAGTGGATGGGCGGGTACTGACCGAACAGCCATATGACCGGTTCGTGGCCGGGCGTCAACACGATGTGCCTGTACTGCTGGGGTTCAACAGCCATGAAGGGACCACGTTGGGCGCGGCGGCGAATGCGCCGGACACCGCAGAGGAGTATGAGGAACGGATCCGTGTCGTGTATGGCCCGCTGGCTGAAACGTTCCTGGAGGTGTATCCCTCCGACGATCCCCGCCAGGCGTCACTGGATTCGTTCCGGGACAGCGCGTTTGGCTGGAATATGGTCACCTGGGCTAACCTGACCCGCCAGGTGGATCAGCCGGCCTGGCTGTATTACTTTACGCACCATCCACCGGGACCGGAATCCGACCGTCTGGGTGCCTATCACGCCTCCGAGATCGCCTATGTGTTCGATAATGTACATACCCTCGGGGAAGGACCGCGACCGGTGGATCGTGAGCTGGCCGATGCCATGTCCGACTACTGGGTCAGTTTCGCGCGCAACGGCAATCCGAACGTCGATGGCAGGCCGCCCTGGAGGCCCTACCGTAATAACGAGCGGCATTACATGGAATTCGGTGACAAGCCCGAGCCGGCCATGGATCTGATGCCCGATAACTGGGCCCTGTTCGACCGGATCATGGATGCTCGCCGGTAGTGGGGAATGCCTTGAGCAGCAACTCGGCGAGGGCCCGCGAGGCGGGCCCGCAGTTCTCGGCGGCTGCCATCATCAGGTAAAGGGGAACGATCCGGTTCCCTCCCATACTCAGCGGTAGTGGTTTCAGCACTCCGGCGGCCAGCTCATCAGCCACCCAGTCACGTGGCAGGAACGCGAAAGCCAGTCCGGAGCGCAGCAGCCGCACGCTGCTGGAGAAGTGACTGACAGTCCAGCGCTGCTCGCTGCCCAGCCAGCCGGCATCCTGTTCGCGGCGTGTGCCGGTGTCGCGCAGCACCAGTTGGCGGTGTGACCGCAATTCCCACTCGTTGACCATGCCATCGCCCTGGCGGGCCAGTTCGAACAGAGGATGATCCGGAACCGCCACCGGGATCATTTCCACGGATTTGATGGGAGTGCCCAGATAGCCCACTGGTACCTTGCTGCCGATGACCAGGTCGGCCTGCTTTTCCAGCAATGCCTCCTCGGTGCCGGATAGCGCGGTTTCCAGCAATCGGACCCGTGTCCCGGGGTATCGGGCGGAGAAGGTTTCCAGCGACGGAATGAGCTGACCGGGCTCCAGCAGACAGTCCACTGCAAGAGTGACTTCCGGCTCTATGCCCTGTGCCAGCAGGCCGGCGGCATCCTCGGTTTCGCTGGCCTGTCGTAGCAGCTGGACCGCGCGGCGGTACAACACCCGTCCCTCCCGGGTCAGTTCCGCCTTCCGGCCCTGGATTTCGAGGGCCGGCGAGGGTAACTGTTCATTGAGCCGCGAGATCGCATAGCTGATGCTGGACTGGCTCTTGTTCAGGGCTTCGGCGGCGCGGGCGAAAGTGCCTTCCTCGACCACGGCCCTGAGTGCGGCCCATTGTTCCAGCGTGATTCGTGGCGAGCGCATGAAGCCTTCCCTGGATGCTTTGAAGCATCGAAAAAGTGGTGCTTTATCGGGCGTATAATGCAACAAACTATCCAATATTATGGTTTATCCTTGCATTCATCAAGCTGATCATTGATCAGCGGGCAAACGGGTACGAGGAATGAGAGGTGCTGAGCATGCAGATACGTGAAGTGGATGAAGTGCTGACGGCGCGCGAGGCCGCCGACGGCGATGGCGTGCGGCTGAAGCGGGTGTTCGGTGGAGGCGGCAACCCCTATCGGTTCGACCCTTACCTGATGATGGACGAGTTCGGCTCGGACGACGCCAGTGATTACATTGGCGGATTCCCGTCTCACCCCCACCGGGGTTTCGAGACCATCACCTACATGCTGGAAGGCCATATGGAGCACAACGACCATATGGGCAATACCGGTGAGCTGAAAAGCGGTGACGTCCAGTGGATGACCGCCGGTGCCGGAGTGATTCATTCGGAGATGCCGAAACAGGATGAAGGACGGATGCGGGGTTTCCAGGTCTGGTTGAATCTGCCTGGCAAAGACAAGATGCAGCCGCCGGCCTGGCGCGACATCCCGTCCGCCAGCATTCCCGAGTACCGCGTCGGTGACGCCCGGATCAAGGCCGTGGCCGGCCACCTTCAGGCTGCGGACCAGGTGCTGGAGGGTGCGGCCTCTGTCGAGTCTACCGATCCCGGGTACCTGGATATCCATATGGAGGACGGCGGAACCCTGACGTTGGACCTGCCCGAGACACACACGGCGTTGCTGTATGTCTACGAAGGTCACGCGGATGTCGGCAGTCGGGCGACCCGGCTGGAGAAAGGCCGGCTGGCGCGGCTTTCGGAAGGCGGCCGTCTGCAGTTTGCGGCCGGCCCGGGAACCCGGATGATCCTGCTGACTGGCAGACCCATAGGTGAGCCGATTGCCCAGTATGGCCCGTTCGTGATGAACACCACGGACGAGATCGAGCAGGCACTGCGGGACTACCGGGCGGGTACGCTGGCGCGGAATGCGAATCCGGAATAACCTTATTTGGAAACATTCTTTTTGGCGATAAGGGGCCTGCCGTATACTGGCGCTCCCCGAAATTCACCGGAGAATGGTATGGATTGGCAGGCCTGGTTATCACTGGGGCTGACGGCTGGCAGTATCATCGTACTCGTCACCACGCGGCTGGGACCGCATGTGGTATTGATGGGGGCGATGACCATCCTCAGCGTCAGCGGCGTGCTGACTGCCCCGGAAGCGCTCGCCGGGTTCTCCAATCCGGGGTTGATCACCGTGGCCGCCATGTTCGTGGTGGCCGCCGGGTTGCACGCGTCCGGCGGCATCGACCTGCTTGTCAACCGCTGGCTGGGCCGGCCACGGACATTGCCTGCGGCGCTGTCGCGGCTGTTGGTCCCGGTCATGCCGCTGAGTGCCTTCCTCAACAACACGCCCGTTGTGGCGACCATGATCCCGGCCGTCAATGCCTGGTCCCGTCGCATCCAGGTAGCCCCCTCCCGCCTGATGATCCCGCTCAGCTACGGTGCGATTCTGGGTGGCACGTTGACCCTGATCGGCACCAGCACCAACCTGGTGGTGGCCGGGCAATACGAGGCATTGACCGGTGACACCGGCCTGGGTCTGTTCTCGATTACAGCGGTCGGCATCCCGGTAGCCATTGTCGGGGTGCTGTACATTCTGCTGGTACTGCCGCGCCTGTTACCGGATCGCAGCGAGAAGCAGCCGTTCGCGAACATGCGCGAGTTCACGGTGGAGGTCGCCGTTGACCGGGATGGCCCGTTGGTCGGCATGACCGTCGAGCAGGCCGGGTTGCGGGATCTCTCGCGCCTGTATCTGGTGGAAATCATCCGGGGCGACACGGTGGTCACTGCTGCGCCATCCGAAGAAAAGCTGCTGGGCGGTGATCGGCTGGTCTTTGCCGGTGAGACCGAAGCGATCTCTGACCTGCTCCGTATCAATGGCATCGTGGCTGCGGTGCGGAAGAAGGAAGAAGCGTCTTTTTTCAAGGACCGGGCCGAGCGCCGTCTGGTTGAAGTGGTAGTGTCGCAGTCCTGTTCCGCCGTCGGCGAGACGGTACGCAGCTCCCGTTTCCGGGACCGGTATGGCGCCGTGGTACTGGCTTCGGCCCGCAATGGTGAGCGTATCGCCGGCAACCTGGGCAACATCATCATCAAACCCGGCGACACATTGCTGCTGGAAGCCCGTCCGGCTTTCGTCACCCGCCAGAAATACAATCGCGACTTCCTGGTGGTCAATGACCTGGACACCGATGCGCCCCGGCACGACAAGGCCTGGCAGGCCTGGGCGATACTGGCGGTGGTGGTGACGCTGGCCGGCACGGGCCTCATCAACATGATGAATGCGGCGCTGCTGGGCGCCGGACTGATGCTGGCCAGTGGCTGTCTTTCCATCAGTCAGGCGGAAAAGAGTCTGGATCTGACCGTCATTCTGACCATTGCCGCGTCCTTCTCACTGGGGGTGGCACTGGAGAAGACCGGCGTGGCCATGATGCTGGCCGAGATGGTAGTGAGTCTGAGCGGTGGCCGACCCTGGCTGTTGCTGGTGCTCAGCTACCTGATGGTGTCGTTGTTGACGGAAACGATCACCAACAATGCCGCCGCCGTCCTGATGGTGCCGGTAGTGCTGGCAGTGGCGGCCCAGGCCGGCCTGAATCCGGAGCCGTTCATGCTGGCGATCATGGTGGCGGCGTCGGCCAGCTTTGCCACCCCGCTTGGCTACCAGACCAATCTCATGGTTTACGGTCCCGGGGCGTACCGGTTCTCCGACTTCCTGCGGGCCGGCATCCCCATGAACCTGCTGGTCGGTGTCACTACGGTGGCGGTATTGTTGATCGGTTGGCCGCTCACTCTCGATTCCCCAGGCTGAATACGTAGACCGCATTGCCACTGCCCGGTGGTTGAATCTCCGGTGTTACGACACGTGGCACCATGCGTGGACTGGTTCCACCGTTGGCCGTGGTGACCGCAACATACTGTTTGCCATCAATACTGAAAGTGGCCAGGTGCCCCTGAACTGCAGTGCCGAGCCGTGTCTGCCACAGGATGTCGCCCGTCTCCGCATCGAATGCCCGGAAACGGCGGTCCAGGTCGCCCGCGAATGCGACTCCGCCGGCCGTTGATAATACGCCGGTGATGAACGGTGCGCGCTGCTCATGGCTCCAGACTTCCTCCATGGTGTCGATATTGAAGGCTGCCAGTTTCCCGACCATGCCATCGGTGTCGGGCATCTCGTGAAAACGGCGATTGGAGGCCAGTCCGCCCGAGCCTTCCTCCAGCGCCACCTCCCGCGCCCGGTTGTCCAGGCAGGTCTGGCTCAACGGTGCGATCATCAGCGCCCCGGGTTCGTAGTAACTCATGGAGTGCCAGTTCTTGCCTCCCGCACTGCTGGGGCAGGCGAACACCCATTCGTCCAGTTGTGCATCAACGATGTCGTCGCGGTAGGTCACCGCTCCGGTTTCCGCGTCGATGTCCGTGAAAACATTCTGGTAGACCGTTTCGAGATGGTTCACGAACGCACCGTTTTCCCGGTCGTTCTTCCAGAGGATACCGTGTTTGCCCAATGAGAACACGAAGCGGCGGCCATCGCGGTCGACCAGAACGCGCTCAAAGGCCTCGTCCAGGTCCAGGGCCTCACCCGGTACATGCTGGAAGTGCCAGAGCAGTTCGCCGGTATCGACATCCAGTGCGACGGTGGCATTGGTGTACAGGCCGTCGTCATGAATGGACATGTGACGGCTCGGAGGTGCCCAGGGTTTGGCCTGCGCCACGCCCCAGTAGGTGATGCCCAGCTCCGGGTCATAGCTGCCGGTGATCCATGTCTCGCCGCCGGCGCGGAAGATGTCATCCAGTCCACCCCAGGTATCACCACCCGGCTCGCCCGTTTTGGCGATCGTGTTGAAGCGCCACTCCGCTTCGCCGGTATCAGCGTCCCAGGCGCTGACGAAGCAATCTTCCTTGATATAGCGGGCGCAGCCCGCCAGGCCGACGATGACCTTGCCATCGGCGATCAGCGGGCCACTGGAGTTGGCGAAGCCCAGTTCCGGGTCGGCGACCTGTACCTCCCATACCGGTTCGCCGGTCCGGGCATCCAGTGCTACCAGCCTGGCATCGGTGGTGGCCTGGATGACCTTGTCGCGGTACAGGGCAATGTTGCGCATGTCCTCACCGGTGTCCGGTCCGGTGGCATGTTCCCAGATCAACTCGCCGTTACGGGCATCCAGGGCCTGTATGATGTTGCCCGGGTTGATCAGGTACATGATGCCGTCGCGGACCAGGGGCGCCGGTTCGGAATCGCCCTCATGCATGTTCCAGACCCACTCGAGTTGCAGGTCGCCGACATTGTCGCGGTCGATCTGGTCGAGTTCGCTGTGGCTCCAGGCCTGCGGGTTGCCCCGGAACATCAGCCAGTCTTCCCGGGGAGGATGGACCAGGTGCTCGTCAGGGATCGGTTCAAAGGGCTCGATGCGCCCAGCGACGGTCAGGCCCTGTCCCTCGGTGTTACCGTCCGTCGCTTCTTCGGGGAACAGGGCGCCTTCTTCCACGATATGGGCCGCCACTGCAAAATCACTCCCGGTGCTCAGCGGCGTGTTGCTCAGAGCTACACCGTTGCGCTGGAGGAGGTAGGCGGTAACCTCCAGGTAGCCATTCTCGTCGACCGCCGTCCCTCCACCCGGCGGCATGGTCTCGCGAATCTCCCGGTAGAGCTCGTTGGCCGGTCTGTCGCCCCAGCGGTCGATGAAGTTGCCGCCGCTCAACGGCGGGGCGGTGGTGGTGCCGGTCAATGCCCGGCCGTGACAGGAAGAGCACTGGTTCTCATAGACCGTGCTTCCCGCACTCGCCTGGTTCTGTGTATAGGTGGCAGGGGTGCCCTGGGCCAGGAGTGAGGGAGGCGTCAGGAGTGCTGCGGCCAGAACCGCACTGCGAACAGGGCCGGTATGCCATGGGGGTGTTATTGTCATGATTGACCTCATGGTATGGTGGATTCATCTGATGGCGATTGAACGCCGTACGCCGACTTTATATGATCAGCACCGTTGAGTACATTGACTGTGCCATTCACGGGAATAAGTCCATGCCAAAGGGATTGCAGGTTCTGCTACTGGTAGTGCTGACACTGTTGGCCGCCAGTGCCCGGGGGCAATCCGAAACGGCGTCACGGGACCGGACGGATGCCGCGCTGATGCTGACTGATAGCGCGCAGGTCATCGATGCGTCACGTCATGTCATTGTGCTGGAAGATGCCGATGGCGGGCTCACTTTTGATCAGGCGCGGGAACGGCTGGTTCGGGAAGGCCAGCGACCGCAGGGCCGGGGGCTGCCCACTTTCGGGTATACACAGTCAGCCTACTGGCTGCAACTGGATATCGACAATACCTTCGAGGAAACCAGGGTGTGGGTGGCCCGGTTCCGTCTGGCCATTCTGGATCGTGTGGATCTGTATTACCAGGATAACAGCGGGGACTGGCAGCAGAAAAGCGCCGGCCATGCCCTGCCTTTTGCGGAACGGGACCTGGCGCATCCCATGCCGAATTTCACTTTCCCCGTATTGCCGGACCAGCCCCGGACGTTGTTTTTCCGGGTAGAGAACAGCGGTTCCGTCCAGATTCCGTTACAGCTGATGAGCCTGGACAACTACCAGTCCCATGGTCATCTGGATCAGTTGCTACAGGGCATTTTCTACGGGGTGCTGCTGATACTGGTGAGCTATTGCCTGTTCATGTGGTATTCCAGTCGTGACTGGAGCTACCTCTACTTCGGGTTGTTCATTCTGTTCGGGGCCAGCTATTCCTTCATTTTCCATGGTATGGCGTTTCAGTTTCTGTGGCCGGAAAGCCCTCGCTGGGCCAACTACAGTCTGGTACTGGCAACCGGTCTGGCGGCTCTCTCCGGCCTGCTTTTCGTGCGTGAGTTTCTTGCGGTACGTGACATGGAGCGATACTGGGAGCTAGTGACCCGGGGAATGCTGGCGGTGTTGTTGACGGCCACCTATGTCAGCGCCTTTGTACCTTTGCATCTCGCTACCCGTTCGTTGTTCTGGACCACAGCAATGACGGTGGTGCTGGTCACCGGCATCGCCATTCGCGGCCTGCGCGATGGCCAGCGGGCGGCCTACTATTTCTGCGGTGCCTGGGTAGTATTGCTGACCGGCATTCTCATCGAGATGGGGCAGCGGGTTGGCCTTGCCATGCCCCCCGTGCTGGCCTATCACAGCGTGCAGGCCGGTACGGTGATCGGAGCAGTGATCCTGTCCCTTGGGCTCAGCGACAGGGTCAGTCATCTCATGGAACGTTATCAGATGGCGCAGAAAGAGATGATCAAGGCCAATCAGTTGAAATTGAATGCCCTGCAGAGGGCGGACAGTATCAAGGAAGAGTTTATTGCAAATGTTTCTCACGAACTGCGTACACCGTTGACCGGGATCATCGGTCTGGCGGAGATCATGCTGGATGATCGCAGCAGTCCGTTGAGGAGTTCCGACAGGGAAACCCTGCAGCTCATGAAAGTCAGCGCGCAGCGCCTTTCCACGTTGGTCAACGATGTCATCGATTTTGCCACGATAAAGAAAGGTCACCTGGAGCTTCAAAAGAAGGACGTCGATCTCAAGGAGGTATGCCGTATCGTCGCCCGGATGACCCGGCCGTTGGTGGGAGACAAGCCGATTGACCTTCGCG
Source organism: Pseudohongiellaceae bacterium (assembly GCA_040882255.1). Classification (GTDB taxonomy): domain Bacteria; phylum Pseudomonadota; class Gammaproteobacteria; order Pseudomonadales; family Pseudohongiellaceae; genus PWQG01. Next base: position 602,344 of record JBBEBP010000016.1, on the reverse strand, counting down.
AGGAGTATCCGCCGGAAAGAGTCATTGTGGAGGCGGATGAGGATCGTCTTCAGCAGGTGCTGTTCAACCTGGTCTCCAACGCAGTGAAGTTTACCCGGCATGGCGCTGTGACCATCCGTCTGGAGGTGGTCGATATCGACGCGCGGGTCACCGTGCAGGACACCGGCATCGGGATTTCGGATGAGGAGCAGCGCAAGATTTTCAATCGCTTCTACCAGGTGGACTCGGCCGATACCAGGCAGAGCGGAGGCACGGGCCTGGGGCTGGCAATATCCCAGAAGCTGCTGGAGCTGCACGACGCGGAGATCATCCTGCACAGCGAGCCGGGCAGGGGTTCACTGTTCTACTTTGACCTTACGCTCAAGCAATCGGTACCGGATGCCAACGGGAGCCAGCCCTCCGGTGAAGTCAAAGAGATCGGCACCGAAGAGAATCGCCTGGCGCGATTGCTGGGCTCGGCCAGTCCCCTGGTGGAGCGGCGCCGGGAAGAGCACGGCGGCGGGACCCTGGCCGATGTCCACTCCCGGGGCCAGGAAGGCAGCGCCGGGCTGGTGCTGGTGGTGGATGATGAGTACCTCAACCTGCGGATCGTGGAATCCCACCTGTCTGAACACTACGAACTGCTGACGGCTTCCAGCGGGGCCGACGCGCTGGAGTTGTTGTCCGAAAGGCGGCCTGACCTGATCATTCTGGATGTCATGATGCCGGTCATGACGGGCGTACAACTCTGTCAGGTCATCCGCAAACGCTATGGTATGGATGAACTGCCCATCATCATGTTGACGGCCAAGAACCGGGTCGAGGATCTGGTCAAGGGGCTGAACGCCGGGGCGAATGACTACATTACCAAGCCGTTCAGTCGCGAGGAGCTGGTGGTAAGGGTCAGCAAGCAGTTCGAGTTGATGGAGCTGCAGCGGGTGCGTCAGGAGAACCAGCGGTTGAACTGGCAGCTACAACGTTACGAGGACATGCAGCAACGACTGCGGGAACGGGAGAGACGCCTGGCCAGGATGCTGGACGTCACCGGGGACGCGATGCTGTGTGTGGATGAAGGTGGCGACATTTTCTATGTAAACAACGTCGCAGAGGATCTTCTTGGCGTCAGTGCGGCTGACTATACCGGGGGGGCGTTCAATGACTTTCTGGTGCGACTGAAAGACATTGCGCCGGCGCTTGGTGAGTCGTTGCACTTTCCGTTCTCCGAGGCGTTGATATCCTCGCAGGAGGAAATGCGCTACCAGCGATTCACATTGACTGCCGCAGGGGGAGAGCCGGTCGAGGGGCGCTTCTGCCTGATGGCCGTGAGCATGGACGAAGAATTCTATCTTCTGGTGCTTGAGCAGGGCGATGGCAGTATGGCCGGTGAGGAAGAGGCTGATCTTGACCGGGCATCACTGCCCGAACTGATTGCAGAGTTTACCCGCAATGTGGAGCGTACCCGAATGCTGAGCGAGTATCTGGGACGAATCGAGCCTGATGATCTCAAAAAACACCAGGAGCTCTTCTCGGATCTGAAGCAGGTGGATCATGTCATCAGGAATCTGTCGGGCAGTATCCCTCACAAGGATGATGACCTTCGTTACAGGGAGGTCCTGGTCAAGCTCATGCAGGATTGCCATTTCTATTGGCAGAAGGTGACGGGAGAGTCTGTCATCGATCTTGCTGAAAAAAGCCGGATCTGGAGTGTCAGCGTGGACAACGGGCGCTTGCGGACGCGCTCCATGAATCGCTACCTTTCACTGGAGAAGCTGCCCTCGAATCCTCGTTGGCGTCAGGTGGCCCGTACCGCCTACTTCGTCCTTTCGAAAGTGTCGCATGATCCGGAAGCCAGGGATGCGCTGGAGCAATCAGTGGCGCGCCTGCAGGAGATTGTCGAGGAGCGCGCGTTGGGCTGAGTGGTACTTGAATCCAGGCGGAGGGCCCACTAGAGAATGAACTGGAACACGCCCTCTCTCCAGTCCAGATGGGCCAGATAGAGAAGTGCCGCGCCAAGCGCCGCAGCTATCTGGCTGATCCGGTCTTTCAGTACGAATACCAACGGGTCATCGTGTACCTCACCCCGGTAGGCCAGTAGCCATATCCGGCTCATCAGATACAGTAGTACAGGGCAGATGAACCATAGAACTTCGGGTGTCACATACTGCTCCCGGATCTCGTCGCTGTTGATATAGAGCGCGAATACCAGTACGGCCATAAAGGCGCTGGTGGATCCGAATATCGCCATCATGTCCAGGTCCTTGGCCAGGTATCCGCGGCCTTCCGTGCGCGGCATGCCTGTCTCCTGCAGCCAGGATAGCTCTGTGTACCGTTTGATGATGGCCAGACTCATGAAAGTGAACATGGAGAAGGCCATCAGCCAGAAGGAGGGAATGATCGGTACCGCCGCCGCGCCGGCGATGATTCTCAGCGTATAGAGGATGGCCAGGGTCACTACGTCCACCAGCATCACCTTTTTCAGCAGGAAGCTGTAGAGCAGTGTGCTGAGATAATACAAGGCCAGCACAACGGTGAAATAGGTCGGCAACCAGAACAGCGCGATGATGAAGGCGCCGATCAGCAATACGGGGCTGGCGATCAGTCCGGCGAAGGGAGTCAGTGTGCCTGAGGCAAACGGGCGGAGTCGCTTTCTGTGGTGTTGACGGTCAGCAGCGAGGTCCAGCAGGTCGTTCGTCAGGTATACGCTGGAGGCGCACAGGCTGAAGCTGACAAAGCCGAGGGTGGTCTGGATCACCAGCTCGACAGTGTAGAGATTGCTGGTCAGCAGCAATGGCAGGAACAGCAGCAGGTTCTTCAGCCACTGATGGGGCCGCATGGCACGTATCAGCTCCCGGCCCGCCTGGTGCTCGGGCGGAAAGCTGCCCAGTAGTCTGCCTGTGTCCGCCAGGCGCCGCACCAGGCGGCGCCCGGTATTCACTGCGATGATCTGCGCGGCGTCCTTCCACACGGGCCAGTCATCATTGTGGTTGGCGGCATAGGCGTACGGGCGTCCGCCTTCCCGTCCGGCGATAACCTGTTGTTTCCGGTGACCACTCAGGTTGACGGGAGGCGTACTGCCCAGGGCATCATCGAACAGCTCCAGGTGGCTGGCGACGGCCGATACCAGCCGCTGATCGGAGGCGGAGATCAGCACCAGCGACCGGCCGTCAGCGCGTTGTTCGCGCAGAAAGCGGATGAATCGCTGGTCATAGGGGAGCAGGTCCGCCCGCAGTTCCGTGCGCCGGGCGACCTGCTGCTTGAGGAACGCCTTGCCGCGCATCAGCCAGAAAGGAAACAACAGAAGGTACAGCGCATTCTTCTGGAGTAACGCCAGGCAGGATTCGATCAACAGGTCGCTGTGGATCAATGTGCCGTCCAGATCAACGTACAGTGTCGCCCCGGATCGGGATGAATGCGTGGTCATGTGTGCTACAGTCCGCTCCGCTTGAAGACAGGTTCGGGTATCAGGCGTATGACCCACATGATCAGACGCCAGAACCCTGGTGTATAGAGGATGTCACGGCGCCGTCGGATGCCCTGCTCGATTTGTCTGGCCACCCGGTCCGGGGTGCTCCACAAGGGACCTTTTCTGAACTGACTGGTCATCGGTGTGTCCACGAAGCCCGGGCGGATGTCCATGACATGGATGCCGTCCGGATGCAGTTCCGCCCGGAGTCCCTGAAGATAGGTGGAGACCAGTGCCTTGGCGCTGCCGTAGATATAGTTCGAGCCGCGGCCACGGTCACCGGCCACCGAGGTAATGACGGCCAGTGTGCCGTTGCCCTGTAACCGGAGCACGGGGACCAGGTGGCAGAGCAGCCGGATGGTGGACAGTCCGTTGGTGGCGATGGCGTCTTGCACCCGGGCGGGGTCATGGGCGATTGAGGTCTGGTCCGGGAGCGTGCCGTGGCACAGTACGGCTGCATCGATGGATCCGAGCCTGCCCCGGGCATCATCGATGACCGCTTGCAGGGCCTGGTCGCTGTCATTGACATCCAGCAGGATGGTGTCTGCCAGCGCGGCGCCGCGCAGCGTCAGGTCACGTGCCTGGCGTTGTAGTGCTTCCGGGTCGCGCCCGGTCAACACCAGGCGGCAACCACGGCCGGCATAGCGCCGTGAAAGAGCCCGGGCGATTGCCGAGCCGGCACCGATGATCAGGATGTTTTGCGGTCTGGCGATGATCAGGCCCTCACAGTCCGAGTCGACGGGATTGTAGTGAATTGAAATGGTGATGGGCACCCAGCGCGCGCCGGGTCTCGACGAAAGCCTCCCAGTGCGGGTACATGCGCTGAAAGCGTTCCTGCGATAGCCGCGCATCCTTGGCCAGGTATACGCGCCCTCCTGCTTCGGCAATCACGTCGTCCAGCATATCGAGCAGAGGAAGCAGGTCGGGGTGGTATTTGAAATCCAGTGCCAGTGTGTACCCGCTGAGCGGAAATGACAGCGGGTTCCGGTTGGCCGGTCCGGTGCGTTTCAGTACCGACAGGAATGAGCCGATGCCGGCTTTGCGGGTCCGGGCGAGCACTGACCGGATGGTCTGGGCCGCGGAAGCGTCGGGTACCACGAACTGGTATTGCAGAAAGCCTCGCCGGCCGTACAGGCGATTCCAGTGACGGATGCCGTCCAGGGGAAAGAAATAACGGTGACTGTGCAATATCTGATGCTCCGCCCGGCCCGCAATCCGGTAGTACAGTGCATTGAACCCTCTGATCGTATACTGGTTCAACAGCAGGCCCGGAGTGGAGAACGGGATGTTGAGCTTCGCGGGCCCCGGTGCGGCAACCGGCGGCGCACGGTAATGCTCACCCAGAAACACCAGGCTGCGGCCGGCGTTATGGCCACGGCTCATGCAATCAAGCCACGCCACGCTGTAGGGACTGTCATTGTGCTCTGCCAGCGCTACAAGGGTTTCCTGCAGGTTGCCCGTGCGCAGACAACGCTGGCGGATCATCGGGCCCGGCACCCGGGTCAGCCGCAGGCTGACATCGACGATGTATCCGGTCAGCCCCATGCCACCGCAGGTGGCCCGGAACACCTCGGGATGTTGCTGTGCGGAGCACTCGATCACCTCGCCCTCACCATTCATCAGGCGCAAGCTGTCCACGTAGCCGCTGAAACAGCCATCAAGATGATGGTTCTTGCCATGCACATCGGCGGCGACGGCGCCGGCTACCGAAACCTCGGCGGTGCCTGGTACCACCGGCAGCATCCAGCCCCCGGGCAGCAGAACCTCGATCAGAGTGGCCAGTGTGGTGCCGGCTCCGCAGCGCAGGATGCCGGCATCCTCGTCCAGGTCGATCAGTTCATCCAGCCAACGGCTGCTGATGATCTCCGGCGCCAGTGCCGCGTCACCATAGCTGCGCCCACGGCCCCGGGGGACCCGGTCGCCCGGGGAAAGCGCCCGTAGCTGATCGCGCAGCGCCTGAAGGTCGCGTGGCTCGCTGACAGCGGCGTCAATCCCGGGGTATCTTCCCCAGCCGCTGCAGCGTTGAGTGATGAGGTGGTTCATGGGGCTCCGTTGTCAGTGGAGAACAGCTCGGATGGTATCATCGGAGGTGCTCCGTGCATCCGGATTCCGTATCATACACGATCATACTGCCGTTAAAGAGGACTTCATGCTTGATTTCATACGTACGCTGGCCACCGATGCGGGTGACTGTATACGCCAGTCCCGTCGACAGGGAGCCGACCGTGACACACGGTACAAGAACGGTGACGAGATGGTCACCCGGGCGGATGTCACCGTCGAGGATCTCATCACATCCCGCATTCGAGCCAAATTCCCTGAACACCGCATTCTGGCCGAAGAGTCAGCGCCGGACAGTGCCGGGCTTTCCAGGGAGACAGGACCGCTATGGATCATTGACCCCATTGACGGTACCGTGAATTTTGCGCATGGCCACTACCAGGTGGCCGTCTCCATCGCATTCGCGGAGGAGGGAGAGCTGCAGGCCGCGGTGGTCTATAATCCGTTTCTGGACGAACTTTTCGAGGCGTCACGGGGCGGTGGAGCGCGACTCAACGGCCAGACAATCCGGCCATCGGTCAAGACTGAAATGCGCCGGGCGCTGGTGGCCACCGGATTCCCGTACAACAAGGACGACATGGCCCCTTTGCTGAAACGTGTCAATCATGTGCTGATGCACTGTGCAGACCTCCGTCGCCTCGGTTCGGCGGCCATGGATATCTGCTGGGTGGCGGCCGGACGCATCGATGCCTACTATGAAAACCTGAGTGTCTGGGATTTTGCCGGCGCCCAGCTCATCGCTCGCGAGGCGGGTGCCAGCTACGGCCACTTCCAGCCGGTGCCGGAAGGGGTCAACCCGGTATTTCACGATCGCGCCATCCTGGTCTCCAATCGGGCACTATTCGAGCCGATGCGCGAACTGCTGCAGGAAGCGGACCGGCAGGGTTGACCGGCGTTTATGTCCGGGGCTGGCGCTCCGTCCGCCGCAGCACGGTCGGCAGAAATGTCAGGTCCAGCACCAGGGCCAGCGCGACAATGGGCACCAGCAGCCGCGCCGCTTCCTGGAAGTACAGCGTGCTGGCTCCCAGCAGCATCAAGGAGCCCAGGCACAGCACCATGGTGGTGATCAGCAGTGCCGGTCCGGCCCGGAACACGGCTGTGTCCATGGCCTGCTCCATGCCTGCTCCGGACCGTCTCGCCCTCAGCCATGTGCTGAGAATATGTACCGTGTCATCCACGACCAATCCCACGCTGACACTGAACAGCATCAGGATGAAGGGATCGATCTGGGCATTGAGCAGCCCGCGGAACCCGAACACGATGACGGCGGGCATGACATTGGGCAGCAGGCTGATCAGCCCGTATCGGATACTGCGCAGCCCGATCATCAGTGTCAGGGTGATGAGCAGCAGGCTGACCACGTAACCGCGTAACAGCTCATCCGTCACTGTGTCATCCATACGGGCAAACAGCAGCGTGCTGCTACCCTGCAGAAGCCGGACGCCATCCATCGAGTCCTCGAACGTACGGCGCAGACGCCGGTCCAGTGCCACCAGTTCCTCGTTGCTCAGGCGCGTGGTGCTGACAAAGAAGCGTGTTACCCGATTGTCCGGGCCGACAAAATCCGACAACGGGTAACTTTCGTTCTGTGCAATGCGGTAGTCACTGAGGTGTTGCTGCACGGCTTCAGCCGACTCGGGGATCCGGCCCTGCCCGTCGCGTTCGGACCCGGCATCGGGGAGGGCGGCGTTGACGGCGCGGACCAGTTCCACGAGGCTTGCCACACCGCTGACTTCCGGCCACTGGCGCAGTGTGTCGGCCAGTCTGTCGAGGTCATTCAGCAACAGGGGGTCTGTGACATCACCGGCCTGTCCGGTCATCACCCCGTAGGTCAGCACCGGGCCCCGGTCGATGTGTTCGCTGACCAGTTCGTAGTACGAGTGGACTACCGAATCGTGGTCGACGAAATCCATTCTGTCGAAGTCGGTCTGGTTCAGCGGCAGCAGCCCCAGGCAAAGAGCGGTAATCAATATCCCTGACAGGAACAATGATCGGTCGTGGCGGCGGCTGAGACGCCGGGACAATGTCAGTGGAAGGCCGATCCATTGCGCGGTGCCAGAGGTGTCGGCTGTATTACTACGCGCGCGGTGCAATGCCGGCACCAGGGCCGGCAACAGGAGAAACGTGACCAGCCAGGCGGACAATACACCGATGGCTACTGTGCTGCCGAAATCACTGAGGGCCGGTGCCGACACCAGCATCAGGCTGGCAAAGCCGGTGGCCGTGGTCAGAGTGGCCAGCGTCACCGGTCGCAAATTGAAAGCCAGGCTTTGTTGCATGGCTGCCAGCGGCGGAAGCCGGGCCAGCTTCTGGCGATGTATCGATAGGAGGTGCACTGCATCCGCAACAGCAATGATGACCACAACCAGAGGGGCCATGATGGATACCGTATTGAATGATCGTCCCATAAGGCCCAGCAACGACAGCGTGACAAGTACGCTAAGGGCGGCCACCGCCAGTATGGTTACCGCGCTTCGCAGGGATCGGAAACACCAGGCGATGAATAGCATGCAGCCCAGTATGGTCAGCGGCAATAGCCGAGTCAGATCGCTGATCATCGCCTGTCGCGTGTCGTGTTCGAATAACGCTTCCCCGCTGACCCGCACGTTGACTGTCGGATGATTCTCCCGCAGATCGTCCAGCAGGGAGAGGGTGGCGGCAGTGATGCGGCGGTTACGACCGGCACTGTCTTCGCTGGCCGGGGCGGGCGTATCCAGTGTGAGGGTGGCGAATGTGATGCGGCTGTCGCCGTCCATGAGCCGTTCGCGTACCAGCGGATTGGTCAATGCTTGCCTTCGCATCTCGTCGCGCTCACCGGGACTGAACCGGCCCGGGTTCTGCCACGGCCAGGGGACGATACTGACTTCGCCGTAGGGTGACTGGTGGTTCAACAGGGAGTCAATCTGCCGGGCACCGGGTATCTCACGGTATCGGCGCTGCAGCTCCGCCAGTGCCTCCAGGGCCGGAGTGGAAAACACATCGCCATTATCGGGAACGATGGCGAAACTGAGCGCCTCGTCCTCCGGGAAAAGAGCCTGCAGCAGGCGCCGCTCACTGACCAGTGGATCATTTTCCGGTAGCAGTACCGACAACTCACTGTTGAAATCCAGGCGCAGCAGCCCCGGTGAAAGCGCCAGACACCCGATGGTCAGCAAGGCCAGCAGAAAGTGACGATATCGCATCAACCATCGGGCGATGCGCCTTTCGACGGTATTCGTTCCATCTTGCCTGCTGTTATCAGGTGTGGCCATAAGCATATACCATTTAATCATTTTGCAGCCCCCCCGTGAATCGCGTAAAATGCCGCCCTCGAAGTGCAGGGTCTGTACCGCGTAAGCATTTGACCCTGATGATCTTTCAGCAGTCACGGAATCAACGGACAAGGCATGGCAAAGATATCCCGGCAAAGCGTCACCGGTGTGCATCACTGGAACGACACACTGTTCAGCTTCACCACCACCCGGGACCGCACACTGCGGTTCGAGAACGGACATTTCGTCATGTTGGGCCTGGAGGTGGAAGGCAAGCCGTTGCTGCGGGCCTACAGCATCGCCAGTGCCAACTACGAGGAAGAGCTGGAGTTCTTCAGTATCAAGGTCCAGGAGGGGGCGCTGACGTCACGGTTGCAGAACATCCAGGTGGGTGACGAGCTGCTGGTCAGCAGCAAACCGACCGGAACGCTGGTGGCTGATCATCTTTTGCCAGCGCGCAATCTGTACCTGATCGGGACCGGCACCGGACTGGCTCCATTCATGAGCATCATCCGTGATCCGGACATCTACGAGCGCTACGAAAAAATTGTACTGATTCATGGTGTTCGCCGTGTCAGCGACCTGGCCTATCGCGAGTATATCCAGGAGGAGCTCCCGCAGAACGAATTCTTTGGCGAGGAAGTCCGCAATCAGCTGATCTATTATCCGACGGTGACCCGTGAGCCGTTCGAGAATCAGGGCCGGGTCACCGACCTGATGACCAGTGGCAAGCTGTTCTCGGACATTGGCCTGCCAGAGCCGACCCTGGAGGATGACCGGTTCATGCTCTGCGGCAGCCCGTCCATGCTCAAGGACCTTACCGCAATCCTGGACCGATGGGGATTCAAGGAGTCACGGCATGGCATCCAGGCTCACTACGTCATTGAAAGAGCGTTCGTGGAAAGCTGATCTGTCGCGCCTGTCGAGTGGCCATGAAAAAAGCCTGTTGCCTCCTGGCAACAGGCTTTTTCTGTTTCTGGCGGTATGGCCGCCGGCGTTGTGGAATCAGCTCATGAAGTAGCCGACCAGGCAGCCCTTGGCGTCCGGGATGTCGCTCATATCGACCCGGCCCCCTGCTTTCACAGTTTCCAGTGCATCGCGCAGGTAGTGCCTGGAGGCATCGATACGTTGTGTTTCGTAACCGAATTGATCAGAAATCGGACCGCGGAAGTGTACCTCGCGGGTTTCCGGGTCGATGATGAACACTTCGGCAGTGCGTTCTACGCCCAGGGATTTGGCTACGGACTGGTCCGCATCCTTCAGGATGGGCATGTCGACATTGAATTCTTCGCCTTCCTTGCGGATGCGCTCGATGTCGTCCTGGACGAAGGCGTTAAGCATCATGAACTCGATATTGTCATCCGCGTAGCTGGCACGGATTTCCTTGTAGGACGGCACGGCCAGCCGGGCAATCGGGCAGCCCGCGCCGTGGATGTACATCACCACATAGTCCTTGTCGGCATAGTCATCCAGTGTGTGCATGTCGCCGTACTGGTCCGACAGCTCGAAAGCTTTCACCGTCTTCAGGTAATCACCCTGAGCCTGAGCCGCTGCCGGCAACAACGCAACCGCAGCGAACAATAACGCGATCATGGATCTGGCTGAGTTCATCATGACAGCACTCCTCCTGTGGTATCGGGTTTGTATGGTTTGATACTACCATCTATCAAAGCAGGATTGTTGAGGTACATCAATAGCCGCTTTGTAACGATTTGTAGGCAAAAGAGCGAAAAAACAAGTGGTTCCGTTTTCCGGCTCCGTTTGTACGCCGCTCACTGACCGGCAGATTACGATGTCGGGCCGCATTTTTCCATGCGGCAAAGTGTCGCAAGGGACACGCCGGACGGGGCGTCCGGTGCTGTCATCAGGCCCCCGAAAGGGGTATAGTTCACGGCATTGCCGGACACTCGTCCGGTACGGGATTTCCCTCGGAAGGACTGCTGTATGCGTTCTCGCTTGAGACAGTTGTATTGCTCACTGGTATTCGACCGCCCCTGGCTGGTGGTGGCGCTGCTAATGGCCACACTCGCCCTTTTCGGCTGGTATGCACAGTACTTCCGGCTGGATGTCTCGGCCGACTCCCTGATGATGGAAGGGGACGAGGATCTGGCGTACTCCAGACAGATCAGCGAGCGTTATCGGGTACAGGACTCGGTGATTGTCGCAGTGACCCCGGACGAAGCCCTGTTCTCGCCGCCTGCGCTGGAAATGCTGCAGCGCCTGCGTGAGGATCTGCTGGACCTGGAGCGGATCGAATCCGTCACCAGTCTGCTGGATGTGCCGGTTTTTGGCGATACCCGGCTGACAGGGATTTCCAGTGATTATGACACGGTGCTCACCGAGGGTATCGACCTGGACGCGGCCCGCGAGGAGATCACGCAGTCCCCGATTTTCCGTAACGCCGTGGTCAGCCCGGACGGTGGGACCACGGCACTACAGGCCAATTTCCGTTTCGATGAGCGTTATTTCGAGCTGATCGGCCGACGCACCGAGCTGCGCGAGAAGCAGGCGGCTGAGGGGTTGACGTCGGACGAAAGGCAGGAGCTGAGAGAGGTGTCCGACGCTTTTGACACCTACAGCCTGGAGTCATCCGAGCAGCGGCACGAGGACATTGCCCGGATCCGTGGCATTCTCGATCAGTACCGGGACGAGGCGACCCTCTACCTGGGGGGCGCTCCGATGATCGCCGACGACCTGGTGACGTTTGTGCAGAGTGATCTGGCGACGTTCAGCCTGGGGGTGTTGGCGTTCATTGTCGTGGCGCTGGGCGTCATCTTCCGGCGGCTACGCTGGGTGTTCCTGCCACTGGCCTGCTGCGCCGTCGCTGGCGTCATCGTGGTCGGTATCCTGGGGATGATGGACTGGCGGGTCACCGTTGTATCCTCCAACTTCATTTCCCTGCTGATGATCATCACCATCTCCCTGACCGTGCACCTGATCGTGCGTTACCGGGAGCTGCGCAGTACTCGCCACCACTCCAGTCAGGCAAGACAGCTGCGCCATGCCGTGCTGGTCATGTTCCGGCCCTGCCTCTACACAGCGCTGACCACCATCGTGGCGTTCGGCTCCTTGCTGGTCAGCGGGATCAACCCGATCATTTCTTTCGGCTGGATGATGGTGATGGGTGTGGCCGCGGCGCTGCTGGTGGTGTTCCTGCTCTTCCCGGCGATGATGTCGCTGCTGCCGGTCGAGAAGAAAGATTACGGCGCCGCCAGTCCATTGCCGTTCACCGACGGGCTGGCCCGGCTCACGGACCGGGCCGGCGGTCATGTGTTGTGGGTCTACGGGGTGGTGCTGGCCGTCAGTCTGGTGGGAGTGAGCCGGCTGGAGGTGGAGAACGCCTTCATCAATTACTTCAGCGAAGACACCGAAATTCACCAGGGCATGGAGCTGATCGACCAGAAGCTCGGTGGAACCCTGGCCATGGACGTGGTCGTGGATCTGTCCGGCAGTGGTGAGGAGGCCCCTGAGGAGGAAGAAGGGGGTGCCTGGTGGGATGACGGGGATGAGGAGAGCAGCGAGGCCTATTGGTTCACTGGCGACCGGATGGACGAGTTGCAGCGTATTCACCAGTTCCTGGACGCGCATCCCCAGACCGGCAAGGTGCTGTCTTTCGGCGCGGTCGTGGAACTGGCCGAACAGCTCAATGGCGACGAGCCGGTGGACAGCTTCCTGTGGGCCGTTCTGTACGACATGCTGCCCGATACCTTGCGCGAAACGGTGCTGACTCCTTTTGTCTCCATTGAGGACAATCAGGCCCGGTTCAATGTTCGCGTCATGGAATCCGACCCGGACCTGGACCGCGACCAGTTGATCCGCGATGTCGAGCAGGGGCTGCAGGAAGAGCTCGGATACAGTGCGGATCAGATTCATGTGACCGGTATGCTGGTGCTGTACAACAATGTGCTGCAGAGCCTTTACGAGTCACAGATCCTCACTCTGGGGGTGGTCCTGTTGGCCATCATGATCATGTTCCTGGTGCTGTTCCGCTCTCCGTCACTGGCGGCGCTCTGCATCATCCCGAATATCATTGCGGCCGGCTTCGTGCTGGGTCTTATGGGCTGGCTGGCTATACCGCTGGACATCATGACCATCACCATCGCCGCGATATCCATCGGCATCGGTGTGGACAACACCATCCACTACATGCACCGCTTCCGGCGCGAGTTCAACCGCATCGGCAACTACCGGGAGACCATGTTCTTCTGTCACAACAGTATCGCCCGGGCCATGTTCTTCACATCGATGACGATTGTCGCCGGGTTCTCGATACTGGTATTGTCGAATTTCATCCCCACTATCGTATTCGGGCTGCTGACCAGTATCGCCATGCTGGTGGCCCTGATTGGTGCGCTTACGCTGCTGCCGCAATTGTTGATCACGTTCAAACCGCTGGGCCCCGAACAGGTGACCCGGCAAGAAATGGAGTAAACGTTTTATGTCGACCCTGTCCTCGGACAATGAATCCGCCAAGCCGTCCCGCAACAGCCTGATTGACGAGAAGCTGTTTAAATCCCGCGCAGTGACGATATTCGGAGAGATCAACGATTCGGTGGCGCGCAGTGTCACGGAAAAACTACTGGCGCTGGCTGCCGACGGTGATGACCCCGTGACCTTGTATATCAGCTCACCCGGCGGGCATGTCGAGTCCGGTGATGTGATCTACGACATGATCAAGTTCATCGGGCCGAAAGTCCGAGTGGTGGGCACTGGCTGGGTGGCCAGCGCCGCCACCAACATCTATCTGGCGGCAAGCCGGGAGAATCGTTATGCCCTGCCCAACACCCGCTTCCTGATGCACCAACCTTCCGGCGGTTCACGCGGGGTGGCATCCGATATCAAGATCCAGGCGGAGCAGATCATCAAGATGCGGGAGCGGATCAACCGTCTGATTGCCGAGGAGACCGGCCAACCCATCGAGCGTGTCAGCAAGGATACTGATCGCGATTACTGGATGACCGTTGACGAAGCTATCGAGTACGGTATCGTCGGACGCTGCGTAAAATCGGTCTCTGAGCTGAAGAGCTGACAGCCGGGAATTACATCGGGAATTAGTGGTGAGTCACTCGCCGGTGGATGCGGGCAGGCGGTGGAAACGTGCCTGTTGATTGCGTACCAGCGTGCAGATTACATGATAGTCGGGCTGGCAGGAGAGGGCCCGTGCGATCGCCGTATCGTCCGCCATCAGCTGGATCAGCGCGGTGGCCGTGACGCCCTGATATTCGACCTCGATGGTCGCGGTATCATTGCGGATTCGGCCGTTTCGGGTGATCCATCCCTGCTCGGCCGGCTCTACGGGACTGACGTCAAGGTGGTCCGCACTGGTCCTTGCCTGCACTACGAAGGCAAGCCCTTCCGCTGACCATTGCCCGTTCCAGCGGGTCTCCGCAGCGGACGGTTGGTCCGATTCGTCGCGCGGTTCGTTCTGGGCGGAAACGAACCCGGCGCAGGCCAGCCCGGTCATGAGGCAGAACAGAAAACGCGGTATTGAATAATCGGGCATGGTGATGAGAGGTTCCTCCCGGGAGTGTGCCGTCGGATCGGGCCGTCGAGTATAGCAATAAAGGCGCTCATAAAAAAAAAGCCGGTATCCGCCTGATTGCGTACCGGCTTGAGGGAGCTTGCGTACCTTCCTGTCGGGGCAACAACGCGCGGTGCGTGGTTGAAGACATTGAGCGTAGTATAGGGGGCACTGGGTTATCAATAAAATGAATTATATAGAACACAGTGATATAGTCAGGCTATGAATCATCTGCCCACCACCAAACAGCTGCGGTACTTCGTGGCACTCGACCAGCACGGCCATTTTGGCAAGGCTGCGGAAGCCTGCTTCGTTTCGCAGCCGGCCTTCAGCGTGGCCATCCGGGAGCTGGAGAGCATGCTGAATGTGCAATTGGTCGATCGCAGCAACAAGAATGTCACCATCACGGCATTGGGGCGGGAGATCGCCCGCCAGGCGCGGGTCACCCTGCGGGATATGGAAGATCTGGTGGATATCGCCCGGGGTAACCAGGCGCCATTGACAGGCAGGCTGACACTCGGAGTCATTCCGACCATCGCTCCGTTCCTGTTGCCGACCGTTCTGCCCGCGCTCCATGGGGCGTACCCGGATCTCAAGCTGTACCTCAAGGAGGATCTCACCGCGCGCGTCTACCAGCGGTTGATGGAGGGTGAACTCGACCTGATCCTGATCGCGCTGCCCTATGAACTGCGGCACGTTACGGAAATGCCGCTATTTGATGATCACTTTCATCTGGCGCATCGCCGCGACAGCCGTTTCGTCTGTTCCACGGAACACCATGTCGATGATCTGCCCAGTGACAGTATCCTGTTGCTGGAAGACGGGCACTGTCTGCGTGACCATGCGCTCAGCGCCTGCCGTATCCAGAATGCGGACAAGGTCAGCAGCATCACCGCAACCAGTCTGCTCACACTGGTCCAGATGGTGGATGCCGATCTGGGTGTGACCTACCTGCCGGAGATGGCGGTGAACAGCTCATTGCTCGGCAATACCTCGATCGAGACTCGTCCACTGGAGTCCGGCAGTTTTCGTCAGATCGGTCTGGTATGGCGCAAAGCCAGTACCCGTGGGGAGGAGTTCCGCCTGCTGGGCGACTTCATCCGCCAGCACACGCCGGGGCTTGATGCGGCAGAATGAAGGGCAGCTGAGACGGCAGCCGCTTGTCTGTCTTGTCGTATGCTCCGTATCTGCATAAAATGAATGCATTCACAATTGTCGGGCGCACCAGTGTTACTGAACTTCTGGTGCAGTATCAGCAGGGTCGTTGCCTGACATAATGAACCCGGGTTCCATTTTTCCTGAAGCAGATTGCCGTCCTGGAGACGGAAACGGAGTACAAACCATGTACCGATTCATCAGTCAGATTCTGTCACGAAGTTCCGGTCGGGCGGGATGGCACCTACTGGCCGCCCTGATGGTGATTCCCGCCGCATTGGCGCATGGCCAAGAGAGGGCAGGAAATTTCACACTGATCGACCACCAGGGCAAGGCGGTTGAGCTGTACTACCACGACTACGCCAACGCCGTGGTCCTGATGGGGCATCGTGCCGGTGAGAACGCTGTGACGGAAGCCATCCGCTCGCTGGAGGCGGCGACCGGCGAGTACTCCGGTGTCGAAGTGTTTCTGATCAATGCCGTGGAAGGCCAGGACCGTGACGTGTTACGGGCCGATGCCGAGCGCAATGAGGTGACTTTCCCGGTACTCAATGATCGAAGCAGACTGGTGGCTGAATCCCTGGGGCTGGAGTATCCCGGGCAGGCGCTGGTGCTGGATACGCACCGCTGGGATGTTATCTACCGGGGGCCGGTGACGGACGGAGAAACGACGCTGCTGGCCGACGCGCTTGCCAGCCATCTCGCCGAACAATCCGTGTCACGCGCTTCGGTTGATATGCCGGAGGCATTCCGTGCCCTGGCGTTTGACCTGCCGGATGCGGCCGAGCGGGAAGCGCACGAACAGATTTCCTACAGCGAAACCATCGCTCCCATGCTCCAGGAGAAGTGTGCCGATTGTCACCGGCCCGGGGGCATTGGTCCCTGGGCCATGACAGGGCACGCGATGGTGCAGGGTTTCTCGCCGATGATCCGGGAAACCGTGCTGACCAAACGCATGCCGCCCTGGCACGCTGACCCGGAAGTCGGTGAATTCCGTCATGACCTGAGTCTCAGCGACGAGCAGGCGCGCACGCTGGTTCACTGGATCGATGCCGGTGCCCCGCGTGGTGACGGCCCCGACCCCCTGGCCGAGCATGAGTGGGATGATACGCAGTGGGAGAGGGGTGAACCGGACCTGGTGGTCGACCTGCCGGCCTTTGAAGTCCCCGCCACGGGCGTGCTGGATTACCAGTACTTCGAGGTGAAGAATCCGCTGGATCGAGACGTCTGGGTGGAGGCGGTACAGATCGTGCCGGGTGACCGGCAGGTGGTGCACCACGCGATTTCGACATTCGGCGAAAGTTCCAGCCTGGCCCAGGATTCGGATTCGGGTGAAGCGCTGCTGCAGCCGCAGTTGATGACGTTCGTGCCCGGTAACGAGACCTATATCTACCCCGAGGGCAATGGCGTCTACGTTCCCGCCGATTCCTCGTTCTATACACAGATGCACTATACAACCTACGGAAAGGCGACCACGGACCAGACGAAGATCGGTCTGTATTTCGCGGATGAGGCCCCCGAGCATGTCCTGCAGCACTACGCCATCCTTGATACCAACCTGGACATTCCGGCCGGCGACCCGGAGCATACCGAGTCTGCGTACTACGAGTTCCGCCGGGATGCCGTGATCTACAGCCTGTTCCCGCACGCCCATTATCGCGGGCGCTCGTCCAGTTTTTCTCTACAGTACCCGGACGGCCGTGAAGAGCTGGTCTTGTCGGTGCCCAACTATGATTTCAACTGGCAGCGCTACTTCCAGTTCCAGGAGCCCATCGAGGTGCCGGCCGGCACGAAGGTGATTCATCGGACCGCCTACGACAACTCGCCCAACAACGAGACCAATCCGGACCCCGAAGTGGACGTGCGTTTCGGTGAACAGACCTGGCAGGAGATGCTGTATGGTGGTATTTCGTTCCGGTATGCGGAATCACGGCCGGATGATCACGAGATCGACAAAAGCGCCTACCTGACATCGCTGGCCATGGGTTTCATGGACGAGAACATGGATGGCAAGGTGGCGCTGGACGAAATGCCCGAGCGCTCACGGGAATCGCTGGCACTGCCCTTCACGATGCTGGACAAGAACAAGTCCGGCGGGCTGGAGTTCGAGCAGTTCCAGCAATTGATGGCCAGTGACGGCATGTCACCCAATGAAGCGCTCTCGGGTCAGTGAGGCGCTGATCAGGATACCGGGTCTTCCTCCGGGGTGCCGGTGAAGCGGTAACGCTTCAGTGGCAACTCGCGGATCCGCTGTCCGGTCAGGGCGAACAGGGCATTGCTCACGGCGGCGCCAACCGGCGGCGTGGCCGGTTCACCCAGGCCACCCACCGGGCCGTCCGATTCCAGCATGATCACATCGATCCGTGGTGAATCGGCCAGGTGCAGCATCTCGTAGTCGTGGAAGTTGCTTTCCTGCACACGCCCCTCCTCGATGGTGATCTGACCGTACAGCGCGGCCGTCAGGCCATAGATGATGCCGCTTTCCACCTGTTGCGCTGCGGTATCCGGGTGAACCACCCGGCCGCAGTCCATGGCGCAGACCACCCGCTCTACCTTCACTGTACCGTCCTCACGCAGCGAGATGTCTGCCACCTGTGCCGCGATACTGCCAAAACTTTCCTGCAGGGCAATGCCTCGTGCGCGGCCGGCAGGCGGTGGTGTATCCCAGCCGGCCTGCTCGGCAACCGTCTGCAGAACGCGGGCATGACGCGGCTGGTCACTCAGCAGCGACAGGCGGAACCGGTACGGATCCTGCCCGGCTTCGTGAGCCAGCTCGTCCATGAAGGACTCCAGGAAGAAGCTGTGCTGCGAATGCGCCACGCTACGCCAGGCGCCAAATGGCACATGGTCTTCGCTCTCTACGTAATCGATCTGTTGATTGGCAATGGCGTAAGGAATATGGGCCGCCGTCGCCGGCTCGTTCTGACCCACGTAACGGTTCTCCCAGGCGATCACCTTTGCTTCGCTATCGAAGCCGGCCCGGAAGCGGCTGGTGACCGCAGGCCGGTAGTAGTCGTGCCGGGTGTCTTCCTCGCGGCTCCACAATGTCTGGACCGGCACGTCGAAATGCCGGGCGATCCGCGTGGCCTGGTCGATGGTGTTGGTGGATTGTGGCAGGCGCCGTCCGAAACCGCCGCCCAGATAGGATGGGTGCACGATGACCTGCTCTTCTTGCATGTCAGCCACCGAAGCGACCCGGCCGCGGATGCCGAGATTGTCCTGTGTGCCGGTCCAGACTTCACAGCGTCCGTCGGAGCGGAAATGCACGGTGCAGTTCATCGGCTCCATGGCGGCATGGGCCAGGAAGGGAACACGGTAGGTGGCCTCCACGGTGCGGGCCGCGCCGGCCAGCGCCTGTGCGGCATCACCCCGGTAGACGTCCTCCTCGGGATCACCGCCGGCAATCGCCTCGTCCTGCGCGGCGAAGATGCGTTCGCTGGATTGGCTGTCGTTGTCCCCGGAATGGAACACTGGCTCCAGGGTGTCCACGGCCTGCTGGGCCCGCCAGTAATTGTCCGCTACCACGGCCACAGCGTCATCCAGTTCGACGATGCGCCGCACACCCCGGCGGTTCATTACCGCGTCCCGGTTGCCCACCGACTGTAATGACTGGCCAAAAACCGGCGACGTGCGCACGGCGGCGTATAGCATGCCTTCCGGGCGCGCGTCGATACCGAATACGGCGCTGCCGTCCACCTTGGCCGGGATGTCGATACGGGGCACCGAAGTACCCATCAGCGTGAACTGCTCCGGTCGTTTCAGGGTCGGTGAGCGCGGTGGTTCGAAGCGAGCCGCCTCGCCCGCCAGCTCTCCATAGGTGGCCTGCTGTCCACTGGCTTCATGGATCACATGACTGTTCGCGGTCTGCAGCTCGCTGGCCGGAACATCCCAGCGCGCCGCCGCCGCGTTGACCAGCATCTCGCGGGCAGCCGCGCCGGCGGCCCGCATGCCGTGTTCACCGGTGAAGCGCACCGAGCTGCTGCCTCCGGTGATCTGCATGTTCATGATCTCGGCGATCTTCATGGTGGCGAAATCAGCGGTGCGGTCCAGGAAGCGCGGGATGCTCACGCCCAGATCCTGTACAAAGCCTTTTACCAGCACACCATTGGCGAACAGGTCCGTGGCCGGGGCCTGTTCCACGTCGACCAGGTTCCAGTCGGCATCCAGTTCGTCGGCGGCCATCATCGGCAGGGAGGTGAGAATGCCCTGACCCATTTCCGAGTGGGGGACCAGCACCGTGGTCCGGCTGTCGGGATCGATGCGCAGCCAGGTGGTCAGGAACGTCTGGTTGCCGGCGGCATGCTCCGTGTTGGCGCGCTGGTGGCGGCTGGGCCGCGTGGCCCCGTAGGCGATGACCAGTGCGCCGCCGGCTGCCATGCTGCCCAGGATGAAACGTCTGCGGGTCAGACTCATGCGGTTTCTCCTCTGTCGGCACGCAGCGAGCGGATGGCGTTGGCCACGCGTGGATAGGTGCCACAGCGGCAGACATTGCTGACGGTGTCGAACAATTCTTCATCGCTGGCGTCGGGATGGTTGTCCAGCGCAGCGCTGACCGCCATCACCATGCCGCTCTGGCAGTAGCCGCACTGGGGAACCTGATGGTCGATCCAGGCCTGCTGTACCGCAGTGAGGCCGCCGGGCTGTGATAGCGACTCAATGGTGGTGACCGGACGGTCACCGATGGCGCTGACGGGCGTTACGCAGCTGCGTACGGCCTCTCCGTCCAGGTGGACAGTGCAGGCGCCGCAGGCGGCAATGCCGCAGCCGAACTTGGTGCCGGTCAGTCCCAGCTCGTTACGGAGAACCCAGAGCAACGGCATCTCCGGCTCCACATCCAGTTTTACGGGTTCACCGTTGACCGTCAGCTCAATCATGATGGTTGTCCTTTTGTGAAATTCGGGTGCCCTGCTTTGATCCGAGACTATAACACGCGCCCGATTGCTTCAATGCAGGTGATATGGAACCCTGTCTGGCTGCGACGAACGACGGAACAGCGAGCGCCGGCCGTGATGGGGCTGGCCAATTCCCGGACAGATTCCGGAATCCATCAGTGATTGGTCGAGCAGAACAGGCAACTGGTGGTATATTCGTTGACGGGTGTGGCGGGAAAGGAAAATGATGGGCGGTACGCCTCCGGCACCGACTGTCGTCGGAGCGGACCAGGCTGGAAAACCACACCAATAATCAGAATGAATAATCAAGGAATCAGAAATGACCATCAGGAATATCCAAACTGTGAAACTGACAATGGCAGCGCTACTGACGTTGACACTGGCTGCATGCGCGGGTCTGGGCCAGCCCCATCCGCTGGTGGGTGAGTGGGATGCGACCATTTCCACGCCGATGGGTGCGATGAGTGCCGACCTGATCGTGAACGAGGACATGACCGGCGAGATGCGTTCTTCCGAACTGGGTTCGACTACCCTGAACAACGTCACCGTGGATGGCGAGCAGGTCAGTTTTTCGACCACTGTGGACGCCCAGGGCATGATGCTGACGCTGGACTTTGATGGCACGGTGGAGGATGACACACTGGAAGGCAGCTTCGATACCGAGTTCGGTGCTATCGGCGTGACCGGCACACGCCGCTGATCATCCGCTTCATCCGCAGAGGGGGAGGGCGCTCGTCAGCCTCCTTCGATGGCCGGCACGAAACAGACTTCGCTGTCGGCCGCCAATGGCTGCAACAGGGCGTCGGCGTGTATGTCCCCGTCGATGGCCACGGCCATGCCCTGTTCAAGGCTTTTCCGACTGCCCGGGTAGCGTTGGTCCAGTTCCTGTAACAGTCCCCGCACCGTGACAGCCTCGACTTCCAGTGTCCGGACTCCATTCATTGCCGCCAGTGCCTTTTCCGGCAACGCGTTGCGCAATGACTGATTGATGATGAGTCTGGCCATGGCGAATTTCTATCACGTGTTGCTGTCCTGCGGCAAACCGTTTGCCTGGCGGTGGCGTCCGACAGGACTTTCTCTGCCGTCGTGTCCCTGATAATCTTTGCAGCGACCAGGGGGGACGACATGATAATGGACACAAACATGCAATCATCGCGCACCGTGAGCAACCCGGCTGTTGCCGGTCTTCTATTGGGCAGCCTGCTTCTGGCTTCCTGCTCCGACGGCCAGCCCGAACCCACCACCGCCGAATCCGGTGATCAGTCCGGAGTTGCCGCGCCCGGATTACCACGACAGATGGCCTGGACTGCGTACAACGTCGGTACCACCGGCTATAGCCAGGCGGTCGCCATTGGGGCCATGTTGCGGGAGGAATACGGCATCACGCTGCGCGTGATTCCGGGGCAGAATGACATCTCCCGTCTGCGTCCGCTCGATGAAGGCCGCGTGGAATTTTCCGCCAATGGTGTGGCCACCTATTTCGCCCAGGAGGGGATGTTCCAGTTTGCTGACCCGGTGTGGGGGCCACAGCCACTGCGCCTGTTGATGAGCTCCAGTGGCCTGAGCAATCAGGCAGTCGCTGCGGCTGCTGATTCGGGCATCACGGAATTCTCCCAACTGGAGGGGCGTCGAGTGCCTTATGTGCGTGGTGCCCCGGCGCTGAATGTATCCATGGAAGCGCAGATGGCCTGTGGCGGTGTGACCTGGGAGGATGTCGAGCGTGTCGAGTTTCCCGGTTACGAGGCCATGTGGGACGGAGTGATTGATGGCGATGTGGATGTCGCTTTCGGTACCACTGTCTCGGGTCCGGCCCGCCGGCTGGAGGCGTCGCCACGCGGCATCCGCTGGCTGCCTACCCCCCATGATGACGAGGCCTGCTGGGAGCGGCTTCACGCCATCGGTCCCTATTTCGTGCCCAAGATGGCCACTCGCGGCCCCGGCATCAGCGAGGAGAATCCCCAGGAAGGCCCCGACTATCCGTATCCGCTGCTGATCTCCCTGGCGGAGCAGGATGATGAGATGGCCTACTGGATGGTCCGCGCCATTCACGAGAACTATGACAGTTTCAAGGACGCAGACCCCGGTGCTATCGGTTGGGCACTGGAGCGGCAGACCTTCGACTGGGTCGTGCCCTACCACGAGGGGGCGGTTCGCTACTGGCGCGAAATCGGTGCCTGGAATGAGGAGCTCGACGCCCACAACCAGCGTCTGCTGGAGCGGCAGCAGGTGTTGATGGACGCCTGGGATGAAATGGAGTCACGGGGTGTCGAGGACGACGAGTTCTCGGAGGCCTGGATGGCGCTGCGTGCCGAGCGGCTTGAAGCGGCCGGGTTCGATCCGGTATGGCGTTGACTCTCACGGTCGGAGCCCGGCATCCGACACAACTGCCCATCGCTGTGCGTTGCCTGGTCGGCCTGGCCGCCGGGCTGGCCATATTGCTGGCCATGGACAACTTGCGGCTGTTCGGTGACCGGCCTGTAATGGACTTCGTCATCACGGTGGAGAACCACTATTACTTCGGGTTGCTGGCGCTGCTGTTGCCACCTGTATTCCTGATTTTCCCACCGACGAGAACCGCCACCCGGTACTGGTATGACATCATTCCCGCCCTGGCGGTGTTCTGCGCCAGTGGTTATTTTTTCATCAATGCCGAAGTCATGCTGGATTATGGCTGGGAGTTCGGCGCACCCGATACGGCCGTATGGATAGCCTATGGCCTGTGGGCGCTGACGCTGGAGGCGGTCCGGCGCACGGGTGGACTGGTGTTGTTCTCACTCGTGCTGCTGTTCTCTCTGTATCCGATTGTGGCCGAGGATCTGCCCGGCGTGATCAGTGGCATGGCTTCTTCGCCGGCCAATACCGCTGCCTACCATGTGATGAGCATCGAGAGTATTCTCGGGCTGCCTTTTCGTGCTTTCGCCAACCTGGTGATCGGCTTCCTGGTTTTCGGTGTGGCCTTGCAGCATACCGGCGGGGGGCGTTTCTTCATCAACCTGGCTTTTGCACTGTTCGGCCATGTTCGGGGCGGGGCGGCCAAGGTGTCCATCGTCTCCAGCGGACTGATGGGCTCAATGAGCGGCAGCGTCATCACCAATGTGTTGACTACCGGACAGATGACCATTCCGGCCATGAAACGCAATGGGATGGAAAAGGAATACGCCGGTGGGGTGGAGGCCTGCGCTTCCACCGGAGGCGTGTTGTTGCCGCCGATCATGGGATCCACGGCCTTCGTGATGGCCACTTTCCTGAATGTGCCCTACAGCGATGTGGCGCTGGCTGCGGCGATTCCCGCCCTGCTGTATTTCTTCGGTCTGTTCATGCAGGTCGATGCCTATGCCGCGCGCAAGGGCCTCAAGGGGGTCCCCCGTGAAGAGCTGCCCAGCCTCGGGGACACCATCAGGGAGGGCTGGTTCTACGTCGTGGCTTTCGCAACCCTGGTTTTCCTGCTGATCGTCATGCAGCGCGAGGCCATTGCCCCCTACATCGCCACCGGACTGTTGCTGGTGCTGAACCAGTTGACGCGTCAGCATCGCTGGGGCTGGACAGAGGCCGGGCGGTTCCTGGAGGCGACCGGGCGCCTGCTCTGCGAGCTGCTGGCTATCATGGCCGGAGTCGGGCTGATTGTGGGCGCGATGTCCCTGACCGGGCTGTCCGGCACGCTGGTCAATGATCTGCTGCACATCGCCGGCGATTCGGTGCTGCTATTGCTGCTGATGGGCGCGTTTACCAGTTTCGTGCTGGGCATCGGCATGACCGTCACGGCCGCCTACATCTTCCTGGCCATCATCCTGGCGCCTGCCCTGGTGCAGAGTGGCCTGGATCCGATGAGCGTGCATCTGTTCATCCTCTACTGGGGGATGCTGTCCTTCATCACGCCGCCCGTGGCGCTGGGTGCTTTCGCGGCCGCCAGTGTGGCCGGCGCATCAGCCATGGCCACGGGCTTCCGCGCCATGCGGCTGGGTGGAGTGATCTACTTCATTCCGTTCTTCTTCGTGCTGGAACCGGCACTGATACTGTCCGGTACACCGGCGCAGATCGTTCTCACCACCATCACCGCAGTGCTGGGTATCATCCTGTTGGGAGGCGCCCTGCAAGGCTATCTGCCCGGGGCCGGGTTGCTCGACCGGGAGGGGATGCGCGGCATCGCGGGTCGGTTCTTGCTGGGTGGCGGTGGAGCGCTGGTGGCCTTGCCGGGTCTGGCCGTGATCGGCATCAATATCGGCGATATGCCTCTGCTGGTCGCGGGACTGGCCCTGGCGATCACGGGTGGACTGTTGAGTCGGCGCCAGATACCGGTGACTGCCGGCGAGTTATAGTCAACCAGAGGCTCCCCGGAGAAGGCGGTCAGGCTCGTCATTTTCTTCCGTTTCCGCCGGCGGGCCGGCGCAGACATTGACTGCATTTCTGGCCCGGTACTCGGAAGGCGTGAGCCCGTGCAGCTGCTTGAAGGACTTGTTGAAGGTGGACAGTGAATTATAGCCGACCCCCATGGCGATCGTGGATATGGGCAGTCTTTGCTCGGCTACATTGCGCAGGCGCTCCGCAGCGTGCTCGATGCGGCATTTGTTCAGGAACTGGTTGAAATTACGGTAGCCCAGTTGCTTGTTGATGAAGCGCCGCAGGATGTATTCGGGCATCGAGAGGGTGCGGGCCAGTTCCCCTATGGTCAGTTGCGGGTTGGCGTACAGGTTGTCGGTTTCCAGCGCTTCCCGGATCCGCTGGGCCAGTGCCTTGTTGCCGGGTTCCCGCGCATGCAGGGAGGTGACATTCTCCGAGCGTGTGGCAGGGAAGATCAGTTGCGAGGCATCCTGGTGGAGGCGGAAAGTGGCGATGTTCAGTGCCAGTGCGCAGAGCAGTATCAGGGCCGCATAGATGGTACGGATATCGTTGTTGATCAGCGGGGAAATGAACCCGGACAGCACGATTACCATAACGATCATCCCCATGATCATCACGAACGGTACCCGGATCTGCCGGCGAGGCTCCACCAGGTCGTCCGCGCCGTTGCGCGCCGCCAGGTAAATGGCATGAGCCGCCAGCAGTGCCATGGCGGTCTGCGGCAGGATGCGGAACAGCCACAGGCCCGTACCCGTTGTCGGCAATCCTGCCGGGTAGAGTATGTGCCCGATGATCCGGATACCGATGTAGGTGGCCACCATTGCCCAGAATGCAGGGCGGATTCGGGTGTTTTCCTGGAACAGGTGACGGCTGATGACCCAGAGCAGGGCGGGAGTGAGCATGGCGCCGATGCGGAAGAGCTGTGTGGTCAGCGAGCTGCTCTGTGAGCCGCCCAGTGCCACCAGGAAGATATAGGACATCAGCCCCAGGCTGAACAGGCCCATCAGGCGGCCGAGAACCAGCTTGTGATAGTGCAGCAAATAGGACGCGGCCATGAACAGTAGCTGGGAGACCGCCAGTGCGCAGGTGGTCAGGAAAAGGGTGTCATTCATAAGAGCTGCCTGAAGCGGCCTGTTATTATTGGTATGGGTCAATAGTACGCAAAATGATCCGATTTCTGCAAGAAAGTGAATGCATTCATGGTTGGCCGGGGAGTGGTTCAGTGAATGTCAGAAAGTGCGCCAGATTTGTAACAATGGACCGGTTGAGGTTGATTCCAGAGCCAGAAAACCGTACGCTCAAGTACAGCAGCACAATGACTTCATATTCAGGTCGCATGACCCTGTGCTCCTCCATCTAAAAAACAAACATGGAGTACCAAGCCGTGAATTTCTCACTGACACGCAGACGATTCATCAAAAGCGTCATCTTTTCTGGCGCGGCCGCGAGCAGCGGGGCGGGGTGGTATCTGGCCACCGCCTCCGCGCAGCAGCCAGCAGGTGGCGTGGAGCGCCTCGTTTCCCTGAACGTCAACGGGCGGACCCGCCGGGTTGATGTCCTTCCCCAGGAAACCCTGGCGCATACGCTGCGCTACAAACTCAACCTGACCGGTACCAAGCTGGGTTGCAACCGTGGTGAATGCGGCGCTTGTACCGTCACGATTGATGATGTCACCCACTATTCCTGCTCCACCCTGACCCATGAAGTGAAGGGTCGGGACGTGGTCACTGTGGAAGGCCTGCGGGCTGCTGACGGGACACTTCATCCGGTGCAGCAGGCGTTCATCGAAGAGCTCAGCCCGCAGTGCGGTTTCTGCACGCCGGGACAGATCATGTCGGCGGTGGCGCTGCTGAACGCAAACCCGCGTCCGTCGCGTGAAGAAGCGCGCCAGGCGCTGTCGGGTAACCTGTGCCGTTGCGGTGCTTACGATCACTATCTGAATGGCGTGATGCGCGCCTCGGGGCAACTGTCATGACATACAAGCTTATTGGTAAGAATTTCACGCCGCCCGATATTGAGGGCAAGGTGACCGGTGCGGCCCGCTACGCCGAGGATTTCCGGCGCGAGGGCATGGTTTTCGCCCGTCTGCTGACCAGCCCGTTGCCTGCGGGCCGGGTGATCAGCATCGACACATCGGAAGCGGAAGCGATGGAAGGCGTGGTCGGTATCCTGACCACTGACGATTTGCCGCAACCGGCCGCGCCGGCCAATCCTTCGCTGGCTTCCGACAACATCATGTACATCGGTCAACCGATTCTGGCCGTTGCCGCCGAGACCGAGCAAATCGCCGAGAACGCGATCGAGAAGATCCGCATTGAATTCGAGCGCCGTCCTTTCGTCACCGACCCGCTGGACACGCTGGTCGAGGGTGGTCCGAATCCATACCCCACCGGCAATACCCTGATCCGTAACGCGGGCGAGGCCGCCGCCGGTACCACGGCTTCCGGCACTGACGTGGGCGAGATCAAATGGTCTGCCGATGCGGTGACCGCTTTCCGCAATGGCGTTGAGCCGAGTGGGGTGGATTTCGGTGAAGAGTGGAGCTATGGCGACATCGAAGCCGAATTCGCCGAATGCACCACGATCGTGGAAGAGCCTTTCGTAACCATCGGCCAGCCCCACCATGCGCTGGAGCCGCGCACCGGCATGGCGTACTGGGAAAACGGGCGCTGTTTCTTCCATGGCTCTCTGCAGAGTCACACCATTGCCATCGCACCGTTGGCCGGCATGCTGGGCATTGACCCGGCGGACCTGGTGTTCATCAACGAGAATACCGGTGGCGGCTTCGGTGGCAAGATCTTCCCGTATCCGATCATGGCGGTCACCGGGCACCTGGCCCGCAAGGTCAACCGTCCGGTCCAGCTGCGTATCACACGGGAAGAAGAGTTCTACATCGGCCACGCCCGCTCGGGCATGCAGGGCTGGATGCGGCTCGGTCTCAAGGAAAACGGTGATGTCGGTGCCTGCGATGTGGTCATCGTCAACGACGCCGGCGCCGCTGGTGGCGGTAGTGGTAGTTCTTCCGCCGGTCACATCTCCCTGATGCTGCAGCCGGCTGCCATGCGCTATCGTGGTGTGGCCCTGTATACCAATACCACACCCCGCGCCGCCCAGCGTGGTCCCGGCCAGAATGAGATGGCGGCGGTTCTCGCGCCCATCGTGGACAAGGCGGCCCGCCAGGCTGGCCTGGACCGCATGGAAGTGCGACTCCGCAATGCGCCGGTCAGTGAGGATACCTATGGTCCCAACCGCGGTGCGCTGACCAGTGCCTTCATGCCGGCTGCCATCGAGATGGGCGCCGAGATGTTCAACTGGGAAGAGCGCCGGCAGCGTTCCGGCCAGCGGAATGGCACCAGGGTCACGGGGATCGGTGTTGGAATGGGATATCACTCCGCCGGCGCCAGCGGATACGACGGTCTGTGCCGCATAGGCACTGACGGTCGCCTGTATCTGCACACCGGTGTGGGTAACCTCGGCACCTACTCGTATTCGTCGGTGGTGCGCGCAGCCGCAGAAGTGCTGCAGGTCGACTGGGAAAACTGCGAGATCGTGCGTGGCAACTCCGACCTGCATCTGCCCTACAGCACATACCAGGCCGGCAGCAACACCATGTTCACGGAAACGCGGACCAACTACGTGGCCGCCATGGACGCGGTGCGTAAACTCAAGGAAATCGCCGCCGCCGAGCTTGGTGGCGTGGCCGACGACTACGAGATCGACGGTCAGCGTGTATTCCGTACCGACAACTCCTCCCAGGGCCTGACCTACGGAGAGGCGGCTCAGCGCGCCATCGAGATGGGTGGTGAGTACAGCGGCGAGGAGTATCCGGACAACCTCAACGATGTGACCAAGCGCTCCGTGCAGGCGCTGGCGGGCAGCGGCCTGATCGGCGTCTCCAAGGACGAGCTGCGTCACGAGGGCACGGTACCGGCCATGACGATCGCCTTCATGGAGATCGAGCTGGACACGGACACCGGCAAGTTTGACATTGTCGACTACACCGCAGTGGCCGACTGCGGCACCATCATTCACCCGCTGGGCTTCCGGCAGAGCATGAACGGTGGTGGTGTCTGGGGCTTCGCGCTGTCAGGTTACGAGCGTCATGTATACGATCCGCAGAACGGCCTGCCAGCCAACGTCGGTCTTTATCAGGCCAAGGTGCCCACCTATCTGGATGTACCGGCCAATATGAGCTCCGGTGCCACGGATATCCCGGATCCGCAGAACCCCATGGGTTCGCGCGGTGTGGGTGAACCGGCCCAGGGCTGTGCGGCGGCCGCGCTGATGAGTGCCATCTCCGATGCACTGGATGGTCACCTGTTCAATCGCGCGCCGGTCACTGCCGACATGATCGTCAATCATGTCGCGCAGAATGATTACAACACCGGCGAACTGAAAACGAACACATTCTGAGGTTTTTATTATGAGTGCACATGACGTAATGCCCGATATGAACCTCTATCAGCCGGTGCAGGTGGAAGATGCCCTGGCCATCGCTGGTCGTCTGGCCGAGCGAGGCTGGCTGGTAGGGGGTGGTCAGGATACGTATGGCTGGCTGAAGGACCGCGCCAAGCGGCCGGAAGCGTTGATCGATCTGAAAGGGATCGAGTCCATGCGTGGTATCCGTGAGACCTCCGACGGCATCGAGATCGGCGCCCTGGCGACCTTGACCGAAATTGCCGGTAACGATCTGGTCCGCGAGCGTTATTCGCTGTTGTCCGATGCGGCCTCGCACGTTGCCAGCCCCCAGATTCGTAATGTGGGGACCATTGCCGGCAATGTGTCGCAGGACGTACGCTGCTGGTACTACCGTCGCGGCCTGGACTGCTATCGTGCGGGTGGCAACCTGTGTTACGCAGACACGCCGGAAGCCCAGAATCGCGAGCACGCGATTTTTGATGCCAGCCGCTGTGTCGCGGTCACACCCAGTGACACGGCCCCGGCGCTGGTGGCGCTGGAAGCCGAGATGGTGATCCGCAGCGAGCGTGGCGAACGGGTCGTGGCGGCCGAGGACTTCTTCCTGGGGCCCGATGTCGACATCGAGAACCCGACCGTATTACGGCCCGGAGACATCCTGACTGCGGTACGCATCCCGGCCAAGTGGGCCAATGCCGAGTTCTACTTCGAAAAGGTCGCTGACCGGAACGTATGGGACTTCGCGCTGGTCAATATCGCCACGGCCATGCGGGTCAACAACGGCACGATCGAGGACTCGCGGATGGTCTGCGGTGCCGTGTCCTGCACACCGCGTCGTCTCCGTGATGTGGAGCGCGCCATTCGTGGCCGTGCCCGCAATGCGGAAACGGGCGAAGAGGTGGCCAGCCTGGCCAGCCGTGGCGCCCGGCCGCTGACACACAATCACTACAAGATGCCGTTGATGGACAGTCTGGTGAAACGCGCCCTGAGCGCCTGATCCGGATCGCCGTCATCGCTTGAACGACCGAAGGCAGCATGTCCAATGGGTATGCTGCCTTTTTTCTGTCTGCAATACAGCTCCGTGCTATCGCTGAGTCTTACCGGGAGAATGTCATGACCGTACTCCGTCTGTTTACTACCTTCATCCTGTGTCTGGGACTGTCCTCCGCCTATGCCCAGGTGGATAGTGCGCTGGAAGACCAGTCGGTGCGCTGGCTGCAGGAGCTTATTCGCATCGATACGGTGAACCCGCCCGGCAATGAATACCGGGCCGTCGACTTCTATGCGGATATTCTCGAGGCAGAGGGGATCGAATATGAAACCGCCGAAAGTGCGCCCGGGCGCGGCAATATCTGGGCTCGACTGGAAGGGAGTGGTGAGGAGCCCGCGCTGATCCTGCTGCAACACACGGATGTGGTGCCGGCCGATGAGGAGTTCTGGACCATCGATCCGTTCTCCGGCGATATCCGTGACGGAACCATCCTGGGCCGCGGTGCGCGCGATATGAAAGGCCTCGGTGTCATCCAGCTAGCCACCTTCCTGACGTTGCACCGCTCCGGTATGGAACTGAACCGCGACATCATTTTCCTCGCCACAGCGGATGAGGAAGCCGGTGGCGAGTACGGTGTTGGCTGGCTGATCGACAATCGTCCCGAGATCTTCGAGGGCGCCGGCATTCTGCTGAACGAGGGCGGAGGCACCAGCCGGGATGAGGACGAGATCGTCTTCAGTGTGGAAGTGACCCAGAAAGTACCCGTCTGGCTGCGTCTCAACGCGGTGGACGAGCCGGGTCACGGGTCATCGCCGCGCACGACCAGTGCCGTGACGCGGATTGTCGATGCCTTGACGCTGATCCGGCAGAACCCCTTTCCACCCCGCATCATCCCCCAGGTCGAGCGCTATTTCGCACAGCTGGCAGAACGCATGGATGGTGAGTGGCGTGATGGCTATGCCGATCTTTCGGAAGCGGTGCAAGACCCGGCGTTCCTGGATCGATTGCAGGCAGCGCGTCCCGGACACCACTCCCTGACCCGTGATACCTGCTCCATGACACGCATGCAGGGTTCCAGCAAGATCAATGTGGTGCCGCCGCAGGCATGGGCCGAACTGGACTGCCGCATACTGCCTGACAAACCGTCGGGAGAGTTTGTCGACGAGCTGCAGGACATGATTGCGGAAACCGGCGTGACGATTGAGGTGATCATGGCCTTTACGCCCGCCATTTCCACCACCAGTTCCCGGCTGTACGAATCCATTCGCAATGTCACCGGCGAACTGTATCCCGGATCGCGGGTGCTGGCCTCCGTCTCCACTGGCTTTACCGATAGTCATTTCACACGGGATCTGGGCATCGTCAGCTATGGATTCAATCCGCTGATCACCGAGACCGACGAGCACACGGGAGTGCACGGCAATGACGAGCAGGTGCCGGAAGATCGCTTCCGCCAGGCGGTATCCGATTACTTCGCAGTGGTCAGCAACGTGGTGACGGACTGAGAAGGCCCGAGGCCCGGGCACATGAGTTATTGATGAGCGTTACACCGGGCCGGACAGCGCCCACTCGACCGCCTTGCGTGCGTGAATGGCCGTGGTGTCGAACAGCGGGGTCGGGGTGTCCTGCTGCCCGACCAGCATGCCGATTTCGGTGCAGCCCAGGATCACGCCCTGCGCTCCCCTCGCGGCCAGCGAGTCGATGACGCGCAGAAAGGCCTGGCGGGAGCCGTCATGGGTCTGGCCGAGACACAGTTCCTCGTAGATGACCCGATGCACCAGTTCGCGTTCGTTCTTTTCCGGGACCAGTACGTCGATACCGTGCGTCCCGGTCAGTCGGCCCCGGTAGAAATCCTGCTCCATGGTGAATGCCGTACCCAGCAGTCCGACACGGTCCACGCCCTGTGCCTTCAGCGCTTCTGCCGTGGCATCGGCGATATGGATCAAGGGGATATCCAGGGACTGCTCGATATGCGGCGCCACCTTGTGCATGGTATTGGTACAGATCAGCAGGCAATCGGCACCGGCTGCCTGCACGGACAGTGCGGCCCCGGTCAGGTGCTTCGAAATGGCCGCCCAGTCGTCGGCGTGCTGCCATTGTTCGAGCGGTTCGAAGTCGACGCTGTACAGTGCGATTTTCGCGGAATGCAGTCCGCCCAGGACTTCACGGACCCCCTGATTGATGGCGCGGTAATACCCGGAGGTACTTTCCCAGCTCATGCCGCCGAGCAGGCCGATGGTTCTCATGAATGGTTCAGACTCCTGTTTGTTCAATCGGATGTATCGGGTTCTTTCACCGACGGTCTTTCCCTGGCGACAGTCGGCAACGGCAACCGGTCCGCGAGCAACACGTACAGGATATCGCGAACCAGGGCGAGAGACCATGTGATCAGTGACAACAGGGCGATCTGTTGCATGAAAGGCTCACCGGACACTGTGAACTGCGGCAGGAAGGCGCTGAAAAACAGAATGGTCTTGGGGTTGGACAGGGCGATCCAGAAACCGCGATGAAAGGAGCCCATGGGTGTGGGGGGCGGTAGGGCGCTTTTCCGTAGCTGGCGTACCTGCTGAAAGACGAACCATACCAGATAAGCGATACCCACCCACTTGAGCCAGATGAAATGGTCAGCCAACAGGTTGGCCAGCCAGCTGGTGGCCAGTGCCGCCGCCACCAGTTGCAGGGCGATGCCCGCGGTTGTGCCCGCCACGGTCTGCATACCGCTCAGGCGGCCGTGCGCGGCGCTCGTGGTAGCCACAATGACGACATTGGGGCCCGGCAGGGCCAGTATGCCGGCCGTGGCCAATGTGAATGCCAGTAGTTCCATGTGCGGGAGTGCCCGTGAAAGCCGGGTGAACCGTCCGGTCAGGAAACGGTCCTGACCGGTATCAGATTGCTGTCCTGGCCGGTTTCCGGCAGCTCCGGCAGGGGGATGCCCAGATTGTTGCGCTCGAATACACGATCCGCCCGGTAGCTGGACCGCACCAGTGGCCCGGAAGCGACTTCCATGAAGCCTTTCTCGAGCCCCAGTTCGCGGTAGCGGTTGAATGCTTCCGGCGTCACGAATTCCTGTACGGGCAGGTGGTTCCGGGTGGGCTGCAGGTATTGTCCCAGGGTCAGGATGTCCACCCCGATGTCACGGAGATCATCCATGGTGCGCAGAATTTCATCCTCCGTTTCACCCAGTCCCAGCATCAGGCTGGTCTTGGTCAGTACCCGCGGCCGGTGGCGCTTGGCGAAGGCCAGTACGTCCAGCGTCTGCCAGTAACCGGCGCGGGGATCGCGCACCGGGTGGGTCAGGCGTTCCACGGTCTCCACGTTCTGTGCAAACACGTCCAGGCCGGAGTCCACCACGCGCGCCACGGCCGCCTCGTCGCCGGAAAAATCAGGTGTCAATGCTTCCACCGCCACCTGCGGGGTGCGGGTCTTGATGGCGGCCACGCAGGCGGCATAGTGGGCAGCACCTCCGTCGTCCAGGTCATCGCGGTCCACCGAGGTCAATACGATATAGCGCAGCCCCATCAGGGCCACCGATTCGGCCACATGAGCCGGTTCGTCGCGGTCCAGCCAGCCGCCGGGGTTACCGGTGTCCACCGCGCAGAAGCGGCAGGCGCGGGTGCAGACCGACCCCATGACCATGATGGTGGCGGTGCCGTTGTTCCAGCATTCACCGATATTGGGGCAGTGCGATTCCTCGCAGACCGTGCTCAGGCGGTGTTCGCGCACGTTGTCCTTGACCGCCTCGAAGCGCTCGCCGCCGGGTATGCGGGCACGCAGCCACTTTGGCTTGCGTTGCGGAGGAGTGGCTGTGCTTCCAGTGCGCAGTTTCACGCCGTCCTTGATGGCGCTGAACCCCTGTTCGCTGCGGAACTTGCTGCCGCTGGGGATGACGGGACGTCTGTCGGACATGGAGTGGGTGCACCTGCTGGTGAAGTGATTATGCTGCCATTATAGCCGATTCAGCGCTGTGGTTCGAGGTTGGCGGCAGTCAGCTCCACGACGCGCTGGCGCGCTTCCGGGCTGGTCCAGGCATTGTGCGGGGTCACGATCAGGTTGAGTTGCTCGTCCAGCGCCGCCAGCAGCGGGTGGCCGCTACGCGCATGTTGAAGGTGGCGTCGAGCACCGCCTTGTTGGTGATGGCGGCCTGTGCGCCGGCCAGCCGCTCGCGGCACTGCGTGGAGCGCGAGGTCTCGTAGACGGTGAGCGATTCGGTGACGTTGCCGATCGGGGTCAGATCGACGTCGTCACCCAGGGTGGCTGCATCCAGTATGACGGCTTTCATCGGGGGTGACCTGTGCGCGCGGACTGTTGCAGTCCGATGAGCAGCAATGGTACCACGATCATTGCGCTGCCCAGGGCGAACCACAGATCGGGCGTCTCGTTGAACCAGAGCCAGCCGATCAGCACGGCCCAGATCAACCCGGTATATTCGGCGCTGGTTACGCGGCTGGCTTCGACCGTCCGGTAGGCCAGCAGCACGCTGGTGTTGTAGCCGAGGATGAAAGCGGCCGAACCCAGCGCGCTGATCAGTATGGCCGGGTCCGGAGCGGCTCCTTCCCACCACATCAGCAGGGCGGTTGCCGGTAACAGCAGCAGGTAATTCAGGAACAGCTTGTGGACCGTGGACTGCGCGGCTGGAAGCATTCGTACCAGCACGGCACTGACGGCCAGGGCGACGGCGGCACCCAGGGCGCTGAACGCAGTCCAGCTGAATTCGTCCGGCCGCAGAATGACCAGGATACCGGCGAAACCGCTGAATCCGGCCAGCAGGCTCAGCACGGTCAGCTTCTCACGGAAAACCGCCGCAGAGAGCAGCATCACGATGATGGGGGCGACGTAGAATACCGCGTTGGCCGTGCCCAGGGGCAGGGAGGTCAAGGCGATCACCATGCAGAATACGCCGGCCAGGTGCATGTGGGAACGCAGCAGATGCACACCGAATCCGCTGAAGAAACCGCTCCGGTCCAGTTGCCGCAGAAATGGCAGTAACAGCAGCAACGTGATCAGACTGCGCACGAAAATGAACTGGAATACCGGTGCGCCGCTGCCAATGACCTTGACGAACACATCCGAGACCACGGCCATGGCATTGCCGAGGACCAGCAGGAGAAGAGCGCTGTTGATGGTGGTGCCGGGCATGGAGGCGGATCAACCGTTTGATTGCAGCGTGGAATACTCGTCATCCACCGCGTCGAAGAACCGCAAGCGTAGCGGCTTGGCGGCGTTTTGACAACGTGTCGGTACAGCTCTGCGTGGCGGTTCACATGTTTGATGCCCCGGGGTGGTCCGGAACTCGTGGATGGACGCCGGCGTGTAGGAGGAGTATTTTTGAAGCCGTCGCATTCGAAGGGAGACTCTGACATGAAGCTCTGGCATTGTCCCGGCTCGCGGTCCCTGCGGGTGTTATGGGCGCTGGAGGAGCTGGGGCTGGACTGCGAAGTCACGTTGTTGCCGTTTCCGCCACGAGTGCGGCAACCGGAGTATCTGGAAGTCAATCCACTGGGTACGGTGCCTTACTTTGTCGACGGCCAGTCAGTGATGACCGAGTCATCGGCGATCTGCCAGTATCTGGTAGATCGCCATGGAGGCCATTCGCTGGCGGTGACCCCGGAAGAGGCCGATTACGGCCGCTATCTCAACTGGCTGCACCACGCCGACGCTACTCTGACTTTTCCGCAGACGGTCTATTTGCGCTACCGGGCATTCCAGCCGGAACCGGACAGGGTCGCCGCCGGAGACGACTATGCTCACTGGTTCCGTTCCCGGCTGCGCGCCGTGGAAGACCGGCTGGAGCAGCAGGAATACCTGGCGGCCGGCCGTTTTACCATCGCCGATATCGCAGTGGGGTATGCCCTGCACCTGGCCACCATCCTGCGGCTGGATGACCGGTTCCGACCCACCACGCGGGCCTACCTGGACCGGCTGCGGGAGCGGCCCGCGTTCCAGCGCGCCGATGCTATCGGAGAACCCCTGCAACTGCCCGGTTTCTGAACAGTCAGTCGCTGATGGAGCCGCGCAGCCGTTTGACTTTGCCACGGCGCGTCTTGTTGTCCAGGCGTTTCCTGCGCGCAGCACGGGGCGGTTTCGTGGGCCGGCGGGGCTTCTGTGTCTCCCCCGCCGCCCGGATCAGGGCCTGCAGGCGTTGCAGCGCATCTTCCCGGTTGCGTTCCTGCGTCCTGTACCGCTGCGCCTTCAGAATGATCACTCCTTCCTTGCTGATCCGGTTGTCGTTGCGCTGCAGCAGCCGCTCCTTGTAGAACGGCGGTAGAGAGGATGTGTTGATGTCGAAGCGCAGGTGAATGGCCGACGCCACCTTGTTCACGTTCTGGCCTCCCGCGCCCTGTGAACGGATTGCGCTCAGCTCAATCTCTTCGTCCGGGATGCTCACGTTGCCGCTGATTTTCAACATATTCCTGCCTGTGGATTCCCTTCTCTGTTTTCGAACTGGATGATATGGCCTGGCAACGTATAATACCCGGATGCCTGAAACCATTGATCGTGAATGCCTGCTCTGCGGTATGCGGCGGCGTGTGCCTGTCCCGGACTACGGGGAGGACACTGCCGTGGCCACTTGCATTAAATGTGACAGCGCCCTGTTCCGGCAGAGCGACGGCTCAACGCTGACGGTGGATATTGCACATCATCGCGAAACCGTAGCACAGGCGCTGGAGAAAATGGACCAGGCGCTCAATGCGGCCTGGCAGGGATATGAGCAGGACGTGCGTCTGGTGGTTGGTGGTGGAGCCATCCGGGAGGCCGTGCTGGGGGAGTTGACGTTCCAGGACCGGGTCGGTCGCATCGTCCGGTTCAGGCCGGAATCGCCCAATCGCGGAGCGGTGCGGGTGACCCTGCGTGATGACTGAGCGAAAAACGTTCTGCATAAAAAAAGGCAGGTCCCGCAGGAACTGCCTTTTTCAATCATGTGCTGCCCCGTTCAGGGCCGCAGGATGATTCAGACCGCGACGATGTTCTCGGCCTGCGGACCTTTCTGACCCTGGGTCACGGTGAATTCCACCTGTTGACCTTCAGCCAGCGTCTTGAAGCCTGAGCCGGAGATGGCGCTGAAATGCGCGAATACGTCCGGGCCGGACTGCTGTTCGATGAAGCCGAAGCCTTTGGATTCGTTGAACCACTTGACGGTTCCAGTAACTGTATCAGACATAGGTAATATCCTGTAATGTCAAAAAATATAATGCCCACGACGGGCGTTCTTCAGCGTGGAAATAGACTTGATTTGGAAACTACAGGACGAGGAATCTTGAGGATTGCAACGAAATGGAGATTGTAAACAAGGTAACCAATTTCTAGCTAACGAACATCGTAAAGGGTTCGAAGGCGGAAGTCAAAGAATATCGTACAGACACATCCGATAGTCCGAATAGCCCGAACCACCCTGGCGCAGTCCGGTTGCGATCGCCGCCCGATTCTGCTGGAATTGATTGGTACGTGACATTACCCGGTAACTCCATGGCTCGGCCATAGCCGGACCCCACGGCAGACAAGGAGAGACAACATGGCTACAACGAACAGAAAGAGTGGCAACCCGGAGCTGGAGGCGAGCAAGAAGGCAGCGATGGAAGCGCTGGATAACCTTATCGAGGCCCGGAGTC
Organism: Pseudohongiellaceae bacterium; assembly: GCA_040882255.1. Lineage (GTDB taxonomy): Bacteria > Pseudomonadota > Gammaproteobacteria > Pseudomonadales > Pseudohongiellaceae > PWQG01. The sequence goes on along the minus strand of JBBEBP010000016.1, from coordinate 564,670 downwards.
ATTTTCGCCAGGCTGCCGAGGCGGCCGGACTGGATCTGCGTGACGAAGCGCTGCAGCGGCTGGCACAGGGCAAGGCCAGGGCCGGAGCAATGGAAGATGAGCTCCATGAGTATGTCAATGAAAAACCCCTGCAGACACTGGGCATCGCGTTTCTCGGTGGATTCATTCTGTCGAAGCTGCTGTCGCGATCATGAGTGATGAACCCTCGCAGTCACAGCAGCAGGCGGAGCTGGAAGGCTGGCTGCAATGGCTGGGAGACCTGCGTAATACGGCAGCCGCATTGTTGCGTCTGGCGTCTGCGGAGTTGCAGCTGGCAGCGGGTGACCTGCGTCGCTTTCTGGTACTGAGTCTGTTGGTGCTGCCAGTGGGCTTTCTGGCGTGGCTGGGGCTCGCCCTGTTCCTGTGCTGGCTGGTATACACCGCAAGCGGATCAATGGGCGCGGCTTTTGCCGGTTTCTTCATGCTGCACTTTATCATCCTGCTGGTGATACAGCGGTTACTGGTGCGTTATCGGAAAAGCATGAGTCTGCCAGCGACGCGGGGATACCTTGCGGATATCGTGGAGGAGTTTAAACGTGCACCGCAGCGAACAGATACAGCGGATTCGGACGCTTGAGACGGAGCTCGACGCTTGCCTGGCGCGCGTGGGCAGAAGCTCCCGTGGCCCGCTCGGAGCGATACGGCGTTTGCGCGGATGGCCGCTGGCCGGCAGCGGGTTCTTGCTCGGTGCATTACTGGCCCGGGTGTCCGCCCGTCACATAATGGCGCGGGTCGCTTACGGCGCCTTGCTGGCGATGCGTGCGCAGCGGTTTGTAGTCCGTTGCCTGCAGTCTGTCTGACGGAGCTCTCTATTCCTCCAGTCTATCCCAGTGTGAACGGAATGTGGCTCTGCTCCAGCATCAGCAGTTTTTTCTTGGTGGGCAGTCCGCCGCCGAATCCCACCAGTTGCCCGGAACTGCCGATTACCCGGTGGCAGGGAATGATGATCGGTATCGGGTTGAGTCCGTTGGCGGCCCCCACGGCGCGGCTGGCAGCCGGTTTGCCGATGCGCCGGGCAATATCGCCGTAGCTGCGGGTTTCCCCGTAGGGGATCTCCCGCAGGGCATGCCATACCTGTTGCTGGAACGGCGTCCCTTGCGGGGCAAGAGGCAGGTTGAAGCGCTGCAGTTCGCCGGCGAAATAGGCTTTCAGCTGGGCGATCGATTCGCGGAACAGGCCATTGCGGCGCAGCCAGTCCGATCCCGGTTTCAGCGCCGTCTTGCCCGTCGGAAAACCGATCCGCAGCAGCGCCTGGCCGTCTCCGGCCAGCAGCAGGGAGCCGACCGGCGAGTCCAGGGTGGTGTAGAAAGTCTCGTTCACGGGTTCATTCTACCTTGCGGTGACTGTCACCTGCGGCCCAGGGCGAGAAATGCGCCGGCTACCGCAGAGGCGATGCCTCCGATGATAAGCCACATGGTGTTGTCCGTGAACTGGCCGGTAATGGCCTCCGTAACCTGGTCTCCGGCTGACTGTGAAGATTGCCAGCCGAAGTACAGCAGAACAATACCAGCTGCCAGCAGCACGAATCCGAAGATCTTTCTGTTGCTCATGCGATATTTCCCTCTGAAAAGGGCAATTGCCCGTGCATCATGCAGGACATGACTTTCATTCCGGCCGGTGGAAGCGGCCCATATAGACTGACTTGCCCAGCACATGCCCTTCCATTGCCGCCATCACGGCATCACGGGTGTCGAGCTCACTGTCACCGGGTTCCACGTCCAGCTCCGTGTCCAGCGCATAGACCTCGAACAGGTAGTGATGGCGCGGCCGGGAAGCTGGCGCTCCGGGACCCCGGTAGACCGGGCCGGTGGCACTGATCTGCCAGGCTCCGTTGGGCAGTTGTTCACCCCTCGGCTGATCCTCGGCCAGACCGGCGGCATCGCCGGGGATGTTCCATACCACCCAGTGCGCCTGGGCCCGGGCGCCACGGTTCGGGGCGAAGTCCAGATCCACCATGTTCACCACGAAGCTGACGGTGCCTTGCGGGGCATTGACCCAGCGCAACGCTGGTGAGGTGCCGCCGCCAGGCGCGGCGCCCTCCGAAGCCTGCGAGAATCGTACCGGTATGTCTCCGCCATCCTCGAAGGCATCGATTTCCAATCGGAAGGCATCGGCCGGGGTCTGGGCGAGCGCGCTTCCACTGGCCAGGGCCAGCAGCATCGTCAGGGCAAACAGGCGGCGCAACAGGGGCATGATGATTCTCCGCTATTGGTGTGAGGCTCTTGAATGAGCCCGGGGTTGTTTGCAAAGTAATCAAACGCCCCCTGCAGGTCAAGGGCATCTCAATAGCATCATTGGCGAAACCCTGTTGACCTGACGGGCGACGCGTGGGAATACTGGTCCCATGACGATCATGGTGACGCAACAGGAGGCCGGCCGATGAAAGCGTTTTTCCATCCCGCACAGGATGAGCACAACCCGCAGACCTACTTCACACGTGGCCGGATGCGGCAGCCGCAGGAGATTCCGGCGCGCACCGGCGAGTTACTGGAGGGTCTGGAGGCGATGGGCTGGAAGGTGCTGCGGCCGGAAGACCAGGGCGCCGGACCGATCTCCGATGTGCACGACCTGGGGTATCTGCGTTTCCTGGAATCCGCCCATCGGCGCTGGATACAGATGGAAGACTGGGGCGACGAGGTGATCTCCAACATTTTCGTGCGCTCGCCCAATCACCTGAAGGGCATTCTGGCCGAGGCAGGCCGTTATCAGGCTGATGGCAGCTCACCGATCGGCGCCGGCACCTGGGAGGCGGCCTACTGGTCGGCCCAGTCGGCGCTGGCCGCCGCCGACGCGCTGCTGGAAGGTGATCAGAACGCCTACGCGATCTGCCGCCCACCGGGGCATCACGCGCGGCGTGACGCGGCCGGCGGATTCTGCTACCTGAACAACGCGGCGATCGCCGCCGAGCGATTGCAGGAGCGCTTCGCCCGGGTGGCGATCCTGGATACCGACGTGCATCACGGGCAGGGCATTCAGGAGATCTTCTATGAGCGCAGCGATGTGCTGTACGTCTCCATCCATGGTGATCCGACCAACTTCTATCCGGTGGTAACCGGCTTCGAGGACGAGCGCGGCGAGGGGGAAGGCTACGGGTACAACATCAACTATCCCCTGCCGCACGGTTCGGGGGAAGCGGTGTTTTTCGACACGCTGGCCACGGCGCTGACCGACATCCGGCTGTATGACCCGGACGTGTTGGTGCTGTGTCTGGGCTTCGATATCTACAAGAATGACCCGCAGGCGAAGGTAAGTGTGGATACGGAGGGCTTTACCCGTCTGGGTGAACAGGTCAGGGAGTCCGGCCTGCCCGTGCTGGTAGTACAGGAGGGTGGCTACGACCTGGACTCACTCAGCGATAACGTACAGGCATTTTTTCGCGGACTGGGAGAGGGATGAGCTGGCGGTTCAGAATATCCAGGCAATCAGCAGCCAGAGTATGGCGAAGAAACCGAAGAAGCTCAGCAACATGAACTGGATTTCCCCCAGCAGTCCGTCGCCGGCCGCCAGGGCGAACACCACCAGGGTCAGGAAAGTGACTGCGAAGGAGATCAGCGCCGCATCGCGCAACCCGATGCCGGGTGCGAGCCAGGTGTCATGAAATTCGACCAGCGCGGGCCAGGCCATGATCGTGATGGCCACGCCGGCCAGCACCATGGCGCCAAGCACAACCGCCATGGTGCGCGCTTCCCGGCGGTCGTTATTTTCCAGGTCACCCGGCATGGGACTGGAGCTGCTCTTTTTTGACCATCTCGCGCAGATCGTGTGGGTCCGGCAGGCCGGCCACCTCGATTTCCGGGTCGTCACCCGCAGTGTAGATGGATATCTTTCCCACGCCGAAGAGGCGGTTGAAGAAGGACTGGTACACATTCATGGTGCGGATGCTGCGCACATGCAGCTCTGTGCGGTTCTTGCTGAGCAGTCCGGTTTCCAGTATCAGGTCATGGCCGACAAACTCCAGTTTCGTCGAGCGGCACCGGAGGTACCAGACCATCAGGATGAGAATCCCGACGGCAACCGGAATCAGCAGGATGGACAGCAGGAAACCGAACGGGTGGTTCCTGAACATGGAGGGGTGTTCCGAGTATCTGGTGTCCAATGGACTCTTCCTTTGGCGGGTGGTCCAGAGAATCTAACAACTAACGGGAGGCAAGGCAATGAGGAGACCTTGTGCCTGAGCAGGTGACCCTCCGGCTGGTCGCCAGCCCACGCTACAGGGTTTACAACTCACCGGCTGCTTCGGCCTCTTCCCGCCGCGCTCCCGCGAGTATGCCTGGTACCGAATAGTTGCCTTCGTGGCAGGCGTACTCGTACATCGGCCCGTCGGTGGTGTGATAGCTCAGCTCCGCCGTCCAGGGCTGCGTGTAGAGATTGTCGTCCTCCACCGTGAACTGATAGACGATCTCGGTATCCGAGTACCTCGTGAAGCGCTCGGTGATGCGGCCTTCTTTCGAGATCGGGATGGAACTCTGCTGCATCTGCAGAGGCCGGATGTTGACCGTTTCCACGACCAGGGTGTTGCCTTCATACCAGCCGCGTGAATCCCCGAACCACTGCTCCCAGGCCGCAGGCCGGGCGTTGGCCCGGGCTTCATCGGCGGAGTCGTAGATTGGAATGATGCGGGCGTCGTGGACCATCTCCACTGAAATGACGAAATAATCATCGGTCTGCACGAATTGATAGGTACTGTTATACAGCGTACCCATCATGCCGGGGCCCGCCGTGTTGCCGAAGCCGATCAGGCAGCGCTCGGACAGTGGCAGTGCTTCCGGTCCGGAAGCGTCACCCTGGCCCGTCACATAGCGGGCGCCAAAGTTCTGGCGCTGGAAACCCCCGGTGGGATTCTCGCGGCGCGGAATCTGGCCATTCTCCGGATCGATAATATGGGACGTGCGAAACTCTCCGCGCACACGGGCCAGCGAGGAGCCGGGATCGATCCAGAAGGAGTTGTAGCCGCGTAGACCGAAATCGAAGCTGCCGGCGGGCGGGGCCTCGCCTGGGGATCGGGCCTCGGGGGCGTCCACCTGGTCGGCGGGCAGGCCGGCGACGGATGCACCAGAGGCGATTTCCTGTGCCCGTTCGGGCGAGACCACCAGTTGGTCAACACCTTCCGGGCGTGTCAGATCCGTCAGTGAAGCATTGGTCCAGAGCCCCTCCAGGTCGGGGCGGTCACCGCCTTGCGCCAGTGCCGCCAGCGGGGCGGCGGACAGTGACAATCCCATGATGGTGGCAGCGATTGCCAGTGGCTTCCTGTTATTCATTTCCGGTCTCCTGCCTGTTTTTTGTTTCCTGCTTTCTGATACCCGTTAATAGGAACAGGTTCAAAAAACAATATCCCCATGGCGGCGGATTGTAAAGTATCGGGAGGGTAGCGGTTCCGCCCTGTCGGTGGAGGTCAACTATGGTGGATTGTGGCGACGTTCCGTCATGCCCGCCGCTTCTGATACGCTGTGGTTTCCGTGCATTCAATCCGGCAACAGGAGGATTATTATGGGATTCGCATTGTCCGACATGCAGGTAAGCAGCTCCGCTTTCGAGCCGGGTGCTGTTATCCCCGCGAAACACTCCGGCGAAGGCGAGGATGTTTCGCCGGCGCTGTTCTGGAAGGGAGTGCCGGAAGGAACCCGATCAATTGCCGTGTTCTGCCATGACCCGGATGCGCCGCTGGTCTCGGACCGGGGTGACTACGGTTTCGTGCACTGGGTTGCCTACAACATACCGGCGTCGGTCGGGCATCTGGATGAGGGCAACCGGGAGTACGCCGAGGGTGTCAACAACTTCGACAAGACGGGGTACAACGGCCCGATGCCGCCCGATGGTCACGGCATTCATCACTATTACTTCTGGGTGCTGGCACTGGATGTGGAGCCGGACCTGCCCGACGGCCTGACACTGGCGGAAATGCTGGAGAAGGTCGAATCCCATATATTGGGCATGAATCGGTTGGTGGGCATTTACCAACGCTAACTCTCCGCTATCAGAAATCATGGCTCGCCAGTATGTCGACGCTGTATCCGTCCCCGGGTGAGTGAGCTTTGCCGCGAAGTATCAGGGAGCCTCAGTATGGTAAGCTGCGCAGGGAGTTGCGACTGAGCGTCCGGGACTCGCGCGGAGGCCGTTCGGAATTGAGAGGTGCTCTTATGAAAATGACCGATCCGGAAAATTTGCGGGTGAACGGAATGGTGTTTTTGATCTCGCAGAGATCGCAAAGAGCGCAGAGAAGTGCATGAGAAAGGCGGCCGGTTCGGGTTTTTCGAATCCGGATCAACGCCTTGTGCCCAACTTCGTACTCCGTCGTCTTTCTTGGCGATCTTTGCGAGATTATAAAACGAGCGGAGGAAACATGATTTCACGTACTGTCATCGGCCTGACCGGTCTGCTGTTGTCGTTCGCCAGCGCCGCCCAACAGGATACGGACTTGCGCGACCGGGCCGACTCTCTTTTCGGAAGCATCGATCCGGTCACGCAGGCCGAGCGGGACAATCCAGTGGTCAGGCTGGGCCGGGCGCTGTTCTGGGATACCCGTCTCTCCTACGATGGGGAAACAGCCTGTGCCAGCTGCCACTTGCGGGAGGATCACGGCTCGGACAGCAGGACGCGGTCCATCACGGCACGTGGTGAGGAAACCGGCTTACACTCCATGACCATATTCAATACCCAGACGGCCGGGGCCGGATTGCGCTGGTTCGCTGATCGTGAATCCGGCCAGGCGCAGGCCATCGGTTCCATCACCGGGTCCATGGGCTTCGAGCAGCGGGAAGACCTGCTCGATGCGCTGCGCGAGCACGGCTACGGGGAACAGTTCGCGGAAGCTTTCCCTGATGCGGATGAAACGCCAAACGCCGGACAGTATGGAGAAGCGCTGGAAGCCTACCAGCGCAGCCTGCGCACACCGGCCCCTTTCGACGACTGGTTGCGGGGCAACGACTCGGCCATGACGGGGCCGCAGAAGGCCGGACTGCAACACTTCATGGACCTGGGCTGTGCCGCCTGCCACAACGGCGAACTGTTGGGGGGCGATTCCTTGCAGAAATTCGGCATGGTCGGGGACTACTGGGAGTACACCGGCTCGCCGGAGCCGCACGAAGGTCTGATGGCCACCACCGGAGACGAGTCCGACCGGCATGTGTTCCGGGTCTCGCCGCTGCGTAACGTCGCCGGGACCGCTCCCTACTTCCATGATGCCTCCGTGGAGACACTGGACGAGGCCGTACGGGTCATGTCGCAGGTGCAACTGGGCCGGGCGCTTGACGAGGAAACCACCCGCGAACTGGTGAGTTTCCTGGAAGCCCTGACGGGCGAGCTGCCCGGCCACTTCTCGGCTCCCGGGGCGGAGTGAGCCGATGGAGCATTCGGAGCGTGATAAAGCGCCCGGCGGAGTCGGTGAAGTCTTCCGCGCTTTCCTCCTGTTGGGCTTCACTTCCTTCGGTGGACCGATCGCCCATCTGGGTTACTTCCGCACCGAGTTCGTGGCGCGCCGCCAGTGGTTGACCGAGAAAACCTATGCGGACCTGGTGGCGCTGTGCCAGTTCCTGCCCGGTCCGGCCAGCAGCCAGGTCGGCTTCGCGCTGGGTCTGATGCGGGCCGGTGCGGCGGGAGCGCTGGCGGCCTTCGTGGCTTTCACCTTGCCTTCCGCGCTGGTGTTGACGCTGTTTGCTTACGGCGCCGCCGTGCTGGAGGGGCCCGTCGGGGAAGGGTTGATCAGCGGCCTGAAAATCGTGGCCGTGGCGATTGTAGCGCATGCCGTATGGGGCATGGCGCGCAACCTTTGCCCGGACCGGCCGCGGGCCGCTATCGCGGTATTGGCGCTGCTGGTCGTGGCGATGTTCAGCGGACCGGGTGGTACGGTTGGAGCAATCATGGTCGGGGCGCTGGCGGGCGCGTTGTGGTGCCGGTTCCATCAGGAGGAAACGGTCGTCGATCTGCATCTTCCGGTCTCACCGGCGGTCGCCTGGTGTTGCCTGGCACTGTTCGCGTTGCTGCTGGCAGGTCTGCCGCTACTGGTAGCCTCCGGTGCGGGGCAGGGAGTAGCACTGTTTGACGCGTTCTACCGGGCCGGCGCGCTGGTCTTTGGCGGCGGCCACGTCGTATTGCCATTGTTGCAGGCAGAAGTCGTGCAACCCGGCTGGATCAGTGAAGATGCTTTCCTGACCGGCTATGGCGCTGCCCAGGCCATACCCGGACCGCTGTTCACCTTCAGCGCGTATCTGGGTACTGTCATGGAGCCGATGCCCAATGGCGTGATCGGCGCCGCCATCGCACTGGTGGCGGTGTTCTTGCCGGGTTTTTTGCTGCTGGTGGGGATGCTGCCGTTCTGGAATGCTTTCCGGCGCATCGATGGCATGCAGGCCGTGATGCGCGGGGCCAATGCGGCCGTGGTGGGCATTCTGGGCGCCGCCTTGTATGACCCGGTGTGGACCAGTGCCATCCTGGGCCGGGGAGAATTCGTGCTGGCCGTGGCGGGCTTTGTGTTGCTGTCCGCGTGGAAGATGCCGCCATGGGTGGTGGTACTGGTCGTCGGGCTGGGTGGCCTGGCGCTGAACCTGTCAGGGAGCCTCTGAAAAAGTGGTTCTCGCCAGGATCGTAAAAACCGTTTCTCTCGCGGAGATCGCAAAACCCTTGCTCTCGCAGAGATCGTAAAACCGTTTCTCTCGCAGAGATCGCGGAGCACGCGGAGAGAGCGCAGAGGAAAACATGGCATGGCAGAGAACGGGATCAGGCACAGGTCGTTTGCTGTGTCAGGAATCCGCGAAATGAGCGGTTTTCTCATTGTTTTCTCCGCGTTCTCTCCGCGTGCTCCGCGATCTCCGCGAGAGTAAAGAAATTACGGATGGCCATGCTTTATGAACGATAACGTACTCAGCACGCTCGGCGAGGCCCTGGTCTCGGGCAACCTGACCGACCGGCACCTGCTGGAGCAGACGGCGCAACAGCCGGCGCGGCAGATTCTTCCCGACGCCAATGTGATCAAGGTGGGCGGGCAGAGCTTCATCGACCGGGGCCGTGCCGCAGTGTATCCGTTGCTGGACGAGATTCGCGCCAATCTGCCGGACCACAAGATGATCATCGGTACAGGGGCCGGCACGCGGGCGCGTCATGCCTACAGCGTGGGTATCGACCTGGGCATGCCGACGGGCGTGCTCGGCGTACTGGGTACCTTCGTCAGCATGCAGAACGCCCGGATGCTGCACTACCTGCTGGCCGACCAGGGTATCCCGTTCATCGAGCCGATCCAGTTCGCGCAGTTGCCGTTGTACCTGGCCGAGCGTCAGGCGGTGATCTTTTTCGGCATGCCGCCGTATACGTTCTGGCAGCCCAATCCGAAAATCGGCCGGATTCCACCCAATCGCACGGACACGGGCACCTACCTGATCAGCGAGACCTTCGGTACCCGCTCGATGATCTACATCAAGGACGAGGACGGTCTGTATACCGCGGACCCCAAGAAGGATCGCAACGCGAAGTTCATCCCGAAAATCACGGTCAGTGAGCTGCAGGCCATGGACCTGGATGACGTAGTGGTGGAGCGCAGCGTCCTGGAGATGATGGTGCACGCCAAGCAGCGTCGCAGCATCCAGATCATTAACGGCCTGGAACCGGGCAATCTGACCCGTGCGTTGAATGGCGAAGCGGTCGGTACCATCATCACAGCGGATTGAGGCAGTAGCGCATGAGTCAGAACGAACACGACACCAGGCCTCACATGCAGTCCCTGCTGGCGCGGGAAAGCCTGCTGGACAAGGAGGTCATGGCCGCCACGGAAACGCCGGTGGTCAGCATGTTGCCGGACGTGCATGTGGTGAAGATCGGCGGCCGCTCCATCCTGGAAGGCGGCCGTGACACCGTCATGCCAGTCATCAACGTGCTGCGCGAGCTGCTGGAGGACGAGAAGCTGATCCTCGGGGTGGGCTGCGGCGCACGGTCGCGGCACGTCTTCTCGGTGGGGCTGGATCTGGGATTGCCCACCGGCGTGCTGGCCGAGCTGTCTACCGCCGATGCGCTGGGCAACGCCCATATCCTGGGCACGCTGCTCGCTCCACAGGGAGTGGTGGCCATTCCACCGGAGATGTTCGGCCACCTGTTGCCGCTGTTTATCCGTTCGGCCCCGGGAGTGATCTTTAACGGCGTACCGCCGTATTCTCTCTGGGAACACCCGTCAGAAGTCGGTACTATTCCCCGCCACCGCACGGACGCCGGCTGCCTGATGCTGGCGGAGTGTTTCGGTTGCCGGTCGATGACACTGGTCAAGGATGTTGCCGGTCTGTATACCGCAGACCCGAAGCAGGATCCGCAGGCTTCGCTGATCGATGAGATCAGTGTCGCGGAGCTGCGCCGGCTGGATCTGCCCGCGTTGCCGTTCGATGAGGTGGTGCTCGAGGTACTCGAGACCGCCCGGCAGATGAAGGAACTGCGGCTGGTGGACGGCCGGGATCCCGACAACATCCGGCGTGCCGTTCGCGGTGAAGCGGTGGGGACACGGATTTACGCGGATTGAACCCTCGGAATGGCCGCCGTTCCCATCGCTTTCTTGGCGTCCTTGGCGGGCTCCGCGAGATCATCCATGACCGACACGAAGAGACTCAAAGCAGTATGACCCGAAGACTGACCCGTAGAAGTACCCTGAAACTGCTGGGTACCGGAGCCGCCATGAGTCTGGGCGCCGGCGGCCTGTTGTTGCCAGCGCGCCTGGCGCAGTCGGGAGAGGAGAGCGGCGGGGCGCCGGAAAATGGTAACCCCCTGCAGCTGTTGCCGGTGGATGAGGGGGAGATACGTGACGGCGTCCGGCATTTCTCACTGGAGGTGCAAAGGGGCCGGACGGCATTCCATGCCGGACAGCCCACCGAGACGCTGGGCATCAACCGGGACTACCTTGGTCCCACACTGCGGATGCGGCGTGGCGACAATGTCCGTATTCATGTCAGTAATCGAATGGGTCAAGCCACCACGCTGCACTGGCACGGCCTGCATGTGCCGCAGGAAGCCGACGGCGGCCCTCACAGTGTGATCGGGGACGGGGCGCAGTGGATGGCCGCCTTTGATGTGCGGCAGGCGGCCGGCACGTTCTGGTACCACTCTCATATGCTGCACCAGACCGGCGAACAGGTCTATCGCGGCCTGGCCGGTATGCTGCTGGTGGACGATCATGAAAGCGATGCATTGGAGCTGCCGTCCGAGCACGGGGTGGACGATATTCCCCTGGTAGTGCAGGACCGTCTGTTCGATGACGACGGCAATCTGCGCTACATGGACAATTTCGAGAGCATGATGATCGGCATGTTCGGTGACACCATGGTGGTTAATGGCACTGTGAATCCGGTCTTCGAGGCGCGGCGCCAGCGGCTGCGGCTGCGTATTCTCAATGCCTCCAACGCACGACAGCTCAAGCTGGCTTTCAGTGACGGCCGGCCATTCCGGGTGATTGCCGGTGATGGCGGGCTGCTGCCGGAACCGGTGGAGCTGACCGATATGCTGCTGACTCCGGCGGAGAGGGTGGAGATCGTAGTGGATGTCAGCGACGGGCAACCCGTCCGCCTGATGAATCTGCCCAGTCCCATGGACTTTCCCGAGTTCCCCGGTGCGATGAGCCAGATGATGCGCAGCATGAACACAGAAACAATGACGATTCTCTCCATTGTTCCCTCACCGTCTCTGGAACCCTCACCGGCTCTGCCCGTTTCGCTGGTGAATGTGCCGCCACTGAGCACTTCACAGGCGGTGCAACATCGCCGGATGTGGCTGAACATGGGCTACGGGCCGCGCAGCGGTGGTAATCGGGGGCCGGGCCTGGGCAATCGTAACGGCTTCGGTGGCGGGCACGGGGGCGGTAATTTCGGTATCAGTGGTCGCACCATGGATCTCAATTACATCAATGAGCGTGTACCGCTGGGCAACACCGAGATATGGACAATCGAGAACCGCACACCGATGATGCACCCGTTCCACATACACGGCGGCCTTTTCCGGGTGCTGGACCGTGATGGCAGTGCGCCACCGCTGCATGAGGCCGGTTACAAGGACACCGTACGGATCGGCGCCCGACAGACTGTCAGCGTGATCATGTCGTTTACGGATTACGCCCATGAAAGCATCCCTTTCATGTTCCACTGCCATACGCTGGAGCATGAAGACCGGGGCATGATGGGGCAGTTTCTGGTCCTCGACGGCTGAAGGTTACAGAATCAGCCACATGGACCACTAGCCCAATCCGACAATCCGCCCGGGGGAAATGGGCAGGTCCGTGAAGCGTCTTCCGGTGGCGCGGGCAATGGCATTGGCCACCGCGCCCAGTGGTGGGACAATGGGCACCTCTCCGACGCCGCGTACACCGAAGGGATGTTTGGGGTTGGGCACTTCGACGATCACGGTATCCAGCATGGGCAGGTCGGAAGCCACCGGCATGCGGTAGTCCAGGAAGCCGGGGTTCTGCAGCCGGCCCTCCTCATCGTACAGATAGGCTTCGTTCAGCGCCCAGCCGATGCCCTGCGCGGCACCGCCCTGCATCTGGCCTTCCACGTAGGAGGGATGAATGGCCCGGCCGACATCCTGGATGGACGTGTAGCGCAGGATCGTGGTGTAGCCGGTATCCGGGTCGACCTCCACATCGCAGATGTGCGTGGCGAAACCCGGGCCGGCGCCCTTGGCGTTGATGGTGGCCTGGTGGGAGATCGGTCCTCCGGTTTTCGCACTGCTGGCGGCCAGCTCTTTCAGTGAGAGCTGGCGCGGTTCGCCATCCGCCACCGACTGCGCGCTGCCCTCCCGCCATTCTACAGTCGATATATCCACGTCCCAGAGCAGGGCGGCGCGCTGGCGCAGGATATCCACCACATGCTGCGCAGCCTCGCTGACCGCCATGCCGATGGCAAAGGTCACGCGGCTGCCGCCGGTGAGGTCCGAGTAGGCGCTGGAATCGGTGTCGGCGATCAGAGGCTGGACGTGTGCCACGTCGATGCCCAGTACCTCGGCTGCCATGATGGCCATGGAGGCGCGCGAACCACCGATGTCGGGATTGGCGGTGGTGACCACGGCCGTACCATCCTCGTTGATGCTGACGCGTGCGCTGGACTGTCCACCGATATTGAACCAGAACCCGGAAGCGATACCGCGTCCCTGATTGGGACCCAGAGGTTCCTTTATGTGCGGGTGATTCAGTGCGGCCTGCAGGGTCTCGACAAAGCCGATTTCCCGGAACTTCGGACCGTAGGCGGTCTGTGTACCGTGGGTCGCGGCATTCTTCAGGCGCAGCTCCAACGGGTCCATGTCCAGCTCCTGCGCCAGCAGATCGATCAGACTTTCCGCCGCAAAGCTGGCCATCGGAGCGCCGGGCGCGCGGTAGGCAGCCGCCTTGGGCCGGTTGCTGACCACGTCATAGCCGACCAGCCGGGAATGCGGGATGTCGTAGGGGGCAAAGGCGGTCATGCAGCCCAGTTTCACCGGTGAGCCCTCGTAGGCACCGGCCTGGTAGCAAAGGGTGCCGTCGACGGCCGTGATGGTGCCGTCCCGGCGGGCACCGATCTTCAGGGTGATGTAGCTGCCGGAAGTCGGTCCGCTGGCCTGGAAGACTTCCTGGCGATTCATTTGCATTTTCACGGGCCGGCCGCTTTTGCGGGACAGCAGCAGGGCGACAGGCTCCAGGTAGATGGTGGTCTTGCCCCCGAAGCCGCCGCCGATCTCCAGCGGGAATACACGGATCTTCGACAGGGGCATGTCCAGCAGACGTGCCGTGTAGGCGCGCACCATGAACTGGCCCTGGCTGCTGCACCAGATGTCAGCATGACCATCGGCGTTACTGCGCACCGTGCAGGCATGCAGCTCGATGTAGCCCTGATGCACCGGCGCCGTGGTGAACTCCCGTTGCAATATGATGTCGGCATTCCTCATGGCCTGGTCCGGATCGCCCAGCAGTTGCTCATGGCGGCTGGCGATATTGGAAGGCTGCTCGGGAGTGGGCCGGATACCCTTTGTGCGCATGTCTTCGTGCAGCAGGGGGGCGTCCTCGGCCATGGCGTCCAGCACATCAATGACATGGGGCAGCGCGTTGTATTCCACCTCGATGGCCGCCAGACCCTTGCGGGCCGCTTCCATGGACGTGGCGGCGACAGCGGCTACCGGGTGTCCCTCATAGAGCACCTTGCGCCGTGCCATGACATTATCAGACAGATCCTGGAAGTCCGGTGGCCCCCCGTTGTTGGCCAGTTCGTCGGGGATTTCCGGGAAGTCAGCGGCGGTGACCACAGCCTTGACGCCGGGCACCTCCAGCGCCCGGCTGGTATCGATCCGGACAATAGTGGCATGTGCATGGGGGCTGCGCAGCACGGCGCCCTGCAGCAGGCCGGGCAGTGTGAAATCCGCCGCGAAGGCGGCTCGGCCAGTGACCTTGTCCTCTCCATCGGGACGAACCGGGCGTTGACCGATCCAGCGGAACGATGGCGGTTGTTCAGTCATACGGGTTCGACCTCACTGTTCTGTTCGCGGATCTGCCGTGCGGCATCCAGCACGGCGCGGATGATCTTGTCGTAGCCGGTGCAGCGGCACAGGTTGCCGGCCAGATAGTAGCGGACCTGTTCTTCGGAAGGGTCGGGATTCTCCGCCAGCAACGCCTTTGCCGCCACCAGGAATCCTGGCGTGCAGATGCCACATTGCAGTGCGGCCTGCTCCAGGAACTGCTGCTGCAGCGGGTGGAGTCCTTCGGCAGTGGCCAGGCTCTCGATGGTCTCGACGTCGGCATCCTGCGTCTCGGCGGCCAGCACCAGACAGGAGCAGACCGGACGGCCGTTCAGCAACACAGTGCAGGCACCGCAGTCGCCGGTGGCACAGCCCTCCTTGGTGCCGGTCAATCCCAGGGTGTCCCGGAGGCTGTGCAGCAGCATTTCCTGCGGCTCACAAAGAAACTCGGCAGGTTCGCCATTGATCCGGCTGGTGACATGCAACTTGCTCATCACTTCTCCTCGCGTACGTGGCTATGTCTGACGGGCCCGGTTCCAGGCGATGACGGCGGCGCGTGCGGCCAGTATGCCGGCCACATGACTGCGATAGGCCGCTGCGCCACGTCTGTCGCTGATCGGCCGGCAGATGGACTGAACCGCGCGTTGATAATCCGGCAGAATGGAGTCGTCTGGCTGCCGGCCTTTCAGCAGCCCGGCCGCCTCTTCCGCCAACAGCTGCGTGGAAGCAACAGCGCCAAGGGCCACGCGCACTTCGGAGATGTTGTCATCCCCGTCCAGCGTCAGACTGACGCCGGCACCTGCGACGGCGATATCCATTTCGGTGCGCGGAATCATGCGCAGGTAGGCGTCGCTACTGCGCGGCGCGCGGGCTGGCAGACGAAAGCCGGTCACGAATTCTCCGCGTCCCAGACTGGTTTGACCGGGGCCCGTGACGATCTCTTCCACCGCCACATCGCGTCGACCGTCTGGTCCGGCGATCAGGCAACGTGCGCCAGCGGCAATCAGGGCCGGCACCGCATCGGCGGCCGGTGAGGCATTGCACAGATTGCCGCCCAGTGTGGCACGGCTCTGGATCTGCGTGGAGCCGATCAGGTTGGCGGCTTCGACGACGCCGGGCCAGGCTTTGTTCAGCTCCGCGTGCTCGCCGAGAGCTGCACCACTGACGGCCGCGCCGATGATCCAGCCGCCGTTTTCCTCGCGGATTGTGGTGACTTCGGCGATGCGTTTGATATCGATGATCACGGCGGGCGCTGCTGCGCCGCTGTTGAGCCGTGTCAGCAGATCCGTGCCACCGGCCAGGATTCGAGCGTCATCCAGTCCGGCCAGCTGCTCACTGGCCTGTTCTACAGTGTCAGGTGTCAGGTAACGGGTCATGATTCAGAGCTGCAGGACGACGGTGACGGCCGTTTCCGAGTCCAGCTCCTCGCGGTCAACCGGCACCTTGCTCTGGTGGCGCAGGCGCAGCGAGAAACGCAGGGACAGGTTGTCCATCACGTCCGACTCGATGGTGGACTCGGAGCGGGTGACCGTTGCGCTGTCACCAGCATCCGAGCTCAATTCCTGGAGAAAGCGCACGTTGTCATTGAAATCCCAGGTATAGTTGGTGGATACGCGGAGTATGGGTTCATTGTTGCTGGTCACGCCGTCATCCGAGTTACGTACCCCGGCACCCACCGTGTAGTCCAGGGTCATGTCTTCGCGATCGCGAAGCAGGAGCTGACCATAACTGGCTACCAGATCCGACTGCTGCTCGAAGCCGCTGAACTTGTCGCGCTCGTGCGAGGCGCGCAGCTGGCCGAAATTGTCATCGTCGTAGTTGTATTGGGAGGTACCCACGAGGTAGGCGCGCTGGGCCGTCAGCCTGCCATCCGTCGATGAGCGTAATCCGTCGAATTCCATCGCGTAATCCCAGGCGTTCCGGCTGGCATCAAATTCAGCACCTATGCGCAGGTTCTCTTCATCGGTGTTGCCCGACGTATAGACTGCGCCGAGTTCCATTTCCGTGGCCGTCTCCCAGCCCTGGGCGCTCTGCTGCGCGATGACGGGAGTGGTGAGCGAAAGTATTCCGGCGAGGCTGACAGCACGAACGCCGGCCGGCAGGTAGTAGCGTAGCAACATGAACGGTTCCCTTGAATTCGTTCGAATGAAGTCGGGATTCTGAGCAATTCACCAGTTGATGTCCAGTCAATACATCGGTGTCTGACTGCGTTACAATCCGGGACATTCGTCCCCTGCGCAGGAGGCAACGTACGGACTCATGAAGACCTTGTGGTTGGCCAGACATGCTCACGCCGGCGAGGCCGGGCCGGGAGTGCGTGATTTCGATCGCCCCCTGAGTGAACGCGGCCGCCGGGCTGTGCCCGCCGTGGCCATCCGGCTCAAGTCCCGGGAGGCCTCTCTTCCACAGCGTATTGTATGCAGCCCGGCAGCTCGCACACTGGAGACTGCGGAGTTGTTCGCCTTGCAGTTCGGGTTGGAGGAGGCGGACATTCAGCCGGAAGGGGCCTTGTATCTGGCCGGCGAAAGCCGGTTGCTGGAGTCCTGCCGTCAACTGGACAATCGTTTCGAAGCGATCATGCTTGTGGGGCATAATCCGGCGGTAACCGAATTGCTGAACGGGTTCTGCGACAATGTCAGCGTCGATCACGTACCCAGTGGGGGCTGTGCCTGCCTGCTGTTCGATGTGCATGGCTGGAATGAGGTGGCCCCGGGAATGGCAGAGTTACACAGCTTTGATCATCCCTCGATTGGATAGGGCCATTTGCCTGGCGGATCACTGTGATCAGTGCGTCATTGTATAGATGAGGTAGTTCAGCCCCATCTGGTAGGCCAGGTTGGCGTACCGTGTCGGATACCGGGGATGGTAGGTATGCTCCCAGCCGTCGCCCATGTCCGTATTCCAGTTGATCAGCACCATGATGCGATCCTCGTCATCCATGATGGCCCGCAGCACGGCATGAGTGGCATCACGCTCGGGACGATTGGAAGGGTTTCCCAGGGCGGGGATCATCCGGGGGCCGTCGATATCGTAGTAGATGCTGAAGATTTCGTGGTCGGGAGGGAGATCCACGATCTCGCGATCAGGAAAAACGGCAGAGATTGCGCTTTCGAACGCATCCCATTCACGGGAGCCCCAGAAATCATCCACCAGCAGGAAACCACCCCGCAGCAGGTATTCCCTGAGGTTATCGATTTCCTCCGGAGAAAAGCGCGGTCCGCCACCGCGGCCCATCTCCAGTGCGTACAGGATCGGATACTCGAAAATCTCCTCGTCATCCAGGCGAAGCACGATGGGCTCCGGCATGACCCGGATATTGCTGAGGCGGGAAACGCCGCGCAGGAAATTGTTGTCGGCGGCCGGGAAATCGGTCGACCAGGCGCCATATCCCCAGCGACCCTGGTACAGGGAATCATATTGCAATCGCACAAAAGCAAATTCGCCGGCCAGTTCGTCATAGGGGTCGTCGGATTCGATGACCGGGGGTGCCGCGCTGTTGCCCAATCCTCCCGACAGGGGTTGCGCGGCGGCCTGGGGCTGCCATGAGAGAAGGCCCGCCAACAGAGCGGCTCCAGTGATGTGGCTGGCCGAATGCAACAGAGTCATCGTGGTCTGGTACCGATAGTGCGGGAATACGGACCCCAGTGTCCTCCAAGCCGGCGTTTGATTCAATACCCGCTTCATGCGACATTATCGTCATTGTTCTACAGGAGACAACAATAATGAGCGCGCGTCGCCTGGTCACCCTGGGTCTGGCTGTTGCCGCGACCCTGGCCGCCTGTTCCGAGCCTGACTCTCCCTCCTCGCCTACGGCACAGCTGTCAATGGAACTGCTCTCGGGTCAGCCACACCTGGTCACGGCCGGCGATGCGTTGCTGGAAATCACGCACAGCGGGGACAGTGTGCCCGGGCTGCTGATCAACGACACGCCGTCCACCACGCCGCTGGTATTGTACGAGGAGCGGGACGGTCAGCGCGTCTACCGTCATCGCCTCACCGGACTTGACGAAGGTGAGAACCGGGTAGTCGTGGTGTCGGGCCAGGCGGAGGCCGGCCTCTCGCTGGTCAATTACCCGGCCAGTGGTCCGGTGATTTCCGGTGACCACCAGCAGCCTTATTTCTGCGTCGACGAATTGGCGCCGGACAGCGATGGCGAAGCCCGCCGCTTCGCCATCGGCAATGGCGAGTACCTGGATACCTCCCGGGTGGACGAGGACTGTATGCTGCCTGCCACGGTGGACTATGTCTACATGGCGGAAGGTGGAGAAGATTTTCAGTCATTGGATGATCCCGACAATCCGCCCGCCGACGTAGCAATGGTGGAGATAACGGAAGGACGCGAGATTCCCTATGTGGTGCGTCTGGAAACCGGAGCCCTGAACCGGGCCATCTACCAGATCGCCATGCCTTTTGACCCGGTAAGCCGGCGCCCTGACCCGACCCGGCCTCCGGAGAGTACGCCCACTGCCTGGAACAGCCGTCTGGTCTACACTTTTGGTGGTGGCTGTGAAGCCGGTTACTTTCAGGGTACTTCCACGGGTGGAGTGCTGCGGGACATGATGTTGTCCCAGGGCTATGCCGTTGCCTCTTCCACGCTGAATGTCAATGCACAGGGTGGCTGCAACGATGTGGTGTCCGCCGAGACGGCCATGATGGTCAAGGAGCATTTTATCGAACGGTATGGTGTGCCCCGGCACACCATCGGCAGTGGCTCCTCGGGAGGAGCCATGCAGCAATTACTCATCGCCGGCGCCTATCCCGGTATCCTGGACGGCCTGCTGGTGGGCATGACGTTCTCCGACGCCGTGACCTATTTCACGGATGCGCAGGAATGCAGCGGCCCGCTGCGGCGCTTTGTCAATGATTCGGGCCCGGGACTGGATGACGAGACCCGGGCCGCCATCGGCGGGTGGCCCAACTGGTATCTGTGCAACGAATCGCTGGGCCAGCGGCCCGACCGGATTTCCCCGTACGACTGCCCGGAAGCGATTCCTGCCCATGCGCGCTACGATGCGCAGGACAACCCGGACGGAGCCCGCTGCTCCATTTATGACGGTATGCGCAACGTGTTCGGTCAGCGCAGCCATGATGAACTGGCCAGTGACCGGGAGGTGGCGCCCAGCCCACATGACAACGTGGGCGTACAGTACGGCCTGGAGGCGCTCAATGAAGGCTTGATCGACACGGAGCTGTTTCTGTCGCTGAATGAGTCGTTCGGGGGTTGGGATATCGACTATCGACCGACAGCCGCACGCACGGAAGGGGACATGAATGCCATCCGGGCGGCCTACGCCACGGGCCGCGTCACCAGCGGTGGCGCCGGGCTGGCCCGTGTCCCGATCATCGATGACCGGACCTATCTGGACGATGAGGGAAACTTCCACGCCAGTGTCTATTCCTTCACCACCCGGGCCCGGCTGGCGCGTGACAATGGTCACGCCGGGAATTACGTGATTCGCCGGCATGATCGTTCCGTGTCGCTGGAACGGGAGAACCTCGCCCTGATGGATGAATGGCTGGAAGCGATCCGGTCGGCACCGGAACCTGACATGCCGGTGAGCGAATGGATCGCTGCGCGGCGGCCCGATGCCCTGCAGGACGACTGCTTTAATGCGGACGGCGAGCGGATCGTGGAAGACGCCGAGTTCAATCGGGAGCGGCTGTTCGACAATACGGAAGGGCGCTGCAATACGCTGTATCCGCCACACGCTGGTTTGCGCCTGGTGGCGGGTGGCCCCCTGACCAACGATATACTCAAATGCCAGCTCAAGCCGGTGGATTACGACGACTACGCGGTGGCGTTCAGTGACGCTGAAAAGTCCCGACTGGAGTCGATCTTTCCGCAGGGGGTCTGTGACTGGAGTGAACCCGGGGTTGGTCAGCAGACCAATGAGACCTGGCTGTCGTACGGTCCGTCGCCGGTCAATCGTTATGACCCGGAAACCGAGTAAAGATGGTAAGATGATGTCACACCTGTTCGAAGGCTCCCTGGGAGGGTGACGCTCGTGCATTCGCCGAAACGCAAGCTGTTTCTTGATCTGGTGCTGTCCATTTTCCGGCTGAATGGCATTCTGCAGGCGGAAGGGGACCGGATGGCCGGCAGTCTCGGCCTGACCAGCGCTCGCTGGAAAGTGATTGGTGTGATTGCCCTGTCACCAGGCGGCGTCACCGTCCCGGCCATTGCGCGTACGCTGGGGCAGTCGCGCCAGGCCGTGCAGCGGATTACTGATGTGATGAAGGAGGACGACCTGTTGACGTATGCCGATAATCCCCGTCACAAGCGTTCTCCGCTGGTAATATTGACCGAGCAGGGGCAGCAGACCTACAACGCGTTGCGCGCTGTCCAGGATCCCTGGGCCATCGAGCATACCGAAGATGTTCCGGTTGAGGAGCTGGAGGCCGCCTTACGCCTCATTCATCGTCTGATTGCCAGAATGGGCTGATGCCGCGAACGATTCATCAACGACTGTACACTGCCGGGCAGACCCGAGAGCTGGACCGTCTGGCCGTGGCCGGTGGCATTGCCGGTTTTGACCTGATGCAGCGCGCCGGGACCGTATTACTCCGTGTCGTACAGGAGCGTTGGCCCGGTGCCCGTGAACTGCTTATCTTCACGGGGCCGGGCAATAACGGGGGAGACGGGCTGGTGCTGGCCGCGTTGGCGAAGCAGTGCGGTCTGGCGGTGGAGGTGCATGCGCTGGCGCCGGTAGAAAAGCTGAAAGGGGAGGCGGGCAGTGCGCGTGATCTGGCGGTCCGGCATGAGGTGGCCATCGAGGAGGCCACGCCGGATGGTATCGCCGAAGCGCTGCAGCGCCGGTGTCAGCGTGGTGGAGCGCCCGGTTGTGTGGTGGTGGATGCCATGCTGGGTACCGGTATCCGGGGCGAGGTACGCCCGCCCTACAGGGAGGCCATCGAACAGATCAATCGCAGTACTCTGCCGGTGCTGGCTGTGGATGTTCCCTCCGGGCTGGACAGCGATACGGGCTGCATCGCCGGCGTTGCCATATCGGCGGCCGTGACGGTTTCCTTCATCGGTCTGAACCGTGGACTTTTCACAGCCGACGGACCGGATCAGCGCGGTGAGCTGGTTTTCGATCGTCTGGCCGTGCCGGGTGACCTGTATGAACAGGCTTCCGTCTGGCCGCCATCCGCCTGGCGTCTGACGGTTCAGACGGTATTGCCCTGGTTGCCGTCGCGCACTCTGGCGACCCATAAGGGCGACTGCGGGCGCGTGGTGGTGGCTGGTGGCGATTGCGGATACGGCGGGGCTGCCCTCCTTTGTGCCGAAGCAGCGGCAAGAAGCGGTGCCGGCACGGTCTGCCTGCTGACCCGATCCGAGCATGTGGCGCCGTCGCTGAGCCGGCGTCCGGAGGTGATGGTGAGAGGGCTGGACGAAGCCTCACTGCAGCCGGGCGACCTTCTGCCGGCGATGTTGCCAGCGCTGCAGTCGGCCACCGCACTGGTGGCTGGCCCGGGACTGGGGCAGTCGGAGTGGTCGGTGGCTGTCTTGCGGCAACTGATCCAGTGGCAGCGCGACAATGGTCTGCCATTGGTTCTGGACGCGGATGCATTGGTGTTGCTGGGCAGGGCCGGGGAACTCTCCCTGCCCGAGCCATTGCCGGATCTGACCGTCCTCACTCCCCACCCCGGTGAGGCAGCCCGCCTGCTGGCCTGTAGCGTGGCCGATGTGCAGGCGGATCGCTTTGCTGCGGCACAGGCATTGCAGCAGCGCTGGGGCGGGGTGGCGTTGCTCAAGGGAGTGGGTACGGTGGTGTGTTATCCGCAAGATGGCGGTGTGGCCATGGCCGGCGGCCCGGCTGCAATCGGTATGGACATCTGTACGGAAGGCAATCCGGGCATGGCGACCGGCGGCATGGGGGATGTGCTGGCAGGGCTTGCTGGCGGGCTGCTGGCCCAGCGCATGCCGCTGGACCGGGCTGTCCGGGCGGCAGTAGCGATCCATGGAGAGAGCGCCGATCTGGCAGCGGGCGAGGGTGGCGAACGGGGCATGCTGGCCAGTGACCTGATGCCCTTCATCCACCGACTGGTCAGTCAGCAGCGGCGGCAGGCATGACGGACACGCAGCAGGAAGGGAGCGTGTTTCTGGACGATGAGCAGGCCACGGAGGCAGCGGGGGCGGCACTGGGACGGGCCGCCGAAAGGCTCTGCGGAAAGCTTCCGGCGGCGTTGATGATCTATCTGGAAGGTGACCTCGGCGCGGGCAAGACCTGTCTGGCGCGAGGAGTGATGCGTGGGCTGGGTCATGCCGGGGCCGTGAAAAGTCCCACTTATACGCTGCTGGAGCCCTACGAGGAAACGCGGATACCGGTCTGTCACTTCGACCTGTATCGACTGAGTGACCCCGGGGAGGTAGAATTCCTCGGGGTGGACGAGTGTTTTGAAGCCGGGCGCCTGTGTCTGGTGGAATGGCCGGATCGTGGCGCGGGTATCCTGCCGCCTGCCAACCTGGTGGTCCGGCTGATGCCGCATCAGAACGGGCGGAATCTGCACTGGCGTGCATCGGATGTGACCGGTGCGCAGCTCGTCCGATCCCTGGCACGGAACTGGCTTACGACATGACGGCATGCGAATGACGAACAGGCAATCTGTTTCCTGGAGCCGGATCCGCTCAGTGGTGCTCACGCTGCTGTGTGCCCTGTTGTCGGCGCCGACCCTGGCCGCCGACATTGTGGATGCCCGGTTCTGGAGGGACAGCGAATACAGCCGGCTGGTATTGGATACGGCGCAGCGGGTGGAGTACAGCGTGTTCATGCTGGAGGACCCGTACCGGGTGGTGATCGACGTCAGCGACGCCCGGCTGCGTGCCGACGTGGAGGGTATCGATTTTTCCGGCAGCCCGGTTACCGGCATCCGCCATGCCGTACGCGATGGTGATGACCTGCGTGTGGTGCTGGATCTGTCCCGGGCAGTGAATCCCACCAGTTTTACGCTGGAACCCAACGATGAGTCTGGTCATCGACTGGTTGTGGACCTGTATGATCTGGACCGTAGCTCGCCGGTGCGCGAGCCGCAGGCCCCGGCGGAGGAAGCCGACAGTCCCAGAAGGGATGTGGTGGTGGCCATTGACGCCGGGCATGGCGGAGATGATCCCGGTGCCATCGGTCACGACGGTCGTATCCGTGAAAAAGACGTGGCGTTGGCCATATCGCGTGCCGTCTACGAGCGGTTGGAAAATATGCCGGGATACCGGCCGGTGATGGTCCGCAGCGGAGACTATTTCGTACAACTGCAACGTCGCCCACAGCTGGCGCGCAACAACCGGGCGGACATCTTCCTGTCCATTCATGCGGACTCCTTCCGGTCATCGCGGGCCGAGGGTGTCACGATCTACGCGTTGTCGCAGAGCACGGCGGAAGCCGAGAACAATCGCCGGGTAGCTGAGCGTGAAAACTCCGCCGGGCTGCTGGGCGGGTTGACGGGTGAGACCAGTCTGGCCCAGTATGAGGAAGACTTGGCGCTTACGCTGCTGGATCTGTCCATGAGCTGGAGCATCGAGCAAAGTATCAATGCCGGCGCCCATATTCTTGAGTCGTTGGGGCGGGTGGCTGTATTGCGAAGGGACAAGCCGCAGCGTGCCAACCTGTGGGTGTTGCGTTCTCCCGATATTCCGTCACTGCTGATCGAGACCGGATACCTGTCCAATCCCTCCGAAGCGCGTCTGCTGACCAGTTCCGGATACCAGGGGCGGCTGGCTGATGCCATTGTGCATGGGGTGAGGAGTTACTTCCGCGAGACGCCTCCGGAGGACTCGTTACTGGCCTGGCAGAAGGCCTCCGGAGCGCTGCCCGATCTGAACATGCCCGTTGGCGGTGAGTATGTGGTGCGTCGCGGTGACAGTCTTTCGCAGATCGCTCAGCAGCACGGTGTCAGCCTGTCGCGCCTGCGCGAAGTCAACAATCTCAACGGAGATGTCATCCGCATCGGCCAGGTACTGGTCATTCCCGCATCGTAATATAAGGTTTCTGTTGTCCCATGCCCCGAATTGCCTTGCTCAATCAGAGACTGGCCAACCAGATTGCCGCTGGCGAAGTGGTCGAGCGCCCGGCCTCCGTCGTCAAGGAGCTGCTGGAAAACAGCCTGGATGCAGGTGCCCGGCGTGTGGATATCGAGGTGGAGCAGGGCGGCGTGAGGTTGATCCGCCTCCGTGACGACGGCTGCGGCATTGCGCGGGACGACCTGCCCCTGGCGTTGAGCCGGCATGCCACCAGCAAGATCGTCACCCTGGATGATCTGGAGCATATTGCCAGTCTCGGGTTCCGGGGCGAGGCGCTGGCCAGCGTCAGTTCGGTTTCACGCCTGCAGCTGACGTCCCGCTCTGCGGATGCCGGGGATGACGTAGCCTGGCAGGTAGAGGCCGAGGGCGAGACAATGGAAGCCGAGGTGCGTCCGGCTGCGCATCCGGTCGGCACCACGGTCGAGGTCCGGGACCTTTTTTTCAACACGCCGGCGCGGCGCAAGTTCCTGCGCACCGAGCGTACCGAGTTCCAGCGTTTGGAAGAGGTCATGAAAAAGCTGGCCCTGAGCCGTTTCGATGTCGGCTTCAGCCTGCGGCACAATCAACGCACCATTCATCAGCTGCAGGCGGCTGATTCGGACATGGCTCGCGAACGCCGGGTATCACTGGTGTGCGGTCCGGCCTTTGTCGACAATTCCGTCCACGTTGATATGGAGGCTTCGGGCCTGCGCCTGCATGGCTGGGTCAGTCTGCCGACCTTCTCCCGCAGTCAGGCTGATCTGCAGTATTTCTACGTCAATGGCCGCGTGATCCGCGACAAGCTGGTCACGCATGCCATACGGCAGGCCTATCAGGACGTGTTGTATCACGGCCGGCACCCGGCCTATGTATTGTATCTGGAGCTGGATCCGGCACAGGTGGATGTCAATGTGCATCCCACCAAGCATGAGGTGCGTTTCCGTGACGGCCGGCTGGTGCACGACTTTCTGTTTCGCTCCCTGCACCGGGCGCTGGCTGACCTGCGGCCGGGCGATCGGCTGGCGGAACAGACGAGTCCGGAGCAGGCCGCGAGAACCAGTGAAGAAAGCGGCAGCATTCCCGTGCAGGGCGGTCTGGGGTTGCGTGTCGACGAACAGACCGGTGAGCTGATACCGCCGGGCATGGGACCGGCACCGGACGAGGCGGCTGCGTCGGCCGGGAGGCCGTCGGGTCCGGCCGGCGGAGCCTGGCCCGCAGCCGGAGGCTGGTCGCGCTCGGCGACACCGGATCACGCCGGCATCAATGACCAGATGCAGGTCTATCAGCGGCTGTCCGAGGACGAGGAAGTGCCCCCGCTGGGGTATGCGCTGGCGCAATTACACGGTATCTACATTCTGGCCCAGAATCGAGAAGGGCTGGTTATGGTGGATATGCATGCCGCGCATGAGCGGATCACCTATGAGCGCATGAAAACCTCGCGCGACGAGGAGGGCATAAGGGCACAACCCCTGCTGGTTCCGGTCTCCATTGCGGTCAGCCAGGCGGAGGCCGACTGTGCCGCCGAACAGGCCGGCGCCCTGCAGGAGCTGGGGCTGGAGATCGAGAGGGTGGCGGCCGAGTCGATCATTGTCCGTCAGGTGCCGGTTTTGCTGGCCCGCGCCGATGTCGAGCAGCTGGTGCGTGATGTGTTATCCGATATCCTCGAGCATGGCGAAAGCCGGCGGATCAGTCAGTACCGTGACGAGCTGCTCTCCACCATGGCCTGTCACGGTTCGGTGCGAGCCAACCGCAATCTGGGTATTCCGGAAATGAATGCACTGCTGCGTGATATGGAGCGTACGGAGCGCAGTGATCAGTGCAACCATGGCCGGCCGACCTGGGTGTACCAGAGCCTGGCCGACCTGGACAAGTGGTTCCTGCGAGGCCAGTGATGACACCAGCCAGGGAACGCCCGCCGGCCATCTGCCTGATGGGGCCGACTGCCGCCGGCAAGACCGCCCTGGCTGTGGAATTGGTCCAGCAATTGCCGCTGGAGATCATCAATGTTGATTCGGCGCAAATCTATCGCGGCATGGACATTGGTACGGGCAAGCCGGATGCGGCCACTCTGGCCATGGCCCCGCACCGTCTGATCGACATTCTGGATCCGGCGCAGCGGTATTCAGCGGCTGTGTTCCGTGAGGACGCGCTGCGGGAGATGCACGAGATTCGTGCGGCGGGGCGTGTTCCTCTGCTGGTGGGTGGCACCATGTTGTATTTCCGGGCGCTTCGTGACGGGCTTGCCGATCTGCCGGCGGCTGATCCCGGGGTGCGCCGTCGTATTGATGCCCTGGCGGAAGAGGAAGGCTGGCCTGCGGTCCATCAGCGCCTCCGGGAGGTGGATCCGCAGGCCGCATCCCGCATCCATCCGACTGATTCACAGCGCCTGCAGCGTGCCCTGGAGGTCCATGAGCTGACGGGGCGGTCGCTCAGCGAACTGCAGGCGGCCGATCAGCACGCGGCATTGCCCTTCGATCTGCATTTTCTGGCAGTCCAACCGGCCGAGCGCAGCGTACTTCATGAACGTATCGAGCGCCGCTTCCGGGCCATGCTGGACGAGGGGTTGGTGGAGGAGGTGCGCGGGCTCCATGAAAGGGGAGACCTGCATGTCGGCCTCCCCTCGATACGCAGCGTGGGTTATCGCCAGGTCTGGCAGTATCTGGACGGCGAAATGAGCTATGAAGCCATGGTAGAACGGGGTATCATTGCCACGCGGCAGCTGGCCAAGCGTCAGATGACCTGGTTGCGCAGCTGGCGGGCGTTGAGAAGTGTGGACAGTGAAGATCCGGCAATGCTGGCCAGGGTCTTGAAGTTGCTGCGCTCGGACGTCATGTGACCCGTCGATGAATCAAGGAGAAAACAATGTCAAAAGGGCATTCTCTACAAGACCCTTTCCTGAATGCGCTGAGGAAAGAGCGGATTCCTGTTTCGATCTATCTGGTCAGCGGAATCAAGCTGCAGGGTCAGATCGAGTCGTTTGACCAGTTTGTCATCGTGCTGAAGAATGCGGTAAACCAGATGGTTTACAAGCACGCCATTTCCACCGTGGTCCCGGCCCGGTCCGTGAAACTGCCGACCAGCAACACGGGCGATGCAGCCGAGGATTCCGACACCACAGGCAATGCTGCCTGAATGAGGATCTGATTGTTTTTCGAACGTCCTGAAGGGGGAGAGACCTCCGTACTGGTCCATCTGGCGATAGAGTCCGGAGGTGAGCAGGAAGACCCCGCAGAGTTCGAGGAGCTGGTGCGTTCGGCCGGGCTGTATCCGGTTGAATTCATCAAGGGCACACGGAAAATGCCCGATCCCGGTTATTTCGCCGGTAAGGGAAAGCTGGCCGAAATCGGCGATACAGTCCGCACTCACCAGGCGTCGCTGGTGCTGTTCAATCATGCCCTGTCCCCCAGTCAGGAACGCAATATCGAACGCGAGCTCAAGTGTCGCGTGCTCGATCGTACGGGGCTGATCCTGGAGATCTTCGCACAGCGCGCGCGCAGCTATGAAGGCAAGCTGCAGGTGGAGCTGGCACAGCTGCAACATGTCGTCTCCCGGCTGAAGCGGGGCTGGACTCACCTGGACCGGCAGAAGGGCGGTGTCAATCTGCGTGGCGCCGGTGAAACCCAGCTGGAAATGGACCAGCGAATGATCCGCCAGCGCATCAAGCAGATCAACAAGGGCCTGGTGAAGGTGCGGGCGCAGCGCGACCAGGGCCGGCGTGCGCGCCGCCGGGCGGAGGTGGCCTCGGTATCGCTGGTCGGCTATACCAACGCAGGCAAGTCCTCCCTGTTCAATGCGCTGACGCAATCGGAGCTGTATGCAGCCGATCAGCTCTTTGCGACGCTGGATTCGACGCTGCGCAAGGTCGAGCTGCCCAACTATGGCGAGGCGATCCTGGCCGACACTGTGGGCTTCATCAGTCATCTGCCGCACAAGCTGGTGGAAGCATTTCGTGCGACACTGGAGGAGACCGTACAGGCTTCTCTGCTGCTGCACGTCATTGATGCTGCCAACGAGCAGCGCGACCATTACATCGAGCAGGTCGAGGAGGTGTTGGCCGAGATTGGCGCGGACAGCGTGCCGAAACTGGAGGTCTACAACAAGATTGACCTGCTGGAGGACAGTACACCGGGCATAGAACGGGATGAACAGGGCATTCCCGTACGTGTGCACGTGTCCGCCCTGCGCGGCGAGGGGCTGGACTTGCTGGCTGAAGCGGTCAGTGAACGCCTGGGCCGCGACTTCATTGAGCAGGAACTGGTGCTGGCGCCTCATCAGGGCCGGTTGAGAGCCCGGCTGTATGCCCGTGGCGCTGTACAACACGAAAGTGTGGATGGAGACGGTCAGCTTCATCTGGAAGTGCGGCTTCCGCGCTTCGATTTCGATCGTCTGCTGCACGAAGAGACGAATATTCGTTAGAATCACCCGATTGATGATCCGATTATGGAGTAAGCAATGTCCTGGAACGAGCCTGGCAACAAGAACAACGATCCCTGGGGGGGCGGCGGTGGCAACCGCGGCGACCAGGGGCCACCTGATCTTGATGAAGTCATCAGGAAGGTAACCAATCGCCTGAACCGCCTTTTTGGCGGCAAGGGAAATGGCGGTGACTCGGACGGCAGCGGGCGCGGCGGAGGCGGCGTTCCCGCCGGTCTGCTCAGTGGTCTCGTGTTGCTGGCCGTGGTGGTCTGGGCTGCCATGGGTTTCTACACGGTGGACGAGGCCGAGCGTGGTGTGGTCATGCGCTTCGGTGAACTGCAGGAAGGGGTGATCATGCCCGGCCTGCGCTGGAATCCACCGGTTATCGACAGTGTGCAGAAGGTCAACGTCTCGCAGGTCAACACCAGCTCGTATTCCAACGACATGCTGACCGCTGACGAGAACATCGTTCATGTGGAAATCTCTGTCCAGTACCTGATCCAGGATCCGGTACGCTATGTGATCCAGGTCCAGGATCCGCGCGGCGGTCTGGACCAGGCCGTGGAATCGGCCATACGTCATGTGGTGGGCAGCACCACCATGGACCTGGTTCTGACACAGGGCCGGGCCGACGTGGCCGCCGAGGTCCAGGAGCGATCCCAGCGATACATGGATCACTACGGCACCGGTATCATGGTGACCCAGGTCAACGTGCAGGACGCGCAGCCACCCAACGCGGTGCAGGGGGCTTTCGATGACGTGATCCGGGCGCGGGAAGACGAGCAGCGGGCTCAGAACCAGGCGCTGTCCTACGCTAATCGTGTTGTACCGGAAGCGCGTGGTGAAGCCCAGCGGATCATCGAGGAAGCCAACGCCTATCAGGACCGGGTGGTCAACCTGGCCCAGGGTGAGGCCGATCGCTTCGACATGCTGTACACCGAGTACCAGGCTTCGCCGGAGGTGATGCGGGAACGCCTGTACATCGATGCCATGCAGGACGTGCTCAGCAACAGCAGCAAGGTGCTGATCGATGTCGAGAATGGCAACAACATGATGTTCCTGCCCCTGGACCGGATCATGAGTCAGGGCATGCAGGGCAATGACGACATCGACACGTCGCGACTGACCGAACGGCAGCTCCAGCAATTGATGGATCAGTCGTCGTCGCAGGGCTCGTCAAATTCAGGCCGGAACAGTACATCGCAGTCCGGACGAGGAGGTCGCTGATATGAAAAACACCATTCTTGGTATTGTGGCATTTCTTGCCATCGTCATCGGCGGTAGCAGCCTGTTTGTCGTGCGGGAAACCGAGCGCGCGGTGATGTTGCGCTTTGGTGACATTGTCGAGACAGACATTCCGCCGGGCCTGCATTTCAAGCTGCCCTACGTTCATACCGTGCGCAAGTTCGACGCACGCATCCTCACCGTCGACGCTTCGCCGCAGCGCTATCTGACCCTGGAGCAGAAAGCGCTGCTGGTCGATTCCTATGCCATGTGGCGGATCGCCGATGTCCAGCGGTTTTATACGGCGACCACAGGTGATGTGGCGCGCACGAATGCGCTGCTGGCGCAGCGGGTCAACGATGGCCTGCGGAACAAGGTCGGTGAACGGGATCTGCAGGAAGTGGTCTCCGGCCAGCGGGATCTGCTGATGAACGAACTGACGCAGGAGCTCAACGAGTATACTGCGGACGAATACGGTATCGAGGTTATCGACGTGCGCGTCAAGCGGATCGACCTGCCCGACGATGTGCGCACTTCCGTCTATGATCGCATGACCTCCGAGCGTAATCGTGAAGCCCAGCAGCTGCGTTCGCGCGGTAATGAGCTGGCGATCGGTATCGAAGCCGATGCCGACCGGCAGGTGCAGGTGCTGATGGCTGAAGCCAATCGGGACGCTGAGCGCATCCGGGGTGAGGGGGATGCCGACGCGGCGGCGATTTATGCCGAGTCGTTCGAGCAGGATCCCGAGTTCTATGCGTTCACACGCAGTCTCGATTCCTACCGGCAAACGTTCAACTCCAGGGACAATGTCCTGTTGCTGGAGCCGAGCAGTGATTATTTCCGGTACCTGCGTGCCAGTCCGGAGCCCTGATCGGGGTTCCTGCAATGACCGGGTGGTATGACCATGTGGCATGAGCTCGCCATTGCGTTCTGCCTGCTGCTGGTGCTCGAGGGGCTGATGCCTTTTGCAGCGCCGCAGCAGTGGCGCGCCATGCTGGCAACTGTCAGCCAGGCCGACGACCGTCAGCTTCGGCTGGTCGGCCTGACGAGCATGCTGACCGGTGTGATACTGCTTTATCTGATCAACTGAACAGGAAGTGACAATGACACGCGCTGATCGCTGGCTCTTGCCGGATGGCGTCGAGGAGGTGTTGCCGCGCGAGGCACACAGGCTGGAGACGCTGCGACGGAGAATTCTGGACCTGTATGGCAGCTGGGGCTATGAACTGGTCATCACGCCGCTGATCGAGTTTCTCGACTCCCTCCTGGTCGGATCTTCTCACGATCTGGACCTGCAGACCTTCAAGATCACGGACCAGCTCAGTGGCCGGATGATGGGCGTTCGGGCCGACATCACGCCGCAGGTGGCCCGGATTGATGCCCACAACCTCAAACGTGAGGGACCGGTCCGCCTCTGCTATGCCGATAACGTGTTGCATACCCGACCGCGCGGCCTGCAGGCATCGCGGATTCCGCTGCGCGTGGGTGCCGAACTGTTTGGTCACCAGGGTAGCGGCTGTGATGTGGAACTCATCTGCCTGATGATGGCGATGCTGAAGGAGGCCGAGGTTCCGGACGTGCATCTGGTGCTGGGACACGTTGGCATCTTCAGGAGCCTGGTTCAGGCAGCGGGGCTGGACGAGGCGCAGGAAAGTGACCTGTTCGACGCACTGCAACGCAAGGCCACCGATGAGATCGAGGCGTTGCTTTCCGGGTCCGTTGACGACAGGTCGTTACGGGCCATGCTGTCGCATCTCCCTGAGCTTAACGGTGACGAAGGCGTGCTGGACCGGGCCCGGGAGGTGTTTGCCGGGGCGCCTCCCGCCGTACAGCGTGAACTGGACGAACTGGCTTCCATCGCCGAAGCTGTGCATCAGCGGCTGCCGCAGGTGAGCCTGGGGTATGATCTGTCCGAGTTGCGCGGTTACCGCTACCACACGGGTGTTGTGTTCGCGAGCTACTGCCCGGCATACGGCCGGGCCATAGCGAAAGGCGGCCGTTTTGATGCGATCGGGCGAGACTACGGCCGGGCTCGCCCGGCTTCCGGGTTTGACGCGGACCTGAAGGTGCTGGCCCGCCTCAGTCGCCGACAAGACACACCCACGCCTGCCATTCTGGCGCCGTCCGACGAGGATCCGGGGCTCTGGCAACGCATTGAAGAGCTGCGTGCCTCCGGCGAACGGGTAATCACCGCCCTGTCCGACGAGGACGGCGATCCCGGGCGTCTGGCCGAGCTCGGCTGTGATCGCAAACTGGTCTGGCAGGGCAATGGCTGGCAACCGGTCAGCCTCTGATGCCGTGAGATTGGCGCAACCAACCGTGCTGCCCCGCGCAGCACACTGAATGAACCGGAAACAGAGATAGATGGACATGGGCAAGAGTGCAGTGGTACTGGGTACGCAGTGGGGCGATGAAGGCAAGGGCAAGATCGTGGATCTGCTGACCGCCGAGGTGGCGGCGGTGGCTAGGTTCCAGGGCGGTCACAATGCCGGCCATACCCTGGTAATCAATGGTGAGAAGACCGTGTTACACCTGCTACCTTCCGGCATTCTCCGTGACGGTGTGAGCTGTGTGATCGGCAACGGTGTGGTGGTCAGTCTGGATGCCCTGCTGGAGGAGATCGGCGGTCTGGAGAAGCGCGGTGTGCCGGTGCGGGACCGGTTGCGCGTCAGTGGCGCCTGCCCCCTGATCCTGCCTTCCCATGTGGCCCTGGACCAGGCACGGGAGAAGCGTCTGGGTGTCGGCAAGATCGGCACCACTGGCCGCGGTATCGGTCCCGCCTATGAGGACAAGGTGGCGCGCCGGGGTATTCGTCTGCACGAACTGCTGGATGAGGAAACCTTCGCGGAGAGATTGCGGGACGTGCTGGCGTACCATAATTTCCTGTTGCGCGAGTACTACGGGGTGGATGAGGTCGACTACCGCGAGACCCTGGATACCTGCCTGCGGCAGGGTAAAGAGGTCCGCAACATGGTGGCTGATACCGTGGAGCTGTTGCACGGGCACCGCAAGGCCGGTGACAACATTCTGTTCGAGGGTGCACAGGGTTCGCTGCTGGACATCGATCACGGCACCTATCCGTTTGTCACATCTTCCAACACCACGGCGGGTGGCACGGCGACCGGCAGTGGATATGGCCCCCTGTATCTGGACTATGTGCTGGGAATTACCAAAGCCTATACCACGAGGGTCGGTTCCGGACCCTTCCCGACGGAACTGTTCGACGAGGTTGGTGCCCATCTGGCGTCGGTCGGTATGGAAAAGGGGGCGACTACAGGCCGTGACCGGCGCTGTGGCTGGTTTGACGCCGCCGCAGTCCGGCTGGCCATCCGCATCAACAGCGTCTCCGGCATCTGTCTGACCAAGCTGGATGTACTGGACGGGCTGGACGAAATAAAGGTCTGTACAGGGTATGAGGAGCTGGATGGTGGCGCGGCCATCACCGCAGCCGGTAGTGGGTTCGACAAGCTCCGGCCGGTCTACGAAACCCTGCCCGGCTGGAAAGATAGTACGTCCGGTGCACGCAGTCTCGATGAGTTGCCGGACAATGCCCGTGACTACATTCACTACATCGAGCAAGTCACGGAAGCGCCGGTTGACATCATTTCCACGGGACCGGACAGGGACGAAACCATCATTCTTCGCCATCCGTTCGCCGACTGATGGACGTCGGGAGTCTTAACGGAATCTTTCTGATCGGTGCGCTGCTGGTCAGTTTCAGTGTGCTGGTAAGCGCTCTCTCCTCCCGTCTGGGGATCCCCATCCTGGTCATTTTCCTTGGCGTCGGCATTCTCGCCGGCGAAGAGGGGCTGGGTGGCATCCAGTTCAATGACTATACGGTTGCCTTCTTTGCCAGCAATCTGGCGTTGGCCATCATCCTGCTGGATGGCGGTATGCGCACGCGCACTGCCACGTTCAAGGTGGCTCTCGGTCCGGCCCTGTCGCTGGCCACCGTCGGGGTACTGCTTACAGCGTCACTGACCGGCATGATGGCGGCCTGGCTGTTCGACCTGAACCTGTATCAGGGGCTGTTGATCGGCGCCATTGTCGGTTCCACGGATGCTGCGGCGGTGTTCTCGTTGCTGGGGCAGCGCCAGCTCAACGAACGCGTGGGGGCAACGCTGGAGATCGAGTCCGGCAGCAACGATCCCATGGCCATCTTCCTGACAGTGGTGATGATCGATGTGCTGCTCAGCAGTGAACCCGGTTTCAGCGCCGGGTTTCTGTTCACCCTGGTGCAGCAGTTCGGGCTGGGCGTGGCATTGGGTGGTGCTGGTGGCTGGGTGCTGTTGCAGTTGATCAATCGCTTCACGCTGGCTAACGGCCTGTATCCGCTACTGGCGGTGAGCGGTGGCCTGCTGCTGTTCGCGCTGACCAATCTGCTGGGTGGCAGCGGTTTTCTGGCCATCTATCTGTGCGGCCTGTTGCTCGGCAACCGGCCGCTGCGCAGCCGCACGTCCATCCGCAGTGTGCTGGACGGGCTGGCCTGGCTCAGCCAGATCGGCATGTTCCTGGTGCTGGGCCTGTTGTTGACACCCAGTGAGCTGCTGCCCATTGCGGTGCCCGGTCTGCTGCTGGCGCTGTGGATGATTTTCCTGGCCAGGCCGTTGGCCGTCCTGCTGAGTCTGGCGCCTTTCCATCGGTTCAAGTGGCGCGAACGCTGGTTCATGAGCTGGGTCGGGCTGCGCGGTGCTGTCCCCATCATTCTGGCCGTTTATCCGGTCATGGCCGGTCTGCCCGATGCCCAGTTGTATTTCAATCTGGCGTTTTTCGTGGTGCTGGTCTCTCTGCTGGTGCAGGGTACGTCGCTGCCGGCAGCCACCCGTCTGGCTCGTGTGCGTGTGCCCGCGCAGCCAGAGCCGATGTCGCGGGCCGGCCTGGAGATTCATCCGACCAGCGAGTGGGAGCTGTTCGTCTACCGCCTGGGTGCCGAGAAATGGTGTATCGGTAAACAGTTGCGGCGGCTGCGCATGCCGGAGGGTACGCGGATTGCCGCGCTGTTCCGCGGCCGTGAGCTGTTGCACCCCACCGGCAGTACCCGCCTGCTGGCCGATGACATGCTGTGCATCGTCGGTCATGAGCATGACCTGCCCGCCCTTGGGCGATTGTTCAGTGAAGAGCCCGCCTCGGATACCGACCGCTGGTTCTTTGGTGACTTCATTCTGGATGCGGAGGCGCTGATGGGTAATCTGGCCCCGGTCTATGGTCTGCAGATCCCCGAGTCGCTGCAGCAACAGACGATCGGCCAGTACCTGACGCGCCGCATGGGTGGCAAGCCGGTGACGGGTGACCAGATGGAGTGGCAGGGCTTCATCTGGACAGTGGCAGACACCGAGCGTGGCCGCATCACCAAGGTCGGCATGAAACTGGTGCAGTGATTGGGCCGCTGGTACACTGCTGTTGGATCCGGCTCGCCAGACGACTTCGTGGGTCATCAGTTTATGCTCTCGCAAAGATCGCCAAGTACGCAGAGGACAGCATGCCATGCCCACATGGATTACGAGTTCGTAGACAGGACTCCGAACATCGCCGACTTTCTCATTGGTTTCTTGGCGGCCTTGGCGAGCCTGGCGAGATTATCAAATCCATTGCCCACCATTTTTCCGGAAGACCCATAGAACACAAACAACGGGAGTACCTATGAAAATGCGCACGATGCTGGCATACAGCCTGCTGAAACGGAACCTGGCCGCCGCACTGCTGGCACCAGCCCTGATGCTTGCCACCAGCGCGGCAAGCGGGCAATCCTTCGAGCCGCCTTCCGAGCCTCCAGAGGACTGGGGGCCGATCTCCTCGACCATGGAGGAAGTGCCTTACCCGCATCCGGTCGAGTACATGGACCTGACCCTGTACGGCAAGGATGGACGGCTGGCCTATATGGACGTTGCCCCGACCGGCAGCCCCAACGGCCGCACAGTGTTGATCTTCCACGGCATGAACTTTTACGGCAAGGCCTATGAGCCCATGATCGACGCGCTCACGGCCCAGGGGTTCCGCGCCATAGCCATCGACCGTATCGGCTATGGCCGCTCCTCCAAACTGGATATCCCCTACAACCTGAACATGGTGTCCTCCAACATCAAGGCCCTGATGGACCATCTGGGCATTGAGGAGGCGGCTGCTGTGGGTCACTCGATGGGCGGAATGGTGGCCAGCCGTTTTGCCATGCAGTATCCGGACGCGGTGACGCATGTGGCCATGGTCAACCAGATCGGCATGACTGATCAGCGC
This sequence comes from Pseudohongiellaceae bacterium, assembly GCA_040882255.1. GTDB lineage: Bacteria > Pseudomonadota > Gammaproteobacteria > Pseudomonadales > Pseudohongiellaceae > PWQG01. The sequence goes on along the minus strand of JBBEBP010000016.1, from coordinate 528,327 downwards.
CAGGGGCGTGGCTGGACGGACATCGAGGACGCCTATGAACGGGTGAAAAACGGGACCACCTACGAATCCATCCTGCGCGGTCACCTGGTCTACTTCGAGCAGGGCTTCCAGGAAGAGTACTTCGATTATGTGCGCTGGCAATACGGCCAGACGTTGACGGCGGAGTGGCCGATACTGGCCCGCATCCGCGCCTGGCAGCAGTCCATTCTCTACAATGATCCGGTGGTCTACGACTGGCAACACATCGACACCAAGGCCCTGGTGATCGGCGGCAGGGATGACCGTCTGGGTGGCGGGCGATACCAGGAGCAGGCAACCATGGTGTCCGAGACACTGCCCAACGCGGGACTGATCCTGTATCCGGGAGTCGGGCATTCCCCCCACTTCGAGCATCCCGGGGCGTTTCACGCTGACCTGACCGATTTCCTTTCATCGGACCCCGATCAGTCGGCGGACGACTGGATGGCATCCCGCTGATAACGGACGAATCACAGCAATCCTGGAAAATAACCGTATGTCCAATAATGACTCCTTCAGGGATAGCGCCCTGCGCTATCACGCCGAACCGGTGGCCGGCAAACTGGCTATCCGTGCCACCAAGCCGCTTTCCAACAACCGCGATCTCTCACGGGCCTATTCACCCGGAGTGGCCTATGCCTGTGAGCTGATCGCGGAGGATCCGGCCGAGGCCGCCAGGCTGACGGTACGAGGCAATCTGGTCGCCGTGGTAACGAACGGCACCGCTGTGCTTGGACTGGGGAATATCGGGCCGTTGGCCGCCAAACCGGTGATGGAAGGCAAGGCGGTTCTGTTCAAGAAGTTCGCGGACATCGACGTATTCGATATCGAGATCCAGGAAACCGATGTGGACCGGCTGGTGGATACCATCGCCGCGCTGGAGCCGACGTTCGGCGGTATCAACCTGGAGGATATCAAGGCGCCGGAATGTTTCCTGGTGGAGCGCAAGTTGCGCGATATCATGAATATTCCGGTATTCCATGATGATCAACATGGCACTGCCATCGTCGCAGCCGCAGCGGTCTACAACGGACTGCGGCTGGTGGAGAAGCGTTTCGAGGATCTCAAGGTGGTAGTTTCCGGCGCCGGTGCCGCCAGTATTGCCTGCGTCGAACTGCTCATGAGTATGGGCGTGCAGCGGGACAACGTACGGATGCTGGACCGGCGTGGTGTGATCCATACGGGGCGCACGGAAGGGATGAACCCGTGGAAGGAAAAATTTGCTGTCGAGACCAATGAGCGCACCCTGGATGATGTCATCGAGGGCGCGGACCTGTTCCTGGGGTTGTCCGGCCCCGGTGTGCTCAATGGTGATCAGGTTAGGAAAATGGCCCGTGATCCATTGATTCTGGCCATGTCCAACCCGATCCCGGAGATCATGCCGGAGGAAGCACAGGCAGTGCGGCCGGATGCCATCCTGGCGACCGGCCGCTCCGATTACCCCAACCAGGTCAATAACGTTCTGTGCTTTCCGTTCATTTTCAGGGGTGCGCTGGATTGCGGTGCCACCCATATCAATGACGCCATGAAGCGTGCCTGCGTGCGCGCCATCGCGGATCTGGCGATGCGTGAAGCGTCGGAAACGGTGGCCAAGGCCTACGTGGGGGAAGAGCTCCGCTTCGGGCGCGAGTACCTGATACCCAAGCCCTTCGATCCGCGTCTGATCGAGGAGGTGCCGCTTGCCGTGGTGCAGGCGGCGATGGAGAGTGGTGTTGCCACGCGTCCGGTCGAGGACATGGAAGCGTATCGCAACCGGCTCAATGCCTATGTCAGTGGCAGTCGTCTGTTCATGCAGCCGACTATCGAGGTGGCAAGGCGCAACCCGGCGCGTATTGTTTACGCGGAAGGCGAGAACGACGACGTTCTGCTGGCCATGCAGGCGGTGGTGGATGAGCGTGTGGCCAAGCCGATTCTGATCGGGCGCCCGTCAGTCATTGATGCCAAGATCGAGAAAATGGGATTGCGTCTGCAGCCAGGCGAGCACTTCGAGGTATTTAATTCGGAAATTGCCGATGTACATGAGCGCTACTGGCAGTTTTATCACCATCACGTCGGGCGGTCCGGGGTCTCGGTGGAAGCGGCTCGCAACGCCGTGCACAACAACAGCACGATCCTGGCCGCCGTCATGGTGGCCATGGGGGACGCGGACGGCATGATCTGTGGAAAGGTGGGCCGCTTCGATTCCCATTTGCGGGACATCCGGCCCATCATTCGCTCCACCCGGCGGGGCGGTCACCTGTCCTCTATCTGCGTGCTGTTGATGGATGACGGCCCGGTGTTTCTGGCGGACCCGTTTGTCAATGTTGACCCGAGCGAGGACGAGATTGTCGAGATTACCCGCGATGCCATCGACTTCGTGCGGCACTCCTGTGACATCGAGCCGGTAGTCGCGCTGTTGTCCCATTCCAACTTCGGGACTTATGAAGATACTTCTTCATTGAAGATGAAGCAGGCCGCACATCGGCTCCGTAACGAGATGCCGGAGCTGCAGATTGACGGTGAGATGCATGCGTTCACCGCGCTCAACCCGGAGCTGCGGCAGACGGTGTTCGAGGGAGCCAACATCCGGGGGCGGGCCAACGTACTCATCATGCCGAACATGGATGCCGCCAGCATCACGCTGGGACTGTTGCGTTCCTACACCAATGCGCGGCTGATCGGTCCGTTCCTGAACGGACTTGAGAAACCGGCACACATCCTCATTCCGTCCGTGACCGGCCGCGGCATACTGAACCTCACGGCGCTTGCCGTGGCCGATATTCATCAGCGGCAGCTCTCCAGCGCTGCTGGTTGATCGGGGAACGGATGAAACGGGCTCCGGCAGTTGGTATACTAGCCGGTCCGGCCCTGGTTGATCCCGGGTGCTCCGGATTCCCCCGGCGAGGCCACGAACCACGCCGGTAGATCCATTCCAACCGCAGGAGCCTGAATCATGAAGAAGGACCCGAGCAAAGGATATGTCGCGCTATTGGGCTGGAGCCTGGCCGCCGTGGAGGCCGCAGAGGACTTCGACCGCCGTTATGTGGTGGTGGCGCCGGACTGGGCGGAAGAATACTGCAAGAAGCACAATATCCCCTACATTCCGTGGAACTTCGAGCGTCTCAATGACCGTTCGGTGGAGATAGCCCAGGTATTGCAGGAGAAGGGTGTTGATGTCGCCATCCCCCTGTTCGAGGAAACCGTGGAATGGGCGGGTGCCATCAACGCAGTGCTCATGGACAATCCCCGTCTGTTCGGTCAGTCCATTCTGTTCCGGGACAAGGCGTTGATGAAGCGGCGAGCGCAACTTGGCGGTATCCGTGTCGGTATTTTCGAGGAAGCCCACGAGAAGGAAGATGTCATCCGTTTTCTCAAACGGGTTAACCAGACCCTGCTGAAGCTCGATGGCGATCCGAACGATCCCATCCACCTCAAGGCGTTTGACAAGGCCGGTTGTCTGGGCCACCGGGTGATCCGTACACCCGACGAAGTCGATACCATTCCCGAAGAGGAGTTCCCGGTACTGATGGAGAGCCATCTGGACGGCTGGGAATTCGCGGTGGAAGCCTGGGTGCATGATGGCAAGATCCGGTTTCTGAATATCTCCGAATATGTGACACTGGGCTACTCTGTGTTCGTTCCCGCGACGCCCGAGCTGGAGAGGTATCGCGAGCAGATCACAGAACAGATCGAGAAACTGATCAAGACCTTCGATATACGATTCGGCTTCATTCATCCCGAGTACTTCGTGACCAGCGATGGTGAGATGTACTTCGGTGAGGTCGCGTATCGCCCGCCAGGTTTCAAGGTATTCGAATTGCTGGAGCGAGTGTATGGTTTCAATGCATATCAGGCCATCATTCTCACTTTCGACCCGAAGACTACTGAAGAGGAAGTGCAGGCGTACTTTCCCAGGGAAGTGGTGGATGCGAAGTGCCACGCCGGGTGTTTCGGTGTCTACCCGCGCCGCCGGGTGGTCAGCAAGCTGGAGATTCCCGAGGAGACCGAACGACATGAGTACTTCGAGTCTCATGAGTTGACGCAGCCAATGGAAGAGACGGTCACCAAGCGCACCGCTTTCGGCACGCACTGGGGTCTGGTGTATTTCAAGGGCGATGATCCGTATCGCCTGCGAGATTTGCTCAAACACCAGGAAGAGCTGGATTTCTACGTGTGACATCGGCCATCGGCCGGACAGAGGCAGTATATGAATGATCACGGCGAACAGGCCCCTGAGGAACTGACAGCTCATCCGCCGATGGCCGCTGTGGCCAATGGGGATGGCGATGGTGCAGAGGTATTGCTGCCCCGTTTTCTGGGACGTTTTGACGAAGCCCTGCAGATACTGGCAGATGCCCGGGATTTCGCCAAGCCAGGGAAGTTGCGCCGTGTGCTGGATGCGGCGCGCTCGGTTCTGGGCGTGGATGGCGGATGTGAGGCCCTGGAAGATCGCGCCGAGGCCATCGAAAAAGCAGGCGTTTTCATGGGTTCGGACTGGGCCACGCCGCAGAGTCTGGTACCGTCATTGACAAGACAGGCTCTGCGCAGCGCCAATGCCGATATTCTGGTCGTCGAGACGCTCAGTGAGCTGCGGTTGCTGGCCATTGCGCGAGGCAGTTATATACATACGGACGTGTCCAGTGAACAGGCCCACCATTTCCTCACACAGGTACTGGCGCTCAATCTGGAGTTGCTGTTCCAGGGTCCGGACGAAGCACGGCGGGTCACGCAGGGGCGGATGGCGAGTATTCCGCAATTGCTGTTCCGGCATCTGGCCGAGCGCATCGGTTATGAGCATATTATTGACAGCCTGATTGATGAGATCTGGCGCATTCTCAAGCAGAGACCCATACAGGTTGGTTCGGTCAAGCAGATGATCACCCAGATCGCAATCTGCCAGGTCAATCCCGATATCGAATTCGGCAGCAGCGGTCAGGGTGCTGATCGCCTGGTCAGCGCGCTGTTTGGTCCGACCGAGGCCAGCCGCGAAGATCCCGGACTTGACGTGTACCTGGAGCGGTTGGGGAAGATGGATGCCGCGACACTGCAATATGAAGCGACGGGCTCTGCCAGGGCTATGCATGATACCGGTCTGGTGTCGGCCTACCATGCGGCCTTGATCCGTTTTCTGATCGAGAGTGAAGAGCACGTGCAGTTACTGCATGATGCCATGGGGCTGTCCAGCACCGGACGGGAGTGTTTGCTGTGCTATCGGAATCTGGTCAATGAGCTGATCCGCAAGGCGGTGCACCCGGAGACGCCGCAGGCCCTGTACGGCCTTGCACTGATGCTGGAGCGGGGTATCCTGTACCAGCCACCGGTAGCTCCCGCGTTGTGGCGACAACTGGCACTTCCATTATGTGAAGAGGCCAGTGACCGGCTGACACTGGTGTACGGTGGACTGCAGCCGCCCAATGTTCATCTGTTAGAGGGTCTGCTCTGCCTGTTGGGGCTGCCATTGGGTGTCGGGCAGGGCAACAACCCGACCTGTCAGTCGGCCCGGGCATTGTCCATGTGGGCGTACAATGACCCCGACTACCTGCTACAGATGGTGGTCTGGGCGGCGCGCGACGATGAGATCGTCATGCACTTCGAAGGTGAGGCGATTTCGTCCCGGGACAGCCAGGGAGGCGTAGCGGAGACTCTGCATCTGGATATGGATCCTGTATCCCTGCTGGTGGTTCCTCATCTGGACCGCATTTATGCGGAAATGGGGCGTCGGTGTCTGACCCGGGAACAGGACCCGCACCGCTGGGTCAACCCGGAGTTTCACGGCTGGTGGTCGGGACGCGGCTTTCATATTGCCGTGGATGTCGCCACGGGTAAGCTGCAGGACCTGGAATCGTTCCTGCGCTACTTCTATGCCTCCTATCACCCCTATTACAACGGCAATCAGCCGGTGATTCACCCACAACCGGCGGGTATTGCAGTGACCGACACCTCGGCGCGCTTCATCGGCTGGCATGCGATCACCTTGTTGCGAGTGAGCCTGGACCCCGAGAACGTCATGCGCGTGTACTTCTACAATCCCAATAACGACAGCGGGCAGGACTGGGGCAATGGCGTGGTTGTCAGCACGGCCGGCAGGGGGGAGCGTTTCGGTGAGGCATCACTTCCTTTCGAGGAATTCGCTTCCCGGCTGTACATTTTCCATTTCGATCCGCTTGAGCCCGGTGATCCCCGGGTTGTGGACGGCGAGAGGCTCCGTGAGGTGGTGGATCTGGTGCACCGGAGCTGGGGCCGGGATCGGCTGGATGAGGAAGCCGTATAGCGGCGGCCGGCAAGTGACAGCCGCAAGGTGGTTCACTCCCGTTCCAGTATCGCCGCCACGCCCATTCCTCCCGCCGTGCAGACCGAGAGCAGGCCGCGACCCTTGCCCTTGCGCTCCAGCAGTGTGCCAAGGTTGGCCAGTACCCGGGCGCCGGTGGCGGCAAACGGGTGACCGAAAGCCAGGGAGCCGCCCCTGACGTTCATTTTGCGGCGCTCGATGGCTCCCAGTGCTTCATCCAGTCCCAGCCGGTTGCGACAGTAGTCGGCATTCTCCCAGGCTTTGAGTGTGCACAGCACCTGGGCGGCAAAGGCTTCGTGGATCTCATAGAAATCGAAGTCCTGAAGCGTCAGGGACTGCCGCTGCAGCAGTTCCGCTACGGCAACAGTGGGGGCCATCAGCAGTCCTTCGTCGTGTACATAGTCCACGGCGCTGGTGCGGCCCGCAGTCAGCCAGGCCTGCACGGGCAGGTCATGTTTCTCCGCATAAGCCTCGCTGACCAGTAAAACAGCCGCCGAGCCGTCAGTCAGTGGCGTGCTGTTGCCGGCCGTCAGTGTGCCGATATTCCGATCGAATACCGGCTTCAGTGAACCCAGTTTTTCCATATCAGAGTCGGGTCGCACATTATTGTCCCGACTGACGTCCTGATAGGGGATGACCAGGTCATCAAAGAATCCGGCATCGTAGGCCGCCGCCGCGTTGTGGTGGCTCTCCATTGCCAGCTGGTCCTGCTGCTGGCGGGTGACCGACCATTCCCTGGCCATGCGCTCGCAATGTTCTCCCATCGAAAGGCCGGTTCGGGGCTCGGCATTGGCGGGCGCCTGGGGTGCCAGTTCGCCGGGCCGGAATCCCCGGAAGGCGCCCAGTTTCTTCTTCAGTCCCCGGGCGCGATTCATTTCCATCAGGCGGTTGGCAAAGCGCTGACGCAACACCAGCGGAACGTCGCTGGTGGTGTCCGAACCGGCGGCAATCGCGCAGTCGATCTGTCCGCTGGCAATCCGTCCCGCAGCCAGCAGTGCTGCCTGCAGTGATGTGCCGCAGGCCATCTGCAAGGTGGTGGCCGGCGTCAGTGGCGACAGTGATGTGCTCTGCACGGCTTCGCGTGCCAGGTTCCAGTCCCGGGAGTGTTTGGTTACGGCGCCGGCCAGCACCTCATCGACCTGTCGGCCGCCCAGGTCGTATTTGTCCACCAGGCGCTGCAGTGTATCGGACAGCATGTCCAGGTTACTGAGCCGTGCGTAGGCGGTGTTGGAGCGGCAGAAGGGGATGCGTGCGCCGCCGACGACGGCGACCCGTGTCAGTGATGTCATGATGTAGAGCCCGTGCTTGGTGATTCATGTTCGGTGGAGTGGACAAAGGCCGGTGACTCGACCTCGGCCTGCTCATGCTGATGTGCCAGGTAATGCATCGGTCCGCCACGGAAGGGGGCGAACCCGGTACCGAATACCATGCCGGCATCCAGCAGTTCCTCGTCCGGAACGATTCCCTCTTCCAGTGCCGCGCGGCATTCGTCGGTGTAGGCGTGGACAAGGCGCTCGGCGATGATTTTGAAGTCATGGCCCACGGTATGGCGCTGCTCCTTGACCGGCTTGCCGTTCTTCCAGTGGTACAGGCCGCTGCCCGTCTTTTTCCCGAGTTTTTCCTGGTCTACGTAAGAGCGGATGAAACGCGCTTCCGGGCTGTCCTGAGCCTTCTCGTCGCCCAGCACGCCGGTGACCATCAGGCATACGTCAAGACCGACTGTGTCGGCCAGTTCCACAGGCCCCACCGGCATGCCGAACAGCTCTGCCGCATGGTCGATGGCTTCGGCTGGCGTGCCTTCCTGATGGATCTGAAGCGCTTTCATCATGTAGGGCGCCAGCACCCGGTTGACCAGGAAACCGGGGCTGCTCCTGACCGGCAACGGGAAACGATCGATCTGGCTGCAGAACGCGGCGGCCTTGCGCTGCGCGGTCCGGCTGGTCTCTTCACCGCCGACCACTTCGACCAGGGGCATTTTCGCTACCGGATTGAAGAAATGCAGACCTACCAGCCGCGTGGGCTTGTCCAGCACCTCGGCCAGCGTCTCCAGTGGAATAGCGGAGGTGTTGGTAGCCAGTACCGCGTGGCGTTGCAGTTTTGGTTCGATGTGGCGGAACAATTTCTGTTTGGCTTCGGCGTTCTCGAAGATGGCCTCGATGACCACGTCGGCAAACGCCACTCGCTCTCCTTCCGTGTCCGGTTGCAGGCGTGCCATGGCACTCTTTACGCGCTGCGGGTCACGCAGTTTGTGCCGGAACAGTTTCTCGGCGCTTTTCAGTGCCCGCCCGATCTGCTCCGGGCTCTGATCCTGCAGACTTACCTCCATACCCTTCAGGACGCACCAGGCCGCGATGTCGCCGCCCATGACTCCGGCGCCCACCACGTGGACCCGCCGGGCGCGGAAGTCGCTCTTCCGCCCTTCGGCCTTGAGCCGCTCCATCAGTCTGAATACCCGGCGCAGGCCGGTCGCTGTCGGAGTCACCATCAACTCACTGACCGACTCGATTTCCACAGCCAGCATGCGGCGTTTGTCTGCGCCGATCCGGGCCCAGTTGTCAATCAGCCGGAAAGGTGCTGGATAGTGCTCGGGACGGGCCTTCGAGGCGGTCTTTTTGCGCATCTGTGCGGCCAGGAAGGGCCGTGCCGGCCAGTGGTTTGTGAGGCGTGCCGCCAGACCCGGCCGGCGGCTGCGCTTGCCTTTCAGGATGGCGCGGCGCGCGGCCCAGTTGAGTTCCTGGTGGCGATTGATGACCTCATCCACCAGGCCGATGCCGCGCGCCGCCCGGGCGCTGATATTGCGTGCGGTGAGCATCAGCTCCATGGCCTTGAGGCCACCGGCCTGTTCAATGGAGCGGGCCGATCCGCCAAAACCGGGATAGATGCCCAGCTGGGTCTCCGGAAAGCCCAGTTTTGTGTCCGGTGTGTCCTGGGCAATGCGGTAGTCACAGGCCAGTGCCAGCTCCAGGCCGCCGCCCAGGCAATAACCACGGATGGCCGCCACGGTCGGGCAGGACAGGGCTTCCAGGCGATTGAACATGTCGTGAACGCGGCCGATCTCCGTCTTGACGGCCTCTGCGTCATCAAAATCCTCGAACTCGCGGACGTCGGCCCCGTAAATGAAACCGCCCGGTTTTCCGGACAGTATGGCCAGTCCTCGCGGGATGTCCTGCTCGGCCAACGCGATCAGGGACTCCAGCTCCTCCAGGACTTCACGGCCCAGGGCATTGACGGATTCCCCCTGACGATCCAGATACAGCCAGAGTATGTTGTCATTGTCGCGGGTGACCCGCCAGTGACGGCAATCGGGGATTGCGGCGCGCGCCATAGCTTCTGCTCCATGATCCATTTATATTCTAACTTTAACGTGGACTGATCCACATTGCACGGGTCCCGTATGCTATACCAGGAGTCTACTTATTCATCGACGGCAATGATGATAAGATGCTGAATCGCAATTCAAATTGGCGGAGGAAGTCATGTTTTCGCTCATCATGAAAGTCATGCGGGACCAGAAGATGCTGCCGCGCATCTCGGATACCGAACGGCAGGCACTTGAAGCAGGCACCGTATGGATCGACGGGCAGATATTCTCCGGCAATCCGGATTTCCGGAGCATGCTGGAGCAGCCTTACGATGCATTGAGCGAGGAAGAGCGCGCCTTTCTGGAGGGGCCGGCCGAGCAGCTCTGCCTGATGACCGACGCCTACGAAGTCGTCCGTACCCGGCGGGTACCGGATGATGTATTGAAGTACATCAAGGACCAGGGATTCATGGGGCTTCTGATCCCGAAGAAGTATGGGGGCAAGGGCTTCTCGACGCTGGCCATTTCCACCATCATGGCCAAGGTCAATGCCTACTGCCCGCCCATGGGCACCTTTGTGGTGATTCCCAATTCCCTGGGCGCGGCCGAGCTGTTGCTGCACTATGGCACCGAGGAACAGCGGCAGGCCTACCTGCCGAAGCTGGCCAGCGGCGAGTATGTGCCATGCTTTGGCCTGACCGAGCTCACGGCCGGCTCTGATGCCGCCTCCATCAAGGCGGAAGGAGTTGTATTCAAAGGCGCTGACGGCAAGGCGCAGATCCGACTGAACTTCACCAAGCGCTATATCACCCTGGCTCCCGCCGCCAATCTCATCTCGCTGGCCTTCCAGATCCATGATCCGGAGAACCTGCTGGGCAAGGGGGAATACCCCGGTATCACCGTGGCCATGTTGCACAAGGGAACCAGAGGCCTGAAGACGGGCGATCATCATGACCCGATCGGCCTGGGCTTCTATAACGGCCCCATCACCGGCAAGGAGGTCGAGGTGCCGGCGGAGCAGATCATCGGTGGGCCGGAATATGCGGGTCAGGGGTGGCGCATGCTGATGGAGCAGCTGGCCGGAGGCCGCGCCATTTCGCTACCGGCCGGCGCCATCGGCGGCATGAAGGGCGTGGCTGCAGCCACCGGCGCCTATTCCATGATCCGTCAACAGTTCGACATACCCATCGGCCGGATGGAAGGGGTGCAGGAAAAGGTGGCCCGTATCGCCGCGTTCACGTATCTGTTCGAGGGTGCGCGCGTCTATTCCTGCTCCGCTATCGACGCCGGAGAGCAGCCGCCGGTGGTGTCCGCATTGCTCAAGTCCAGCAGCACCGAGTATGCACAGAAAGCCATCGTGGACGGTATGGATGTGTTCTCGGGCGCGGGTGTCATGCAGGGGCCGAACAACATCCTGGGCGGAGGGTACAGCAGTGCTCCCGTGAGCATTACGGTGGAAGGGGCCAATATCATGACCCGCACCCTGATGATCTTCGGACAGGGGGCAACACGTTGCCACCCCTACGCGCTGAACCTGGTGCAGGCCGTGGAGGACAATGATGTAGCCGCCTTCCGCGAGAATCTGGTCCGTTGGCTGTGGCACACCACCAGCAACTGGGGTCGCCTGAAGCTGCGATCGCTGACGCGCGGGTTCAGTGCTGGCAGCCCTGTTTCCGATGCCACTGCCACGTACTACCGGCGTCTGGGCTGGGCGGCGACACGCTTCGCACTGTTGTCGGACCTGGCCATGTATTTCATTGGCGGCAAGCTCAAGGCGCGCGGCAATCTGAGTGGACGATTCGCCGATGCACTGACCTGGCAGGTGCTGGCCATCAGCACTTTGCGACGTTTCGAGGCAGAGGGCCGGCAACCAGAGGATCTGCCCGTGGTGCAGTTCGCCTGCGAATATGCCCTGCAGCAGATCCAGCAGGCCTTCGAGGGGATTCATGCCAACTTTGATGCGCCGCTGGTGGGCTGGTGGCTGCGCGGGCCTGCCTCGCTGTTCCTGCGGGCCAATCCCCTGTCACGCGGGCCGTCTGATCGTCTGGTCCCGAAAACCGCTGCTGCCATTCAGCGTATGGGGGAGCAGTTCCACCGGCTGACTTCGGACATTGCCCCCGCGCCGGAGGATCGGCCCGGCATGGGACGGCTGATGAAGGCATTCCGGCTGTATTCCGAGACGCTGGAGCCGGTGCAGCGTATTGTCAGTGCGCAGAAACAGCGCAAGTTGCAGCGTGGGCAACCCCACGAGGTGGCGGCCCAGGCGTGTCGGGCAGGCATCATCACGGAAGGGGAGGCCGATTTGCTGGCCCAGGCCCGGGAAGCGGCCATGCAGGCCATCGAAGTCGATGTCTTCAAGCCGGAGGACTATTTCAGGGATGAGCTGGCCGGGAAGAAAGCAGGAACGAGCTCTGGCAGCGCCACCAGGAAACCGAGCGCCCGCAAATCCGCTGCGAAGAAGACTGCGGCCGGCAAATCCACATCGGCAAGGAAGACTGCCGGGAAAGCCACCGCAGCAGTAGGTGCAGAGCAAAAGGCGCCGGATGCTGTCGCCGATACGACTACGGCCGACACGGACTGACCGGGAGTCTCATGGACAGGCTCCGGGCAGTTCTGCAATCCAGCGGCTGATCAGCGTCAGCGCTTCCTGCTGAACCAGACTGCGTCCCAGCTCGGGCATCATGACATCCGGCTCCGTGCTGGCGATGCGGTGGTAGAGGATGGATTGCTCCGGCGCACCCGGCTGCAGGGAGAAACGGTTGCCACCTGTGCCCCGGCCAGCGGCCACCGGAGGTTTGCAGCGCCCCAGTCGTGCCATGGAAGTCTCCGCTGCATGCAGGAACAGGCCGGAGTTGTCGGCGGGGCCATCGGGTCGGTGACAGTGCCCGCAGTTGATGTCCAGCCAGGCCCTGGCCCGTTCCTCCGTCCGGTCGGTAGCCGATGGGCCCCAGACTGGCACGGATGGAATGCTGTCGGGATCGTCCGGCAGACCGGTCAGCCAGCCCTGTTCCGCCCAGTGCTGCAACTGTGTTGAGGCGCCGTTCCGATGCTCAAAGACTGCATTCAGCTGGCGGGCGGTAGGGCCGATGAGGCGCAGTTTCCCGGATCGCTCATCGGTGATGTGACAACTGCCGCACTCATTGCGATTGGGTACCAGATAGTGGAACGCGTGGGTCTGTCCTGTCTCGTCCATACCGGCAAGGGGGCGGATATCGCCCTGTATCCGGAGTGTGGCTTCATTCTGTTCCGCGTTCCAGACATACGGCAATGCGGTCCATCCATCGCTTTCCCGCACCAGCAGACGCGTCTCGATCAACGCTGTATCGGACAGGTCCAGTGAGTGGTCCCCGACGCCTGCAGCCGTGCTGGCTGTCAGCTGTAGCGAGCCGTCGGCGTGGCGCGGGTAGTAGAACGTCTTGCTGATTACTGTGCCGGGCGGGAACGCCAGTGGTTCATCTTCGCGGTATCGTGCGGGAGCGTCCTCCGGAAAACGGATGGTACGCAGTTTCTGTGCGTAGTCGCTGAACAACGGGGTGGCCAGTTCATAGGGTACGACGTCTCCGGCCAGTACCAGTTGCCTGCTACCGTCCGGGCCGTCACTGATTTCCATCAACTCCCATTCGGAGAGCTGTTCCGGATAGTCATCCGGTTCATTCGGACCGCAGGCCGTCAGCGCCGTGACCAGGATCAGCCCTGTAAGCCGTCGGCTCATGGTCAGACGTGGGGCAGTTCGATGATCGGCAGGGCATCGAACTGACAGGCGTGTTCTTCCACGGCCACCCTGGCGTTGGCGCCGTCATTGCCGGCATCCATGTTCAGCACTTGCGCCTGTTCCTCGCGAACACAAACCGGGGGCTGCGCTGCGGTACGCTCCGGGTTGACGATACCGTCCCACAGGATGTCGGGCAGTCGCCCGTTAGCGCCGAACAGGGCGGTCTTGAGTGCCTCCAGTTCCGGACGGCCGGGTAGCTGTCCCGCCGGACCGAAGCGATTGTCGTGAATGAATATCCCTTCCGGGTAGGGATCGAACACCTCGGTGGCTTCACGCGGGGAGTAGCCGACGCTGAAGTAACTGGAGACCAGGATATTGCCCGTGTTGTTGCCCGCAATATCGTTGTCGAAGATTTCCACGCCATCATTGGAATTGATGATGATGCCCGAACCGGGCGGGACGCTGGAGACTGCGGTGCCTGGCGGTGCGAAATTCATGGTGTTGTTGCCGATCACCTGGTTCCCGAATACCCGGGTGCTGTGGCCCTCCATGGGCAGGTTGGGCATGTTGAAGACCAGAATGCCGCCGGTATTGTCCGTGGCGACGTTGTCCAGGACATCGGCGCCCACGGTGTTCTCGATTTCGATGCCGGCCACGTTCAGGCTGGCCCGGTTGCCCCGCACGATGACGTTCTCGGACTGGCCGACGTAGATGCCGGCGTCGGATGCGCCAATGGCTACGGAATCCTCGATCAGCGTGTGACGGGTCTGCACCGGATAGATCCCGTAGGCCCCGTTGTCGGTGTCCGGTCCGTTGGTCCACTCCGTGCGCACCCGGCGGATGATGATGCGTTCGCCGTCACGGACCTTGAGGGCGTCTCCGCGCGTGTCCTCGATGCCGATGTCCTCGATGGTGAAGTCGCTGGCGGTGACCAGCAGGCCCTCTGCGCCGCTGACCTGACCGGAGAAATCCAGGATGGTCTCGTCCATGCCCGCGCCGCGCAGGGTGATGTCGTCGACGGTCAGGGTCAGTCCCCGGTCGAAGGCGAAGGTGCCGGCGGGCAGTTCGATAATGTCGCCCGGCCGGGCGTCGAGCAGGGCCAGTTGCAGGTTATTGCTGACGTCCTCGACCGTTACCACACGGTTCCCGGGGCCGCAGGAAGCCAGGCCGGCGCCGATCAGCAGAGCCAGCGACAGCCAGGTGGAGACCCGCCACGACTGATGGCGGGGGGAGGGAGAGCGTTCTTTTGTGTTCATTGTTATGGCACCTCATCCTCGGAATTGTAGGGCCGTCATGACCGCTGGGACAGCCGGACCCGGGAGTCTTTGAAGCCATGGGACTCCCGTCTGTGAGCATAGTGCAATACGCGCGGGCTGTGAAGCATCGTGAAGTGGCCTGTCTCCCGTGGGACTGCTATTCTTCTGGTCATGACAGAACACAGTGAGAAGTTGCGGCATCCCGGGTGGATGGAATCCCTGTACGAACGTCTGGCCGAGGACGATGAGGGCCGAGTGTGCAAGGGAATCAGTGACGAGGCCTGCCAGGAAACGCCAGGTAACTTTCTTTTCACCCTGGTGGCCAACGCGCTGAGCAATATCGCCGATCGCCTGGCCAGTGCCAAAACCACGCTGCCCTGGTTGCTGATGCAGGTCGGTGGTCCGGCGTGGGCCATCAGCCTGCTGGTGCCGATCCGTGAGTCCGGTTCCATGTTGCCTCAGATGCTGATCGGGGCGCTGGTGCGCCGGCAGGCAGTGCGCAAGTGGGTATGGGTCGGCGGCGGCGTGTTGCAGGGGCTGGCCCTGATGGCCATGGGCTGGTCGGCGCTGGTGCTGGAGGGGCTGGCGGCCGCGTTGATGATCATTGCCTTGCTGGTTCTGTTCAGTCTGGCCCGCGGTGCCTGTTCGGTGGCGTACAAGGATGTGCTGGGCAAGACCATTCCCAAAACGCGGCGCGGCCGCCTGAGCGGCTGGATCAGTGCGGTATCGGGTGGCGCCGCCATGATGGCCGGACTGTGGTTGGGGAGCTTGCAGGGAGAGCAGCCCACGGTGGTCTATGCAGCGCTGATAGCGGGCGCTGGCAGCTTGTGGTTTCTGGCGGTGTTGTCCTACTCGCGGATTGTAGAGTTTCCGGGAGCCACCGAGGGCGGCGCCAACGGGTTCACGGAAGCACTGGCCCGGCTGGCGCTGCTGCGGGAGGACCGTCCTTTCCGGCTTTTCGTGATCGGCCGGGCGCTGGCCATGGGGTCCGGCCTGGTGGCACCGTTCTACGTGGCGCTGGCCCGCGATGATCTTGACGGGACGGCCGCCCTGTTGGGCATGTTCATCGCGGCGGAAGGGTTGGCCGGTCTGGTCAGCTCGCCGGTCTGGGGACGTTGGGCGGATCGCTCCAGCCGGCAGGTGTTCGCCGCAGCCTGTGGCCTGTCGGGACTGCTGTCGCTGGGGGTGGTGCTGTGGTCTGTTTCCGGCGCACCGGCCGGCGCCTCGCAGTGGTTCTATCCGCTGGCGTTCTTCCTGCTGGGGGTGGCGCATTCCGGTGTCCGGCTGGGCCGCAAGACCTACCTGGTTGACATGGCGGGAGGCAACCGGCGGACGGATTACGTGGCGGTCAGCAACTCCGTGATCGGTATGCTGCTGTTGCTGACCGGTCTGCTGGGCGCGTTGGCCTCTCTGGTGTCTGTGCAGTTGACCATCACCCTGCTGGGAGCAACGGGTCTGCTCGGTGCGGTGATGAGCCTGCGCTGGAAGGAAGTCTCCGGCTGACAGCCGCATGTGTGCCGCGCGGGAGGTTCTAGCGCAGCCCGTTGTCGATGAACCGGATCAATTCCTCCTCGGAGGAGGGGCGCGACATTGTGGCGAGCGCTTCGCCCTGCCCATCCAGCAATACCACAGTTCCATCACCGGCCTCATGCTGGTCCGCGAATGCCAGCCCGTCCGGATGGCCGGTCTGTACCACCAGGAAGTCCATGCGCTGTTCGTATTCCGGATAGATGGCTTCCATCCGCTCCATGACCTGCTCTCCGCCCATGATCCCTACATCGCGCACCATGACCAGCGCCGGCCTGCCCTGGCCGGTGAGCGCCAGATCGCTGGGGAACGCGCTGCGAGGCGCCAGTTGCCAGAGTACGGCAAGGACCACGGCCAGACAGATGCCGGTGACCAGCCATTTCAGCCAGCCCGGCATGGTGGTGCGGAGTTCTTCAGACATGCTGGGAGATCCTCGATTCAGCGGGGGTGAACCCGAACGGGCAGTTCACTGTACCCTTTGACAAAACTGGAGTAAATCCGCACCGGGTTCCCTGTCACTTCGACGGTGTGGAAGCGCTGCAGAATCTCCTCCCAGAGAATGCGCAGCTGCATTTCCGCCAGCCGGTTACCCATGCAGCGGTGGATGCCGGTGCCGAAGGAGAGGTGCTGGCGGACCCGGGGCCGGTCGATGATGAAACGGTCGGGCTCCTCGACGGCGCGTTCATCGCGGTTGGCCGAGGCGTACCACAATACCACCTTGTCACCCTTGCGGATGCGTTCTCCCCCCAGTTCCGTGTCCCGGGTGGCGGTGCGGCGCATGTAGGCCAGGGGTGTCTGCCAGCGGACGATCTCCGATACCATGCCGGGAATCAGCGCCGGATTGTCCCGCAGTTTCCGGTACTCCTCCGGGAACTCGTTCAGGGCCAGCACGCCGCCACTGATGGAGTTTCGCGTGGTGTCGTTGCCACCCACGATCAGCAGGACCAGGTTGCCCAGGAACTCGCGGGGCGACAGGTTGCGGGTGGCTTCGCCGTGCGCGAGCATCGAAATCAGGTCATCGCCGGGAGGACGGGCGGCGCGCTCCCGCCACAGACGACTGAAGTACGCCAGGCATTCCTGCAGGATCTGATACCCCTCCTCGTAGCTGTCGATGACACCGGCGCCCGGTATGGCCGTGGCCACATCGGACCAGTAGGGCAGTTTGTGGCGTTCCTCGAACGGGAAGCCGAACAGGGTGGCCAGCATCTGCGTGGTCAACTCCCGGGACACCCGGTCCACCCAGTTGAAGCTGCTGTCCAGGGGGAGATCGTCCAGGATGGCGCTGACCCGCTCCCGGATCAGCCCTTCCAGGTTCTTCAGGTTGGCCGGGGCCACCGCGCCCTGGACTACCTTGCGTTGTTCATCGTGGCGGGGCGGGTCCATGGCGATGAACATGGGCAGCGTATACTCGGGAATGACATCCACGATTCCGATGGTGGGCTCCGAGGAGAACGTCGCGGTATCGGCTTCCACTGCCATGATGTCGTGGTAACGGGTCACTGACCAGTAGGGGCCGACCGCCGAGCTGGCGCAGTAGTGCACGGGTGCATCGCGCCGCAGACGTGCCAGGAAAGGCAGGTATTCGCCGGCTTCCCAGATACCGGGGTGAGCCAGGTCGATCTCTTCCAGCGGCATGGTCCAGGGGTCGCGGCCCACCATGCTGCGTTCGCTCTGCCTGCGTGTGGCCGCCGCTGCGTCCGCCATCACTGTTGCTCCTTCTAGAACTGGAACTCGGGCAATCGTACCACCAGGCCGTCCAGTGCTTCAGTGACCGTGATCTGACAGGACAGCCTCGATTCGGGGCGCCGGTCGGGATTCAGGTCCAGCATGGGTTCCTCGTACTCCCCGGCTTCACCGGTTGCGGCGGTCCAGTCCGGGGCCACGAATACATGGCAGGTTCCGCAGGAGCAGGCGCCCCCGCAATCGGCATCGATGCCGGGCACCATGTTGTTGATGGCAGCCAGCATGACGCTCTGGCCCGGCTCGGCATCGACCTGGTGTTCAGTACCGTTATACTCGATGAAAGTGATGCGTGCCATGTTTCCTCTCAGGCGGTGGCCGATTCGCGCTGGCGTATTCTTTCGTGCCAGGCTGCCAGGTTCTTTTGGTCCGGCTCCAGGCGGATGTCGTTGACCTTGTTGAATTCCAGTGTCACGAAGGCGTTGATATCAGCGGCTGTCAGCGTATCGCCGACAATCCACTCCCGGTTTTCCAGGTGCTTTTCCAGGAAGGACAGGAAGCGGTGGATGCCCTTGCGGCATTCCTCGCCCCACTCGGGTAACGGCGTCATGCGGTCCTTGAAGTATCCGCTGCTGTGCTGGAAGCACATGCCGGTGGGCATCATGAAATAAAAATCGATCCATCGGGTCCATTGCTCAATATGGGCCACTTCGCGGGCTCCGCGCCCCAGCAACGGCGTACTGTCCGGGTACTGAAGCTCGAAGTAGCGGCAGATTGCCATGGTCTCCGCGATGCAGTCCCCTTCATCCAGCTCGAGTACAGGTACCTTTTTCATGGGATTGCGGGCACCAAATTCCGCAGTCAGGTTCTCGCCTTTCTGCAGGTCGACTTCCACGCACTCTATATTTTCCAGCAGACCTTTCTCTGCCAGGAACATCCGTACGCGTCTCGGGTTGGGCGCAATGCGGGTTTCGTACAGTTTCATTCGATACTCCAGACTCATGGTCGATGACAGAATTCAGGAAGGGATTATGGCGCAGCAGGGTGGTGTTTTACCAGAGCGCCGGGCGGCACGGGCCGGCAAACTACACTCATCGCGAATTATCCGTTAGTATATACTGAGAGGTTTAAAAAGAACGATGACCCGAAATACTGACGTCTGGCATATCTCTCCGCTGACGGCGGAATTCACCGACCCACAGACCGAAGCCGGTTTCCGCGCCCATACCGCCGACAGCATGGCCCGCCATCTGCGTGGTGCGCTGTGGGGCTGGATCGCCGTGCTGGTGCTGGTGTGCTGGTTCGACTACCGGTTCTACGGCTTTGATCCGGGCGGTCAGTTATTGCTGGTCAGCCGGCTGGTGGTGATTGCCGGGTTGCTGCTGGTGATCCTCCATTCGTACCGCTCTCCCTCCCATATCACCGATGGCTACGCCGTGACATTCATGGAAGTGATGGGCTTCGCGGCATTCTTGCTGATTTTTCTCTTACGACCGGAACTTACCCTCTATAACGTCGGCGCCATGATGGTGTTGCTGATCGCCACCTATGTATTCATTCCCAACCGGCTTGTTACGGCCGCATTCGCGGTGCTCTCCGGCATCGCCGGCATGATGGCGACAATGTGGCTGGTCGGTATGTCCGACAGCGCCCAGGCTGGACTGTTCATGCTGCTGGTGATCCCCTCCGCCCTCGGGCATGCCGGCGCGTATCGACTGCACCGGACGCAGCGCGAACAGTATGTACTGTTATGCAAGGCGGAGGACGTCAATGCGCAACTGGTCGGCGAGATTGAGCAACGCAAACAACTGGAACGGGAACTGAAATACCAGGCTATCACCGATCCGTTGACCGGATTGTACAACCGGCGGCATTTCGAAGAGCTGTACGAGCGGGAACGGCAACGCGCCGGCCGGACGGGTTCGCCTTTGACGCTCGTCATGGTTGACCTGGATTTTTTCAAGGAGATCAACGACCGTTACGGGCATGAGTGCGGAGATATCGTGCTGCAGAATGTGGCCGGATTTCTGCGTGATGCCATGCGTCAGACCGATGTGGTCGCCCGGCTTGGTGGCGAGGAATTTATGCTGTTGCTGCCGGATACAGCCACTGGCGAGGCAAAAACGACCATCGAACGCCTGCGTCATCAGCTGGCCGAGCGCACCTCCGTTTTGGCCGGCGAGGTGGTCAGCGTGACTGCCACATTCGCACTGACCACCATCAGGCCGGAAACGGATTCCCTCAACGATGCCCTCAGGACGGTGGACATGGCGCTATACCGGGGCAAGGATGAAGGCCGCAACCGTCTGGTGGTGGTGTCAGCGGATGCGGCCTGACGGATACAGTTCCCGTCTCAGAACGTCAGCCGGGTGCTGAACATGGCGGTTCGTCCATGCATGTTGTAGCCGTCCACCACTTCGTACTCCTTGTCGAACACGTTACCCACTTTCAGGCGCAGATCCAGTTGATCGGCCATCCGGTACGACAGGGTGGTGTTGACGATGCCGTTGCCCGCCACCTCAGATGGCCCGAAAGTGACCGGGTCGAGATCGCGTTGGGCTCCACGGACTTGCCAGTCCAGATGCAGGTGCCAGCGCGACAGTTGCCGGTCCAGGGACAGTGAGAACATCTCATCCGGGCGGCGCGCCAGTGGTTCTCCGGAGCTCCTGTCCTCATGATCCAGCAGGGTCAGCTCGGCGTTGACGGACCAGCCCAGCAGTTGCATGCCGGCGGACACCTCGAGACCGCGGATCCGCGCTTCACCGATATTGGTCAGGCTGTCGAATGACGCATTGGTGGTGATCAGGTCATCAATGTCGTTGCGGAACACGGACAGTGACCAGTCGGTGGCCAGCCAGCGGGAATCGACACCCAGTTCGATATTCTCTGCCGTTTCCGGCTCCAGTTCCGGGTTGGCAAAGAAAAAGAAATCCGGGAAATCCACGTACAGGTCCACCAGGTTGGGTGCCTTGAAAGCCGAGCCCCATGCGGCACGCAGACGGGTATTGTCGCCCAGTGTGGTACCCAGGGCCAGCCGGCCGGTGGTCTCTCCGCCGAACTGCTCATTGTCGTCGTGCCGGACGGATACGGTTGTGTCCAGCGCACCCATGCTGCCACCGTAGACGGCGAACAGACCGGTGTTGCTCCTTTCGGTATCGGCCTGCCGGGCGCCGCTGCTCTGGTACAGCAGTGCATCGTCATCGTGATCCGCGCCCAGTACGAGATCATCGCCGTCTGCCACGCTGAAGCGATTCTGCCATGTGAAGGAGAGGCGGTCGGTTTGGCTGCGTGCGGGATTGTTGCCCCGTGTCAGACTGTCGTCGCGGAAGTGGCTGAGCTGCAGTCGTGTTTGCCAGCGTTCCGTCATCGGCAGCTCGGCGGCGGCCTGCACAGTGTGGTGGGTGGTGTCGGTTTCGCCCCCATCGAAGGTCAGTGATGCGTCGCCGCCGGTCCAGGAAGCGTTCACCTCGCCCCCGGACGGTAGCTGGTGGGCGAGATTGAGGGTCGCCGCCGTATTGTCGTAGGCGCTGCGCTCGGTGCTTGGCGTCGGTGCATTGCGTGGCCGGATGCCGTCGGTCTGTTGGTGACTGACGTCAAGGCTGGCGTGGGTAGCGCCGGAGCGCAGGTCGAGCCCGGCCCGGGTTTCAAGGGAACGTTCCGTTCCCATGCCGGCATCGAGATTGCCTGAAATTCCGGAGTCGTCATCGCCGTCGGGGCGGCGTGTAAATATCTGGATCACGCCGCCCATGGCGTTACTGCCATACAGGCTGGAGTGCGGTCCCCGCACAATCTCGATGCGCTCGATCTGGGCAGGCGCCAGGTGCTCCAGTCGGGCGAAGCCGTCACTGGCGGTGTTGATACGCACCCCGTCCAGCAGGACCAGGGTGTGGTCGGACTCGCTGCCGCGCAGGAACAGGCTGGTCTGCGCCCCGTGACTTCCCGTGCGGGTCGTCTGGATGCCGGCCCGGGTACCCAGCAATTCAAACAGATCCCGGGGCTGGCTGGCAGTGATATCCTCGCGGGTGATGACGCTGGTGGCGGCCAGGGTCTCCGATTGCAGCTCGGGCAGTCGATGCGCGGTGACCAGGATTTCCTGGCCGGCGCCGGTATCTTCAGGCTGACTTTGTGCCAATGTGGTGGCGGGTAGCAGGCAGCAACCGCCGATCAGGGTGGAAAGGATGGTTCGTGTGGACATGATGGGCTCCCGTGCACTCTCACCCGAGCGCGACTGGACAATGACATGTCTCTGTCGGTCGGGGCGCAGCCGGAGCGATCCGGTCTCTGCCACTGCCCGCCGCAGAGACTCCGTTGCAACAGGCCGGTCTCCGGGCTTGCAAGCTGATGTGCGGTGACATCATCGTGTCGTGTCGCCTTCCCATCCCTGTGTTCGTGGAACGAACCGGACAGTGGCCTGTGACAGACAGTTGGCTTGCCTACCGTTGCGGGGGCAGCGTCGGATTTGATCGGGCATGGCCCGAAGTCGCACCGACTTCCCGTTTCACCCCGTCAGAACTGTTCTGGCGGGACACCTGAAGCGACGGCGACAGTACGGCAACGCTTCGGCAAAGTCAATTGAGGCGTCCTGCACGTGTCTTTTCATGGCTGCAAGGGGGCCGTATAGTACCCCCTTCCAATGGCTGTGGATGGCAGGGTGGCCCGAATGAAGTGGTCGTTACGAACAGACAGGCGCGCCGGCGAGGATGATGCCGGGTTGTCGGGAGGTGATGACGTCTCCCTGGACCGGGAAACCAACGAACGCCTGGAGCAGTTTGCCCGGAGTGCCAGGCGGGTGCGCGTATCGCGCAGCCTGCTGGGGCTGGCATGGACTGCCGGACCGGTCACTGCCATCGGGTTGTATGGCGGGTACTATATCGGCTTTGGCCAGACGCCGCCTACCCAGCACCTGATCTACTTCGTCAGCTTCACGGTATTGAGCGGCCTGATCGCATTGGTGGCAAAGGTCGTCTACGACAGCACCTGGGGCTATGCCGGCGAACAGGCCGAGAAAGACGTCGAGGAAGTCATCGACAAGCTCGGAGATCTGATCCTTTCAGTGAGAGATCTGATGATCGGCAGTTATGAGGAGGAACCCCGTCGCCGCGAAGCGGCCGTACAGCTTCTGCAACGCGTGGACCTGGCTCCCGGTGGAGTGGCCTTTGCCGCCGAGGAGCTGACCGGCGATGCAGGGCTTGGACAGCTGCTGTCGGAAATAGACATCTTTCGCCGGGCGGGCCTGTACTCGCGCATTCGCGATGTCCACGCCGAACACGGAGCTGACTTCGAGCAGCGTATCGCCGAGTTGCACCAGGTCTCACCCGTCGCGGCCACCATGCTGCGTCAACGTTACCATGGGGAAGTTGCCCACCTGCACCACGGGGTGCCGCGCACGGAGCACTTTGTCGAACGTGTGCTGGCTGCCATCGAGCAGGATAACCTGTTATTGGTGACCATGGCCGACGTGGAGTCCATGTTGACACTGGCTTTCGAACTGATCAGTGGCCGTCAGATCCCCATTCTCGTTTTCAACTACCGCGGGCGCTGGCGCCTGGCGAAAGCCCTGGACCGGATGGAGCGGCGGCGTTCGCGTTACCGGATTGCCCAGGCGTCGGCCAGCAACCGCATGCGGGCACTGGCATCCTGGTTGGTGGAGATTGATGCGCTGAGCTATAACGATGTGCCAGAAGGGCTGTCTTCAGGGGCTCTGGTACATCGGGTGGTGGAGGCCATTCATCATATGGATGCCCGTCTCTACGCGCTGGTGCGGCGCTATCGGCGGGGTGAAGAAGAGGTGGGCCAGGCGTTGCGGGAACAGGCGGAAGCCATGGCCACCGCCATCCGTCTCTATCGTCTGGCCCATACAGCCTACGAGCGCATAGGCCGCTTCCATGCCGATTTTCTGAGTTCCGTGCAGGAATGGAACCAGCTGCTTGAGACGCCCCATCATGGACCGGAGGTCCTGCGCATCAGTCCCAGAGGGCAGGGGGTACGCATCCTGGAGAAAGTGGTTGACCTCGGAGACGACGAGCGCAAGGCCGTGTGCCGGCATCTGGTCAGTTATCTACGCGAGCAGAAGCTCGAAGAACATGAAACCAAGGCCGGCTTCGGGCGCAAGGCCACGGAGGACAGGCCGTTGACCTTTGATAGCGCGAGGCAGCTCGCGGTTGAGGTGGCGTTGGCCCTGGAGCCGCATGTACACCTTTCCTATCCGGAAGTACAACGGGGGATTGATGCTACCAACGCCAGTTATCTGGGCGACCTGGAACCCGGAATGAGTGCTCATGAAAAACGCCGTCTGGGGCAGGCGATGGCGCAGGATGTGGAGGAAAATACCGGGCGGGCCGCCGAGCAGCTGGCTCTGGCGCTGGTGCGGCATTACCGGGTCCGCCTGACTGAAACCGCGAGCCGGTTCCTGTACGAGACGTATGGCGCCCGCCGCAGTGTGCTGGACATACTGATGCAGTACGATACCGATGCTCCGGCGGCCCTGAGCCCGTTGAGCACCCGCCCGGCCGTCGTGCCAGCGGCCGACAGACGCTGGTACCGGTCCCTGGTATACGCCCGCCGGCTGGTCGGGGAGGAACGCTTCACGCCACCCTGGCTGGAGAAACTGTACACGCCATGACCCGATGCCGGGTCACGGTGCCCGTGATTCAATGATGGCTTCCTGGATGCCGGTACGGAACGCTTCCCGGAATCCGTTGCCACTGGCCGGTGACACCTGCGCCATAATGACGGCGATCATGTTCTCCTCGGGGTTGATCCAGAATCGTGTGCCGGCCGAGCCGTCCCACCAGTATTCTCCCGGACTGACGGCATGTCCGTAAACAGACGGGTCCAGTGCCACGGCAAACCCGCCGGCCGTCCAGCCGGAGCCGGCCCAGTACGGACTGGAACCGCCATCGATGGGCAACAGGCTATCCGGAATCGCATTCACGCCGGCCAGCCGGATCACCTCAGGGCTGACCAGAGGCTCGCCATTCACTTCACCTTCCTGCAGGAAAAGTAGCGAGAAGCGCAGGAAGTCCTCGGTTGAGGAAACCAGGCCGACGCCGGCACTGTGGAGGCGGCGTCGTTCGGTCACCGGGATGGATTCCATCCGGTGTTCCTGCAGTGTACCGTTCTCGTCCGGCCGATAGACTGTTGCCAGGCGTTCCCGGCGTGATTCATCAACGTGGAATACGGTGTCTTCCATGCCCAGCGGCTCGAAAATGCGCTGTTGGAAAAACTCCAGCAGAGGCTGCCCGGAGACGACCTCGATCACCCGGCCCAGCACCTCGGCATGCAGGCCATAGCGATATCGCGTGCCGGGGTCTTCAAACAGTGGCAGTGCCGCAGCTCTGTCGACCACTTCGGCAAGGCTGTGCTCATAGTTGAAGACATCGTGATTCCGGTACATCGCAGAGTTGCGGCTGCCCAGGCCGGAGGTGTGGGTCAACAGCTGCAGCAGTGTGATGTCGCCCCGACGGCCGCGTGTCGGCTCCGGACCAGTTGTCGAAGGATCAGTCATTACCGGCTGGTCGGTAAATTGCGGGAGATACTGTTGCACCGGGTCATCAAGGTCGAGCAGGCCGTCGTCGTGGAGCATCAGTATACCGAGGGCGGTGATCGGCCGGGTCATGGAGTAGGTACGGAATAATGCATCGAACGGCATGGGCGCACGGCTCTCCAGGTTGCGGTGACCGAGCGCTTCGCTGTAGATCAGTTGATCATCCCGGATCACGGCCGCGACAACGCCCGCGATGTCTCCCCGGTCGATGCGCATCTGCAGGTCCTCGCTGACCGTTGTCAGCCGTGCCGTCGACATCCCTGCGGACTCCGGCGTGGCGGTTTCGACAAGTGCCTGACTCAGGGCGGTATTCACGGACAACAGACAGGTCAGTCCGGTCAGGATGAGTGGAAGGGTGGGGCGCATATGTTATTCTCCAGTTACAGTTTGGACTTGCGCCTGTCCACGGTGGCAAGTGAACCGGTACAGGAGGGCCTATAGTGAACCACCTGCAGCAATATGAGAATACCCGTCATGTACTTGACGAGATCAGAAGCTTCCATCAGCGGCTGGCCGGGCTCTATGGCGCTCTGGCCGAACAGGCCACCGAGGCCAGAGCAGAAATGTTATTGAATTACATGAAAAGCCGGGAGGAGGCGCAAGGGGCAGTGATCGACCTGTATGAGTCGGATGCCCCCGCTTCGATACTGGATTCGTGGTTCCAGGTGCCCTATCCGGAAAACCTCAATGACTTTCTGAAGTTGCTGGAAATCCGGTCGGATCTCAATGTTGAGCAGGCCCGGGAGCTGATCATGGAAGCGGACGAGTTCCTGATGGCCTTGCTCAACCATGTCGAGCGGCGGGTCATCAATCCGGAGGTCAAGGCCGTGTTCCAGGATCTCCAGGAGCTGGAGCGAGAGGAAGAGAAAGCCCTGACCCGGGCCGTGAATTCCTTCTGGGAATTCTGATCCGGCGGTCACACTTCCAGCCACTCCTTGCGGATACTTTCGTCCTTGCGGATCGTATCGGGTGTGCCTTCGTAGACGATCTGTCCGTGCCCCATGATATAGACGCGGTGTGACAGGCGCATCGCAATGGTCAGTTTCTGCTCCACCAGCAGAATGGCCACGCCGCGCCGGGCAATCTCCTCCAGCAGCTCACGGATCTGCTGGACCACCATCGGTGCCAGCCCTTCTGTCGGCTCATCCACCATGATAAGCCGGGGGTCCCCCATCAGCGTCCGGCAGATGCACAGCATCTGCTGTTCCCCGCCGCTGAGGACACCGCCCGGCACGTCAGCGCGTTCGGCCAGGTTCGGGAACAACCGGAACATTTCATCCATGGTCCAGCGCCCGCTGGTCCGGCGCGCATGTTTCTGGCCCAGCAGGAGATTCTGGCGGACCGTCAGCGTCGGGAAAATATCCCGGCTTTCCGGGATATGGCCAATGCCCCGGTGTGCGATCTGGAAACTCTTCAGTCCGGCGATGTCCTGGCCCTCAAAGCGGATGGTGCCCGACGGTTCCACTTCGCCCATGATGGCTTTTACGGTGGTGGAGCGGCCCACGCCGTTGCGCCCCAACAGGCTGACGATTTCGCCTTCACCCACGTCGAGGTCGACGCCCCGCAGAATATGGCTTTTCCCGTACCAGGCCTGCAGATTACGTACTTCAAGCATTCTCGATCACCTCGCCCAGATAGGCTTCCTGCACGGCCCGGTTCGCCCGGATCGCTTCCGGTGTGTCGCTGGCGATAAGCTTGCCGTAGACCAGCACTGAAATCCGGTCCGCCAGGTCGAACACGATGTCCATGTCGTGTTCCACCATCAGCAATGTTCGGCCCTCGGTGATGCGCCGGATAAGCGCCACGGCCCGCTGCGCCTCGCTCAGGCTCATGCCGGCCACCGGCTCGTCCAGCAGGATCATTCCGGCGCCACTGGCGATGGCCAGACCCAGCTCCAGCGCGCGTTGATCGGCGTATGCCAGTTCGCCGGCCGGGTAATTGCGCAGGTCGCTCATCCCCAGCTCTTCCAGGGTCTGCTCGGCCTTCCGATTCAGCTTGTGTTCCCGGTCCACCAGGCGCCAGAAGGAATAGCGATAACCCATGGACCACAATAGTGCGCAGCGGACGTTCTCGAACACGCTGAGGCGGTGGAAGATGTTGGTCACCTGGAAGCTGCGCGTCAGACCCAGCCTGGCGATCTCGTAGGGTGGCCGATTGTGGATGGGCTGCCCGTCGAACAGGATCGCACCGCTGCTGACCGGGTACTTGCCGCTGATCAGGTGGAACAGGGTCGACTTGCCGGCCCCGTTGGGGCCAATGATGGCATGGCGCTCCCCCTGGTTGATATCCAGCGAGACCTCCTCGATCACGGATGTGACGCCGAACTGCTTGCTGACCTGTTGAAGGGACAGTAGGGCCATCAGTTCTCCTCCCCTTGCGCATCCTTCGGGCGGGGCAGGGCATTGGCGGTTTCCCAGGCATCCCGCAACTGCGGCAGGGTCCGCTGCAATGCCAGCCACGACACTGCCGCCGTGCCAGCCAGCAACAGCCAGCTGGACAGACCCTCCGGATTCAGTGGCAGTCCGAGGTACACGAACTCCTGTGCACTGCTGTGGGCCAGTTCGATCATGCCCATCAGGGTGAGCACGAACAACAATGCCGGGACGGCGCTGATGGTGTAGGGCAGGATCAGCAAGCGCAGCCGGCCCAGGTGCCAGGCCGGTCCGTGCATGATGATCAGGCCGCTGAGTCCGCGGGGCAGGAACATCACCGTCAGCACAAACAGGATGCCCAGGTACAGCATCCACATGTCGGTCCAGGCACTGACCACGGAACTCATCAGGGTCAGCAACACCGCACCGACAATGGGGCCGATGAAAAAGCCCAGTCCACCGATGTAGGCCATCAGCAATACCTCGCCGGAGGTCACCAGTGTGAGGTTCTCCTCGGTGACGATCTCGTAGTTGATGGCGAAAAGCCCCCCTGCGATGCCGGCAAATAGCCCGGCCGCGCAGAAGGTGATGTAGCGCACTTTGCGGGCGCTGTAACCGATGAACTCGGCGCGTTCATGATTGTCGCGCACGGCGTTGGCCATACGCCCGGCCGGTGTGCGGGTGAAGAGGTACATGAACAGCGTGGCCATGAAGACCCAGAACGCGGCCAGATAGTACACCTCGATCTGTTGCCCGAAATCGATACCGAAGAACGTGGGGCCGACATCACGCCAGCCGCTGATGCCGCCCTCGCCGCCGAAGAAAGATTCGAAGATCAGCGAGCTGGCCGCGAACAGTTCCCCGATGCCCAGGGAAATCATGGCGAAGACGGTTCCGGCGCGGCGGGTGGAGAACGTGCCGATCAGCACGGCGACCAGCAGGCCTCCCACTCCACCGGCCAGGGGGATCAGCACGACCGGCAGCATCAGGGTTTCGAATTCGATCATGTTCAGCAGGTGGATGGCAATAAAGCCGCCCATGCCGTAATACACAGCATGGCCGAATGACAGCATGCCCCCCTGCCCCAGCAACATGTTGTAGCTCAGCGCAAAGATCACCGCAATGGTCATCTGATTGAGTATGGACAGGCCCAGGCTGGAACTGAAAATCAGCGGCAGCACCATCAATACAATGGCGAATCCGGCCCAGACTGCGAGTCGCGACATCATCAGCTCTCCCTCTTTCCGAGCAGGCCGGCGGGTCGGAAAATCAGCACCAGGACGAGCAGCAGGAACGGCAGAATGGGGGCGATCTGCGGCAGGCGGATGCTCCACAGATCACGCAGGAAGTGGTCGGCCGGGAAGGAGATGCCCAGCAGGTTGAGCAGGTCCTGCATGCCGGCATTGGAGGCGACCGCATAGGACTGCAGCAGCCCGATCAGCAGTGAAGCAACCAGAGCCCCCATCAGTGATCCCAGTCCGCCAACCACCACGATGACGAACACGATACTGCCCAGTGCCAGCGCCATGCCCGGGGAAACCGACATGACGGGGCCGGCAATCACGCCGGCCAGACCCGCCAGGCCCGTGCCCACCCCGAACACGCACATGAAGATCAGCGGCACGTTGTGTCCCAGGTTGGCGACGGTATGCGGGTGGGTGATCGCGGCCTGGATGATGATGCCGATCCGGGTGCGGGTCAGTACATAGTACAGACTGATAAAGATCGAAACGGAAATGAGGATCATAAAAGCCTGGTAGGCCGGGAAATTCTGTCCGAACAGCGTGAACAACGGGAAGTCCAGCAGGTCTGGGCCGCGGTAGTCGCGGGTGGTGCGTCCCCAGAACAGTTGTACGGCTTCCTCGATGAGGAAAGCCAGGCCGAAAGTGAATACCAGTTCCGCCACATGCCCGTGCTGGTGAACATGGCGCAGCCCGTAACGCTCGATGGCCGCGCCCAGCAGGCCGACCAGTACGGGTGCGACCAGCAAGGCCGGCCAGAAGCCCATGTACTGGCTGATGCTGAATGCGAAATAGGCGCCCAGCATGTAGAAGCTGGCATGGGCAAAGTTCAGCACACCCATCATGCTGAAGATCAGCGTGAGGCCGCTGGCCAGCATGAACAGCAGCAGGCCGGTTACCAGTCCATTCAGTGTTGCGAAAATGAGCAGTTCAGCCATATACCGTGCATCCCTGTCAGCGGCGGTTATTTTCCATCAGCGCGGGCGGCGCATGCGGCACTGGGTATCCTGAATGGTCTCGTCCAGCGGCTTGGTGAAGACCGTGCGCAGGCCATAACCCGAATTGTCTGCATCGAACTCGATTCCTTCATCGGTCTGCACGGAAATGTGCAGGGGCTGGTGGGCCTGGTGGTCATCCGGGCGCATCCACACTTCTTCCCCGCCGATGGAATCGATGCGCATGTCCTCCATGGCCAGGGCGACGTCCAGCGGATCGGTGCTGCCGGTCTGTTGCATGGCGGTGACCAGCATGCGCAGGGCATTGGCGATACGGGGCTGCGTCAGATCGTCCTCGGGATAACGCTCCTTGAACTCGCGGGTATACCGGCGGCGCTCCTCGTTCAGGTTGTGGTTGCTGCGATCGGCGTGCACCAGATAGATGCGGTCGACACCCTCTTCGCCCAGCGTGGCGGTGATCCCGTCGTAGGCGGCGTAGAACGTGTAGATGGGAATGTCGGAGCCGGTGCTGATGAGACTGCGTGCCAGTGACACCATGTCGGCGCCCCAGTTGCCGGTGACCACTGCGTCGGCGCCGGAGGACACGATCTTCGTCACATAGGGTGTGAAGTCACGCACCTGTCCGATGGGGTGCAATTCATTGCCTGCGATCTCGATATCCGGCCGTTTCTCGTTCAGGAAGCGGACAGTGGACTCGGAGACGACCCGGCCGAAGGAGTAATCCTGACCGATGATATAGACGCTCTCGATGTCTTCGTTATCGGCGATGAAGCTGGTCAGTGCGTCCAGTTTCATGTCGGCATGTGCATCGAAACGGAAATGCCAGAAATTGCAGTCCTGCTGGGTCAGGGCCGGATCAACGGCCGCATGGTTCAGATAGAGGACGGACTCATCCGGGTTGCGGCGGTTATGACGCTCGATGGCCGAGCTCAGCGTCGCAGCGGCCGCCGAGCCGTTGCCCGAAAACACATACCGGGCGCCCCGGCTGATGGCGCGGCGCAGCTGGATCTGGCTTTCCTGGGCGCTGGCCTGGTTGTCCAGGGCCATGATCTCGATCTCGCGCCCGCCGAGGATGCCGCCCTGACTGTTGACCAGGTAGTCGGCGGCGAAGCGGAGTTGATGCAGCCCGCTTTCTCCCTGGGCGGCAAACGTACCCGTCAACGGGTCGATGAATGCGATGCGGATGGGCTCCTGGGCCTGGGCCTTGAGCGCTGCCAGCGGTAGCAGGGCGGCTGCCAGCAGCAGCCGCAGAAGTGTATTCAGTCGGAACGTGATCATGAGCCAGCGTCCTCGTTTTGTTATTGGTCCCCTTGATCACGGAGCATGACAGTATGCCCCGGGGGGATCAAGTCTGTTGCGATGAGCTGCGTCGGTCAGCGATTGAACGCATCCCGGAGCCGGTTGCCCAGGTCTTCGGCGGTCTCCTGCATCGTGTCGTCAACCTGCTGTTCTGTATCCTGCAGGCGCGAGCGGGCCTGATTCCGCAGTTCCTCTGCGGCCTGCTCGGCGCGTTCCGTGAGCTCTCCCTCCAGCAATTCGCCGGTGGCATTGACCAGCGCGGAAGCCGCATTGGCGGATACCTGGGTGAGCAGTGGGCGGGCAATCTGCCGGGCGATGTCCGTGGGCGTGCCTTCCATGTCGCGGAGGACGATGGTACCCAGGTCCACGTCCACGGAGCGGGGCAGGCGATCGGCTTGCAGACGCCCCCGTATGCCTTCGATGGCGATCTCGCCGATGGACAGCATCAGTTCCCGGGCTGCCTCCGGTGGCGGTTCGGTGTCGGCGGGCCGGCCCGACGCCAGGTGCTCCCGGACCACGTCCAGGTTAGTGCGGCCTCCCTGCAACTCATACAATACATACGGGTTGGTGGAACGCACGCTGTTGATGCGGATTATTTCCGAACCGATGCTGCCCAGGGCGATGTCCACAGTGAGCGCGTCGAAGCGCATCATGTCTTCGTTGCTGAAGCCTTCCGGGTTGGCGACGCGGAAATCGGCAATCCCGGCATTGCCGTTCATCAGGTCGATATCCACGGTGCCCACCGAGACCTCGGTTCCCATGGCCCGTGTTCCGGCTGTTTCGATGACCTGTTTTGCCAGGGAATCGAGATTCAGCAGTAGCCAGGTGACGCCGGCGCCCGCCAGCAGCAGCACGAGACCGATTGCGATAAACAGCTTCTTCATGTCCGGTTCCTCCCGGGATTGATGCGCAGATCGCCCACTATACCGGAAATGGCGGGCGGGAGCCGAGTCTGCGCCGCTCGTTGCAGCATGACAGCGGTAGCGGTATGGTTACATCATCGTCCATCGAGCGGGATATTCATTGTGAAGGAAGTGACCATCAGGGAGGCCGGGCCGGCCGACACCGACCGTATTTTGCAATTTATCCGAGAGCTTGCCGTGTATGAGAAGGCACCGGATGCCGTCAAGGCCACGGAGAAAGACATCCGCGACGCATTGTTCGGCGAGCAGGCCACCGCCCATGGGCTGATCTGCAGCGTGGATGGCATTGAAGCGGGTTTCGCCGTCTACTTCTACAATTTCTCGACCTGGCTGGGCCGGCCGGGCATCTACCTGGAAGATGTGTATGTGACGCCGGAGTGCCGTGGCGCCGGCGCAGGTACGGCTATTCTGAAGTACCTGGCACGATTGGCCGTCACGCGGCGCTGCGGCCGGCTGGAGTGGAGTGTGCTCGACTGGAACATGCCGGCCATCCGGTTCTATGAATCACTGGGCGCTGTCGCACAGGATGAGTGGATCGGCTACCGGCTCACCGGGGAAGCGCTTGAATCACTGGCCGCTGGTAATGATCAGCCCGCATGACCCACCAGGAGAAAACGATGTCAGAGACGCTCAGTGGTGCACTCAGCCATATGGAAGAAGCGGCACGGTATGCCGACGTGCCCGAGGAAGTACTGGACACCTTGCGCTATCCGCGCGAGCTGTTGACCACCCGGCTCACCATCCGTATGGATGACGGCTCCCGCCGCTCCTTCGAGGCCTGGCGCTGCCGTTACGACGACACACGCGGCCCCACTAAAGGTGGCATCCGCTACCACCCCGACGCAAACGGGGAAGAGGTGGTGACGCTGGCGTTCTGGATGACCTTCAAGTGTGCTGTTGCCGGTCTGCCCTATGGCGGTGGCAAGGGCGCAATACGGGTGGATCCCCGGGCGCTGAGCCGGCGGGAACTGGAACGGCTGTCGCGAGCCTATGTGCAGGCCTACTCGCGGATGATCGGTCCGGAGCGGGATATTCCGGCGCCCGATGTCTATACCAATGCCATGATCATGGGGTGGATGGCCGATGAATACGCCAAGTATGTGGGGTATCCGGCGCCTGGTGTGATCACAGGAAAGCCGATCGAGCTGGGTGGTTCGCAGGGACGGCAGGGCGCCACGGCCAGGGGCGGCTTCTATGTGCTCAACCGGCTGACAGACGAGCTGGGGCTCGGTCAGACGGAACGCCGCGCGGTGATCCAGGGCTTCGGGAACGCCGGCGCGGAAATGGCGCATCTGTTACATGAGGGCGGCTGGAAAATCCTGGCCGTATCGGACAGTGGCGGCGCCATCTGTGATGAACGAGGGCTGGATCCCGTCCGCTTGATGGAGATGAAACAAGAGAAGGGATCGGTGACCGCTTATCTGGATGATCCGCACAGGAGTGTCCGCAGTCTGGAGACGGATGAAATGTTTGCGCTGGACTGCGATCTGATCGTCCCGGCCGCCATGGAAGACCAGATCACCGTGGACAATGCGGGCGGCGTGAAGGCCGCCGTGGTGCTGGAGTTGGCCAACGGACCGGTGACCGCTGATGCCGATCACTTGTTGAGTGAAAAGGGGGTGCAGGTGGTGCCGGACATTCTGGCCAATGCCGGTGGCGTGACTGTCTCCTATTTCGAGTGGGTACAGAACCGGCAAGGCTGGTACTGGACAGCGGAGGAAGTGCAGAGCCGTCTCAAGCCGCTGATGGAGGAGGAGGCCATGGCGGTGTGGGCCATGGCGCGCAGCAAGGGAATCACGCTGCGGACGGCGGCCTATGTATTGGGACTGCAGCGCCTGGCTGACGCCATCAAGGCACATGGGACGCAATCCTATTTCTGCCCCTGACGGCGGGCAAGGAGTTTATGGCCCCTGGTTTACTCGTCGTCCCCGGCTGCGGCGCGGGCAGCGTACATGTCCCGGTCGGCGCGGGCCAGCAGCTGCTGCAGGTCGTCGTGTGTTTCGCTATCCAGTGTCGAGTGGCCGGTGGAGAAATCCAGTCCGATCCGGCTGTCGGTCTGACTGGCATTGAAATGTCTGCGCAAGGTGTTGAGCATGTCTTTTATGGCCTCCGGGGGCTGGCCTACCAGCAACACCACGAACTCGTCACTGCCGAAACGGCTGATCAGGTCGGCCTCGCTGAATGCGTCGCGGAACAGGCGGCTGAAAGAGTCCAGAAAGCGATCTCCGGATTGTGGGCCGTGGACGCTGTTGTGCTTCTTGAAGTGGTCGATATCGAGGAACAGCAGATCCGCCGACAGCCCGAAGTGATTACAGAGCTCCAGGAGCTGGCCGGCCCGTTTTTCAAAGCCTTTGCGATTCATCAGGCCGGTCAGGCGATCCGTGATCTTGCCCGGTTCATCATCCAGTTCGGCTTCCAACAGGCCCGCGAGCTTTTCCAGGAGGCGGGTTTCACTGTCCGACAGTACGCCGGGCTCCGGGTCGATCAGGCATAGCGTGCCAAGTTTGCTGCCGTTGCTGGCATGAATCGGCGCTCCCGCATAGAAGCGGATGTGCGGGAAACCGGTCACCAGCGGGTTGCCCGCAAAGCGTGGATCCTGACTGGCGTCGTTGACGATCATGGTGCCGGTCTGGTCAATGGCATGGCTACAGAATGACGCGTCGCGGTGGGTTTCACGGATGCGCAGTCCCTGTACGGACTTGAACCATTGCCGGTCGGTATCCACCAGGGACAACAGGGTCGTCTGTACGCCGAACAGCCGGCATGCCAGCCGGGTGATGCGGTCGTAGCGTTCTTCTTCCGGCGTGTCCAGCAGGTTCATGGCATGTAACACGCTGAGGCGGGATTCTTCGTTGTTGTGGCTGCGTTCGATCAGCCATTCCAGTGTCTGCTGCTCGGTCATGGGGCGGGCGATGTGGTAACCTTGCGCCAGGTCACAGCCGACACTGGTCAGGTAGGCCAGTGTCTCCTCGGTCTCGATACCCTCGGCAGTGGCCTGCAGGCCCAGCCCGTGACCCAGCTCGATGATCGAACGGATCACTGTGCGCGACTCCTCGGATTCTTCCGCTGTCATCACGAATGACTTGTCCACCTTGATCTCGGAGAACGGAAGACGCGCCAGTTGCAACATGGAAGAATAGCCGGTTCCGAAATCATCGATCGAGAGATGGTAGCCGCGCATGCGCACGCGCGTCAGCATGTCCAGCGAGGCGATGGGGTCCTCCATGGCGCTGGTCTCGGTGAGCTCTAAGATCAGCCGGTCGCGGCGGATGCCCCAGGCCTGGCAGCACTCGTCAAGCTGATCGAACAGTGTCAGGTTGTTCAATGACGCGGCTGATATGTTGAGGGAGAGCGTCACCGATTCCATGCGCCATGACAGGTACGGATCACCGCTGCTCTCCGCCACGCTTCGCGGAAGCTGGTGTAGCCAGGATAGCGATTTCTCCAGTACACGCAGTGTCAATTGATCAATCAGCTCACTCTGCTCGGCCAGGGGAATGAAGCTGTCCGGAGTGACCACGCCCCGGGCGGGATGCTGCCACCGGACCAGTGCTTCGAAGCCGGTGAGGATGCCGGTGCGGCAGTGCAATTTGGGTTGATAGACGACGAACAGCTCGTCGTTATCCAGTGCGCGCACCAGGTCCTGGTGCGAGAACTGCGTATCCGCCGCAGGAGGCGGCATGTCTTCTTGCGTTTTGCGGGTGGCGGGTTGCTCGAGTTTCTGCTCGCTGTTGTACTCGGCATCGGTGTCCGATGCGAACAATAGCTCGCGCAGACGGGGCGGGGAAAACGGTTTGGCGAGAACGCCGGCTATACGCAGCCCGTGCTCGGCCGCCGAGCGTGCCGCCGCATCCAGTACCCGGGTGCCGACGCCACTGGTGATGATGATGCGTGCGCGGCAGTTCAGTTCCGCCAGCCTGATCATGACCTGCACGCCGTCCATGTCCGGCATGATCAGGTCCAGGGCGATATGGCCGGGCCTCCATTCCTGCACCAGCTGGAAGAACTCATCCGGATCGGTCGTATGCCGGGCCTGCATGCCGGCAAATTCGGCAATACTCCTGATGGTCTGGCCCGTCAATGGCTCATCATCCAGGATCAGAATACGGTCGCTGTGCATTGCTGTCTCACTTCCTGTTTAATGACGGTTACAGACCGAGACTGGATCGTACAGCAGGATGGGTCACTTTCCCATCGCGGATGTTGACGCCGTTTTCCAGGTGTTCATCGTCTTCCAGTGCGCGGGTCAGACCCTTGTCCGCCAGTGCCAGTACGTGCGGCAACGTGGCATTGCCCAGTGCCTCGGAGGCGGTGGCGGGCACGGCCCCCGGCATGTTGGCTACGCAGTAATGCACCACCCCGTCGACGATGAAGGTCGGATCGGCATGGGTGGTGGGGCGTGTATTCTCGCAGCAGCCGCCCTGATCGACCGCCACATCCACCATGACGGAACCGGGCGTCATGCTACGTATCATGTCGGCGGTGATGAGGCGTGCCGCCGTTGCCCCGGGTACCAGCACGGCGCCAATGACCAGGTCGGCGGACACTACGTGGCGGTGCAGGTTGTCACTCGAAGCATAGATGGTGGTCAGGCGGCTGCCAAAGCGCTGGCTGAGTTGTTCCAGCTGATTCATGGATTTGTCGAGCACGCAGACGTTCGCGCCCATGCCCAGGGCAATACGGATGGCGGCACCGCCAACGGTCCCGCCGCCGATGATGGTGACCTTGCCGGGCGGGACGCCGGTTGCGCCTCCCAGCAACACCCCCCTGCCGCCCCTGGGCCGTTCCAGGTGTGTGGCTCCGGCCTGCACCGAGAGCCGGCCGGCAATCTGTGACATGGGAACCAGCAACGGAAGCCGGCCCGCACTGTCAGTGACCGTTTCGTAGGCGATACAGGTGGCTCCGCTATCGCACAGGCTCTGCGTCAGGCCGGCATCAGCGGCCAGATGCAGGTAGGTGAACAGAAGGTGATCCGGGCGCAGTAATGCCACCTCCCGGGGCTGCGGTTCCTTGACCTTGACGATCAGCTGCGCCGCTTCGAACACCGAGGCGGCGTCCTCCATCAGTGAGGCGCCGGCATTACGGTATTGCTCGTCCTCGAAGCCGGCGCCCACGCCGGCACCACGCTCGATGAACACTTCGTGACCATGGTCGGTCAGGTCCACCACGGCGGCCGGAGTCAGACCGACGCGGTATTCCTCTGTCTTGACTTCTTGCGGTACGCCGATTCTCACGCTGGGCAACTCCCTGATGGTGTTTCCGGTTCTCCCTGCAGACCGTTGAGTGGCAGAGGCAGTTCGGGATCAAAGAAAGTGTTTCTGTTGCATAATGGCGATCAATTGAATAAGTTACGCCTTTTCCCGAATAATGACAAAGGCGCAATACAATGAAGAAGTCCTCTTGTTTGCTGCATGCCGTGTGGAACAGGATGACTGCTTCCTCTCCCTTGTTTTCCGTCCTCCTGGCAGCCCAGCTGGCGGTCACTCCCCTGCAGGCCCAGCAGAACGTTGATGATTCCACCGTGATCTACGGTGCCGACTACTTCGAGCAGCACAATCCGGTCACTGCCCAGGACATGTTCAATCGGATTCCCGGCCTGGCGTCTCCCGCCGGGGGAGGCTTTGGCGGCGGCGGTGGTGGCCGAGGACTCGGCGGCGGTGGGGGCGACCAGCTGCTGATCAATGGCAAGCGGGTCGCCGGCAAGGACAATGCCGCGTCGGATCAGCTGTCACGTATCAGCGCCGGTCAGGTGCGGCACTTCGAGATCATTCGGGGCACCTCCGCAGCACTGGACGTGCGAGGCAGTAATCAGGTTGTCAATGTGGTGCTGCATGAGGCGCTCTCCAGCAGCACAGTGTCCTGGGAGGCCAATGCCGATCATTACCAGGACGGTCACGTCCAGCCCGGCGGCCGTCTGGCCTGGAACTACCAGGGACCGGCGCTGACGGCGGTCTCGAGTCTGTCCGCCGAGCCGCGCCATGATCACAGGGTTACCAGCGAGAGCAGTGTGCAGGGCGATTATTCCCCCAACGACCGGATTCACGAGACCCGCACGCGGGACCAGACCGACTACAGCCTGTCCACCAATCTGGGCTACGCCATCAACCCGGCCAGTAGCGCCCGGCTCAATCTGCTGTACCGGCAGAATGACGACCCCGCCGATGTGCGCCGGGAGATCACCGATCTGACGGGCCCTTCACGAGTGCTGACGGTGGAGCGGGAAGACATTCCGGGCGCACAGAGCAACTGGGAGATTGGTGGCGATTATCAGTACAACCTGGCCGGCGGGGACCGCTTCAAGGTGCTGTTCATTGTCAACCGGGCTGATGATGACAGTGTGCGCGAGCGTTACGCGTCAGTGAGTGGTGCAGACGAGAAGAAGGAGCTGTTTGTCGACAGCCGCTCCATCGAGGAAGAGCGTATCGTGAGGACTTCCTGGACCACCGGCGTGGGCGAGACCCAGGATATTGAGGCCGGTGTGGAGCGGGCCTGGACTGGCCTGGATTCCTCGTTGCGGGTCGGACAGGCGTCCGGCTCCGGCGCACCCTCGGAGGCCCATGGTGGACTGGTGCCTGTCGAGCTGGGCATTGCGGATTCCATGGTCGAGGAAACGCGTTACGAGCCGTTCCTGATTCACAACTGGCAACTCAGCCCGCGAATGTCTGTGGAAAGCACGCTGGTCTACGAATCCTCGGAGATCACCCAGAGTGGTGATGTGTACCAGAAGCGGGATTTCGGTTTCCTGAAACCCAGGATCGACTGGCGTTTCAATGTCAGTTCGGCCCTGCAACTGCGCGCTTCCGCCCAGAAGATCGTGCGGCAACTGAGCTTTTCCGATTTCGTGGCGACACGTGACGACCGCGATGACGACTCGGCGTCACTGGCGGGTAACAGCGAGCTGAGTCAGGAGCAGGTGCATCTGTATGATGTCCGTTTCGAGTACCGACTGCCGGCCGATGCCGGGGTCATGGATGGCCGTTTCTTCTGGATGAAGCATTACGATGTGATCGAGCGCATGGATGCCACCCCGGACGAAGCGACGCCCACCTCGGTGGCCGGCAACATCGGCGACGGTCCCATGTACGGTTTTACGCTCAATGGCAGTGTCCGCATGACGCCACTGGACCTGCCCGGTCTGCTGCTGACGTCCCAGCTGACGGTCCAGGACTCCGAGATCACTGATCCTTTCCTGGGGATCGAGCGGCGCTTCGAGCGCTATGATCGGGGCCGTTTCCAGCTCGGTTTCCGGCATGACATGGCCACCCGGCCGATCAGTTACGGAGTGAACTGGAACAATCGCTTCGATGGCAATATGAAACGCTATGACGTCGACAACCTGGAGCGCTATGAAGGCGAGCCCATGGTCACCGCCTTTGCCGAGGTGGCGGCATTCAATGGCATCCGTTTCCGACTGGACGCCCGTAACGTGACGTCCAACCTGCAGTGCCGGGAGCGGACGCGTTTCGACGGGCGCATCACCAGTGGCGTCATCAACGAGATCGAAAGCATGTGCGCCACCTCCGGCCGGGTCGTGGCGCTCAAGATCTCCGGCACCCTGTAACGCCAGCAGGGCGTTCTGCCGGACCGGATGCAATCGCTCCCGGACTGTGGTATTCATGGAGTGTCGATTCATCAATAAGGAGAATCTGCCATGGGTATCGAAGTCAGTGGGTTGCTGGGGCTGATCTGGCTGTTGATCATCATCTGGGCCGTCGTCAAGGTGGCCCAGAGTCCTGCGGGCGGAGTTGCCAAGCTGCTCTGGATCCTGCTGTTGCTGTTCCTGCCGCTGATCGGTCTGATTCTCTGGCTGCTGCTGGGGCCCAAGCCGGCATCGATGGGATGACAGTGACGGAGCAAACGTTGGATCGGGAAAGACGGCTGCCGCTGTTGTGATTCTGTCATGCGCATAAGCGATACTGTCGTGCAATCCATTCAAACGTTGTGTCAGAGGTTTTATGAATACCGTCGCCCTGATCCGTTCGTTGATTCTGATCCTTTCCCTGCCGGCCATGTTGTGGGCCGTATCGCTGAGCGCACAACCCGACGGGGGGACACCGGACTGGTACGCTGACGGACAAGCCGCGTTGCAGGCCCGTCTGGACCGGGAGCTCAATACCGGGCGTGCCCGCAACATCATCCTGTTGATCTCGGACGGGCATGGTGTCGGCACCAATTACGCCACCCGACTGTTCGTGGGGCAACGCGAAGGGGGCAGCGGCGATGACCATGTGCTGCCTTTCGAGACCCCCGACTACTACAGTGCGCTGGTCAAGACCTACAACACCAACGCGCAGACGCCGGATTCGGCCGGCACGGCCACCGCCATCATGAGCGGGATCAAGACCCGGGCCGGAGTGGTGAATGTCAGTCAGGACGTGGTGCGTGGTGACTGCGGCACGCTGACGGGCAACCTGCTCACACCCCTGTCCCGCATTCTCTCTGATGCCGGCAAATCGGTAGGTGCTGTATCGACCGCTGGTATCACGCACGCCACACCCGCCACCGTGTACGCCAGCTCTGCCGACCGTAACTGGGAAGGCAATGTACCGGAGGGCTGCCGGGAGCAGGTGGACATCGCGCAGCAGTTGCTGCAGGCGATGACCGCCGGGCATGTCGATATTGCCATGGGCGGAGGCCGGCGCAATTTTGTGCCTGAGGGCGCGGCCACCGAGGAGGACGGCGTGGGCGTGCGCCGGGATCAGCGTCATCTGATCAATGAGGCTCAGCAACAGGGCGTGCAGTATGCCTGGGACAGTGAAGGCTTCGGCCGGCTGCGACTTGACGGGTCGCCGATGCTGGGGCTGTTCGAGGATGGCCATATGCAGTACGAGGCGGATCGTGACGACGAGCCCTCTCTGGCCGAAATGACCGAAGCCGCAATCCGGGCGTTGTCCACCAACGAGGACGGCTTTTTCCTGCAGGTCGAAGCCGGCCGGGTTGATCATGCCCATCATGCCGGAAACCTGGCGCGTACCCTGCGTGACGCGGCGGCATTCTCCGAAGCGGTGGAAGTGGCGGATGAGATGACCGATGATCGCGAGACGTTGATCATCGTCACGGCGGATCACGAACATGCCATCGCGTTCAATGGTTACTGTGGCCGCGGGTCGGACATCCAGGGCCTGTGCATGCAGATTGACTCGGCCAATGACTGGCACACCGGGACGCCTAATGAGGCATCGGATGGCAAGCCCTATACCGTGGCCGGCTACTTGAATGGCGCAGGTTCGATTCTCTTTGATGAGCGCCTGGCACAGGAGGGCCGCGCGGAAATCACGGAAGCGGACGTGGCCAATATCGATTACATGCAACAGGCCCTGATCCCCCTGTCCGGCGAAACCCACTCCGGTGAAGACGTGGCCGTCTATGCCAAGGGGCCGTTTGCCCATCTCTTTGATGGTACGGTGGAACAGAATTATCTGTTCCACGTCATGCTGCACGCCGCGTCGGTGGATGCGCCCTGAGGCGCGGCTTACTCCGGGCGGTTCAGCTCCGGGGACCATATAGGATAGACTGCGGGCATCGAAATCGAGGGACGCGCGTCCGATGACAAGGATCCTGTACTGATGCCCCTGAAGCTGTTGGCGGTCGGTGACATACACCTGGGCCGCTACCCGTCCCGCCTGCCCGAAGCGCTGTCCGGCGAGCGCCGAGCGCTTGCTCCGGCCGCCGCCTGGAAACGCGTGGTCGATCACGCTGTCGCGGATGCGGTGGACGTCGTGGCGCTGGCGGGTGACGTGGTCGAGCGGGAAGACGATTTCTTCGAGGCCTACCGGGAACTGCACCGGGGCGTCCAACGACTGACCGAAGCCGGTATCCGTGTGTTGGG
This sequence comes from Pseudohongiellaceae bacterium, assembly GCA_040882255.1. GTDB lineage: Bacteria > Pseudomonadota > Gammaproteobacteria > Pseudomonadales > Pseudohongiellaceae > PWQG01. The sequence continues at coordinate 486,399 of JBBEBP010000016.1, read as the reverse complement.
TGTGGCCGGCAATCACGACGTGAAGGTCTTGCCTCGACTGGCAGACCAGTTGCCGGACTTTCACCTGCTGGGCCGCGGTGGTGAATGGGAATCCACGACACTGGAGGCCGGTGGGGAATCGCTGACCCTGCACGGCTGGTCCTTTCCGTCTGCCGTTGTGCGGCGCAGCCCTCTCGAGGGCGTCCATCTGGAGCGGTGCCCCGGGCTCAACATCGGACTGCTCCATTGTGACCGTGATCAGCATGGCAGCCCCCACGCGCCCGTACGTTCCAGCGAACTGGACGGGGCCGGCCTGGACGGCTGGCTGCTCGGTCATATTCATGCTCCTGATGCCCTTTCCTCTGATCGACTGTCCGGTTATCTCGGATGTGTTTCCGGTATGGATCCCGGCGAGCCGGGCGATCATGGCCCCTGGCTGATCAGTGTGGAAAGTGGCCGGCTGCAATCCGTTGAACAGCGGGTGCTGGCTCCCATGCGCTGGCAGGCTGTCACGCTGGACCTGAGCGAGCTCGAGGAGGCCGAGCAGGCGCGATCCCTGTTGCTTGAGTACCTCCGTGGTCTGGATGAGGAGCTGTCCGGCAGGACCATGGCACCCGCTGCGGTGGGGGTTCGCCTCTCCCTGGCGGGACGTACCGGTTTCGGGCCGGCAGTGCAGCGCCTGTTCGAGCGTGAGAAACAGGAAGGCTCCATCGTCCATGATGGTGTGGCAAGTGGCGCTGCCTATTTCATCGAACATTGCCAGCGCGATACCCGGCCGACTGTGTCGCTGGATTCGCTGGCCGGGCAGAGTGATCCGCCGGGTCTGTTGGCGCAGCGTCTGCGCTGGCTGGAGCGGCCTGACAGCGAACCGGCCCGCCGCCTGATCCGTGATGCGCGGCAGCGTCTTCGGCAACAGGCGGCCGACGCGCGTTGGCGTGGCCTGGACGTTACAGAGCCGGATGACGAGGAGGTGATTGATCACCTGCGGCGCACGGGTACTCGCCTGCTGGATGAAATGCTGTCGCGGCAGGGGGGGGAGCCATGAGGCTGACCCGGCTGGACATCCAGCAACTGCCGGGCATAGATCCCGGTTTCACGGTGCACGGACTCCGCCCCGGCCTTAACCTGGTCACCGGCCCCAATGCGGTCGGCAAGAGCAGTATGATCCGCGCGCTTCGCTACCTGGTCGTCGAGCCGCTGAGTCAGGATCCCGTGGCCCTGTCGCTGAGCGCGGAGCTGGTGGCCGACGACGGCATCTGGACAGTGACTCGTACGGGGCGGCAGGTGAGTTGGCAGCATGACGGTAAGCCAACCGGGCCGCCTTCATTACCGGATCGTGATTTCCTGCACTGCTACCTGCTGAAAATGGAAGACCTGGCGGTGGCGGGTGACAGTGATCGATCACTGGTGGAGCAGCTGCGCCAGGCTCTGACCGGCGGCCATGACCTGCGGGGCCTGCGGGAGCTCCTGTTCCCCCTGTCACCCCGGGCTGGCATTCATGAGCGTGGTGAACTGCAGGGCGCCAGGACCCGACTTCGGGAAGTGGAGGCCGATTACGCCCGCCTGCAGCGCGAGGAACAGGAGTTGCCGGAGCTGGCGGAGCAGATCGAGGCCGCCAGCAAGGCGCGGCAGGAGGCGACCCGGCTGGATGCCGCGTTGACCCTGCACGATGTCCTGGTGCAGCGGCATCAGATTGAATCGGAACTGGTGGCATTCCCGGCGGGCATGGAGCGTCTGCGGGGCAATGAACTGGGTCAGCTGCAGCGCCTGGAAGAGAACAAGGGGAAATTGGAAGGCGCCCGGAAGGACACACAACAAGCGCTGGAGGCAGCCAGGCAGCGGTGGCGGCAGACCGGCCTGGAAAGCGAAAGGCCTCTAGCGGTCGATCTGGACGGCATGCGTGGCCTGCTGGATCAGGTACAGCGCTGGCATGAACAATGGCAGGACCTGCGGAGCAGGCTGATCAGCGCTCGGGAGGAAGAGCGACAGGCGCTGGAGTCGCTCGGCGCAGAGGAAAGCGACCCGGCGTCAGCGCCGGAGCAACTGGATGCCGCCGGACAACTGGCCGACCGGCTGGAGAACAATCGTCTGGCCCGCGAGCCGATCCGGGGCCGACTGGAGGACGTGCAAAACCCGCCGGACACAGAACAGATCCAGTCTCACTGGCAGGGGGTGGATGCGCTTTCGGCCTGGTTGTCCGCGCGGGAGTGGCGGGATTCTCTGAGGCGTGGGCGGTATGGGCTATGGCCGGGTATTGCGGGAGCGCTGGCGGCTGCGGTACTGGCCATTCTCCAACAGCACTGGTGGGCTGCTGCGGCCGCCGGTATTGGTGTGGCGGGTGTGGCCTGGGCCCAGCTGGCCCAGGCCCGCGATCCGGCCACCGAGGCCCGGGACCGGTTCCGAAAGCAGGGTCTGGATGAGCCGGAAGGCTGGAACGGGGAGGCCGTGTCAAGACATCTGGCGGTACTGCGCCGCGAAGCCAACCGGTTGCAGAGTCTGCGCGAACGGGCGTTGTCCTCGCAGGGTGACCGGGAGCGGCTGCTGACTCTGGAGAAGGAGGCCGAGGACCTGCAAAAGGAGAAGACCCGGCTGGCAGCTTCGGTGGGATTCGATCCGGGCCTGGCAGCGAGGGGCATGCGGCGCTTTCTGGATCTTTTTGCCCGTCATGATCGCGCGCAGGTGGAGCGCAGGGCGCTGGAGGCGCAGATCGGGGAAAAGGAACGCTTCATGGCCGGCCACCGCAAGGAGGTGCTGGATTTTCTCAAGCGTTGGCGTCTGGAAGTGGATGACAACCTGGCAGTACTGGCCGCCGCCCTGCATGAGTTGAGCGAGCGGGCCGGCGAGTCCGAGAAGGCCGAGAGCGACCTGAAGAACGCGGAGCGTGAACTGGAACGGATTGACGGTGAACTGTCAGACCGGGAGAAGGAAATCGAAAATTTGTATCGGGAAGCGGGACTGGCTCCCGGTGACCGGGCTTCCCTGCAGACCGGCCTGGAACGACTGGATGACTGGAAAGCCCTGCGCGGGCGTCTGCAAAAACTGGAAGGCCAGGAAATCGGCCCGCGCGGGATGCTGGCTGATCATCCGGAATGGCTGGAAGCCGCTACCAGCGGAGACCGGGACGCCTTGCAGCGCCAATGCGATGAAGCCCGTCAACAGGGCGAGCGTTATGATGAGTTGATGCAGCGGCGCAGTGATCTGCAGGCGCGGCTCGACAATGCCGGCGCGGACCGGCGCCTGGAAGGGGCGCTGCATCGCGTGGATCAGGCTGCGGCAGTCTATCAGGACCGGCTCGATGAGCAGCTTGCAGCGGAAGCCGGGCGCTTCCTGCTGGAGGACATTGAGCGCGAGCACCAGAACGAACACGAGCCGGCTGTGCTGCGCGAGGCCCGCGATCTTTTTGGCCGCTTCACGCACCAGGCCTGGGATGTGCGAATCGATGAGTCGGGATTGCTGGCGCATGACCGCCGGAAGGATCGCTCACGCCCCCTGTCCGAGCTTTCGTCCGGTACGCGGATGCAGCTGCAGCTGGCCGTGCGAATGGCCTGGACACGGCATCTGGAGCAGGGACGGGAATCCCTGCCGCTGTTCCTTGATGAAGCACTGACTACCAGTGATGAGTCGCGGTTCGCGGCCGTCGCGGAAAGCCTGGTGGCACTGACCCGGAATGAAGGGCGTCAGGTGTTCTATATTTCGGCCAGGCAGCAGGAGCCGGTATTGTGGGAACAGATGACCGGTGAAGCGCCTCATCGCATTGACCTGGCCGCCCTGCGTTTCGGCACACCGGAAGCGCAGGCACAGGACTATATCCTGCCACCGCTGCAGCCAGTGCCGGAGCCGGACGGCGATGCGCCCGAGGACTATGCAGCGCGTCTTGCCGTTCCTCCAGTAGACCCGGAGCAACCACCGGGAGACTTCCATGTCTTCCATCTTCTGCGTGACGATCTACCGTTGCTGCATCGGTTGATGTCGGACTGGCGGGTCACTTCCTTGGGGCAGCTGAAGGGCTTGCTGCAGAGCGACAGTGCCGGGGCCGCGGTCACCGATGCAGAGGAGAGGCAGCGGCTGGGCGCCCGATGCCAGACGGCACGTCGCTGGCAGGACGCCTGGCATCACGATCGCAACCGTCCTGTGAGTCGCGTTACATTGCAGCAGAGCAGCGCGGTAAGTGAGCGGTTCGAGGAAGAGATCGCGGAGCGGGTGCAGGAAGTGGGCGGAGATCCCGTGGAACTGCTGGCGGCGCTCAGGAGCGGGACTCGCAAGGTGGCCGGCTTCGGCCCCACCAAAGTCAGTGCGCTGGAAGAGTGGCTGGAGCAGGAAGGTTATGTGACGCCGGGTACGCCATTGACGCGGGAACAGCGCCTGCAACAGGTGTTACGGGGTCTCGGCGAGCGCCATGACCCAGCCGATGCCGGGCAGCTGCTGGAATGGCTGGAAGCCGGATTGTCGCGCAAGTAGCTGAAACCATTCGTCAAGGCTGTTATCAGTGCGGGCCGGCTCCGGTACGCTGCCATACCATATCGATGCCACGGGTGGTATAATCCGCGCGTCTTTTCAGCGGCGACCTCGCCTGTCCGGCCCGCCAGGGCTGCCCGCAGGATAGTGGCGGAGGGGCCGTACAGTACTGAATTTCTGGAATAGGAACCACTATGTCGAACGACGGCGCAAAGATCATCTACACGGAAACCGACGAGGCACCACGCCTGGCAACCTACTCACTGTTGCCCATCATCGAGTCCTTCACAAAAGCCGTCGGTGTGTCGGTGGAAACCCGGGACATCTCCCTGGCGGGCCGGATCATCGCGCAGTTTCCCGAGTACCTGAAGGAAGACCAGCGCATCGGTGATGCCCTGGCCGAGCTCGGCGAGCTGGCGAAGACACCGGAAGCCAATATCATCAAACTACCCAATATCAGCGCCTCCATTCCGCAGTTGATTGCCGCCGTCAAGGAGCTTCAGGGGCAGGGTTACGCATTGCCCGATTATCCCCACGACCCGAAAACCGATGAGGAGCGCGAAGTCCGCGCCCGTTATGACCGTGTCAAGGGTTCGGCCGTCAATCCGGTGCTGCGCGAAGGCAATTCCGACCGCCGCGCACCGGCCGCGGTCAAGAATTATGTGCGCAAGCACCCGCACCGCATGGGCCAGTGGTCCGGCGATTCGAAAACCCATGTATCACACATGGAGGACGGCGATTTCTTTGCCAGCGAGCAGTCCACCACGTTCGCCAGCGCCGATGAACTGAAGGTCGTGCTGCAGACGGCGGATGGTGAGCAGGTGTTGAAGGAGTCGGTTCCGGTGCTGGCCGGGGAAGTGGTGGATGGCGCCTGCATGAGCGCGGCAAAGCTGCAGGCCTTCTTCCGGGAGCAGATGCAGGATGCGAAAGAGAAGGGCGTTCTGTTGTCGCTGCACCTGAAAGCGACGATGATGAAAGTCTCCGATCCCATCATGTTCGGTCATGCCGTGAGGGTGTTCTTCGCTTCCGTGTTCGAGAAGCATGCCGACACGTTCCGGGAGCTGGAGGTCGATGCCACCAACGGTTTCGGTGATGTACTGGCGAAGATCGCCGAGCTGCCGGACAGCACGCGTTCCACCATCGAGGATGACATCGAGGCGGCCTATAGCGAGGGGCCGGCCCTGGCCATGGTCAACTCCCACAAGGGCATCACCAACCTGCATGTGCCCAGTGATGTGATCATCGATGCCTCCATGCCGGCCATGATCCGTGATGGCGGTAAGATGTGGAACCGCGACGACGCACAGCAGGATGCCAAGGCCATGATCCCGGATCGCTGCTACGCTGGCGTCTACCAGGAAACCATCCGCTTTTGCCAGGAAAACGGCGCGCTCGACCCGACCACCATGGGCACCTGCCCCAACGTCGGTCTGATGGCGCAGAAGGCCGAAGAGTACGGCTCCCACGACAAGACTTTCGAGATCCCCGCCGCCGGTACCGTGAAGGTGCTCAACAAGGCCGGCGAGACGGTCTTCTCCCATGACGTGGAAAAAGGAGACATCTGGCGCATGTGCCAGGTCAAGGACGCTCCGATCCGGGACTGGGTCAAGCTGGCCGTCAACCGTTCCCGCCAGAGTGGCATGCCGGCCGTGTTCTGGCTGACCGAAGAGCGTGCCCATGACCGTGAGCTGATTGCCAAGGTCAACGAGTACCTGCAGGAACACGATACCGATGGCCTGGACATCCGCATCCTGTCACCGGAGGACGCCACTCGTCATACGCTGCAACGCATCAGGGACGGCAAGGACACTATCTCCGTGACCGGCAATGTGTTGCGTGACTACCTGACTGACCTGTTCCCGATCCTGGAGCTGGGCACCTCGGCGAAGATGCTGTCCATCGTGCCCCTGATGAACGGCGGCGGGCTGTTCGAGACCGGTGCCGGTGGTTCCGCGCCCAAGCACGTGGAGCAGTTCACTGAACAGAACTACCTGCGCTGGGACTCCCTGGGTGAGTTCCTGGCCCTGGCCGCTTCCCTGGAGCACATGGCACAGCAGGCTGGCATTGACGGCGCCCGTGTGCTGGCCGAGACCCTGGATGTGGCCAACACCAAATTCCTGGAGAACGATAAATCGCCCGCACGCAAGATCGGCGAGATCGACAACCGGGGCAGTCATTTCTATCTGGCGTTGTACTGGGCCGAGGCGCTGGCCGGGCAGAACGAGAATGCGGAACTGGCCGAACGTTTCGCGAAGTTGCATGCCGCCCTCAGTGAGAACGAGCAGAAGATCGCTGACGAGCTGAATGGTGTCCAGGGCAAGCCGGTGGAGATTGGTGGCTACTACCAGCCGGACTCGCAGCTGGTTTCCAGCGCCATGCGTCCCTCGTCCACGCTGAACCGCGCGCTGGACAGCCTGTAACCGGTCACAGGTAACGTGAAGGGGTGACAGAAGCCGGGGTGTGTGAGCATGCTCCGGCTTTTTTATTGTCTCGCAGAGCTCGCCAAGATCGCCAAGGAGGGCCTGTCATGAGTGGGAACGGGATTGGAGTGCGGGGCATTGAAGTGCGTCAGGCAGCTATCGCAAGCTCATTGTTTTCTCTGCGCTCTTGGCGATCTTCGCGAGAGCAATAAACGCCCTTTCGTTTCCCCCGGTTATGGGAAGGACCCTTTTATCGTACAATCAGCGGGACAACAAAAATCACCAGGAGACTGCAGTTATGCGCGTTCTCAAGAGACTGATGCTGATGGCCCTGCTGGCCGCCGCTTCGACGGCCGCCTGGAGCCAGGCCATTGATGTGGGCCGGGGCGAGTTGCCCGTCACCGTGCCGGATGACTATTCGGGTGAGAGGCCCGCACCGCTGATCGTGCTGTTGCACGGCTACACGTCCAACGGGCCGCGCGTGGATGGCTACATGGGGCTGAGCGACGTGGCCGATGAATACGGCTTCCTGTTGGTGGCGCCGGAGGGGATGCGGGAACCACAGGACGATGAGAATCCCTATTGGAACGCCTCGGATGCCTGTTGCAATTTCTATGATACCGGCGTGGATGACGTCGGCTACCTGATGTCCGTCATCGAACGAATGCAAGAGGAGTACAGCATCGATGACCGGCGTATCTATCTGATCGGCCATTCCAACGGGGGATTCATGTCCTACCGGATGGCCTATGAGCACTCTGACACGATCGCGGCCATGATCAGTCTGGCCGGCGCCAGTCACGCTGAACGGCGTGATCCGCCCGAGCAACCCGTCAATGTCCTGCAGATTCACGGTACCGCCGATGGCACCATCGCCTACCAGGGCGGGGAAATCCGCGAGACCCGGTATCCCGGTGCCATGCAGACAGTGCGGCAGTGGGCCGGCTATAACGGCTGTACCGACCGGGGAAGGGCGCGCGAGCGCCGTGATCTGGATGCCAGCCTGCCCGGCCATGAGACTGGCGTGCTGAGCTTTGCCGCGGGTTGCCAGCCGGGCGGCGCTGTGGAGCTGTGGACGATCACCGCCGGCGCGCATTCCCCGACCGTGTCGGACAGCTATGCAGCCCAGCTGGTGGAATGGCTATACGAGCATCCCAAGCCGCCAGCACGGTGACAGCGTCTTGCCACCACCACTATTGATCTGTATCAATAGTGGTTTGGCCGGGTGCCGTATGATGGGCCGCTCAGTCATCCCGAACCGCTCTGGCAGGTATTGTCAGAGAATCATTATTTATGGCAGTCTCGACCCATGCGTGATAGTGGCTTGTCCAATTTGCTCCTGAAAGCGCTGTATGATCCGGCCGCTGCCTTTCGCGAGCTGTCCAGTGCCGACCCCGCACCACTCAGCGTGTTGCTGCGGTATTCGGTCTGGTTATTGCTGCTGCCCCCGCTGTTCTCCTGGATCGGTGCGGTTTTCTTCGGCTGGCGGCTGGGCGCCAATGATCCGCTGATGTTGCCGGTCACCACGCTGACGCTGATTTCCATCGGTTACTTTCTCACGCTGGTGTTCGGTTTCGTGACCACGGCGCTGATCAGTCACTGGATGGCTTCGACCTATGGCGCCAGCGGTTCGCTGGGACGTCATTTCGCCATGATCACCATTGTCGGCGCCCCGCTGGCCTTCGCCAGCGCCGCACACTTGTTCCCCGATGTCTTTTTCAATGTACTGATCCTGATTCCCACGATGATCTGGAGTATGTACCTGCTTTACACAGGCATTCCCGTGGCGCTGGAAACGCCGCCGGAACGCGGCATGTTGATGGCCTCGTCCCTGGTGGGGTGGCTGCTGGTGGCGGCGGTGTCATTGCTGGGTTTGAGCATGGGATTGTGGGCGTCCGGTATCGGCCCCCTGATGGGCGTATAGGAGAATTGCGGTTTTGACGACAGATACGTCGAACAATCATTTTCATGATCGGGTCGTCCTGCGGCTGGTCCAGTTCTCCGTGCTCTGGGCCATCCTGGCCATGGCGGCCGGTGTCTACCTGTCCGCTGAACTGATCTGGCCGGGCCTGGACATGGAGCAGCCCTGGCTGTCCTTTGGGCGCCTGCGGCCACTGCATACCAACGGCATCATTTTCGGTTTCGGCGTATCGGCCCTGATGGCTACCGCGTTCTACAGTGTGCAGCGCACCAGCCATGTACCGTTGTACGCCCATCGCCTGGCCTGGTTCTGCTGCTATGGCTGGCAGTTGACCGTGTTGCTGGGTGGCATCTCCCTGCTGGCGGGGTGGACCTCAAGCAAGGAGTACGCCGAGCTGGAGTGGCCCTTCGATATCGCCATCGCCGTGCTCTGGGTCTGCTTCGGCATCGTGTTCTTCGGTACCCTGGCGATCCGCAAGATCCGTCCCATCTACATCTCCAACTGGTTTTATGGCGGTCTGATTATCGTCATCGCGATGCTGCATATCGTCAACAGCATGGCCCTGCCGGTGACGCTGGACAAGTCGTACTCGCTGTATGCCGGCTCGCAGGACGCAGTGGTGCAGTGGTGGTACGGGCACAATGCCGTGGGCTTCCTGCTCACTGGCGGCTTCCTGGGCATGGTCTATTACTTTCTGCCCAAGCAGGCAGGGCGCCCGATCTGGAGCTACCGGCTGTCCATTGTGGCGTTCTGGGCCTTCACCTATACCTACATCTGGGCGGGACCGCATCACCTGCATTACAGTGCCGTTCCGGAATGGGTGCAGTCGCTGGCCATGGTGATGAGCATCATTTTGTTGGCGCCGTCCTGGGCCACGCTGGTCAACGGCATCATGACCGTCAGCGGGGCGTGGCAGAAATTGCGCACCGACCCGGCGCTGAAGTTCATCGTGCTGGCGCTGGCGTTCTATGCCCTGGCCACCTTCGAGGGGCCGATGATGGCGATCCGCAGCGTCAACGTGGTCAGTCATTTCACCGACTGGACCGTGGGTCATGTGCACTCCGGTGCACTCGGCTGGAACGCCATGATCACCTACGGCACGTTCTATTTCCTGATCCCGCGCATGGCGGGCCGCGAACTCTACAGTACCCGGCTGGCCAACGTGCATTTCTGGCTGGCGCTGGCGGGTACCATGCTCTATATCATGGCCATGTGGGCGGCCGGTGTCTCCCAGGGTCTGTTGTGGTTAAACCTGGACGAGCTGGGCGAGCTGCGCTTCAGCTTCACGGATATCATGGCGAGTATGACCCCCTACTACGGACTGCGTCTCGTGGCCGGGTTGATCTTCCTGGGCGGTACGGTATTGATGGCCTACAACCTGTTCATGACCATGCGGGGGCGGCAACCTGTTCCGGTCTCCCCGCCTCCCGTTGATCCGATGTATGAGGTGAAGCGATGACGGGGATGGAGCTTCACAAGAAGCTGGAAGAGAACGCCGGGCTGCTGATTTTCGGTATCCTGCTGGTGGCGTCGATGGGTGGTCTGGTGCAGATTCTGCCGGTGCTCTACCAGGAATCGCTGGAGACTCCGACGGAGAATACCGAGGTGTATTCTCCGGTCGAGCTCACCGGGCGGGACATCTACATACGGGATGGTTGCCACGTCTGCCATACCCAGCAGATCCGGCCGCTGATCGCGGAAGTAGAGCGCTACGGTCCCTATTCGCGAGCGGGTGAGTTCGTCTATGACCGGCCCTTCCTCTGGGGTTCCAAGCGCACCGGGCCGGACTTACACCGGCTGGGTGGCAAGTATTCGGACGTCTGGCATCGCGAACACCTGATCGACCCGCGGGCCGTGGTGCCGGACTCCATCATGCCGGCCTATCCCTGGCTGGTCGGGGCACCGGCCTCGGAGGTCGGCGACATACAGAAGAAAATGCAGGTTCTGCAGAGACTGGGCCACCCCTACAGTGATGAGGATATCGAGAACGCTCCCGGAGAGCTGGAAGACGTCACCGAGATGGATGCTCTGATCGCCTACCTGCAACAGCTCGGCACTTCGATGCCGCAAGGAGAGGTCCCATGACCTGGTTCATTTTTGCTGGAGACATGCTGGTCACACTGTTCATGGTGGTGCTGGTCGTATGGTTGACGGCATTCGCCAGCAAGGACAAGTCCAGCGATATTGCCCGTATTCCGTTGGAGGATGAGCGCTACGATGGCTGATATGCCCGGAGATTTCTGGAGTGGCTGGATTGTCGTGCTCACGCTCGTCTCGGCGGGCGTGATCGGCTGGCTGGTGTGGAGCATCTACTTCTCGCCCAGCCCCCATCGCCCGGAAGAGGAGCTCAAGGAGCCGGTCTGGGACGGTGACCTGGAAGAGGGCAGCGCCCCGGCGCCGATGTGGTGGTTCTGGCTTATCCTGGGTTCCACCGTGTTCTCTGTGGCCTATCTGATCTTGTATCCCGGGCTGGGTTCGTTCAGCGGGATGCTGCAATGGTCGCAGGATGCGCGTGTACGTGGCGCCTACGCGAACTACGAGGAGCGCTTTGCCGCCAGTCGGCAAGAGATCGCCGATGCCGAGCTCAGCGACCTGCAGGATGACGCCGCATTGATGGAGGTGGCCGGTCGCATCTTCCAGCGCGAATGTGCGGCCTGTCACGGCCGCGATGGTCGCGGTCAGATATCGCAGTTTCCCAATCTGATGGACGTGGCCTGGCAATGGGGTGGTTCGCCGGAACAGATCGAACAGACTCTTCGCAATGGCCGCCGGGCCAACATGATGGCCTGGGCACCCATGCTGGAAGCGGAGACCATGGAACAGCTCACCGATTACGTCATCGACCTGGGCAATGAAGACGTGACGGATCATCCCGGGCAGTCTGCCTACAACCAGAACTGTGCTGCCTGCCATGGACAGGACGGCGGTGGTAACACCGGGCTCGGTGCTCCGGCCCTGTCCGACAGCGCCTGGCTGTACGGAGGCGACGAGGAATCCGTGCTGGAATCCATTGCCGCTGGTCGCAACGGCATCATGCCCGCTTTCGGCGAACGACTGGATGATGCCCAGATCCGCCTGCTGGTGGCCTGGTTGGCGCGGTAGGATCTGTCAAGGGTCAGCGCCGGCCAACACACTCTGTATCCCTCCGCGATGACCGGGTCTTTCCGTAGCAGCGCCCGTATCCAGGGTTCAGAGGTCGAACCGCTCGCGCAGAAACTTCGCCACCCCGTCGCTGTCGTGATGCCCGATGACTGCCGTGGCTGCCGTCCTGATATCGGCTGCGGCATTCTCCGGCGCGTAGCTTTCGTCCGCAATGGCGAACATACTCAGGTCATTGTCACCGTCCCCGAAACACAATGTGCGGGTGATTCCCAGCTGTTCACGCAGCGCTGTCACCGCATTGCCCTTGCTGGCATTGCTGTGATGGATGTCGATCCATTTCAATGACCGGTTTTCGATGGCCGGGCCGGAGTAGGCGACCAGGTGGGCTTCATTGCTGATATCCCTCTCTACCTTCTCGACCGCAGCCGGCTCGCCCAGCATGTTGATATTGGTGATTTGTGCATTGCCGGGCATCTGCTGCAGGGGATGCACCGGCGTGGCGGTGCGGCTGGTGAACACGGCCAGCAGATTCTCTTCTGCGCGGTGGCGCAGCGGCGGATGGAAGATAGCATGACGATATTCATCGTCCACCGTGTGCACAAAAGGGGTCAGGTCAGCGTGGGCGGCCGCTCTGACTACATGGTCGGCTTCGGGTACCGTGAGGAAATTGGCCAGTGACAGGGATTCGATGCGTGGATCCCAGACCAGCACCCCGTTGGTGTAGATGTGGGGCAGGACGAAACCATGACCGTGAATGATATCCTGTGCCGAGTACCGGTTGCGACCCGTGGCCACTGTGAAGGCGATTCCCCTGCCAGTGAGCAGGCGCAGGGTCTCCCGTGTGAAGGGGGAGATCTGTGATGTCCCGTCCAGCAGTGTGCCGTCGAGATCAAAAACCACCAGTTCCACTAGAAATCCGCCTCCGCGTTAATCGTGCTTTGCGCCGTTGTGGGTTCAGAGCCCGTCACGGTCACGAAACCCCAGCAGATAGAGGATACCATCCAGGCCCAGCGTCGAAATGGCCTGTTTGGCGGATTGCTTGACCACCGGTTTGGCACGGAAGGCGACGCCCAGGCCGGCAATCGACAGCATGGGCAGATCGTTGGCGCCATCGCCCACGGCAATGGTCTGCTCCAGACTGATTCCTTCCCGCTCCGCCAGTTCCCGCAACAACTCGGCCTTGCGCTGCCCGTCGATGATGGGCTCCTGTACTTCACCGGTCACCACACCGTCCCGGACCACCAGGGTGTTGGCGTGGATATGGTCGATGCCCAGCTGTTGCTGCAGCCGTTCGGCAAAGTAGGTAAAACCTCCGGACACGATCGCGGTTCTGTACCCGAGACGGCGCAGCTGACCGATGAGGGTCTCCGCTCCCTCGGTAAGGTGCAGGTTTTCAGCGATCTGCTCCAGTGCGGACTCCGGCAGACCGTTGAGCAGCGCCATGCGCTCGCGGAAACTGGCCTTGAAGTCCAGTTCACCGCGCATGGCGCGCTCGGTGATGGCGGCCACCTGATCACCCACGCCAGCCGCCCTGGCCAGTTCGTCGATGACCTCGGCGTCGATCAATGTGGAGTCCATATCGAATACCACCAGGCGGCGGTTACGGCGGAAAATGCTGTCCTGCTGGAACGCGATGTCGACATTCAGTTGCTGGGCGATGGTCAGGAATTCCGCCCGCAGTGCGTCCGGGTCCCCGGGCTCTCCGCGTACGGAGAATTCGATGCAGCCCTTGCTCTGCTCGTCGGGCAGTCCCTCGGGAATTCGACCCGACAGGCGGTCGATGTGATCGATATTGAGGCCGTGGCGGGCCGTGATGGTGCTGACCCGGGCAATATGTTCCGCCGTGATACGCCGGGCCAGCAGGGTGATGATGTGCCGGGGTTTGCCCTGGCCACCGACCCACTGCCGGTACTCCTCGGTACTGATCGGCGTGAACTTCACCTGCTGGTCGAGTTCCGAGGCGCGGAACAGGACGTCCTTCAGGACATCCGGCTGACCCTCCATGGCCGCCATTTCCACCAGAATACCGAACGACAGCGTGTCATGGATCACTGCCTGGCCGATGTCCAGGATGCGCACATCCGAGCGCGCCAGGATATCCGTGATGGCGGCGGTAAGACCCGGCCGGTCCGGGCCGGTGATGTTGATCAGGACAATTTCGTTCAAGGGGGCGTGCTCCGGCGCCTGCTGCTTGTTTCAGCCGGCTTTTCCATGAAGTATCTGGGCGCCTATTGTACCCGGAACCGGGGCGACAGACGAGGTGGGGTCCCGGACATGATCAGTGCATGCGTCAGATTTCGATGGTGCCTTCCATGTATTGTATGGCGGAGCCGGTTACAGGATCCTCGGGAGTGCCATACTTCGGTGCAAAGAATCGTGCAGCAAAGTCTGCTTCGTTCGAGGGGGCCTTTTCATGATCGGGCTGTTCCGGAAAATTTGTGGGTAAACGGAATGGAAGGTCTGGAGCTCGCGAAGATCGCCAAGAGCGCAGAGTTCACCCGGTGTTGAGATGTGCATTCAACTCCGCTCGGCGAGACATTCCTGGCCGCCCATTTCAAACTCACGACAGATCAACGGGCGTCTGTCATAGATACTGCAGAGCATGGTGGAGCGGTCCAGGGCCGCACACCATCCGTCATCGAGTCGGGCCATGGTCATACCGCCCCATCTGTCCACCTTGACAAACCGTTCAGGCACGCCCGTATCCGTAATGAGCATCACCTCGAGGCGGCAGCAACTTGCGCTGCAGGTGGAGCATGTCACCTCGGCGTCATGCAGGTTCTTCATTTCAATCATGGGCCCGGCCTGTCATTCTGCAGTGCAGTGTATGCTGACGGATATCATGTGTCACGCGGGTTTCACCCGTCTTCGAGACGCCCGGCCAGTATCGGCGCGAATCGCGCCAGCCAGCCTCCGAACGCCAGCACCCAGCACAGCAGGCTGACCCACAGCCATACCGCTCCTCCATCAATCGATGCGAGAGTCCGGCTCAATGCTGCCAATGAAAGCAGCAGTATCGCCCCGGTCAACAGCGGGTGACTTAACAGCGCCCGCCCCGTGTGTCCCAGCGCGGCCCGTGATGCCACGCTGAGTATCATGCCGGCGACGGCACCGATACCCAGTGCATGCACGGCGGCGGAGACCGGCAGCATTCCCAGCTCGGCCAGTGTCCACAGCAATGTCCCGACGGGTATCCAGGCCCAGGACAGGTGCAGCATCCACACCAGCGGGTCCGTCAGGGTCTTCCAGGTTTTCCATCGGTACAGGCGGATCAACTGCAGGAGTCCGGACAATGCGCCGGCGGGCACGGTCCACCAGGCCGGTTGCTGCGTTACCACCCCGGCGGCGAAGACGGCCAGTGCCACACCTCCGATCAGGTCAAGCCGCGAAAAGGCCGCTGGCAGCTCCTCCGTTGATAGTGGGCGCTCACTTTGCTTGCGCAGCCAGTTGCCGGTGAACGCCGGAATGATACGCCCGCCCACCAGATTGATCAGCAGGATCACCAGCCAGAGCTGCAGCCAGACCGCCTGCCGCAGCCAGTCCATGGAGAAAAGGGCACTCAGGTGAACGGCGAAGTCGGTGGCGGCCAACGCGGCCACCAGTGCCAGTACTTTGTAATTGCGCCGGTTGCCGGTTCGCAGAATCGGCAGCGCGATGAGGCCCCACAACAGGGTCCAGTAAGCGCCATCCGCCACCAGCGCCGGCCAGTCATTGAGCGGCAGGAGACGGCCACTGATCCAGAACAGGCAGAGCCAGACCAGGGCGCTGCCTTGCACGGGCCGGGTCGCCGTCCAGTTTGCCACTGCAGTCAGAAGAAAGCCGCCGATGGCCGCAGCGGCCAGCCCCATGAGCATGTCGTGACCATGCCACCACGGGTTCATGGTGACGCTCGCCGCCGGCCACTGTCCGGTCCACGCCAGCATCCATAGTACCGGGCCAATCAGCGCGTACGCTCCCATCAACAGGAACAGGGGGCGGAAACCGTAGCTGAGCAGGGTCGGTGTCGTGTTGCCCGTTGTCGTCATGAAAAGCTCCTTCCGGTCACCGGAGACCGAGACGCTTGAGTTGGCGGTGAAAATTGCCCTTGTCCATGTTCAGGGAGCGGGCAGCGGCGGACAGGTTGTTGTCATGCAGTCGCAGACGGTTGATGATCAGTTCCTTCTTGAACTGCTCCAGTGCATCGGAGAGGCTGCTCTGGGGGGACTCCCCGTTTGCCGGTGATGCCGGCGCCAGCGTACTGATCGGATCAGCTCCCAGGTGGCGGGGCGTCAGCTCGATGATGTGATCGGCGGGGTAGCCCTCTCCCAGCGCCTTGACCACAGCGCGCGAGATGGCGTGTTCCAGTTCCCTGACATTACCGGGCCACTGATACTGTTTCAGCCAGCGTAGCGCATCATTGCCGAGGCGCAGTCCGCGCAGGCCGAATTTGCGCTCACAGGTCTGCAGAAAATGGCCGGCCAGCAGGTTGAGATCATCGCCACGCTCGCGCAGAGGTGGCATGTGCACCGGATAGACGCTCAGACGGTGATAGAGATCTTCCCGGAAAGTGCCGTCTCTCACGCTTTTTTTCAGATTGCGGTTGGTGGCAGCAATAATCCGGACGTTGCTCCGGTTAGGCTCGTCGCTGCCGACGCGCTGGATGTCCCCGTTCTGTAGCGTGCGTAGCAGTTTGGCCTGGATGGGCATAGGCAGCTCGCCGATCTCGTCCAGCACCAGGGTGCCTCCGTCGGCGAGCTCGAACTTGCCTGCCCGGTCGCGGGTGGCCCCCGAAAACGCACCGGTAACGTGGCCAAACAGCTCGCTTTCTGCCAGCGACTCGGGCAGAGCGGCGCAATTGACCTGGACCATTGGCTGGTCAGCCCGCGCCGAATGCAGGTGGATGAAGCGGGCCAGCAGCTCCTTGCCGGTGCCGGTCTCGCCTTCGATCAATACGGCCAGGTCGGTCTGTCCCACCACTTCCGCTTCGCGCCGCAGGCGCTGCATCACATCACTGTTGCCGATCAGTTCGCTATGGCCCGGTTCGGTCAACCAGGTCTGCTGCACCTGCTGATGACGTTGCAGATCCGAGCTCAGTGCGCTGATCAGGTCCGCAGCGCGGATGGTGGCTGCCGCAACCGCCATGAACGTCTCCAGCAGGCGCATGTCCACGTTATCGAAGGTGTCCTGCTGCAGCGCGTCCAGTGTCAGGGCACCCCAGGTGCGTCCGTCCACGTGCAATGAGGCGCCCATGCAATCATGCACATAGAGGTGATGGTCCGGCGTGTCGACCAGTCCGTCGTAGGGGTCCGGCAGCGGGGAATCGGAGGGGAAACGTACGATGCCCCGGTTGTCCATGATGCTCTGCAACCTGGGTTGTTCGTCCAGTACAAAGCGCCGGCCCAGGGCATCGGGCGCCAGGCCTCGCACGGCTCGCGGCACCAGTACGTCGCCCTGCAGCTCCAGCAGCGCGATGGCATCGCAGGGGAAGCTGCGCTGAACGGCCTCTAACAGCCGCTGGTAGCGGGCCTGGCGGGGCAGGTCGCGGGACAGGTCGGCTACGATGTCGCCGAGTGCGGAAACAATTTCAGTGGTTGTCATCTCTATAACGCTGTTGTTAAATAAACTACGATATGTTGTTGATTATATGACATAGTACCTGTCTAACTGACTGAAAATCAAGACTGGATCAACCTGGCCCGCGATTTGCAATGCTGTAGTGACTGATCGACTGCCCGTCACGGCGTGGCCGGCGATCAGCACAGCCGGCCTGTGGCCGGTGCAGTCACCAATCAATCAGACAGGGGAATTGAACATGCTGAGCCGATCCTTACCCGGGGCGCTGGTATTGAGTGCGACACTGATGGCCGCCGAAGCGGCCGCCGAGGTCGTGGAAGTCGAGATGACCGTGCGCGAGGCGGACATTGCCGTGGACAACGCGGGCAACAGCCGGCGTATGTGGACCTACGATGGAACCATCCCCGGGCCGCTGGTGCGGGTGCGGGAAGGCGACACCGTCGAGTTCACGATGCACAACCACCCGGACAACGGCAACAGCCATTCCATGGATTTCCACGCCGCGCGGGTCGATGTACTGGATGAGTTCTCCGATGTCTCCCCCGGTGAGAGCCTGACTTACGAGTTCAGCGCCGACTATCCGGGTGTGTTTATCTATCACTGCGGCAGCGATGCCATGTCCGAGCATATCGGACGGGGCATGTACGGCGTGATCATCGTCGACCCTGCGGAGGGTTACAGCGATCAGTGGCCCGAGGCTGATCGCGAGTACGTGCTGGTACAGGGAGATCTGTTCGAGGAGGGCACTTCCGCCGAGGACATGACCGCCGGCAATCACTGGGAAGCCGCGCTGGTCAACGGCAAGGTGTTCCACTATGACCCGGTGCATGATCCGAACGCAGCCCTGACGCTGGAAGCCGAGCCGGGCGAGCGGGTCCGGATCTTCTATGTGAACGCGGCCATCAACGAGTCCGCCGCCGTACATCCGATCGCCGGCATCTGGGACCGTGTCTGGGACAACGGGCATCCGAAGAATCTCAGCCATGGCCTGCAGACCGTGAACATTCCGCCCGCGCACGGCATGGTGCTGGACCTGATTCCGCCCGCGAACCGGCCCACCAACAACGCCATTGTCGATCACCAGATGAAGCATGCCCTGAATGGCGCCATCAGCGTACTGATGACGCACGAGGATGCCGATCCGGGTGCCGGGCGCGGAAGCCGTCTGATTCCCAGGTAATCCCTTTTCCACAGATCTGCAAGGAGTCTGTAATGAGAGTGAAAGCAGCTATTTTGCTTTCCGTACTGGCGGGGCCGCTGCTCAGCGGTCCGCTATACGCCGATGGTGAATCAATTGTCCGTGAACAGTGTGCCGCGTGTCATCAGTTGATGGAGCCGGCTGAAGCGGAGAGCGCCGTCAGCCGCCTGGAACGCCAGGCGCCGCCGCTGTATTACGCCGGTAACAAGTTCCGGCGCGAATGGCTGGTCAAGTGGCTGCAGCGACCCGACCGGTTGCGTCCCGCCGGTTACTACCCTGCTGTAGAGATCGTCCCCGGCGAGGATGGTGACGTCGTCGAGACGTCCACATTGCCACAGCATCCGTCACTGTCGGGAGACGAAGCGGTCGAGGTAAGTGACTATCTGATGGGGCTGACCGCCCGTCAGGATCTGGTCGATGCGGACAATTACGAGCCGGGCACGGTGGCGCTGCGCATGGGCATGATGGATTTCCGCCGCTTCAAGGGGTGTGATGCCTGCCACCGCGATGCGTCTGATTCCGGCGGTGTGTCGGGTCCGCGTCTGCACGATGCCTGGCAGCGGCTGCAGCCGGCCTTCATGTCCTCGTTTATCGCGGATCCGACCGCCTGGGACGAGGCCACCGTGATGCCGGTGCAGTCCATGAACGAATCGGCCGTACACCGTCTGGTTCATTATCTGCGAACCATAGGAGATGACTCATGAGTATCAGACAGCTGACGACGGTGGTGGCGCTGGCCGGCGGTCTGATGGCCTCAGCCGCTGCCGCGACGGATGGCGAAAGCCTGTACCAGGCCTATTGCGTGCAGTGCCATGGCAGCCAGGGGGACGGCAACGGCATCAATGCTGCCCACTTGAGCGTACAACCGCGCTCACACATCGACCGGGAAGAGATGAGCGCCCGCAGTGATGAGGAGCTGTATCGCGTTATCGCGGAGGGTGGCGCCGCCATCAACAAGTCCGTCCTGATGCCGCCGTGGAGCGGCAACCTGGACGAAACGGAGATAAATGCACTGGTGGGGTACCTGCGGGTACTCTGCTGCGAGGAGTAAAGCATGCGTAGTCTGAATATTCCGGCCCTGGCCGTTCTGGTCCTGCTGGCATCCTCTTCCCTGGCTCATGCCGGTGAGCTGCGGCAGTTCGAGATGACCATCGAGGAGGTGGAAATCGAGGTGGCGCACGGATTCAAGGCGAAAGTCTGGGGATTCAACGGCCAGGTACCCGGCCCGGCCATCCGCGTCAACGAGGGCGATGAAGTGGAGATTACGGTACACAACTTCACCACCCTGAACCACACCGTACACTGGCACGGCCTTTTCCAGACCGGGAGCTGGCAGGCCGACGGAGTGCCGGATGTGACACAGAAGGGCATCGAGCCGGGCGAGAGTTATACCTACCGGTTCGTGGCCGACAAGGTCGGCAGCCTCTGGTATCACTGTCACGTCAATGTGGCCGAGCATGTCGGCCTGCGTGGCATGTGGGGGCCTCTGATCGTTGACCCGGCCGAGCCGGAACCGATCGAGGAGCGTGTCACGAAGGAGGCGGTGCTGATGTTCTCCGGATGGGATTCCAGTGTAGCGCAGGAGTATGGCGAGAACGGACTTCCCGACCACAAGCTCGATTATTTTTCCATCAACGGACGATCGTTTCCGACCAATCAGCCGCTGCGGGTGAAAGAGGGCGATGTGCTCCGATTACGCCTGTTCGCCGCTACCGTGCCGGTAGCCTTTCATTTGCACGGTCACGATGTGCTGGTGACCCATAAGGACGGATTGCCACTGCCCGATCCCTACTACGCCGATGTGGTCGGCATGCATCCGGGAGAGCGCTATGATGTCATCGTCGAGATGAACAACCCCGGCATCTGGATGACCCACGACCATGTGGAGAATCATGTCACCAACAACGGCAAGGAACACGGCGGATCGATGCTCGTGGTAGAGTACGAGGGAGTGGATCCGGTGGACAGTTATCCCTGGAAAGAAATCGAGTATGAACCCGACTTCTACTTCAGCGAGTCCCTGGAAAAGGGCCCCGGCCTGCACAGCCAGGAGTTCCTGCGGGGCCGGGATCTGATGGAGTTCTGACGATGAAAGAGGAACCGACCATGTCCGGACATCGACCGGTGCTTTTCACGATCTCAGTGTTGGCAGTGTTGTGGGCGGGGCTGCTGCTGGGCGTCTCGTTCCTGGCAACGCCGGTAAAGTTCATGGCGCCCAGCCTGACGCTTCCGGTGGCGCTGGACGTGGGCCGGCAGACCTTCATGGTATTCAACTGGGTCGAGATCGCGCTGGCAGTAGCGCTCATTGCTCTGCTGGCGGGGGCTCCGCAGCGCTGGATACGGGGAGTGGCCGTCGCCGTCGCCCTGATCGTGGCATTGCAGACGCTATGGTTACTGCCGCTCCTCGATGCCCGGGTGCAGGTGATCCTGGAGGGAAGCACGCCGCCGCCCTCGCAGCTTCATACACTCTATATCGCGGCGGACACCGTCAAGTTGATTCTGCTGGGTGTGCTTGGGATGCTTGCGTTCCGGTCGCTCGGTGGGGTTTTATATTCTCGCCAAGATCGCCAAGATCGCCAAGATCGCCAAGTGCGCTGAGAAGGAGATGCCATGGCAGAGAGCTGGATCGGGTGCGAATCGTGGATGCTGTGTTGTAATCCCCGAATGGCGGTTTCTCGCCCCTCTCTGCGCTCTTTGCGAACTCCGCGAGATCAATAACCGTCTTTGCGAGGTCTGACTCACACTACTTCGCCCACCACAATTTCCCCGAAGAGCCAACAAAAGGAGCTCATCATGACACAACGTATTGCCGCCGTTTCACTGGCCTTTTCCCTGCTACTGGCGCTCGCTGCCGTGACGGTCGTATTGCCGTCCGAACCGGTATCTGCCCAGGCTGAGGGTCTGAGCCTGATCACGGATACCGCTGACGAAGGCTACGCCCTGGCAGTGACGCTGGCGCGCCGTGGTGTGAGCACCACGCAGCCGGATCGCGAGGTGCTGTTCTCGCTGCGCGAGGAGTACGCCACCGACCCCGCGTTGCTGATAGAAGCCTCCCGGGTCATCGCCATCCATTTTCAGACAATCGCCGAAGCCAATGATCACTGGCGGGACTGATTCTCAAATTGAGGAGAAACTGCAGGAGGAAAATATGGCACTGCATCACGCGACACCCGGGGAGATTGTGGATGTTCGTCCGCTGGGTAAGGAGCTGCGCGCAGCAGTCAATACAACGCTGTTGCGATCGGAACACCTGCAGGTCTTCCGCGTAGTGCTCCCCAGGGGCGAGGAGTTCAGCGATCACGCCGTACCGGGGGAGATTACCGTACAGTGTCTTGAAGGTGTGGTCGATTTTCGTATCGGAGAGAACAGGGTGCAGCGGCTTGCCGCAGGCGACCTGCTGTATCTGAATGGAGGGCAGACCCACGCCCTGACGGCGCTGGAGAATGCCTCGGTTCTGGTGACCATCTATCATCCGAGACACCCGGAGGGCCAACAATGACATTCGTAGTCAGTGAGAACTGCATCAAGTGCAAGCACACCGACTGCGTGGAAGTGTGTCCTGTCGACTGCTTCTATGAAGGGCCGAACATGCTGGTCATACATCCCGACGAGTGCATAGATTGTGCGCTTTGCGTTCCCGAATGCCCGGTGGATGCCATCTTCGATGAAGATGAGTTGCCGCAAAAAGAGGCTGAGTTTCTCCAGATCAATGCGGAGCTGTGCGAGCACTGGCCAAACATCACCGAGATCAAGGAATCCCCGCCCGACGCGGATGAGTGGGACGGCAAGCCGGACAAGCGGAAACTGCTTGAGCGGGAGTGGCCGGACCAATAAGCTGATTACTGGTGCAGAGACATGCCCGCGAAGAGGAGGAGGCATTGTACTGGAACCGTTGTCCAGTTATTGCCAGTTATTGTAAAGGGTTGTTGTTCTGACAATATTATTGTCATTATGACATCGACTAATGTGCTGTATGATATTGATTAAAAGAGACTTTGATTTCTTTCAGTATAGCTGCTACGTTTAATACGGTCTTCCAAAAAAGGGGGCGGGGAGGTGTCCATGATCGAAGGTCTCACACGTAATGCCGCGCGCAATATCTTCTTCGGCGGCTCTCTGATCTTCTTCCTGATATTCGTCGGACTCACGGCGCACAGCCATTACTATATCGTTACCACGTCAACCGATCATGAAGGCATCACCGATTCGGTCCGTCAAGGCAAGCACATCTGGGAAGAGAATTCCTGCATCAACTGCCACAGTCTGCTGGGGGAAGGTGCCTATTTCGCGCCGGAACTGGGTAATGTCTGGCAGCGCTACAATGGTATTGAAAATCCGGAGCAGGCAAGACAGGCGTTGAAAACATGGATCCGTATCCAGCCGACTGGCGCGGAAGGCCGTCGACAGATGCCGGCTTATGATTTCACCGAAGATGAGCTTGATGCTCTGGTCGATTTTCTGGAATGGACCAGTCGTATAGATACCCAGGGCTGGCCGCCCAACCGTTCCGGCTGACCGACAAGGAGACTTCATAATGAAGTATGAGACGCAGAAAGTCGCCTATCCTTTTTTCGTTGCTGCACTAGCCCTCTTTGCCGCGCAGGTGTTGTTCGGCCTGGTTGCCGCCGCCATCTATTTCTGGCCCAACCTGCTGTCCGAGCTCATGCCATTTCATATCGTGCGCATGAGCCATACCAACCTCCTGATTGTCTGGCTGTTGATCGGCTTTTTCGGTGCCACCTATTACCTCCTCCCGGAAGAGGCGGAAGCGGAAATTTACAGCCCACAGCTTGCGTATATCCAGCTTGGTATTTTTGTGTTCGCCGGCGCAGCAGCGCTGATCGGCTATCAATTCGGTATCCATGAAGGGCGGGAGTTTCTGGAGCAGCCGTTCTGGGTCAAGGTGCTGTTGACGATTTCCTTCCTTATGTTTCTGTACAACGGCACACGGACGCTGCTCAACGGACGACGCACTGCCATTTCTATCATTCTGATGATGGGGCTGTGGCTGGCCGCGATATTCTGGCTGTTCGCGTTCTACAATCCGGCCAATCTGGCGCTGGACAAGATGTACTGGTGGTATGTCGTTCACTTGTGGGTCGAGGGCGTGTGGAGCCTGATCATGGCCTCGTTGCTGGCGTACCTGGTCATCAAGATGACGGGCGTGGATCGCGAGATCATCGAGAAATGGCTGTATGTCATTGTCGGACTGGTGCTGTTTTCGGGTCTGCTGGGAACGGGCCATCACTACTACTGGATCGGGACTCCGGGCTACTGGCAACCGATAGGCAGTATCTTCGGCGCGCTCGAGGTGGTGCCGCTGTTCGCCATGGTGGCGTTCACTTTCTATATGTTCTGGCGCGGCAACCGCAACCATCCCAACAAATCGGCCATTCTGTGGACCCTGGGTTGCTCCGTTGTGGCTTTCTTTGGCGCCGGTGTCTGGGGGCTGATGCACAATATGTCGGCAGTCAACTATTACAGCCATGGCACGCAGATAACAGCGGCCCACGGCCACCTGGCGTTCTATGGCGCCTATGTGATGCTCAACCTCGCCATCATCTCTTATGCGATGCCGTCGCTTCGCGGCAAGCATCCGTACAACCAGCTGTCCAATATGTGGAGTTTCTGGCTGATGACCGGCGGCATGTGCTTCATGACCTTCACGCTGACCTTCGCCGGTATCGTACAGACACAGATGCAGCGGGTGGTTGGTGAAAGCTATATGGAAGTCCAGGAGTACCTGGAGCTGTTTTTCGCCATGCGACTGGTTTCCGGCGTTGTCGTGGGTATCGGTGCCGTCCTCTTCCTCTATTCCGTGCTGGGTCCGGCCCGGGAGCAGGAACCGGCTGGCCCGTCGCACCTGGCTGTGGGGCCGGAGTCTGAATGAATGCCGGTTCAGCGAAAGGAAGTGAAGCGATAGAAAGTGAAGGCCTGCCCTACTATCGCGAAACCGGTGGGGAATGCTCCCTTTTCGAAATGGCCTTTGAGCAACAATTACCCCTGTTGCTCAAAGGCCCTACCGGTTGTGGCAAGACGCGCTTTGTGACGCATATGGCAGCTCGCCTGGGCCTGCCCTTGTTTACCGTGGCCTGTCATGACGATCTCAGCGCCGCCGACCTGACCGGCCGGCACCTGCTGATGGGTGGCGAGACGCAGTGGTGTGACGGACCACTGACCAGAGCCGTGCGTGAGGGGGGCATCTGCTACCTCGATGAAGTTGTCGAGGCGCGCAAGGATGTGACCGTCGTACTGCATCCCCTCACTGATGACCGGCGCCTTCTTCCTCTGGAGCGAACCGGTGAACTGCTGCAGGCGCCGCCGCGCTTCATGCTGGTGGCCTCCTACAACCCCGGCTATCAGCACATTCTCAAGACGATGAAGCCCAGTACACGCCAACGCTTTGCTGCGGTATCCCTGGATTTTCCGGAGCGGGAAGTCGAGGTGGAGATCATCGCGGCGGAAACCGGACTCTCCACGGGTATCTGCACGGGCCTGGTTAATCTGGCGCAGCGAATCAGGGCCCTCAAGGGCCAGGATCTGGAGGAAGGTGTTTCAACCCGCCTGCTGGTCTATTGCGCGACGCTGGTGCAGGCCGGGATGCCCATCGAGAAAGCCATACGCCATACATTGATCGAACCGCTCAGCGATGATGCCGACGTTATCATGGCGCTCGAAGAGCTCGCCCGTCACGCCTTCAGCCGATGACGGCCTGGTACGAACTCGAAGAACAGGCGGGACGCTACTGGGATCGCTGGGCCCGGGCGCGCGCCAGTTATCCCGATCATCCGGAGGCGGAAGTACACCTCTCCACGCTGCGTGAAAGCCTGGCCATCTATTTTCGTGCGTTGGGCGGCCCGGCGTCGATGACGGTGAGTGGCGGCCTGGCCAGCGACTCCGGGCACCGTCTCACGTTCCGGCAACGCCTGGGTCTGCAGCGCGAGCCGATCAAGCAGGCCCGTATCGATGAAGACAGCCTGGTGCTGCCTGCCAGGCTGGCCTTTTTCCCGGATTCTTCCCTGAACCGGGATCTGTATTTCTGGTTGACCGCCTTTCTGGCCGAAGCACGGGCCGTGCCTGCCGTATCCGATCCATTGCAGCAGGATCTGTATCGGTTCAGTGAAGCCGTCCGTGCCAGTTCATTGCTGGCGGATCGATTTCCGGGACTCGGTGACAGATACCGCCGGCTGTGTTGCTCGCTGCTGACCATCAGGCCGCAGCGGCGACTGCCGCCGGTGGAAGCCGCGCTGGAGAAACTGCTGCGCTACCTGCTGGGCGACGGCAGCCGGCTGGACGGGCGTGCCGGGGAAATGCTCGCCTGCGTGTCCACCGGGCGCCATATCGAACAGTTTGCGGCACCGCCCCGTTACCGCCCGCCGTTGCCGGTACCGCTGTGGGGGGAGATCGTCAATTCCGGCTCTGTTGCCGACCGGCAACCGGATTCAGATCCGGAACCCGGTGCAGACGCCGGAGCCGGCGATGATATACGGCGGGTGGCCGAGCGCCGCAAGCTGGAACAGAGTGAGCGGGACGACCCGCTGTTGCTCAATCCCTTCGAGAAGATGCTGTCCTGGTCAGAGATGGTCAACGTCAACAGGCCGGTGGAAGATGACGAGGAAGAAGACGCCCGCAAGGCGGCGGATCAACTGGAACAGCTCACCTTGTCGGAACACAAAAAGCAGGCATCCACGCGACTCAGAATGGAGTTGGAGGTCGCGCATGACGCGGTCGATGAAACGCCTCTGGTTCATCCGCTCACCTATCCCGAGTGGCACTACCGGAAACGGCGCTATCTGCCAGACCACTGCGCCGTCTACGTTGAGGAGGCCCCGGAACAGGCACCGCAGGGAAGGATCGGCTGGCAGCCGGACGCGGATACGCGCCGGCGCATCCGCCGGATACGACGGCAGTTCGAGGCCCTGCGACCCCGGCGCGAGTTGTTGAAGCGTCAGGTGGATGGTGAGGATCTCGATCTCGACGCGGTGGTCGATTCCATTGCCGAGCAGGCCGCCGGCGGACAGGGATCGGATAATGTCTACATGAGCTGGCGCGATCAGGCGCGTGATCTCGCCGTGGCGACTCTGGTCGACGTGTCACTGTCCACCGATGCCTGGATGAAAGATCGCCGCGTGCTGGATGTGGAGAAAGAAGCGCTGCTGGTGCTGGCCCACGCGGTGCAGGCCTGCGGCGATGACCACGCCATCTACACGTTCACCTCGCGGCGCCGGCAGCGCATCGACATCCGCCACATCAAGTCGTTCGAGGAGTCGGTCAGCAGCGCTACCGAGAACAGGATTGCTGCGCTTGAGCCGGGCCAGTATACGCGAATGGGCGCGGCCATCAGGCATGTGGCGGCGGCGCTGGCCGAGCGGCCGAACCGGTACCGTCTGCTGTTGCTCCTGACCGACGGCAAGCCGAACGATACCGATCACTATGAAGGCCGGTTCGCCATCGAGGATACCGCCATGGCGGTTCGCGAGGCGCGCCGTGAGGGACTGACGGTATTCGGGGTCACTATCGATGCCGAGGCCAGGCAGTACTTTCCGGCGATCTTCGGGCGTTCCGGTTATTCCATCGTGGCACGGCCGGAAGGCCTGGCTGCGGCGCTCCCGTTGCTCTATCGGCAATTAATCAGCTGACCGGGAACATCTCCGTATCGGACCGTGCCGCCACGGCGGTTGCAGTTGCCACAGAGCGCTGTTGTATAAGAGTCAATTGGTTGTCATAAAAACTACGGCAAAAATGTAGTCGTGAAGACAACGACCTTCTGTATCATGCTGATTTTCAGTAACTTAATTGGTGGCTCAATACTTGCAGCGCTATACGTCAAACAGGCAACGTCAAGGCGGGTCTACCGATACCGCCGGGGAGGAGCTTCATGAGCACGTTCACCGATTCACTGCGTCACCATTCCCTGGGTGAGCTTGCAGTAATGCTACCCGGGGCTACTGCGGTATTCCGACAGCTGGGGCTCGACTACTGTTGCCGCGGTGATCTCTCTCTGGTGGAGGAAGCCAGATTGCGGGGTATCCCCCTGGAAAAAATCGAATCCGAGCTGGAGCCACTGATGGAATCTTCGGCCCGCTCCGTACCTGACGACCCGGTGGCGTTAATTGACCATCTGGTCACAGTATATCACGCACGGATACGCGACCAGCTGCCCGAGTTGATCCGGCTGGCGCGCAAGGTGGAATACGTCCACCGCGATCATCCCGCAGTACCTGCCAGTCTGGCCGAGGAGCTGGAGCTGCTTCGGGAACAACTTGATGCGCAGATGGCCAGCAAGGAGGAGAAGCTGTTTCCGGCGCTGCTGGCGGGCGACAGGGGCGCAGCTGAGCGCTCTATTGCACGGGTGCGTTACGAGCATCGGAACCTGGGCGAGCGGCTACATCGACTGGAAAGGCTCACTGGAGGTGGCCAGCCGCCCGCTGATGCCTGTGCAAGCTGGCAGGCATTGTATGGGGGTGTCCGCTCGCTGGTCGACGACCTGGTGGCTCAGGTCCATCTGGAAAACAACGGATTGTTTCCTCGCTTCACCCGGAAACAGCCTGGTTGAGGCATGCAGGATCATCGGGCCGTATCCAAGGGATCCGCCCCGGCATGGCGGCGGGGAAGAACACTATGCTGGCACTGACGCGTTCACGGCTACCGGATGCAACTTCGCTCATGGTGCTTCCTCTGTCGCCGGCGATGGTGTGGCTGGCAAGCCGGCTACCATAAGAGCTATTTCCTTTCTGTTCTTATCATCTCCCGCCGGATTTGCCCGATGGCTGCCATGGGGTTGAGCCCCTTCGGGCAAACCCAGGTGCAATTGCCAATGCTGCGGCATCGGAAAAGTGAAAACGGGTCTTCGAATTTCGCCAGGCGTTCAGCGGTAGCCTGATCCCGGCTGTCAACAATAAAACGCAGTGCTTGCAGCAACGCGGCGGGACCCAGGTACTTTTCCGGGTTCCACCAGGAGGAGGGGCATTGAGAAGTACAGCAACCGCAGAGAATGCACTCGTAGAGTCCGTCCAGTCGCTCACGCTCTTCGGGTGATTGCAGTAGCTCGATGGGTGGCTTGGGATCATTGTTGATAAGCCAGGGTTGCACTCGATGGTATTGTTTGAAGAACAGTGTCTGGTCAACCACCAGGTCACGTATCACCGGCATGCCCGGGAGCGGCCGGATCGACAGCAATCCGGCCTTCCCCGTGGCTTCGTAAACAGGCGTCACGCAGGACAGGCAGTTCTTTCCGTTGATATTCATGCCATCTGATCCGCATACGCCCTCGCGGCAGGACCGTCGGTACGCCAGCGTCGGATCTTTCTCGCGCAGGTACTCCAGGACATCGAGCACCATTCGGTGTCGGTACTCCTCCGGTAACGACAAGTGTTCCATGTATGGGCTCTCATCCTTTTCAGGATTGTAGCGGTAAAGCCGGATGTCAATCATGGTTCACTCCTGGTTATGCCCGGTGCTTGATCCTCCCCATTCTCCATGATAGCGAGGAACTTGCCGGGGGCTACGTCGATGATATACTTCATCGTCCTTTGACCCAAAGGATCGTGCTTTAATGGCAATCTCGCCAGGTGACATTCTGCCTCTGCCGCCGCCATTCAGTTTCGTCCGTGGCCTCTCGCTGATCAGACGATTGTTGATGAATGACAGGCCGAATTATTCCCTGGAGTCTGGTATCGAGAGGTACTCCATTGCGTTTCCTGCCGCTTGCTCTCGTCTTCATGATCCTCCCCGGTTGTGATCGGCTGGATGACCTCGGAGAACAGGCGAGTGACTTCGTCATCTCCTTTGTGCCGACCAGCATCGACGAGCAATTGGGAGCCACCGGACTGGAGCAGATGCGGGGGGGCGGAACCGCTTTCGTCGATGATCCCCGCGTCAACCGCACCATCGAGACGCTGGCGGCCCCTTTGATCGAGGCGGCGCAAAGAGACCTTCAGGTCCCCTACCAGATTCATGTTACAGCGGATCCGACCGTCAACGCCTACGCCCTCCCCGGCGGCGCCATCATTCTTCCCGCCGGATTTCTGCTTTTTGCAGAAGGGCCCGATGAAGTCGCCGGCGTCCTGGCACACGAGGTGGCCCATATCTCCGAACGCCATTCCATGCAGCGCGCCATCACGGGCATCGGCCTGCAACTGGCTCTGACGCTGGTTCTGCAGGATGCATCGGCCGTGGCGCAATACTTCGTCGTTCAGGGGGCGAGTCTTTTGACACTGGCGCACTCGCGGGAGCACGAACGGGAAGCCGACCGTCTCGGATACCGCTATCTGGTCGAGGCGGGCATTGATCCTTCGGGTCTTGCGGATTTCTTTCGGCGGCTGGCGGCCCGACAGGGAGATGAAGACGCTTCGGGGCTGCCACGGGAGCTGGAGAACATGTTGCGCACACACCCGGTCACGCAGGAGCGGATCGGGACGCTTGCCGCGCTTTCCCGGGGGCGGCCCGGGGCGCCTGGCGAGCCCGCTGTTTCGTTGCAGGAATTCCGGGAGATGCAAAGGAGCCTGGCGGAAATTGTGGATGCCCCGTGAATAGAGGTGGCCCTATGTGATTTCAATGCGGAAATCAGGATGCAGATTACGCCAGTGCGCAATCAGCCCGGTCTTGTGTGCGTCATCCATGGGGAGGTCTTTCAGCGCGCCCGGCCAGTCACTGCGGGCCTTGTCCATGGTGTCCAGCAAATGGGGCCGGATGGCCCGCCAGGGGATATCGGCCCTGCCTGCCCAGTATTTGAATTGGTCCAGTGACGCCGAATACCAGTTCTTGCCTTTCCCCAGATTGAGCGCGAATTCCCGCTCGTCCCCCATATAGACTCGGGTGGTGACGATGTCATAGGCAGGGGAGAGGGAAGGCGTGACGGTGTCGGGATAGATCACGCTCCAGTTCTTCAGGTGGGCATCGCCATTGGCCAGCAGGATGTTGACCAGCAGGCGGCGGGCCAGTTGCTGGACATCGCCCAGTCCGTCTCCGGAAAACTGATAGAGCACTCTGGCGATCTGCTGGTAATTGGCCGATCGGTATTTATCGGCGGGATACTTGACCAGTATCTGGGCGAAGTCCTCCATATGAATTCGCTTGCCATCTTCCCGGTCAAAACGGCGAATCGCAAAGGCGTGTTCTTCGCCGGGCAGGTTGATCGCCGGGAGATTCTCCAGCTTTTCCACGTCCACCAGACGGATATCCGGGGTGTTCACGCCCGCCAGCCCGGCCAGACGCATCGCTGTAAATTCATTGAGAGGAACCTGTCTGTGCAGAGTCGATGGCGTTTTGATGATCCAGTCGCCCAGCGCTCCCGTCTCTGCCATCTGATAGCGACCGTCCCTTTCCTGCATGGAGAACTTCATCTGCACACCCGCCAGCGAAAAGCGCTTCTCTCCATTGTGGACCCGGGGCTTCACGGCGCTGGCTCTGGTCGTTTCGTCGAATACGTAGTCGGGTATGGCCGCAGGTTCGATGGCAGTGGCAACCAGGGCGCCAGGCAGATCCTGTCCCAGATGAACAAACAGCTCGAACTCGTTGTCCGTATGGATTTTGAGCGCCTGCGCCAGAAAGTCCCGCAAGGCTCCTTCGGGAAGCAGGTTGGACAGTACAGGATGGAGTCTCTGTCGTTTGGCCCAGGGCCTGGCCATGATATCTGCCGCCCCGGGAAAAGCAGGATGTGTGATCAGGCTGAAGGTCGGGCGGCCGGGCGCTGATCGGAACGCCGGGGCAAAGGTCAGAATGGTGCGCCCGTCCCGGTATCCGGCGAGATAGCCGACTGTCGTCCCGTGAAGCGAAAGCTCCAGGACACTGACGTTACCCTCATTGGTCATCGTCATCCTCCAGCAGGTCACCCCAGGGGTCGTCCTCGGGGGAAGGGCTGGTATCGGAGTCTGTTCCGGTCAGGGGGATGCCGCCACCCATGCTTTTTCTGTCTTCGAGGAGCTCCTGTACCTCCCACAGCTTTTCCTGCGGAATCAGCATGACCTCCATCCTGAGACCTTTGGCTGCCAGTTCCAGCGTGTCCAGCCGGGGATTGCCCCTGGACTCAAGGCGCTGGTACTGCTGGCGTGACATGCCAGCTCGCAACATCATGTCCTGTTGCTTTAGCCCGAGCGCTCTGCGGCGTTTCTTCAGTTGTTCGTGTATCCTGGCCACGTTTCCTCTCAAAGAAACAAATCTGCTTCTTTAGGCTGATATAGAAACATATTAGTTTCTTTATATTAAATTGCAACATAAAAGTGTCTTTTGCTGAGAAAGAGGTTTTTGAGCTGTGAAAGAATCTTATGTGTTGCTATAAGAAGCAGCAACGCTGTCCAGGCGGATCGGCTGAAGGCCAAAGGCGTGCCATGCTTTTTAAGAGGCTCCTAAATCGCGGGTTATCCGAACCTTCCCCTGCTTCCCTGCTACGACTCCCGATCCAGAACCAGCCGCACCTTGGTTGCCAGCTCCAGCCGGGTATAGGGCTTGCTCAACAGATCCACACCGGGATCCAGGCGCCCGTGATGGACAATGGCGTTTTCGGTATAGCCAGAGCTGAACAGCACTTTCAGCGAGGGACAGGTGGCACGCACCCGGTCAGCCAGTTCGCGTCCGTTCATGTCGCCCGGCATGATGATGTCCGTAAGCAACAGGTCTATGTCTTCGTGCATCTTCAGGGTATTCATCGCTTCGGCGCCGGTGGTGACCGCTGTAACGCGATAGCCCAGAGAACGTAACTGACTCTCAAGGTTGCTCAGCACAAGATCGTCGTCCTCGGCTACGAGGATGTGTTCGTCTCCGCCCCGCATGGCATCCCGGGCATTGACGATCAGGTTGAGTAATGCCGTATCGAGTTCGCCGGCATCAATCTCGATTATCCCCGAAACGGGGTCGGCTTCGGGTCCAGTGGCTGGCGGCGAGCAAACGCCAGCAGGCGGCTGGTCAGTTCGGCACCGCGCCGTGCCGCAGTCAGCGTCATCTCCGCCATGGGTCGCAGGTGTGGATCGCTTGACTGTTCGGTCATCATCTCCGCATTACCGAGGATGACAGTCAGCAGGTTGTTGAAATCGTGAGCGACGCCACCGGTCAAATGGCCAACCGCTTCAAGTTTCTGGGATTCGCGCAGCTGCTGTTCCAAAACCATCCGGTCGGTGATGTCCAGCATGCTGCCTGCCATGCGGACCGCTCTGCCGGACTGATCGCGGATCACGAAACCGCGATCAATCACATTGGCGCTACGGCCGTCTTTTCTTACGAATCGGTACTCGCAGTCCCAGTACTCGTTCTCTCCATTGATGACCTCATGAATACTCCGAACTACTCGATCCACATCATCCGCGTGGATATGGTCAGCCCAGGAGCTGGATCCCGGATCCAGCTCCGTCAGTTCGTATCCGAATACATCTGTCATGGAGTCGTTCCACCAGATCTCATCGGTCGTCAGATTCCAGTCCCGGATTACATCGTTGGTCGCTCTGGAGATCAGCTGGAAACGCTCCTGGGCCACCTGGAGTTCGGACTCCTGCTGCTTGCGCGCTGTGATATCACGCTCTACCGCCACAAAGTGTGTGCAGCGTGCCTCATCATCCAGCAGCGGTGTGATATCCAGTTCCACCCAGTAGAGCTCTCCCGTCTTTTTGTAGTTCAGTACTTCGCAACGGATCGGTGCCTTTTGCCGCAAGGCTTCGCGGATACGATTCCGCTGCTGCCGGTCTGTTTTCGGCCCCTGTAACAGGCGTGGCGTCCGGCCAATCGCTTCACTCCTGCTAAAACCAGTGAGACGTTCGAAGGCATCATTGACATACACGATGCATGGTCCATCGGGCTCATCCAGAGGATCGGCCGTTGTGATCATAACGATGTCGTTCTGCCGCGACAGGGCGGCCTCTACCAGGCGCAGTTGCTCCTGATGTTTGTGTTCCCGGGTGATGTCACGGACATAAACGGCCAGACCCGTGGGAATCGGATAGGCGTTGACATCGAACCATTTGCCCAACGGAGAGTAGTGGGCCTGGAAACGGGCGGTCTGCCGGCTCTCCACCGCCAGTTGATACTGATGCTCGAACTCGCTGCCGACCGTTTGAGGAAATTCCTCCCACAGATTCCGGCCCAGCAGCTCGTCCCGGGACCGTTCCATCAGAATGCCTGTCTGTTGATTCGCAAAAGTGAAATTCCAGGCTTCATCCAGGGTAAAAAACGCGTCGCTGATGCTTTCCAGCACATCGAGCCGCTGCCGGTCTGCTTCGTCAGCCCTCTCCTGCGCCGCACGCAGTTTCGAAATATCCTGGAAAGCTCCCTGTACGGCCTTGACTCGTCCTTGCCGGTCCCGTTCGGCGATACCAATTGATCGTACCCATGGGTGTCGCCCTTCGGGTGTCTGTAGCTGGCAGACTACATCGAACCCTACGCCCAGGCGGGCGCACCGGTTGAAGACTTCCTGGATGATCTCCCGATGCTCCGGCGCATAGAATTGAACCGCCTCGGTAACGCTGGCCGGGGAATAGCTGGCGGGCATTTCATGAATGGCGGCGGTTCCCGCAGTCCAGATAATGGTTTCGGAATCCAGTTCGACACGCCAGCCACCCAGCTGCGCTTTCTCGCCAGCCAGGCGCAAAAGTTGCTCGGCCGTGCGCATGCGGGCTTCATACTCTTGCTGCTTGGAAAGCGCTTGTCTGAGTTCCCGCGACCGCAGAATGACATCCTGGAACTGGAGAAGGTCCTGCTTATCGTCCGGCGGGGATGCGTGCAGTCCGTCGTTCCCCTGGACTATCGCGGTGACATCCTCCACGCGATGGATAATGAATTCGAGTTCACCCGCATCATTCAGCACCGGGCTGTTCACCGGGCTCCAGAAACGTTCCTCGAATTCACCGTCGGGGCGGCGCACGGGATACCGCAGTATCCCCACGATATCGGCCGTCTTCAGTGACTGGACACGTTCCAGTGACGCCAGCAGGTTGCTCGTGCCTTCGGCCTTCGGATCGTCCGGATCATCGGGAAAGGCTTCGAACAAGGTTTTGCCAATGATGTCGCTTTCCCGGGTCATGGTGGCCTGCAAATAGGCAGCCGTGACGGCCACAATCTCGAAGCTGCGCGGCCGTACCACCAGGAGCTTTCCGGGCGAGGCCTGGAACAGGCGCCTGTATACTGGGTCCGATAGCTGACTCAAGTCGGGGTCTCCGGGAAAACCTGCTTGGAATTGAAGTAGAATATACGCGGCGATGTCAACAGCAGTTCAGTTTTCCGTTTGACCAGTGATTTTTGCCTCTGTTGCCCGGGTCGGTCCCGCCGTCGACACCTGGCGATTTTTCAGTTGCGAACCGCGTGATGTCGTGTATCATCCGACTGAAAGAAGCGTCCCTGGTGCCATGAGAGGCGGATCTTGCCTGGCCTGGTTGGTCTGGTAGGTCTGGTTGAAAAGCCGCCCCATGGCCGTAATTTACCTGAGCGCTTAAAGGGTATACGGGTTTCCCGGCATTCCCGCCGGGACTTCAGGAACAAGAAGGCGCCAGCCATGTCAGCATCGGATCATAAACCGCCCGCCGGCAATGACCAGCCGGATGGAGTAAGTGCTCTGGCCCGGGAGTTCAACAGTCTGTTGACTGTGTTGCTGGGCAACGCAGAACGCCTGCGGGATCTTGCCGAACCGGATTCGCGGATACGAGAGCTGGCCGACAGCTCGGTGGAGGCCGCCCATCGAAGTATCGCGCTGACCCGGCAGCTGGTGATGGTCTCCGGCAGCCCGCCGCTCCCCGGAGAGGGGCGGGCACCGGTAGTGAACGATGGAGAGCTGGCGCTTCCACCGTTGCAACACAGCCTGCGTCGCATTCTGTTGGTAGAGGATGACGATCTGCTGCGGGACTTTGTCATCACCATCCTCGAATCGCTGGACTACCAGGTGGTGCCGGCGGAGAACGGTCCGCATGCCCTGGCTCTGCTGGACGAGTACCGCGATTTTGATCTGCTGTTTACCGACATCGTCATGCCTGGCGATATCGACGGTCTGGAGCTGGCGCGCCGGGCGCGCCAGCTGATGCCGGAGCTGGCGGTCCTGCTGACTTCCGGTTATCACGAGCAGCTGGAGTCGGGAACGCTCGCTGATATTCATCGCATCCACAAGCCTTATCGCCAAGACGAACTGGATGCCGCCCTGCGGCAGTGCTTCGCCGCCGCCCGGTCGGTGGAGGAGGCAGAATGATCCCGGGGGCCGAGATTGGTGAGTTGCAGGCAGTCCAGCAAAGGCTTCCTGACGGGATTGACGACGGAATTCCGCTGCAGGTCATCGTGACGGCTGCCTGTGCGTTTGGAGAACAGATTCTGCCTGGCGCCGTCGTCTCCGTCATGTTGCACGATGCCCCGACTGCCACGCTGCGGCTGGTGCAGAGCGGGCGTTTTTCCCGGGAGTACTGGGAAGCGGCACAGCAGCTTCCTGTGGGGCCCCACAATGCCACCTGTGGCGTCGCCGCCTACAGAAAAGACGTGGTGATCACGGCCGATATCCACCAGTCACCGGACTGGTCGGCCTATCGCCAGCTGGCTGACAATGAGGGCTTCCGGGCCTGTTGGTCGACACCAATTCTGGGGCGGGAAGGGGAACTGCTTGGCACCTTCGCCATATACTATCGGGAACCCCGGCAACCGTCGGAACGCGAACAGGAACTGCTGCGCGGCCTGAATCGACTGCTGGCGGTGGCCATGCGGCTTCACCAGGATCAGGACGAGCTACGCCAGGGTAAACACGACCGGCTGACCGGACTGCTGAGCCGGCCCGGTTTCGAGGAAGAGCTGCCCGCTCTGTGCCGTGACGCCGCGCAGCGCCGTCGGGCAGTGGGGCTGCTGTATCTGAATGTGGATGGCTTCAGTCCCGTCAATGATGCGCTGGGACGCGGGGTTGGTGACCAGCTGCTGAGCGAAATCGGGCAGCGTCTGGCCGCAGTGCTGCCGGACGGAGGGCTGCTGGCGCACTGCGAGGCCGATGAGTTTGTTCTGGCATTACCGGACTGCGGCTATGAACAACGAGTTGATGAGCATGCGGAGAAAGTGCTGTACGCCATGAGCGAGCGGTTCCTGGTGAGCGGTCATGAGCTGCATGTCTCGGCCAGCGTGGGAGCGACGATATGCCAGGGTGCGATGGACGGCGACGCCAGCGCCATTCAGCGGGCCAGCCTGGCCATGCGTCAGGCCAAACAGTCCGGACGTAACAACTGGCAATGGTACGGCGAGAACATGCAGGGGTCACGGGAGCACATAGAACTGCGCCGTGATATTCAGCACGCCATGGATACCGACGCATTCCGCGTCCACTACCAGCCGTTGGTCAATGCCCGCAGCGGTGATGTCCGGACGGTGGAAGCGCTGATTCGCTGGCCGGACCCGAAGCGGGGGATGATCTCTCCGGGCCGCTTTATTCCGGTGGCCGAGAGCACCGGACAGATCATTGCGATGGGGCGCCAGGTGTTATTCCAGGCGTGTGGGGATATCGCCCGGTTCAATGCGCGTACGGGACGCAATGTCGCGGTGGCGGTGAACATCTCACCGATGCAGTTCCGTCGCAAAGGGTTCATCGACGACGTGACCCGTGCGCTGGACGACGCCGGTCTGGAGCCTCGCCTGCTGGAACTGGAAGTGACCGAAGGAGTACTGATGCGCTCCACCGACGAGGTCATGGAGACACTGCGCAAAATACGCGGCCTGGGCGTACGCGTGGTAATCGATGATTTCGGCACAGGGTTTTCCAGCCTCAGCTACCTGCGGGACCTGCCGATCACCCGTCTGAAGATTGACGGCAGTTTCATCCACGATATGCTGACCAGTTCCGCTTCTTCCGCGATTGTGGAAGGTGTGATCACCATGGCCCACCGGCTTGGGCTTCTGGTGGTGGCTGAGGGCGTGGAAACGCCCGAGCAGCGACAGGAGCTTGTGCGGCTGAACTGTGATCTGTTGCAGGGGTTCCTGTTTTCTCCCGCTATTCCCCTGGCGGAACTGGAGAACTGCTGGTTCGAGTGACGTCGTTTTTCCGGGCCAGCGCGAACTCCCTGACGTCATCGGCGGCCAGGGGCTCCGCATACAGATATCCCTGACCGGCATTACAGCCCAGGGCTCTGAGCTGATCCTGCTGATCAGCTGTTTCAATGCCTTCAGCCAGCACATCGAGACCCAGGCTGTGCCCCAGATGAATGATGGCCTCGGCGATGGCCAGGCTCTCGCGGTCTTCGGGCAGTCCGGCGGTAAATGACTGATCGATCTTGAGTCGATAGAGCGGGAACTGCTTGAGGTAGCTCAGGCTGGAATAGCCGGTGCCGAAATCATCGATCGCCAGCCTGACCCCGAGGGCATGCAGGCGATCCAGTTTGTCCAGCGCGAGGTTCGTTCCCTGCATGACGACGCTTTCCGTTAACTCCAGTTCGAGGCGTTCGGCGCCCAGCCCGGTTCGCTTCAGTACGGCATCCACCACCCTGTCGAAATCAGGCTGACCGAACTGGTACGCTGATACGTTGACGGCGATGGTGCCGACCTCCAGCCCTTCGGCTATCCAGCGGGCATGCTGGCGGCAGGCTTTTTCAAGAATCCAGGTGCCGATCGCAACGATTTGTCCGCTTTCTTCGGCAATAGGGATGAACCTGGCCGGAGAGATCAGGCCGTGCTCGGGGTGTTGCCAGCGTACCAGGGCCTCAATACCGATCAGGCCCCCGGTCGCGAGATCGAGCTGGGGCTGGTATTCGAGGTACAACTGATCCTTCTCGACCGCCCGCCGCAGATCGCCTTCCAGCATGAGATGTTCTATGGTCCGGGCATGCATGTCCGCAGCGTATAGCTGATAGCGATTGCGTCCATTCTCCTTCGCCACGTACATGGCGGCATCGGCATTACGCAGCAGGGTTTCCGTATCCTCGCCGTTGGTCGGGAAGCAGGCAATGCCGATGCTGCCGCTCAGTACCACTTCCGTACCGTCCACCTGGAACGGCGGCACGAACGTTGCCAGCAGCTTCTGGGCCACTTGCTGCGCTTCCTGGTCGTTCCGCAGCGCTGGCAGCAACACTACGAACTCGTCTCCACCCTGGCGGCTGACCGTGTCCATGGCCCGAAGGGACGCGGTCAGCCGGTCGGCGACCTCCTGCAGGATCCGGTCGCCGAACGCATGGCCGTAGACATCATTGGCATTCTTGAAGCGGTCCAGATCCAGGAACATCACTGCCAGGTGCCATCCATGACGGCGAGCCTCCGCCAGCGCTACGCCGAGACGGTCGGCCAGGAGGAAGCGATTGGGCAGGTTGGTGAGCGCATCATGATGGGCCATGTGGGTAATCCGCTCATCGGTGCGTTGCCGCTCGATCGCCGTGCCCAGGGTATTGGCCAGGCTTTGCAGGAAGCCGACGTCGTCGGTGGAGAAGTGACGGGGCTCCCGGGCGTAGGCGCCGAGAATGCCCAGCGGACCCTCGACCCCCTGGATCACCACATTGATGCCGCTGATGATGTTGTGCTGGACCAGCAGTGGCGAGGGCGAGAAACGCGTCTCGTGCCGGAAATTTTCAATGATTACCGCTTCCTGCGAGTCGAGGACGTGATCGGTTTGCGAATAGGACCAGTCGCTGCGGTGGATTTTTCTGCCAATCCACTCCGGCGACCAGCCGACTCCGGCGGTAATGGTGCAGGTCCGGCTCGGCTCATCGTACAACAGCACCTTGCTGTGGCCGACACCGAGGCCGTCGGCCATGATGGTAGCCGCTTCGTGGCAAGCCCGGACGATGTCCGCCGTTGCCAGCACCGAACGTCCGAACCCGGCCACCAGTACCTGCTGGTGGGCACGCGTCGCCAGGGTTCGCTCGGTCTGCTTCAGGTCATGAATATCCGTGCAGGTGCCGAACCACTTGACGATGCGGCCGCTGCTGTCGCGCAGCGGCAGGGCACGGCCGAGCATCCATCGATAGACGCCATCGGCGCGGCGCAGCCGGTACTCGATCTCGTAGGGCTCACCAGTGGTGATGGCCTCTTGCCAGCGCTTGGCGGCCCGCTCCTGATCGTCCGGGTGGAATGCCGGGTTCCAGCCCTGGCCCAGGCTTTCGTGCAGGGTCAGGCCGGTGAAGTCGAACCAGTGCTGATTGAACTGCAGGTGCCAGCCGTCGGGGAGGGTGACCCAGACGATCTGCGGCATGGTCTCGATCAGGGTGCGGAACTCGGCCTCGCTGTCGAGCAGCTGCTTCGCACGCTGGTCGAGTAAATGCCTGACAGCGGCTATCTCGCGAATGGACGGAGGGGCAGTCGAAGGCACTGGATCGGCCAGGCACGCCAACTGTCGATTGAGACGCCGCGACGCGTAAACGCCCCCAATGAGACCAGTCAGGGTGGCGACGATGATCAGCAGTGCCGAGTTCATTGCCAGCATCACTCCCGGGCCGCTGAGTTCGGATTCGGGAATCGTCAGGGTGACCTGCCACGGAGACAGCCTGGAGCGGACGCGGAACTGTTCCTCCGCAGCCGCTTCCTGATCCGGGAGGGTGTTTTCCTGCGCGCCCCGAACAGCGAGTGGTTCGCCGCGGCTGTCGGTCAGGGTCAGGGCCCATCCGTCGGGCAGGGCGAGGGAATCGAGAGGCTGCTGCAGCTGCGAGGCTTCCAGGGTTGCGAGCACGAGGTGACTCACCTGGTCATTACGGATCCCGGGCACGGCGATGGCCACCAGCATCTCGTTGGCGAGGGGCCCCGTGAAACTGTCGCCGACGGCGGGCCGGCCCGTCTCCAGCGCCCGGGGCGCAGCTGCCGCGCCTGTCGGAACGGGAATCGGCGGCAGCTCTGTTCCGTAGGGTGCGCGCGTATTGAAGCGCATTCGCATCGGATTGCCCAGGTCAGAAAAGACCACATGGGTGCCGAAGTTGTCCCTGACAGCTTGCGCTTCTGCGTAGAGCTGCGGCCAGTCCTCCGGTGTATCCGCCAGGGGCGAGGCCGCCAGCACGGACAGCGCCCTGATTCTGGCATCCAGGTAATTATCCAGGGCATTGGCGGCATTCCGGGCCAGTAGTCGACCTTCCTCGCGTATTTCCTGGCCCTGGGTCCGCACACGGTCATAGGCCGCCCAGGTGCCAAGGGCGACCATGGGCAGAACCGCCAGCCAGATCAGGCCGGTGAGATGCGTTGTCAGCGAGCGTTGAGCCATGGTGGTGATGCTTTTCTGAAAGCCGGGACAGCTGGTCAGTGAAGGTGCAGGCGTTAACCATAACCCATTCAGCGGTGCGGCAGGAAGTCGGGCTTGGCTGATGAGCCCGGGCTCGTGAGTGCGCGAGTAACAATGATCTTGCAGTGGAAAACTGGATGTTCCGGGAGCTGGCGGGATCTTGAAATGGTGCCCAGGAGAGGCACGCCGGGCGGTTGTCTCGGTGGGTGCCGCAGCGTTTCTACGCTTTACGATTCAACAAGTTACCTCGCCGGTTCAAGGTCCCGCCCCGCTACTGAGAGTGCCTCAAAGT
The DNA here is from genome assembly GCA_040882255.1 of Pseudohongiellaceae bacterium. GTDB lineage: Bacteria > Pseudomonadota > Gammaproteobacteria > Pseudomonadales > Pseudohongiellaceae > PWQG01. The sequence continues at coordinate 445,353 of JBBEBP010000016.1, read as the reverse complement.
GCCGGTGAATTACTTGCCGTTGCGCCAAAAGTGCGCCAGAATCCCGCCTCATGGCGACGATCAGAAAGGTGGGTAAGCGCTGGCGCGTAGAGGTTCGCCGCAAGGGCCAGCCGTCACAATCACGGTACTTCGATTCGAAGATGCGCGCAAGGGCATGGGCGCAGTCCGTGGAGGCGAGGATCGGTGGTGGTCAGAGCCTGCTGGATGCGCTGGACAAGTATGCCAGTGAGGTGTCGCCCGGTAAGAAAGGGGAGCGATGGGAGGTAGTGCGCCTCACTCGCATGGGCCGCGATGAGATCGCCCAGAAGGCCATCGCTCTAATAGATGGGCCGGACATCGCACTATGGCGTGATCGTCGTCTCACAGAGGTGGCTGGCGCCAGCGTTCGCCGGGAAATGAACCTTTTATCGTCTGTCTTTCAGAAAGCAATCAGGGAATGGGGCTGGTGCGATACCAACCCGGTTCGGGAGGTGGACCGCCCGGCTGGCGGAAAAGAGCGTACCCGTCGAATTACTGATGACGAGATCGAGCGGATCCAGTTGGCCTTGGGGTTCGAGGGCACTGTGCATACCAAGCAGCATGAGGTTGCCGTGCTGTTCCTGTTGGCGATCGAGACTGCCATGAGGCTCGGGGAAATGGTATCGCTGGATCCGGAGCAGATACACCTGAACAAGCGGTACGTGGAGCTACTGGAGACGAAGAATGGCTCCGAGCGCCAGGTACCGCTATCGAAAGAGGCGGTCAGACTGCTGTCTTTGGTGCCAGAAGGATTTACAGTTGCCTCAGGCACGGCATCAACGTTTTTCCGCCGGGCCTGCATCAATGCCGAGATCACCGGGCTGCGCTTCCATGATACGCGGCGGGAAGGGACCTCAAGGATGTCGCAGAAGATGGATGTGATGCAACTCGCCCGCGTCACAGGCCATAGAGACTTGCGCGTGTTGCTCAACACGTACTACAGGCCGGACGTACAGGAACTGGTCGACCTGCTCGATTAGTCTGACGATCGGTGCTTTCTCGCCCATGCGATCACTTCCTCCGGCTCCCATCGCCTTACGCTGTTGATCTTGATGGCCTTCGGGAAATCAGGCTTGCAGACAATATGACTTTTCACCGTGGACTTTGCCAGCTTCAGGTAATCGGCAATGTCCTGGGCGTCCCAAAGCTCGCGCTTGTTGACCTGACGCAGCTCCCGCAGTAATTCTTCAATCATCATTCGCTCCACTTGTATTTCCGGGTCCGTTCGGATTGCTACGGTGCGCATCGGCCCGGAGGATTCGACCATTCGTCCACACGCTGGTACCGTCCGGTCGATACCCATTGATCCAGCGATTATCCCCATGTGGTGTCCTGCACGTCAGATGATAATGAGGTTCCGACGTCCATCCAGCCGGCCTATCGACGTAATCAAAGCAGGTGCATGGACCGGCGATTTCGATAATCTGGAGTGGCCCAGTGCCGTAGTTTGTTCGGATCCAGTTGCCAACGGTGAGCAGCGGCAATCCGCCGTCCAGAGTCTTGTAGTCCAGATGCTCCATGTCTGCTACCCCGCCCACCAGGACAATCCAAGTAGTAACAACACAGAGCTGGCCAGGGTCATCCAGAACAAAGGTCTCAGCGCTTCAACCGCTACGGATCTGCGATCGCGGTATACCATGATCAGATCCCCCGTCTCAGAAATTTCGGAATTTCCAGATACTGCTGTTCTTCGCGCTCCAGCCGGCGCAGTCGCGTCTTGATGGCGGTGGCCACGCTCTTCTGCAGGCCGTCTACCTCCAGCGCTGCCAGACATTGCTGGCGGTCGAAAGTCATCACCTGACGGATCCTGTCAGCGGAAGAGACATTGCCTGCCCAGGTTCCATCTCTCAGTTTCATGGTCAGGAAAGGGTTACGTGGGTTCATGGGCGGTACACTCCATCATCAGAATTCAGGGCTTCGCCCAATGGATCCGAATTTGGCTCTTCGTCCGGATCTGCGGAAATCCGAACAGCCAGGCCAGTGCGCTCCTGGATGATCTGTGCAATGTCGTCTCGGACTTCGGCCGTCACTGCTTCGCCGGACTGGGGCCAGTCCGGTACTGCCACACCGACCTGCAGCATGGGTTTGATGAACAGTGAATCCGGGATCTGGATATCCAGTCGAATAGCGATCTCATCAGCCTGGGTGTTGGGCTTGTTCTTGGCGACGCGGATGGTGCCGGGCTCCCGTCTCGTTTCCCGGTGGAATCCGTACTTCGGCTTCTTCCCCTGGACAACCAGGTAGCATTTCAGGTCCATGGTTTCTCCCTCCGCATGGTCTGTTGTTATTGCAATGTTTCGCGCAGCCAGCTGCAGCCGTCGCCGGTGACCAGGACCACGGTGTAGTGCCGCGGGATCCGGGCACCAGTCTTTGTGCAGATCTCGGTTTTGCGGGACTGGGTGATCAGCAGTCCCGTACCTCGCCACGGGCCGGTGACTTCGTAGCCGTAGGGGGTTTTCCGGATTGCGCCGATCTCCAGCAGGTGCCGGCGCAGCCGGCGGTCTCCGGTTTCGATGCCGCTGCGCTGCAGCTGCTGGGCAGCGGTGCGCAGTTCAATGCCTGGTGTGATCATCGCTGGTGTGCCTCCTTCCGCTCCTGACAATGGATACACAGCGTGACGCCGGGCAGGGCCTGGCGACGCGCTTCGGGAATCGGTTGGTCGCAGTTCTCACATTCAGCCGGTCCGTCGCCGGCGTAGCGGTGCAATCGGGCCAGACGGGTATCCACCATGGCCTGGGCGTATTCATTCGCGCGGTCGACGGCGTCAGCCATGACTATTTCTCCCTCTCGAAGATCCAGCATTTCACGGTGCGGTTGTTGTCGAAGACGATGGACCTCACGGCACGGTTGGACTCCACGAACCGTCGGCTCTTGCTGCCCTTCAGGTAGCGCTTCAATTCCTGGGTAGGCGGAACGCGCAGCTTGTGCTCCGCGGCAAGTGATTCGAAGTGTTTCAGGTTGATGGCGATCTCGCTGGCGTCGGCCCGGTAGTGGTTCAGGGTCACGGATCCGTTGAGCCCCTGGATGTAGTCGTAGGCGTCCCAGAACTCCTGGACTACCGGGTGGTCCTGGTTGATCGCATGCTGTCGCTCCACGGCCATGCTCTCCAGCGCGTCGCAGCCCTGTTCCACCGCCGTGTCCGGCAGCAGGTTCATCACGTTCGGTCCCAGGCATTCGACCAGGGCCATCATCTGGCCGTGGTTCTTGGCGATCCGGTGTACGCGCAGATCGGGCAGGCTGGCCAGGCGGGATTCGTGTTGCGGTGCCCTCTCCCGGAAGAACTCCATGATCTGCTTCTCGCGGGTGGTGGCTGTCAGCGCAAAGCCGCTCACATGGTCCACCGGCATGCGCTCCAGCTTCTCCGCCAGATCCCTGGTATCCGGCGACTGCCCTTCCCGAGTGAAGTGCAGGTGGATGATCCGCTGCATTACCGCCTCGTGCGCCTGCACGGTGGCGTTCTGACTGATCACCACGGATCCACGGAATGGCGGTTCGTAAGTGTCATTGCCGCTGTTCTTCTGCCCGCGGGCCCGGACACTGCGACCGTTGTACAAGGTCTTCAGCTCGTCCCAGTCGAACTGCTTCTGCTTGGCGCCGCCGTCCTGTTCCCGGTCCGACTCGATCAGCACCACCGGCATGTTGGCTACCTGGGCGAAGTTGCGGGCCCGGGCCGGCAGGGAGGCCTTACTGGGGTCGAAGCCTTCGTAATCGGCACGTCCGCAGAGCTTCCAGAGGAACTCGATCAGAGTGGACTTGCCAGCGCCGGCCTCGCCGATGATTTCCAGGAAGGGGTAGCTTTTCTGGTGCTGGCGGATCTGCTCGGCGAACAGGCTCCCCAGCCAGAAGGCGATGGCGATGACGCCCTGGGCGCCGTAGGCCCGCCAGATCATCTCCGCCCAGTCCTTGCGGTACTCGCGGCGATCGTCATTGATGGTCAATGTGGGTGACTGGCTGAGTGTTTTCAGGGACAACCGGCCCATTTCGAAGTAGTCCTCGGCATTGAGCTGATGGACTTTGCCCCCGCGCACGGCCACATCACCGAATATCCAGGCCCCGTGCTCCTTCGTGTAGCCAATGAAGTCGATGGTCTCCACGGTCTTGATGTTGGCGAGCTGTTCGCGCAGCAGCTTGTCCAGTTGCTGACTGTTGCCCGACCAGATGGCACCTGGTGCGATACCGAGCAGACGCTTTTTGAACTCGCTGCTGGCGGCGAGCTGTCCGCCGCTGAAGGTGTTCTTCTCGCTGGGGCCGTCGTGAGGGAAGTCGACGCGGAAGTAGTACCAGGATTCATCGGTGATTTTGTTGGCCAGGAAGTACAGCGCCTGGGGACGGCAGTTCGCGATCTCTACCACGGTGCTGGACTGACGCAGTGCCTGGTCGCGCTCATCATCCGTCAGCGCTCCGGCGTCGCCCGCGATCTGCTGAGCCGCCCGGTCGAAGCGCTCCATGTCCAGCTTGAACCAGTACATGCGGTTGCGGAACTCGAACGGATACTCCCGGCGCTCTGCGTGGTGGTACATCAACAGCGCTTTCTCGTAGGCGCTATTCGCCAGCAGCAGGTCCCCGCGGTACCGGTACTGTTCGATGTCGCGGGAGTTCAGCAGATCCAGTTGATGGAGGTCATTCCAATCCCGCTTGCGCTTGGGCTGGGGGATCTGCGCCGCCCTTACGGTAAAGCCGAGCTCTGCCGCCTTCCGGGCCTGCCGGGTCGTGTACTTTCGGCCCGCCGCGTCCCCGTCCAGGGCCCAGACGATGGTGGGCGGATCCTCGCCAGCGTCCCGGCAGTCCTCGAGGAGCGATTTCATGGCGTCAGTCGGATAGTTATTGCAGCTGATCGCCGCGACGGCCGTAATGCCGTGATGCAGCAGTGCGATGGCATCGAAGATGCCTTCGACCACCCAGACCTCGTCCTGTCCAACCAGGTGGGTGCCAGGCGGCTGCCACCACCAGCCCTTGAAGTCAGTGCCGTACTTGATCCGCGCCTTCTTCTTGCCGAAGCGCTCGGGTTTGTCGATTAGCCGTTCCCAGAAGCCGTTCATCAGGGGGAACCTGACGGTGGCCGTGCCGGCGCCGGACTCCGGATCCACGTAATGTTCCTGGGTGTACCAGTCGCGGATCCGGCTCAGGTCGAAGCCGCGGCCATGCTCCAGGTACGCATCGGCCACCGGGGTGCCGCCTGGCTTGGCATTGCCGTCCGGCTTGCCGAAGCGCTCGCTCCAGGAATTGAATATGTCCGGGAATAGCTCCTTGACGTGCAGGGTGACGCCGCAGTTGGTCTCCCGTCCGCACTTGAGCATCCAGGGAGCGTGCGAGTCCACGAACATTTCCCGTTTGCCGCACTCCGGGCAGCGGCCCCGGCGCAGATAGCGGCCCTGTTCGCGGAACTCGAGTTCATTCAGCAGGCGCTGGGTGATGTCTGTCTGGAGGCGGGTGTTCATACGCGGGTTCCTTCCGGCGTGGTGAGCTCTTGCAGACGCTTCTGGAGCAGGGCCCTGCCTTCAATCCAGCCGCTGACGTAGCTGAAGCGGTCGTGGACTGCACCCGGCATCATCGGTTGTCCAGCCCGCCCGTCCTGGAACCCGGTTTCCCAATCATTCTTCGTGATCGTGATTCGTGGTGTCATTGTTGTTGGCCTTGCGTCGTTCCCATGTGATCCGGAGGTGTGTTTTCACGAGCGGACGGATCCGCTCCGGCACCTGTTTGAGCAGTGCGCGGCGTTGTTCGACCGTGGGCAAAGCCGCAATGTCCGCCGCCCATTGCCGGGGCCGTATGTCACTCACCGGGTTATGCGCTCTGCGTTTGCTGGAGCTGGTCCAGCAGGGCCCGCCGACTCTGGCTGTCGATCGGCAGGGTGATGTCCGGCCGTGGCGAGCGGCTTGGCGACAACGTCATCACAAATTCCACATGGATCTTGCCGGACCAGCCGCATTCGGCGGACTGGCACTGGGCGTAGATCTCGTAGAACAGCGGCGACGGCCGGCGGCTGCTGCGGATGATGGCGCGGTGCTGACAGAACGGGCACTGGATCCTCACTGGTGACTACCTCTTACTGCACGGAACGGATGGTGGGTTTGCGGCGATTGATCAGGCGCTGGACGATGTCTTCGACCGGCACGACGTAGTACATGCCGGTGTTCGGGTCCACGATCACGGCGGAATAGGCCGTACTGAGCGATATGTCCAGGTGTGGGGCATCCCCCCGGCCACGCAGCTCTCCATAGGCGCGGGCCACGCAGTTCTCCGCGACTTCCTTCGAAGCGCTGTGGACGATCTGCAGCGTCTGGACAGCGCGATTGAACAGGCTCTGGTTATCGTCCAGGTACTCTGCCTGGTGGCGGCGTAGAAAGCCGAGGGCGCTTTCCTGAAGGATTCCCTGGTAGTCGGTCTGGTGTGCGTTGAGTTCGCTCATGGCGGATCTCCCTGGTCAGTAGAAGGTGGCCACGTAGGTGGCGGTCAGATAGTTCCCGATCGTGTCTATGTGCCGCTCCATGTCGCGCAGTGCGGCTTCCTGCTGCGGGCGGGTCTTGTCATGGAATTCGTGCCTCAGACGCATGAACACCTGGTAGGCGTCATAGGCGTCCTGGATGCTCGGGGGGCGGTGGTCCGGTAGCGGGATATGGGCGTTCATCGGCTTCCCTTTCAGTGCTGACGGTTGCGGTGGGGTATGGGGTACAGGGCCCGGTTACGGCCAGTGATGCGGCTGCTGGCGCTGCGCAGGCGGGCCTTGACCAGCCACTCGGCTGCTTGGTCCAAGGTGGTCAGGCCTTGCTGCCGACGGACCACGTCGAGCAGCTCGCGTTCTTCCTCGCTCAGTTCCAGGTGTAACTCGGGCATCTTTTGAGGACCTCAAACGCTGCTGATTCGCGCCTCGCTACCGGAAGCGGCAGCGGGCATTGTTCCGGTTACGGGCAGGAGTGCTGATTCCGCCTGGATGATCAGCATCTGCCGGAGGAGGCTGGCTCGGTCGCTGCCGGTGTAGTCCACCAGCGCCTGGATCAATGCAGCCTCGTAATCGTCCAGGTTGATACTGACGCGGTTCTTTCGAATCCGTTTGGGGTCCTGATACATGGCTACAGCTCCTTCACAGGTTGATCGGTTCAGCGGTATTCGACGCCGGTGGCTGGATAGCTGCCGGGGTGGTGCCGGCCTTGATGCCCAGGGCGACTGCAGCGCGATGGGCTTCCCCGCGGCGACCTTTCTTTTCGCCGCTGAGAATCTTGTACACGATGCGTTCATCCAGCCCGTTCTCGCGGGCGAACTCCGCAATGCTTTTGCCTTGGCGATCCAGGATCGCCCGGGCTTGCTCGGGGGTTAGCAAATGGGGCATAGTGCAAAACAGTCCAAAAAAGTGAAGTTACAGGGGATAATGGTTCAAAATATTGAACCTGTCAATACCTATGAGGCCAAAAATTTGAACCTCGAGGGGATGGGGGGGCGTCTCCGTGCTGAAAGAGAGCGCCTCGGCCTAAGTCAGTCTGCCCTCGCATCTATTGGATCCGTGGGCAAAACAACCCAGATCAACTATGAACAGGGCAACAGCCCGCCGCATGGGAACTATCTGGCGGCCGTAAGCGCGGTGGGTGTGGATGTTCTTTATGTAGTAACCGGGCAGCGGACGCCGAGCAAGGAAGAGGGGCTCAGTCCGCCGGAGAGCGCAGTGCTTTCCAACTTCAGGGCCCTCTCTGAGGAGGACCAGAAGGCGGTGAATCGCCTTACCAATGCGCTTGCGAAATCGAACGGAGACTCCGGAAACGAAGAAGTCGGCTAATGGTCAGCATGATCGCCGAAGTATTTCAGGGGCTGGTGGCTACCATCGCCGCCGGTAGGTAGAAAAAACAAAGGGACTATCCATGGAAGCCATTCCGTATATTTCGCTCCTATTGCTTCTGGCGGCGCTGATCGGCTTTTTCGGTGGTTTGATCAAACCGGGTCGGTTCATGCCCTGGAAAGCTACCGCGAACCGCAGGGACGTTCTCAAATTCTATCCACTTACGATTTTTATTCTTTTCATTGTGACTGGTCTTCTGGCACCGGATACGGAACCGCAGGGTCCCGAGCCAGCCAATAATACCTCTGCAAGTGATCGTATTGACCAAGTCGCTACCCAGCAGAACCCTCAGACTGAGCCGGCCGGTGAACTTTCTGATCACGCTAATCCGTCGACTGATGTCAATGAGCCAGAGGTCGATGCGGCCGATGACGTCGATTGTTCACTGGATCTCGCATGTTGGGCTGGAGAACATAAAGTTGCGGCTGAGGTGTATTGCCAGGATGCGATAGAAAGGCTTGCTCGATACGATTATGAATGGACTGATGGATTTCTTGGTTCAAAACTCTCTCGTATCGCCTGGGCCGACCAGGATGCCGGCGTAATCAGGTATTTCGGAGACCAAGTTCGTTTTTCGAATGGGTTTGGAGCGTCGCAGAATATGATCTATTCATGTGATTTCGACCCGGCCAGCGAGACCGTTGTGAATGCACAAGCGCAGGAAGGCCGATTGTGAACTATTCGGGATGTGGAGTAGTTCGAGCCGAGGGTCAAAAGCGGTGAATCGTCTTACCACTGCTCCTGAGCAATCGAAGGAGAACGGTGGCTAGGAAGCAGCGGGCTGACTCGCAGAATAATAATCAGGGATACCGGACAGGGTAGTGGGGGGCAGTTGTGGCAGCGGCATTGGATACGATGGTAGAGCAATCTCGCTGGCTGGAGAGGTGGATCCGGGTCGTCCGGTGTGTGCTGATTGTACTTCTCATTGTCATAGCGCTGCGTGCCGGATATCTGGCAGCTCACTTTAACCTTTTTCGCGTGTGGGAAGTGGTACCGTCATTTGCTTTGACGCTCTCAGTCCTAGCGGTTGTACTTGTCTCCGATCGTGCAGTTAAGTACCAGTCGATACTGCGTGCTGATGACAGACGGCGCCATGCACAAATGGTGCTTCATCATGCTTTGTATCTGGTCAATGCTCTTCTTCCCCGCGTAGGTCTTCTTAGGTCAATGATAGTCGGAGAGGTTCCGCTGAATCTACTGACGTTTGCACGTACCGCTGAAGGGTTCGACTATTTTTACCGCCAGCTTTGTGATCGGGAGATCTTTACCTACTTGGAAGATGTGACAACAACGCAGATGTTACTTCTAGCCAGTGACGTTTACAGCGCGGGATTGCTGGCGGAAAGTGTACGGATTGAGGCAGGAAAAGGGAATATGCCAGATTGGGCGGTGCTACCTGTTGAGAGAGAGCTGCAAGGCAGAACTTTTAAAGAGGTCATTGATCGGTTGGAAATTATCGACAGGCAGTTGAAGGAAACATGTGCAATTGTTTTGGATGAGAAAATCTTTCCGAACTAAGTAGCCGTAAAGTGTGCACGCAACAAAATGATACAGAGATACAAGCGGTAGCGAATAACAATACGGAGAAATGAGACATGGGAAGCAGAATTACCGTTCGGTACTTTCAAGTGGTATTGCCGGATAGAGCGAACAGACAGTTCAGTGTGGCATTACATGATGCAAGTCAGATTGGTCTGGTGGACCGGAAGAAAGCAGTTGATGGTACTAATTTTCGGTTAGAGCGCCACGAAAACAGAAACGGCTATATCCGTGGTGAGATGACTAGGATTCAGAATGACAACCTACCCGCAGAGGTAACTGATGCCGGTCTTGACCCCTTAGATGTTGATGAGCTCGGGTTCGGTGCCGCTTTCGTGTTTGAACCACAGTTGAGTGTGTTGGCGATTCAGTATGATCCGAGGTTGGTGACGCCAGGTCGCCTAGGCCAGTACTTGCAAGAGTTGGATGCGCGGAATAAGTTTTTGTTTCGACCGATTCCGGGGCCCAACGCATGGCAATTATTCCAAGATAACGACGTTAAGTCATTCAAAGTAAAGATGGCCATGCCGAGCAACTTTGATGCGAATGTGGGTGTCGCCGATGATATGGCCGATAGCATAAATACCATGGCTCAAGCTTACCAAGCGCCGTACATAACGGTCACTGTAGGTGTCGGAAATCGTAAGATTACTTTATCCCACGCGATTAAGGATACCGCAAACAGGCTTCTGGGTAGAGCGCCAGTGGATTCGATGCGGGCTAAAGTGACGGGTAGCTCTGAAGAAATTGACCTGATGGAAGAGATGCTCCACGATAGGGACGAGATCACAGTCGACGCTGATCCTGGTAGGAGTTACCAGACCCGAGCTGCTTATGTGCTAAGTAAATTTCAGCGACGAGTAGACTACCTCGAAGGCTACTTGAACACTTGAGACTGAGTATATGCAACGGCCATTTTTAAACCATTTCCCGTGGGTTGGTGCGGCGCTGATTTTCTGCGTATTGCTGGCCGCTCACGCGAAGATAATATGTTGGTCGCAAGCTGGACAAATAGATCTCGCGAACTTGTATTCGGCTATTTTTGGATGGGCGTCTATTCAAACAGGCTTTCTGTTTACTGTGTATGGAGCAATAACTGCTCGCAAAGATGGATTTTTGGGTGCAATTGAGCGTACCAGTGGTATGCGATTTTTCAAAAAGGTATTGGCCCGCGCTATTTTCGCAGGTTTCTTCTTATCTCTATCCAGTGTGCCGTTGATTGTATTTCCTCTGACTCCCGAAGCTTTTGATTTTTGGTATGTTGTAATTTCTGCCTGGTTCTCTTTGTTTCTGTGGGCATTTTTGTTGTTTTGCCGAGTAGCCTACACCTTTGGGATAATATCTCAGGTTCGGGACAATACAGATTTACCTGCGCAGTGATTGCGCAGGAGATGAATGGGTACTGGTTGGCAATTAGATTTGGTCTTCAATAAACAACCAGCAACGCCTTGTGATATTCGGTGCGTCACGTGTTCAGATCCTCGAGGTTTAATGGTTCAAGCTGCAGCGATGACGTGAAGCGCGAGCCGTCGATGCTATGAACTATCTCTGCAATTACCCAGGGCACTTCCTCAATGTCCGTTTTCCATCCAGAGACACGGAATGGAGTTTCAGGGTGGATTTCCGGCCTTCCTGAATGGAGAGTGAGGGATATTCTGTCTCCGGCCCTTTGCACCCGTTGCCATTCAGCCTCGGCCGCAGTGCGCGCACTTTCCCGTGACTCGAAGGTTTCCCGCTTTCTTAGCGGATTTTCATCAGAGCCGACGAGTACCAGGTCCCGGGTTCCCTCCTCGTAGTCTTGCCAGTACGTAATGACTCCGCTGTACTGATTCCGCTCTGCGATTGTGAAAGTGTGCTGATCTCCGTCGCTCCGGGTCAGCGTAATCGGAGGGATCGGGGTACCACTGGCTGTCTGACCCTCACTGGCTGGAACGAACAGAAGTCGGCCTGCCTTGATGGTGGCCACCGCATCGAAACGCTCGCCCAAACGAGTCAGGAAGTGCATGTCGCTCTCGTCCGTCTGGTCGATGTGCTCGATGGTGCGTTGCATCAAGTCCTGGTTGGTAGCTGTGCCCAGGGAGTGCCGCCCGGCTATGCTTTCCAGGATTTCGCCCACCGTCACGTTGTCCCACGACTGACTGCGTCTGCCAGGCAGGCTGTGCTGCATATCCGCAGCGCGGCCACGGATCGTGAGTTGGTCTGGTGGGCCGCTGTGTTCGACCTCATCGACGATGTAGGTGCCTCGGTCCACCAGGCCGGTGTCACTCCAGCCGATCGCCACGTGGAGCTCAGCGCCTCGAGGCGGGATCTCCAACCGACCGTCGTGATCAGAAAGGATGATGTCCACCTGGTCAGACTCGGTACCGCGGCGGTCTGTGAGTGTCAGCGAGATCAGACGGGCCTCGAGCTCTCGGCTGATGGTGCGATCCGGCAGGGTGATCCGGTAGTCTGGCTTGCGAGGGGGCTGGCTGCTCTGACGCGTATTCCACTCTCTCATGCCACTGATCCATTCAGTGACGCGCCATTGATTGTTCCAATCTGCTGCAGGGCTCGGGCCCGATCCTCATCGACTCGCTGCAGCACCAGATCGAATGCAATACGTTGGGCGGTTCCGTCTCGGGTGTGGCGGCTCTTGCGCTCGGTCATACTCTCGATCACGTATAGGCCGTAGTAGCGACCGTTTCCCTCAATGAGGGGCCAGGCGTCGCCCTGGTTCGCCATCTCCCGCAGTTCGTCCAGGTCTTGCTGCCCGCCGGTAAAGAGCGGCAGGAGCGTGCCGGTCAGTGTGATCGTATCCTCGCCAGGTCCCAGGAACTGGCGTACTGGCCGGCGGCCCACTCGTTGCTGTGCGCTGTGACGCCAGGCGGTCTGGCGCTGCAGTTCCTGATAGGCTGCGGTATCTAGGCCGAATACGAACATACCGAGCGTCATCATCATGTTTGTCGTCCTCAGTCGATGTCGTGGAAGGCGCTTCGCCGGCGCGCGTCCGCCTGCCGTGCTGCGCGGTCCAGCGCGCGCTGCACTTCGGAAGCGATGTGCTGCGCCAGTGCTTCCTCATCCATGCCCGGGCCGGCGGTGACGTTGACGTGAATACCCCCGTGGATCTCCAGTCCGCCTTGCTGAGGCGCTGCAGAGAGAGATGCGCGGGTATCTACGGCGATGTTGCCAGAGCGCTCGACATCGACGCTGACAGGCGCTGCAGCCGCGCTGGTGGCGATAGCTCCGCCCAGGGCGATCCCCGCGCCGGCCTGGCTAATTCGCCTGGCGACAGAATTGATCTGCTGGACCGGACCGCGCTCTGCCCGCTGGATCCCGCGTTGATACCCCTGCATGGTGTTGGAACCGAAGCCCTCGAACACGCGTGAGGGCGAGTTGATCCCGAGTTTACCCTTGAACCAGCCGATGACAGCTTCACCAGCGCCCAATACGGCATCCTTGGCCGCCGTCAGGCCCTGGAGAACGCCATCCTTCAGGCCGGTCATCAGTTGCATGCCTAGCCCCATGAATCGTCGTGGCAGGCCTCCCAGCCAGCCCAGGAAGCCGCCAATGGTTTCCCGGACGCTCCCCCACAGATTGCTGACAAAATCGCTGATCGGTCCCCAGTGCTTGTACAGCAGGTATCCGGCATAGGCGATGCCGGCGATGATTGCGCCAATGCCGGACGCGATCAGTGCCACCTTGAGCGCTTTGGCCGCGATGACAGCCGTGGATAGGCCGGTTGCCAGGCTTGCGATTGCCACACCTGCAGTTACCAGTGCCTTTCCGAAGGCGACGATCGTCAATACGGGCTTCAGTGCCAGCAGGGCGGCGATCACGATGCCGAGGTTGTCCACCCCGCCCACCAAGTTTGCCAGGACGCCGCTGGCAGTCGCGAGCGCGCCGGCGGTAGCCGCCAGCCCCTTGACCAGGCTGATGAGGGTCGGGACTGCTTCCCGGAACCGCTCCGCGAATGTCCTGGCGAACGCTTGGACCCTGTCACGGTTCTCTACCATCCATTCGCTGAAGGTCTTCATCAGATCACTGATGACCGGCATGAGCTCAGCGCCCAGGATGTTTTTCATGCCGGAAAGGCTCAGGCGGGCGTCTGTGAGCCTGTCGGTGAACACTTCCGCATCCCGGGCTGCTTTCTCGCTCAGTATGTAGCCGGTGAGGCGGCTTTGCTCCCGTAGTTCCTGCAGGCCGTCCGAGCCTTCACGTAGCATGTTGACCATGGCCACGCCTTCGCTGTCGAACAGCTTCATCGCCAGGCGGATCCGGTCACTCTGTGTGGGCACGGCCGACATGGCGTCGGCAATGCGGTTGATCTGCTTGTCTGGCGACAGACTGGCCAATAGGCCGGCATCCAATCCGAGTTCCTTCAATGCGTCCTGTGCCTCCCCGGTGCCCTGGGCGGCTTCGGAGACGCGGCGAACCATACGCTGGGTAGCCATGTCGAATGTATTGGTGGCAATACCGGAGCGTTCGGCGGCGTAGCGGTACTCCTGCAGCGCCTCGATGCCGATGCCGAGCTTGTCGGCCGTCTTGGATACGTCGTCTCCCAGTGCGGCAGTGGAATTGGCCAGGGCGAAGATCCCACCGCCGGCGATCGTGCCGGCGAGCGCGGCCTGCCTGGTGAATCGTCCCACGGCGGACGTCATGTTGCGGAACTTTTCACCGACACGAGCCTTGCCGAGCCTGTCCATGGCCAGCTTCTGTGCCTCCAGGCGCCGGTTGGCAGTTTCAACGCGCCGTGACAGTTCGCGCTGTTGCTCGGATAGGGATCCAGTGACGCCATCCACACGGCGCATGCTGCCACGCAGATCCTGCAGCTGCCGCTGCTCCTTCCCGTACTGGTTTTTGAGCTTACGGGCTTGCCGGATGGCGGCGCTACGTTGGCGTGTGAGTTGCTTTGTGGACCCTTCAGCGTTGTCGATCTGGCGCGTGAGGTCGCGGACCGTTCGCTGTTGCTCATCGAGGGCGGTAGCGGTGGCCTCGCTGCTGCGTTTAAGGTTGGCGAAGCCTTTGAGGTCCTTCTGGGCATTCTCCAGGCTGCGGAGGTGGTCGCGGGTCTCGCGGATGGCCTTGCCTGCACCGCGTGAGCCGCCGGCAATCTTCTTGAGAGGGCCGGTGGCGCGGTCGATAGTGTCGAGGACTACTTGCAGGTTGAGGTTGCGGGCCACGGTTCAGCTCCTGGTTTGTGTCCCGGGTTTCGTCTCGTATCGTTCGCGGGCACGTTCCCGCCAGGCGGTCAGCTCATCCAGTGGCATTCTGTCCATAGTGTCTGGCGGCCAGTGAAACACCAGGGCGATGTCGGACATGGCGTCTTCGACAAAGGCGGGAAGGGTCAGTCCTCCGCCGCCTTGTATTTCTTTGGGGTGACGTAACCTGCCAGCACCTCACCGAACTGGAACATGTCGGCCGGATCGAGGTTGCGGATTTCCTGCTCCTGCAGCGCGGGATCTGTAATGCGTGGCAACACCTTCTGCAGCGCCTGGGCCTCCATCTGCAGAACATCGACCAGGGCAACGCCTCGAAATGCGCCGGCGACAGGCTTGCGTACATGGACTTCCTTCACCGTGGTGTTGCCACGGCGGATAGGAGTCTCCAGTGTCACTGTGGTTTGCTGAACGGCGCTTTCGGCTTTCAGTGGTGTTTCCGCCATGCTGTGGCTCTCCCTCTGGTGTCAGGTGGTGATAGGGTGGTTTACAGGCCGAGCGCCTGCCGGCGTTCGGCCAACCGGTCTACACCGCGTACGTTCAGCACCATGCCCGGGACATCAATTTCCAGGATCTCTTCGCCGTCCACGGTGAGCTTGAAATAGGAGCAAGTGGTGGTGACCTCGATCTGGTTGTTGCTGCCAGCTTCGGCTGTGCCCGGATTGATGGTCTTGTGACGGCCCCGAACCACGATCTCCACCGGCGTGATGTCGCCGGTTTCATCGGACTCGTAAGCGCCAGTGAAGCGCAGCAGGCTCGCGTCATGCACTGGGCTGGCGAAGCCATCGAAGATCTCTGCAATCATGCCGCCGGCGGTCCAGCCGAACTCAATGACGTTCTGGCCCATGTCGATCTCGACCGTGCCATCCATGCCGCCGCCCCGATATTCTTCCGTGCTGCGGGCGAGCTCCGGAAGGGTGATACTCGGGATCTGCCCCTGCCAGTTGTTGCCGTCACCGAACAGGTTGAAGTCTTTCAGTTTCTTGGGCAGTGCCATGTAGTCCTCCTATCGGATGTCAGCTCACGCGGCCGCAACGCGGTCAGCGAAGTCCAGCAGGTATCGGTCCGTGATGCGCTGCTGGAAGCCGAGGTTCTCAAGCGGCGGGACCGGGGTGTAGTCGTAGTCGATGTACAGCTTGCCGCTCTGCAGCGACCCCGTGCTGTTGGCTTCGGTGTCCAGCCAGGCCATGCCGCCAAGCAGATAGCCGCGGCGCACCCAGTCCCGGAATTTGGCATTGATGCCCTCAATGATGTCGCGAGCCAGTGACGGGTGCATGGGCTTGTCAACTGCCCACAGATGAGCCTCTGCGATCGTGTCGGCGATGACCTGGGCAGTGCGAGTGTAGTTCTCGAACGCGAACTGGACGTCATCACTGGTCGTCCGTGATCCCCAGTAGCGGAATCCGTTCTTGTTGATCAGAGTGGTGATGTCGTTCTCATTCAGGTGGCCGGCGTCAGTGGCCGGGTCCTGCAGATCCCAGGAAACGTCCTTGGTGATGCCGGTGACACCGTTGACCGCCATGTTTGATAGCGTCTTGTGCCAACCGATTTCGTTGTCCAGGCGGGCGCGCAGCCCCAGGGCCTTGGCTACGGGCGGCAGGGACTCAGTCTGTTCCGTGGTGGTGTTGAATGCGGACCAGTTGGGCCACAGAACCATGGCTTCGCGAGCACTGAGAGTGTCCCGGTAGGTTACAGCCTCCTCTTTCGTTTCGGCGCCATTGGCCGAGAGATAGGCGAATCCGCGCAGGGACTGCGCCACCGTGATCAGCGCTGCGGCGACCGCGTCGTCGTCCAGCCCGGGGACGCCCAGGATGCGAGGTTTCACGCCCAGTTTCTGTTCGGCTACCAGCAGGGCTTGCAGACCGGTTTTGTCACCGGTCTCTGCGTCGACATCGCCAATGACATTCGCTGACGTGGCCGCATCATCGATGCCTTCCTCGACACGCACTACGACCACGATTGCCCGGGTCTCCTCGACGATAGCGCGCAAAGCAGGACCCAGAGTTCCGCTGGTCCCTGAATCGCCGAGCGCGCTGTACAGATCGGTGATCAGAACGGGCTCGTTTAGCGGAAAGCGGTCAGCATCAGCATCCGATGCAGTTGCCACCAAGCCGATGACGGCGGTGGACACGGTCCGGATCGGGCGGGTGCCTTCGTTGATCTCGACAACTCGGATCCCGTGGTGGTAGGTATCAGGCATGATGTGCTCCTGCGGAGGTTAAGCGTGTGCGATTCGGTTGCACGAACGTTGTCATGCTTGCCTGCGCAGGCGCACGGGGGAAGCTTGCGCCGTTGTCCGGATACTGGGTACAACAGGGCTGCGCTATTGGGCGCCGCCCTGCAGGATTTCGTCCCGGCGAGCTTCTGTTATCAGCGCCTGGGTTGCGAGGTATTGAACTCCTTCCTGGACGGCGGGCTGACTGAGACGTACTCGATCCAGTCGAGGATCCTCCAGCAGGTCGAAGAAGTCAGCCACGATCTGATCATTCTCCCTGGCAGCTTTAATAGCGACGCGCTCCTGGGACGTGAACAGGAGCATGAAATCGACGGGACTGATTGCAGGCGTATCCTTTGGGTCTCGATCAGTGGGAATAGAGGGCTCTGGTGCCTTCCACTCTCCGTCAACCAAGCGCCAACGCCTCTCAACTTGGTCAGGAACTGATTCGAACTCCCCAGCGATATCTGGGTGAAAATGTGATTCAGGGTTGGTGGATACGTCAACCGCAATGTTATTTCTTACTCGTGCATAGTTCGCCATGATTAGTACTCCACAATTACAATGCCGTTGCCGCCGGGACCTGACTTTCCGGATTCGCCTCCGAGACCAACTGTGACGGAAAAGGTATCCGCTGGCGTAACGTCGAATATTCCGTGTGCATAGCCGCCACCGCCCCCGCCGGCGCCAGCATAATCTGTGCTTCCACCACCACCTCCACCAATTCCACCGCGCCCGCCGTTGTTTGCTCCGGCGCTACCACCTCCACCTCCGGTTCCACCTGGCCCTCCACTTCCACTTGCGGTGCCACCGCCGGCTCCTGGTCCGCCAGTACCTGCGTTACCGGCTTGTCCTCCACCTCCTGTAAAGCAATCGAATGGAAATCGGATCTGTGCATTTATCTCGTTAATGTACAGCTGTTCAGAGGCGCCACTTTCTGCCGAATTACCTGCTATGTCAGGAGCTGCGAAACCTGTTAGGACCGGACCGAATGGTGAGCCGCCACCACCTTTTCCGCCGTGTCCGGATCCGACGCCACCGCCCCCACCGTGACCAGTGCTTCCGTTGCCCCCATTCCCCAATTGCGAGCCGGCGGCGCCGCCAGAACCTGGGCTGCCTGAAAAGAATTCTCCAGGTGGCAGGCCATCACCCCCCACCCCTCCATTGGCTTGAAAGTCTCCGCCGGTGCCAAAACCACCGCCACCACCTGTTTGACCTGAAGCACCACTGCCACCGGTTGCGCTGATTAAGGCCCCGAAGCTGCTCGACCCGCCGGCTGCGCCGGTGGAGGAATCATTCTTTACACCTTCCCCGCCACCGCCAATAGTACGGACTCGAATCTGTGCAACATTCTCGGGCACAATGAATGTCCCATTCTTATAAAAGGATTCCCACATACCATTGCCGAATTGGCCCATAAATCCTGCGCCAACCGTACGGGTTGACGTCACCTGATTCTGTGATCCGGCGGGTTTCCCACCCTCCAATACTCGTCCCATTACAGATCCTCCTCGAAACCGTGAATGCGTACAGAAACGTCATCAGTTGACGCTCGGACCATGATCTTTTCTCCGTCCCCAGCAACGAGCGCAGTGCGCTCGAAGATGCCTCCCCCACCTGATAACTGTGCATCGAATTCAATAAAATCAGCATCCAGAGGAGTAGTAGACTCTGTTGTGATTGCTACTCGGATCTTTGCTGCTCCCCCTCCGCGATTCACCGCCAATATATTGAGCGTTGTCGCTTTGTTGCTCGGTACTTCGTACACGGGCGTGTATACATCGGCGTTTAGGGCCGCCGCGCCCAGTTTTCCACTTGCCATCAGATCTGCCCCATGAAGAATCCACTGAATCGGACCAGTCTGCGCAGCTTCAGCGGCTCGTTCGGTTCGTTCTGCACGAACAGGACGTGTGCATCGGCCGGCAGGCCATCATCCATCTCGATCGTGACCTGGTCGATCACGGTAAAGTCGACACGCCGCAGTCCATCGACGTACACTGCAACGCCATCCGTGGTAACCACGCTGAGCGTGAATTGTTGCTGGTCTGCTGCTGCAGTCTGTTCCTCCTTGATGACGTCCACGGTGATGTTCACCGCGTCAGTCATGTCCCTCCACTCGGAGTCACCGTCTTCGTTGCTGGCTTTGGTGAGCACCTGGCCGGTAGTCCCACCAGGTAGCAGATAGGCTGCTGTGATGGTGTTCAAAACCCACTGCCTAGTGGCTACAACAATGCTGGCGTCAATGACCAGTTCGACGTTATCCGCGTTGCCCACCTTGAGTGCTGCAGCAATCAGCATGTCTCGAGTGCTGCCTTCTGCAGCTGTCGGTTTGTACGTGTCAGGGAAGTTGCCGTATGCAAACAAATCACCCTCGGCATCGAATACGCCGACCTCGCGAACTGCCCAGCCACCTGTTGCGGCAGAGATGACTGCTTCTGCTTGCATGATGGTCGGATCCGAGGCGTTCTGGCCCAGGCTGTTGATGTCTGTCCGGTAGACTTCCCGAACCAGGTCAGTTTCATCCCCCTGCGGGATACCAACTGGGTTTCCATTTCCGTCTCCGATGGCCATCTGCGTGAGGCTCACCGCAGGCCCGCCGGTGTTGGCATTCGCCAGCTTCGCTTCGGCGGCCTGTGTCAGTTTCATAAAAAAGTTCATGCGGGCTCTGCCATTATCGTTACTGTTTCTCCGCTAATCAGCGCAGCGCCGTAGTATGCTGCCCCGGTGGTACGGCCGTGGATGCCAATGCCAGTCATTCGACTGCGGGCATTCTTCGTGCTATTAGAGATCTTCTCGATCATCCGGTGCGTTTCCAGATCCGGTATTCCCTGCTGCTCGACGGTGACCAAAATAGCGAACGTGTAGGGCGCGGCCGGCGGCGATTCCTGAAACCACTCCAGCAGGCCGGTTTCCGTGTATCCGATGCCGTCCAGTGCGCTCTGCAGCGCTGCCGGCGTACCCTTGCTGCGGTGCACAGCGAAGGCTGCAGCGACAGCGCCCCGTTTCTGCGACTCGCTCCACTGCGGATCCCAGTCATCGACAGACCACGCCCATGCCAACCAGGGCAGAACAGCTGCCGGACAACTGGTTGGATTCCAGACATCGCGTGTTCGCAGAGGAACATCCCGATGCGAGACTTCCGAGATGGCCAACTCCAGGGCCGTACTGTTGGCAGGCAGCAGATCAGACATCACATACCACTCGCGAAGAAGAACCGTTTGGCGCGACCGTCACCTGCTTCTGATTCCAGTTTTTCATCCATCTCTCCGCGCGTGTAGTAGTTGGCGGCCATGGCCACTTCGATGACGGCGCCGTTGTCGCGTTTGAGAAACATCCGACCGTCAGCAACATTGATGGCCAGCTCGCCCAAGAGGAGTTCTCCGCTGGACGGGATCTCTCCTGGCGTCGAGCTGCGCTTGTGCCGTATACGATTGGCCATTTTTCAGAATGTGCCGCCATCAATAGTGCTCTGGTTGCTCAGGTAGTCAGAGCCGGCATTCGCCGGTACCAGCTGACTTCCATCTTTCTTGTATATCGTTCCGTTGCTGTCACCGTTGAGTGCGCGCCCCGTACCGCCGTAGGCAAGAGCGATTACACTCGCCTGCCATGCACCGGTCGTGATCGTGCCGAGTGTTGTGATGCTGCTTTGGCCTTCATAATTCGACGAAATCGAGATTGTATTTCCGCTCTTCGTCAGATTCGTGCCGGCCTGGATCTCGTCAGCCTTGCTGAACTGGATGAAGTTCAGGTTCGTCGCCCCGACCGTGATGGGATCCGGGGTGTTGAGGACCCAGCCGCTGCCACTATTGGAATTGCCCTCCTCGACGAAGACGAATAATCCGCTGGTTACCTCGGCATCAGCATTGGCGTCGTCGGTTCGCGACCAACTTGCGGAAGAGACGGTGTAAATGCCGTTCTCCGACGCGGTGGTCTGGTTCTTCACCAGGACGCGATCGCCGGACTGCAAGGAGACGCCATCGACTGTCTGTTCTCCGGACAGGGAAATACTGGATGTGGTCGCGGAGCGCACGGACTCCTTTGCGTCCAGCCCTTGCCGAGAAGCGTCCACGTAGGCTTTGGTGGCTGCGTCCTGATCGTTGAGCGGGTCTGCCAGGTTCGTGATCCTGTTACCACCCCATGAGATATTGCCGACTGGACTGGACAGGTCGGAAATGCTCGCCTGGGAGCCACCAGTTGCCCGGCCCTTCGCATCAACGGTGAGCTTCGTGTAGGTCCCGGCGGATATACCGGTAGTCGCCAGCACAGCATTGAGTTGCACATTACCGCTGCCGTCGAAGGTGACACCAGGTGCTGATACATCTCCGGTGATGCTGAAATCGCGACCATTGGAGAGTTTGGTGCCAGTGCCCGCGTTCCCGGTGACGCTACCCTGGATGGTCTGAGTGAAGGTCTTTTCACCACCAACTGTCTGAGCGCTGTTCTTGTCTACATACGCACCGGGACCACCGATCGGCATGGCACTGGATGCGCTGCCACCTGAACCTCCCGTGCCCTTGCCGTAGTAGAGCGTGTCATCCTGCTCGTTGAATGCCAGCTCGGCATTTTCCAGCGAGCTTGGTGCTCCCGGAGAACCACCGGCGGCTCGACGCTTAATCCGGATCGTGTTCGACATCAGAAATTCCCACCGTCGTAGATTTGTCCGCGCTGCATGTTCGTGGGCTTCCAGAGCTCGGCGGCCTGGTCGAACGCCAGTACGGAGCCAGCAAGGCGATCAGACTCGGTGACGTTGCTCAAGCCACCGAGAGCGGAGGCCACACCATCCGCGTCGCTGCCTGTCTGTCCACCGATCACCAGGGCGATCGTTGGTTCCTGGACATGAACGGTTGCGCTGTCACCAGATTGCAGCACCTCAGTTTCGCCATCCTGCTCGGAGATGTTTATCACGACGGATTGCGGCGTGTGCCGTACCTCAACTTCGGTATCACTGATCTGTGTGGTGAGCTCGCTCATCGTGTCACTCCTGCACTGACGCTGGCCTTGCCCTGCAGGATTCGGCGAGTACGTTCACCCGGAGTGATAAGGAGCAGATCATAGACACCTTCCTGCCAGTTGAAGTTGCGGGTCTCTTCTTCACCTATTACAAGCTCGATGCGGCCCTCGGTCGCCGCCACCAGATTGATACCGCCGTTGTCAGTATTGAGCTCGGTCAGATACTCTCGTTCTTCTACCGTCCGACGGATCTGCATCCGTAGTTCTTTGTCGGTCAGATCGGTCGCTACTGCGTTCTCGCCAGACCCCGTCAGAATCTGCAGAGGCAGGACGAAATCCGCGTAGCGCTGGATCTCGATGTCGTACTTTGCCGCGCTCACGCTGCCTCCTGGGTATCGATGTCGAAGCCATTGCAGAACGGGGCCTGCGTTCCCGTGGCAACAATGTCCTCTGTGGGTGTGGACAGTTCCACGTATTCCACGCCGTTGCGGTACAGGGCGGAGTAGATGGCTGCAAGACTGACGCGGGCACCAATGCGATGTTTTTCGTCTGTCATTTTTTGAAGCGCCTCGGCAGCGCTATCCCGAATGCTTTCCTGGTCTGGGCCAGGTAGCACGAACAGGGTCGCCTCGACTGTGTACGTTACGATTTCCGCCGGATGCACGGTGACCTTATCTGTCAATGGACGGACAGTATCGGCGCTCAGGGCGTCCGTAACGGTGCCAACTAGGCTGGCCGACGGATATCCGTTGCCGGCGCGGGAAAGCACGTAGACATCCACTTCCCCCTCCGATGGGCTGGTGATCTGAATATCTTTCACGTCCGGATCGGCGCTGCGACCGTGGAACGCGTAGCTTCCACGGCTGCCGGCGGTGCTGTAGCTTTCAAACGACATCTGAACCCGGCTTCGGAAGTCCGTATCTGATTCCCCTTTCAGGCGCACCACATTGTAATTCGCCCCGATCTGGTCCAGGTCACTCCCGCTGGCGAACGCCAGCATCACAGCACGCGCGGACTCGTTCACGCGCTGGCGTAGAATGATTTCCCGGTACGCTACGACCTCCAGCAGTTTGGTCAACGGCTCGGATTCCATGTCCAGAGTATCGCTGATCGCATCCCGATCGTCCGGCGGCATTCGGTCGATCAAATCCGACTTGAGTTCATCCAGGACTACTTCGAAGTCGAGTGACTCGATCACTTCTGGCGCTGGCAGCTGCGATAGATCAATGGTGTTGTTCATGCCGCTGTGACCTGCAGTTCAGTGGATTCTCCGTCTCGAACCGTCCCGGTGATCGCAAGTGTGGCCCTTCCCGGGCGCTGGCCGCTGTTGATGGTCAACCGTACTGTGTTAATCCGGATCCTTGGTTCCCATCGAGTGATGGCCATAACTGCTGCGGCGTGCGCGCGGAGCAGAGTGGCATCATTCAGCGGCTGGTCCAGCAGTTCCGGCAACATCGATCCGTACTCCCGGCGCATTACGCGGCTACCCACCGGCGTCGACAAAATGTCTCTGAGGCTCTGAGCGACGTGATCGGTACCGGTCAGTGTTCGGCCTGTAAATGCATGCATGCCTGCCATCAGACGGGGCCCCCTGTAATGCTGCCACCGGACTGGACACCGGAGTGCTTGTGTGTGGCCCCAATGTCGGTGCCCTCGTGAGTCACACTGCCGCCACTGAACGACACATCCCCGTTGATCGTTGCATTGCCATTGATGACCGTATCAGCATCAACGGTCAGGCCGTTCGCGGCAGTTATCTGCGCACTGCCAGGTAACGATGCAACCAGGTGGCTTGCCTCGTGGTCATACTCGATGCGGGCACCATCCGGGAAGACGCGGACATACATTGCCTGATTCTGAGAAGGCGCCGGGTGGTGCTTGGTGTAGATGCCTGGCAAAGCAACTCCGGTGGTCAGCTCGCCACCAGGTGAGAGCAGAACCACCTGCTCGCCTATCGTCGGTGGATCCCAGTCCCGGGTTGCGCCGGCGCGTGGACTGATCCAGGGTACCCAGCCGGTGATCAGGTCACCAATCCGGACGCGGCAGCGCGCCTTTTCCACGTCCACCTGGTCGATGGTTCCGACGCGGATCAGGTTGTGAATGAGCCGAAGGGTTTCGGAGAAATTGATCATGCTGACCATACTTGCGTGACGGTCAGGGACGTAAAAGGGAGGGGTGTTGTAGCCTGTATCCGGACAACGCGGAATCAGGTGCCCAGGTGATCAATCAGCAGATTGGTAACCAGTGCACGGTCAGCCTCGCTGAACCCCAGTAGTTTGCGTTGCGGGTAATCGTATACAGGGCCGTCCGGTGATACGCGATCGCGGAGACCGTACTGGTGAACTCGGGCAATATGGGCAACTCGACCGAAGAAGCCCACGCGGGCGGCGCCGGCGGTGACCTGGATTTTGAAATGCTTCGCCTGGCGTATCTTCGTGAACATGGGCCGGCGGCGAATGGAACCGGCGCCGTTGCGCAGCTGAGGTTTGCGCGGCTGGAATGGACTTCCATCCGGATTCTGCTGGGCTTTGATGCGCTCGCGCTGACTCCTGCGCAGAGCCTTGCCTATCTCTCGGGCGAGTTTCTTTCGCTGCGCTGGTTCGAGATCTCGCAGTAGGGGGTCTACCCAGCTCTCCAGAGCCTGCAGATCACTCATTGGATCCCCATTCGGCGATCAGTGTGAACTCCTCCTCTGACTCCGTGTCCCGCATGAACAGCTGCCAATGCTCCGCCGGGCAGGCGTCAATCGGAAACTCTGGCGTGCGATTCTCCACCTCGATTCTTCCGGCATCGCAGTCCACTGTGGCCACCACGCGCTCCGTCAGCGCCACTTCGATGGCCAGATCCCACGAGTGGTGGCTGAGGAGTTCCGCATCGAAACTGACCGCCTCTTGGGGGTCCAGGTCCGGTTGGTAGCGGGACAACCACTGGAGCAAGGGCACGATGACTGTGTTCAGTTCTCCCTGGTGGTCGGTGAGGATGATCCTCACCGGTACGGAATACTGATGCGACAGGCTTTGCCCGCGGTGAAACTCGATCTGCCCGCGTTCGATGAAAGTCAGCAGGCGATCGGGATCTCGCTTCAGGCCAGGTACGCTATCCAGCATGTGCTTGCGAAGGAGTTCGAGCTTCTTCACCGGCACAGTACCTGTTCGAGTCGCTCCAGATCGTCCACCGTCAGTATGCTGGCATCCAGTTTGGCAGGCAGCTCGATGCGCTTTCCTGTGACCTGGGTATTGGTGACGCTACCGTTCACGCTTGTCATGATGCACAGAGAGGCATTGTCGTCGGCATCCACGCTGATGACGTCAGTGACCGATTGACAGCTTGCGAGAGCCAGCGCGGTCGTTACTGCAATGATTGCCTTTATCATCGTATTCCCTCCAGATATCGGGTCAGTTGATGGGTTGCCCAGCGCTGAATCCGTGGTCCCCAGTGGAGCAATTCGCGGATTCCGAATATTCCGGAGTGCCCCCGGGCCGGCACTGGTGGCTGATCGGTGTCCTGGTTCCTGACGTTTGGCTGGCCGACAACAAAGCCGTGTCGACCGGCTGCACCCCATCCGTGCCGGTTCCGGAACGGGTTGGCGACCGATATGAATCGGCTCCATGCCCGGCCCAGACTCACTATCCGGTCTTTTCGATTGAACAGGCACAGAACCGGGATACTCTCCGGCCAATGTGTGTCTTTTCGCATGGCGGGCTGAATGCAGATGACCGAAGATGGCTTGCAGCCCTGGTGCAGAGCCTCCCAACAGAGTAAGGCGCCATTGCTGTGCCCGATCAGTACATCGCCTGGCTGGCACTCGGCCTCCAGGCGCCGGACAACCTTCTCATTGCGCCGGCGAAGCCGTAGCAGGAAAACCCAACCGTAATCGTGATCAACCACCTCGAACCCCTGCAGGGCGAAATACGGGGCCAGTTTGCCCACGGTATCACTGCCGCCATCCGAGACGTTGAAACCGTGGACCAGGTGTACACGTGGCGCCGTCATGCCGCCACCCCGACGATATCCCACGCGGTTTGATATCGATGCTGCCAGCGTTCCGGCTTGGGTTTGCCGGGTTGCCACGCTTCCAGGTACTGAGCCCAAGCTTCCTGGTGATCGTCCGGACCGGGGAGTGGTTGCGGTAAACGCCAGAGCGCCAAGCGGGCGAATGCTGAGGCCAGCAGGTCATTATGTTCCACAGCGGCGTGCAGGACATTCACGTCCGGCGGGTATCCGAGCAGACGGCATACCTCGACAGCCAGGCGCCGCGTTGCGGGATGCTCCACCACGCCACGAATACCGACTTTCTCGAATTGGTGAAAGCTCTTCGCAGGCGGCTTGATAACCTCCCACCAATTACGGTGGTTGCCGATCAGCTGCCGGCGATGGATATAATCGGATTCCTGCAGCCCGATCGCAAGAACCATGGCCCTGGCAGGTCTAGAACTGAAGTGCTCCGGAAACATCGCCAGCGTAGCCGGCAACAGGATGTCATGTGCTAGTCGCGCATCCATCAACCGTCTCTGCTCTCCAGTGATTGAACGCGTTCGGACAGGTGGCGCATCTCGGCGCTCCAGCTTCTCAAGTCTCTACTGAGCACCTGAATCTGCTGGGCCTGGTAGGTCATGCGCTCTTCCAGTCGAGCGCTGTTCTCCCCCAGCTCCACCAGTTTCAGTCCGGCCCACGCCAGTAGAAACACGAGGATGAGTTGAATTGCCGTTTGCAGATGTCGTTCGAACATTGATGTCTGTTTCTCTCCTGCCATTGGTTCCTCATGCCCACAACTGAATGGTTTTTCGCGGCTCGGGCTGCGGCTGCACATCGGGTAGTCGAACCCTGGTCCCTTCAGGGAGCTGGGGGCCCAGATCCGCCAGCCCAGGATTCATTTCCATGACACGTTCCACGATCCCTCGACCGGAGCCGATGGTTCGGTAGCAAAGGTGATCAAGGGTCTCGTTCTGTTGAGCCAGAGCCGATGCCATCAGATCAGCTCCACGGTGATGTTAGTGGTGTCGATAATGCGAGCGACCGCCCAGTGGGCATCACGTCGATAGTCGTCCGCTGCCAGATCTTTCATCTCACCCGGGCTTTCTCCAGGGCTGGTGGCGCTGTAATCGCGATAACGCTCAAGCAGTGCAGCATGGGCCGTGCAATAGACAGCCTGAAGGTAGTGGGTCTGATAGAAATCGGCGGGCTGCGATACCGGTGGTACCAGGTCATCGACAGTCTGTGCGCCTTCCTCGACTTGGGCCGCCTGCCAGTCCTGGAGTCTCCGGTTGACGTCGCTGATGGCGATGCGCAGCTGGTGCAGAACGCGGGCAGAGGTCATGCCGCTGTCAACGCGCTGCGTACCACGGAAGTGACCGGGATCAATATCCGGCCAGAAGTCGGTGTTCTGGATGATGTCCTCGGCGGGCGGCTCGCTGCCTGTGCCGTATTCAATCAATGACATCTCGCCCCCTGTGGGAAGAAGGGTGGGCCGGGCCCTTCACAGGGGGAGAATCCTGTCTGGGCCCGGCGCCCTTCCGGCGTCGGCGTGCGACTCTGTATGGCAACCGGTTTACCCGTTGCCCGTTTCCTTGGCGACCTGGCGTTCCAGTTGCTCGATGTCCTTCTTTACGCCGGCCCGGTCATTGAGCTGCAGCGCGGATCGCAGCCATCGCAGTGCATGCTCCGGGTTCTCCAGTTCACGCTGTGCATAGCCGATGGCCTTGTGGAGCTTGGCGCGGATCTGGTCGTGCATGTCCGCCTCTCGCGTGAGCTCTTCCGCCCGTATTGCATTACGGAGCAGACCTGCCGTGTCGGTTTCCTCCTCCGAATTGAGCATGGCCAGAGATTCGTCGGCGACCTGCTCGGCGATCAGGGGTGCGGTCTGCCGCTGGTAGTGGTCGGGGGTTTGCAAGCCATGGCGCAGCGCATACTCGCCAATGTCCAGCCCACCAGCTAGGTCACCAATGTCGAAGCGATACACCATGCAGGTCATCAGAACATCATCCTGGGCGCCCGAGTCCGCTTCCAGCACACCGGCGATATAATCGTCAAACTGTGGCAGGAGCTCGCGCTTCTTCTCGACCTTCGCCTGGACGGACTGGATGTTCTTCAGCGTCTGCTTCATGTCATAGAGCGCCGCCGTCATCAGCTCGTATTGGCTGGAGAGCGGTCGACGCTGTGTATCCATGTGGCCAGCTGATTTGGCGGCCAGTTTGCGCTGATAGGCACGTCGCGCGATGTTGCTCATGATTTTCTCCCGCTATAGGTCAGGTAGGTATCGAGGCCTTGTTGCTCACATCAGCACGGACGTGAGCAACAAGGATCAGCGTTACGGAGCGACGTATTCGCCGAGCTCGATGTTCTCCACCAGGCAGCCAAACCCGTAGTCCTCGACCACGTAGGATTCGTTGGTGGATTCGTAGTTCTCCACCCGCTTGCGTTTCGGATTGTCGACGATGTGTCGGCGCCGGGATCCGGTCTGCCAGTACAGCGACAGGTTCTCCAGGCTGGTGATCAACATGGTGCCGTCCGGCACAAACGGTGCCCGTACTGCCTGTTGGCCACCCATGCGCTTCGCGGAAAGCAGCATATCCAGCGCACGCTGTTCCGTGGGGGCGTTTTCCGTGTCGATCAGAGGGAAGTACTTGTCAGCCAGCAGTTTGCGGCCCACAACCACTACCAGATCGGTGGACTCGCGGTACCAGGGTTCGATCAGTTCATTGACGGCTGCATAGACCAGGGCATCCAGATTGGAGAAATCACCATTCGGGCCCACCCAGATCTTACCGGCTTCGTTCTCGCCTTCGTCCAGGACCCGCTCTGGAGCATGGTCGCGGTACTTCTGCAGCCAACCGATGTTGACGTCCTGAAGCAGAGGGTTCGCTACACGGTCGCTGGCCGTGGCGGCGCTCGTGCCGTTGAAACCGATCATGATCCGGTCCAGGGCCTGCTGGCGCACCACGGCATTGCGGAACCGGGTCTGGAAGTCGGGGAACTTCGCCCAGGCATCCAGCTTGGACCAGAGCAGGAAGGTGTCGAACTCAGTCGAGAAGCATTCATAGGCGTTGTCGTCCAGCGCCGTAAGATCACGCGGCGTTCGGTCGTTCTGGCTGACATCAGTGCGGCCCGCGATCGGTCCGGATACGCCAAGGCCGAGCTTCTCGCCCTTGATCTCATCCACGCCGATCATGTTGATGCGGCTGAGGAATTCACTGGACTCCTGGATCTTGGATTCCAGGGTCTGCTGGACGCTGGGCTCAACCGCGAAGGTCTCGGCCGCATTGTCCACTCCTGACAGCTTGGCGATGCGGCTGCGCAGATTGTTGAAGGCTTTCCGGGTATCGTTTCGCATGGGTAGCGGTCCTCAATGTCGTGTGTCAGGTTGCGCTGATCGGATGGGCCCGGGGTCAGCAGTCAGTCAGTTCCTGGGCTCCATCGCTGCCAGTGGCCGTGCTGCGCGGGGGTGTATCGGGCGTCTGATCCAGCTTGCTGTACAGATTATCGAATCGCTTTTTCAGATCCTCATGGGCGGCCTTCAGCTCCTTGAACGCCTTCTGGTCCGGGCGAGTAGCTAGATCATCGGAAAGCTCGCTGTACCGGTTGACGAACTCCTCCAGGGTCGACTCCAGATCCTTTCGGAATGCAGAGAGGTCGTTCGACGTCTTGTCCTTGTGCCGGCGGAACAGTGCCTTCACGGAATCAAGCAGGGAGGGGGTGTCGTGGGCAGGATCGTCCTGCTCGACATCAGAGAAATCGAACTCGGTCTCGATGGCGGCAGTGAAGACGTTGCTCGGCTTCTCCTTTCTGGCGTTGAGTGGGTTGCTCTGGGCGTTGGCGCTGAACTGGAGCATTTCCGTTCCTAGGCTGGCCGGGCTATCAGTGACCGCCATGCCCACCAGGTAGGCTTCTCCGGTATCGGCGAAATCGTGGTCCACCTCGATAGAGCTGTATACCTTCTGGCGTTGCTTGTTCATCTCGATCAGGTCCTCAGTGGGATCGAGTTGAACGAACAGCTCCAGCTTGCCGTCGCCGTTCTCTTTGGCCTCCACGGCCAGTACATCACCGAATGCTCGAAACGGACCGTCAGCAAACAGGCCGCGCATGTGTTCCATCCAGACCCGGGCGCCATACTTGCCGGGATCATAGTTCTTGGCCATCTGCTCGATCCACTCGCGTGAAATCTTCCGGCCATCGGTTGTAGCGCCCTCGGTAGCGACTCTGAACCATTTCATGTGCGGTCCCCTGGAAATTGGAATTTGCATTGCAGTCTTCGCATGGCAGTCAGGTTCTACGTGGCGGGCAAGGCGCTCAACTAATAGGTGTTGTCGGTCAATGGCTTACAACGGTACTGATGCGGGCCTCCAATCGCGCCCGGTTACGCTGCTGCCATGACCGCATGCGCCGAGAAGCCAACAATCCAGGACGCGGGGCACCACATGGATGCCCCGCGAATCGTCGCGCGCAATCTCTACTGGCAGGGCTGGCGTGTCACGCGTATCGCCGAGCTGCTGGATGAGAAGGTGCAGACAGTTCACTCGTGGAAGCGGCGCGATGGCTGGGAGGATGCGAAGCCCATTGACCGAGTCGAGGGCGCACTGGAAGCACGCATGGTCCAGCTCATCACGAAGGACGCGAAGGAGGGCCGTGACTACAAGGAGATTGACCTGCTGGGTCGGCAGATCGAGCGGCTCGCACGGGTCAGGAACTACCAAGAGACCGGGAGAGAGTCTGACCTGAACCCGAACATCCATGCTCGCAATACTGCACCCCGCAAGCGGAAACAGCGCCGCAATTATCTGGATGAGGAGCAGGTTCAGAAACTCGCCGAAGCATTCCAGGAGTCGCTGTTCGAATACCAGTCCTGCTGGTACGAAGCTGGCATAAAGCACCGGATCCGCAACATCCTCAAGAGTCGACAGATCGGTGCTACCTGGTACTTTGCCCGTGAAGCGATCGTTGACGCATTCGAGTACGGGAGAAACAAGATCTTCCTTTCCGCCTCGAAAGCCCAGGCCCACATATTCCGCAATTACATCGTCCAGTTCGTCAAGGAAATCTGTGACGTTGACCTGAAGGGTGACCCGATCGTGCTGGACAATGGGGCCGAGCTGCATTTCCTCGGCACCAACAGCAAGACCGCCCAGGGCTACCACGGTGATGTATATCTGGATGAATACTTCTGGATCCATCGCTTCCAGGAATTCCGGAAGGTCACCAGTGGCATGGCGATGCACAAGAAGTGGCGGCAGACCTACTTCAGCACGCCAAGCTCGCTGGCTCATGAGGCCTATCCGTTCTGGTCAGGCGACATGTTCAACCGGCGCAAGAAGAAGGCAGATCGCAAGGAATTCGATGTCAGTCACAACGCGCTGGCCAGTGGCATGCTTTGTCCGGATGGGCAATGGCGACAGATCGTCACCGTGGTTGATGCCATTGAGGGGGGCTGTGACCTGTTCGACCTGGAGCAGCTCCGGCTGGAGTACAGCGATGAGGAATTCGCCAATCTGCTGATGTGTGAGTTCATGGATGACACCTTGTCGGCTTTCCCGTTGGATCTTCTGCATCCGTGCATGGTGGACAGTTGGGAGGTTTGGGAGGACTTCAAGCCGTTTGCTGCCCGCCCGGTTGGCGAGCGTAGGGTCTGGATCGGTTATGACCCGACCGGAACCGGTGATGAGGGCGATGGGGCGGGGCTTGCCGTCGTGCTGCCAGCGCGATCATCCGGGGAGAAACACCGTGTGCTGGAGCGTCACCGGATCAAGGGAGAGGACTATGAAGCGCAGGCGGACTTCGTCCGATCCTTCCAGGAAAAGTACCACATCGAACACATCGGCATTGATATCAGCGGTCTGGGTGAGGCGGTGGCCGAGCACGTTGCGAAATGGTTTCCAACAGTCACGCGTTACCGCTACGACGTGT
The DNA here is from genome assembly GCA_040882255.1 of Pseudohongiellaceae bacterium. Classification (GTDB taxonomy): domain Bacteria; phylum Pseudomonadota; class Gammaproteobacteria; order Pseudomonadales; family Pseudohongiellaceae; genus PWQG01. The sequence goes on along the minus strand of JBBEBP010000016.1, from coordinate 413,711 downwards.
CACTGAAGGCACGGATGGTGATGCAGTCACAGCAGGTCATGCGCAAGGGCCGGCTGGAATTCGATGCCGGTTGGTCCGACATGGCTCAGTCGTTTATGGCTATACGCCGGGAGATGACACCAAGCGGAAGACAGGTGACCTACAACTCAGGGCGCAACAAGAAGACAGGGCACGCCGATCTGGCATGGGCCGTGATGCACGCCCTGCACCATGAACCGATAGACGGCCCGGCCGAAGGGGCTGGTCAATCCATGATGGAGATGTACGAATGAGCACGATCACCGATAAACCTCGCGTTCGGATGCCGGCGCAGCTCTCCCGGGCAGGTGCACGAAACATCGAGGCGTTCAGCTTCGGGGATCCGGAGCCGGTCACTAGCATGCGCGACATCTGGTATGAGGGCGTCTGGCTATCACCGGATGAGTGGTACGAGCCACCGGTGCCGCTGTCCATCTTGGCGCAGAGTTACCGTGCCACCGCGCACCATGGATCCGCACTACAGGTAAAGCGGAACATTCTGATTCGTACTTTCATGCCTCACCCGCTGCTGAGTCGCCAGACGTTTGCCGGTCTGGCCCTGGATTACCTGGTCTTCGCCAATGGCTATCTGGAAGAGCGTCGCAGCCGGCTGGGTTCCCGGCTGCCCTTCGAAAGGCTACCAGCCAAGTACATGCGCCGCGGAGGCAGGGCCGCCGATCGGTACTGGTGGGTGCCCAACTTCCTTGACAAGACGGAACTGCCGCGCGGCCGGGTTATTCACATTTTGGAGCCGGACATTGATCAGAGCATCTACGGCGTGCCCGATTACCTGGGCAGCCTGCAGTCAGCCTGGCTGAACGAGAGTGCAACGCTATTCCGGCGCCGCTACTACCTCAACGGCAGTCACGCCGGGTTCATCCTCTATGTCAACGATCCGGCGCAGGACCAGAAGGATATCGACTCGATGCGGGAGGCGCTCAAGAACGCCAAGGGCCCCGGCAACTTCCGGAATCTGTTCTTGTACTCTCCGAATGGGAAGAAGGACGGTGTCCAGGTGATACCAGTCAGTGAAGTGGCAGCCAAGGATGAATTCATGCACATGAAGAACATCACCCGGGATGATCAGCTCGCCGGCCACCGGATCCCACCGCAGATCATGGGAATCATTCCGCAGAACACCGGTGGATTCGGTGATGTGGAGAAGGCTGCCCGGGTCTTCGTGGCCAATGAGTTGGCCCCGCTTCAGGCAACGATGCAGGAGATCAATGATCGGATCGGTGAGGAGGTTGTCCGCTTCAGGCCCTACTCTCTGGAAGATGGCGACACCGATCAGGGACTGGATCCCACCAGGTGAAAGCTCCCCCGCGGGAACCTTCGGCCGCCTCCGGGCGGCTTTTTTTTGTGGCGAGATCCTGCATCTGCGCTATAACCATCTGTAGAAACCCATTGACGCGACAGGAAGCGCGCCGGGCCCGGCCCTGGCCGGCGGAGGTAACCACCTCTGCCGGTCTTTTTTTCGTTCTGGCACATGACCCTGGCACGGCCTGGTCCCCCCAGGGGCACCACCCACAGCGCGCCGTCTACTCCCCGCCCCGCCGGCGGTCTTTTCGTACCCTGTTTTCTGCATGTCTGCATCACAGTTGTCGACGCTGCTGCTACGTCTTTCTGCGTGGTCTTGTAAGTTGCTGAATATATGCGGTTTTACTCGAAATAGAGGGCGCTTTTACCGGGTTAAGAGTGCGGGCTGCCAGGGTGCTTTCCCGGTTCGCGCTTCGGAAAAAGGTAACAAAGGTAACGTGAAGCCAATAAATTCTATAAGTTACTGAAACAAGAAAGGAAAACCGTATTCAGCAAAAGGTAACAAAAAGGTAACAAGAGGTAATGCAAAAGGTAACGGAATTGTAAGTGATTGATTTATAAGTAAGTAGCTAGATCGTCAGATTACCTTTTGTAGAGGTAACAAGATTACCTTTCCATTACCTTTTTGTTACCTTTTGCCGATTCTATAAAGTCCATTTAAAACAATACGATAGCGACATATTTCGCACTACGTTACCTTTGTTACCTTTTTCCGATGCCCCCACGGATTCTGAGGATATTCGGAATATGGCCATAACCATGCACATGCGAGAGTGTTCTCCAGGGCGTCTTGGATACAGGTAACAACTGATTCAGGTTTAGAGTGAGTGACTGGGATCAGCCAGGTAGCGTGATGCTGTATTGCCAGGGATCATCAAAGGTATTCGAGCGGCCGCCGGGGAATAAATGTCCGGCAGTTGGTTGTTTTGGCTCAGTCAGACGATTTGACCGTGTGGGGGATTGCAGCAGAAGTTTTGAAGATTGCGCCAAAAGGCTAAAAAAGACAGATAAAACAATAACATGTGGTGCCCAGGAGAGGACTTGAACCTCCACGGCCGTAAGGCCACCAGCACCTGAAGCTGGCGTGTCTACCAATTCCACCACCTGGGCATCAAGGGATGGAGCAAATCAGAGCGCGCACTTTACCCGCCGGTGTCGGTCCTGTCAACGGTTTGCGTGCTATATTTGCGTGGTTTGGCAGGTAATGTGCCTGTCAGGCGTGTATACTGCTGCCCTGAATTGAAACGAAAAGACTGAGAGACTATGGGAAAAGGAAGAAAGACATCCCCGCAAGGCACCGGGAAGCCGGGCGCAATCGCCAATGATCCTCACGCGGACCGCGAAGCCGAGAAGTACGAGAATCCCGTCCCCAGCCGGGAGTACATCATGCAGGTCATGGCCGAGATCGCCGAGCCGGTCAGCTATGAGCATCTGTGCGATGAGCTGGAGCTGGAAGACGAGGACGAGTGCGAGGGCCTGCGCCGCCGCTTGATCGCCATGAGCCGGGACGGGCAACTGATCAGCAACCGCCGGGGCGTCTACGGCCTGGTGGACCGCATGGAACTGCTGCGTGGCCGGGTGCAGGGCAGCAAGGACGGGTTCGGGTTCTTTATCCCGGCGGACAAGTCCGGGGACCTGTTTCTGGGTCCGAAGGAGATGAAAAGGGTCTTCGATGGCGACATCGTGCTGGCACGGGTGTCCGGCGTGGACCGTCGCGGCCGCAAGGAAGGCATGATCGTGGAAGTGCTGGAGCGCTCCCGTCAGCAGATCGTGGGCCGTTTCTACCGCGAAGACGGTTTCTCCGTGGTGGTGCCGGACAACCGGCGCATCAGCCAGGAGATTGTCATTCCCGAGCGTGACACACGCGGCGCGGAGGACGGGCAGTTCGTGGTCGCCGAGGTGACCGCCCAGCCGGACCGTCACCGCAAGCCGGCCGGCCGTATCACCGAGATCCTCGGTGACCACATGGCGCCGGGCATGGAGATCGACGTGGCCCTGCGCAGCCATGATCTGCCCTGGGAGTGGCCGGAGGAGGTTGCGCGCACGGTCGACGCCATGACCGAGGAAGTGGGCGAGGACGAGAAGAAGAACCGCATCGACGTGCGGGATCTGCCCTTTGTCACCATCGACGGCGAGGACGCCAAGGACTTTGATGATGCGCTGTATTGTGCGCCCGGTGACCGGGGTGGCTACACGCTGTATGTGGCCATTGCCGATGTATCGTATTATGTGACACCCGATTCGCCGCTGGATCGTGAGGCACAGAATCGTGGCAACTCCGTGTATTTTCCCGGTCATGTCATCCCGATGCTGCCGGAGATTATTTCCAACGGCCTGTGTTCGCTGAAGCCTAAGGTCGATCGCCTGGCCATGGTCTGCGAAATGAGCATGACGCGGGCCGGCAAGCTCAAGGACTACCGCTTCTTCGAGGGTGTGATGCATTCCCACGCCCGGCTGACCTACACGGAAGTGTCGGACATGCTGGAGGATCACCAGAGCGCCGCGCGGCGCCGTTCCGGCGAGCGATTACGGCAGCGCCATGATGCGCTGTTGCCGGATCTGGAGCGGCTGTTCGAACTGTACCGCAAGCTGCGCGCGAATCGCGAGCAGGCCGGAGCGCTGGATTTCGGGTCCAACGAGACCCGCATCGTGTTCGGCGAGACCCGCAAGATCCGCGAGATCGTGCCGGTGGAGCGCACCGAGGCGCACCGCCTGGTCGAGGAGTGCATGCTGGCCGCCAACGTCTGTACCGCGCGGTTCCTGGAGTCCAGTAAACTGCCGGTGCTGTATCGCGTCCACGAAGGGCCGAACGCCGACAAGCTGGAGACGCTGCGCGCTTTCCTTAACGAACTGGGCTTTGTCCTGTCGCGTTCGTCGAAGCCGAAACCGAAGGACTATCAGCGTGTGCTGCAGGAAGCCGCTGAGCGCCCTGATGGTCATCTGATCCAGACCATGCTGGTGCGTTCCATGATGCAGGCCGTCTACCAGCCGGAGAATCTCGGTCACTTCGGTCTGGGTTTCGAGGCCTACACTCATTTCACTTCGCCCATTCGCCGTTATCCGGACCTGTTGGTGCACCGGGCGTTGCGTTTTCTGATCCGCAAGACCCTGCAGCGCAAGCATGTGCGCAAGGCGAAGGGCGCCAGCCGGCTGTCCCGGAAAGAGATCTATCCGTACGATCTGGCGGACATGGAACAGTTCGGCGACAACTGTTCAGTGACCGAGCGCCGCGCGGATGCCGCCGTCTACGACGTGCTGGACTGGCTCAAATGCGAGTACATCGAAGACCGGGTCGGCGAGGAGTTCGACGGCACCATCGCCAGCGTGACCGGCTTCGGCCTGTTCGTGCAGCTCAACGACATCTATGTGGAGGGTCTGGTGCACATTACGGCCCTGCAGAACGACTACTATCAGTTCGATCCGGCGCGCCAGCACCTGCGTGGTGAACGCAGTGGCATCACCTATCAATTGGGTGGCAGCGTGCGCGTGAAGGTCGCGCGGGTGGACCTGAACGAGCGCAAGATCGATCTGGTGTTGGCTGACGACGAGAAACAGGCAGCACCTGCCGGCAAGAAGAAGTCCCGCAGCGGTTCGGGCGGCGGACGCGGCAAGGGTGGCCAGTCGGGCGAGAAGAAACCAGGCGGCCAGAGAAAGAAACCGGCTGATCAGAAAGCCGGGGGTAAAGCGTCAGGTGGCGGTCAGGAGCAGGGCGGGGCGGAGAAACCGGCTGGCTCGCGCCGGCGCCGCTCGCGGCGCAAGAAGGACTGATCCCGCCTTATGCCACAGGTACAATGGGTCGTCGGTTTCCACGCGGTGGAAAGCGTACTGTCGCAGCATCCCGAGGATGTGCTGGAGCTGTTGGTGCTGGAAGGGCGCGGCGACCGCCGTCTGGATGATGTGGTGAGCACGGCTGACTCCCTGGGTCTGGCCTGCCGGCGCTTGCCGCGCGCCGCACTGGAGCGCGAGATCGGGCAGGGGAAAGGCAAGGGCACCGGGCAACAGGGTCAACCGGTCCATCAGGGTGTAGCGGCCCGGTGCCGCATGCGGGACTTGCTGCGCGACGAGGCCTGGCTGGAAAAACACCTGGATGGCCTGGACCACGCGCCGTTGCTGCTGGTGCTGGATGGTGTGACTGATCCTCATAACCTGGGCGCCTGCCTGCGCAGCGCTGATGCCGCCGGGGTCGACGCTGTCATCATGCCCAGGGACCGCTGCGCGCCGGTCAACACCACGGTCCGCAAAGTGGCCTGCGGTGCCGCCGAGACTCTGGCCCTGATCGGTGTCACCAATCTGGCCCGGACCCTGAAAGCGCTGAAGGCGCGCGGCATCTGGTTGGCCGGGGCGGCCGGAGAAGCCGACAGCAGTGTCTATGATCTGGATCTGCGCGATCCGACAGCCCTGGTCATGGGCGCCGAGGACAGCGGTTTACGCCGCCTGACCCGTGAACAGTGTGACTACCTTGTTGCACTGCCCATGGCCGGCGCCGTCAGCAGTCTGAATGTCTCAGTGGCCACGGGGGTCTGCCTGTTCGAGGCCGTGCGCCAGCGTTGCGGCTGATCGGACGGGCGGAAATGTTTGCAACCACTCGCCGCATTCTCTACAATTCGCTCTCTTAATTTCGGGGCAGTGTCGATTGTTCAGGCCGCCGCCCCCTAACTCCTTGTCTTACCGCGCAGTCTGCCCGCCGGGTTGGCTGTTTGACGGAAGACTTACTGCCGAAAGGAGTCTCCATGAGACACTATGAAATCGTATTCCTGGTCCATCCGGACCAGAGCGACCAGGTTCCGGCCATGGTCGAGCGCTACACCCAGCTGGTCACCGACAATGGTGGCAAGGTGCACCGCCAGGAAGACTGGGGGCGCCGTCAGCTGGCCTACCCGATCAACAAGATCCACAAGGCGCACTACATTCTGATGAATGTCGAGAGTGGCCATGAGGCGATCGACGAAATCACCACGCTGTTCCGCTACAATGATGCCATCCTGCGCAACCTGGTCATCAAGGTAGACGAGGCGATCACGGAAGAATCCCTGATCCTGCAGGGCGAGCGCGAGAGCCGCGAACGCCGCGCCCGCATCGACCAGAAGCGCAAGGCCGAGGAAGAAGCCTCCGCTCGCGCGGAAGAGCGCCGCAAGGCAGCCGAGGCCGAGAAAGCCGCGGAAGAGGAAAAGACGGAAGAGACTGGTGAAGCCGATGAGGCTGAAGCCGCTACCGACACTTCCGACGACGAACAGAACTCCTAAGGTTTCAGGAACAGGATATTCATTATGGCCCGTTTTTTTCGCAGACGTAAATTCTGCAAGTTCACCGCCGAAGGCGTAAAGCAGATCGACTACAAGGATCTGGAAACGCTGCGTGCGTATATTTCCGAGACCGGCAAGATCGTGCCCAGCCGGATCACCGGCACCAAGGCGCGCTATCAGCGTCAACTGGCCACGGCCGTCAAGCGTGCCCGGCATCTGGCACTGATCCCGTATACTGACAGTCACGGTAACTGATGAAGGAGTGCGGCTGCCGCTGGCGGCTGTGAGGCTCTGATGCGCAGCCTGGCGACTTATGCAATGCGGGGGCGCCGGCAGGCTATCCTGACGGCGTTCGTGACCGGGCTGATTCCGCTGGTCAACCTGTTGACGCCAGCCCTGCTGGGGCTGGTCTGTCTGCGCCACGGACCCCGAGAAGCCCTGCTGGTGACCGCCTGGGCGATTCTGCCGCTGGCGGGATGGGCGATGGCCGGTGACGTGACGCCGTTCATACTGGCGGCTGGCGTATTGGCCCTGGCCGTCACGTTGCGCAACACCGGCCGTTGGAACATCACTCTGGTCGGCGCAGTGCTCATCGGAGTGGCGTCGGAGATGGTCTTGCGGATGCGACCGGAGTTCATGGCCGGCATTCTGGATCAGCTGGAAGGAATGATGGCCGAGAATGCCGGGTCGGGCGAGCCCTATGGCAGGGAAGACATGCAGGTCCTGCTGTACAGCCTTTTTGGCGTGGTGCACATGTTTCTGGCCATCAGCCTGACCATGTTGGCGCGCTGGTGGCAGGCGCTGCTGTACAACCCGGGCGGGTTCCGCCAGGAGTTTCACGGCCTGCGTCTGCCGCCCCGGCTGGCCATGACGCTGGCCGCACTGTTTCTGGCCGCCAGCTTCGGGGTACCGGTGCTGGCGGGCTGGGTACTGTATTTTGTGATGCCGCTGTTTTTCGCGGGGCTGGCCCTGGTGCATGGGCTGGTCGGGCTGAAGAGACTGTCCGGATTGTGGCTGGGAGCATTCTATCTGTTGCTGCTCAGCCCGGTGGTGGCGCAGTTGCTGACCGTGGCGGCACTGTTTGATAGCTGGTATGACTTCCGTAATCGTGTGGAAGCGACTGACGAATGAATCTGGACTGAGTGAGGGTAGAACCATGAACGTTATTCTGCTGGAAAAGATCGGCAAACTGGGCACCGTGGGTGACACGGCGGCCGTGAAAGCCGGTTACGCACGTAATTTCCTGTTTCCGAAGGGCAAGGCCATCCCGGCCACCAAAGCCAATGTGGCCGAGTTCGAGGCACGCCGTGCCGAACTGATGGCGGCGCACAATGAAAACATTGCCGCTGCGCAGGCCCGCGCCGAGAAGCTCAACGAGCTGGCCGTCACCATCGAGGCCAACGCTGGCGAGGAAGGCAGGCTGTTCGGCTCTGTCGGGACGGGTGACATCGCTGACGCGGTGGCCGCCGCTACTGGCGAGACGTTCGAGAAGTCCGAAGTTCGCCTCTCGGTCGGCACCATTCGCGAGACCGGCGAATACGAGATCATCATGGATCTGGGCTTCGAAGTGGAAGTGCCGATCACTCTGATCGTCTCCGCCGCCCGGGGCGTTTGATCGCCGGGCGGCTTGTCCGCCGGTGATCGTAGTGGGACAATGAAGCACCGCCGTCATTCGACTGCGGTGCTTTTTTATGGACAGCCCTCCGATGCCAGAATCATTCGAGAAGCCGGCTGCTGCCGGCAATGCCGCCAACCCATTGGCCGCGTTGAAAGTGCCGCCCCATTCGGTGGAAGCCGAGCAGGCGGTGCTCGGTGGCCTGATGCTGGACAACACCGCCTGGGATGACGTGGTCGAGCAGGTGCGTGAAACCGATTTCTACCGGCGCGAGCACCGGCTCATTTTCGCCGCCATGTTCCAGCAGGTGGAGTCCGGTCAGCCCCTGGATGTGGTGACCCTGATCGAGGTGCTGGACCGCCGTGGCGAGCTGGAAGAGGCCGGTGGTGTGGAATTCCTCGGTGATCTGGCCAGTCATGCCCGTGGCACCGCCAACATGAAGGCCTACACCCGCATCATCCGGGAGCGTGCCACGCTGCGGACCCTGATCCGGGTGGCCGGAGAGATCGCCGACAGCTCTTTCAGTCCGGCCGGGCGTGAGGCCGCGGAGGTACTGGACGAGGCCGAGAAGAAGGTCTTCGAGATCGCCGACAACCGTTCCGAGGACAGCGGCCCCAAGGCGCTCACCCCGCTGCTCAGCAAGGCCGTCGAGCGTATCGACGAGCTGATCAAGAGCAAGGGCGGAGTGACCGGTGTCAGTACCGGCTTCAAGGACCTGGACAAGAAAACCTCCGGACTGCAGAAATCCGATCTGGTCGTCGTTGCGGGACGGCCTTCGATGGGCAAGACCACCTTCGCCATGAATATCGTGGAAAACGCGCTGCTCCAGAGCGACGGTGCCGTGTTGGTATTCAGCCTGGAGATGCCGGCCGAAAGCCTGGTGTTCCGCATGCTGAGCTCCATCGGCAAGATCGACCAGACACGGCTGCGCACCGGCCAGCTTGAAGAGGAGGACTGGTCCAAGCTCACGGCCGCCATCGCCAAGCTGAAGGACAAGCCGCTGTTCATTGACGACAGTGTCGGGCTCAGCCCCACGGAGATGCGTTCGCGGGCACGGCGGATCGTGCGCGAGAACGGCCCTCTGTCACTGGTGCTGGTCGACTACCTGCAATTGATGCAGATACAGGGATACGGGGACAACCGGGTCGGAGAGATTTCGGAGATTTCGCGCTCGCTCAAGACCCTGGCCCGGGAGTTTGATTGTCCGGTGCTGGCCCTGTCGCAGCTCAACCGCGGGTTGGAGCAACGTCCCAACAAGCGCCCTGTGATGTCGGACCTGCGCGAGTCCGGTGCCATCGAGCAGGACGCCGACATCATCGCCTTCGTGTACCGGGATGAGGTCTACAACGAGGACTCCAGCGACAAGGGAATCGCCGAGATTATCATCGGCAAACAGCGTAATGGTCCAATCGGCACTGTTCGGCTGAGTTTCCTGGGGCATTACCTGCGTTTCGACAACCTGGCGTTGCCCGATTACGATGAAAGCTACGCGTCCATGAACTGAGGTGAGGCAGGGAGAGGCCAGCACAGTGAGTGATCACGCACTTCAGCCGGTGCGCCGGGCCTGGGCCGATATCGATCTGGCCGCCCTGCAGCACAATTTCTCCGTCGCTTGCCGGATCAGCCCGGAAAGCCGGGCGCTGGCCGTGGTCAAGGCCAATGCCTATGGCCATGGCCTTCGGCCGGTCGCCGCTGCACTGGAGGCGGTCATGCGCGAAGGGGATGCCTTCGCGGTGGCGTCGCTGCAGGAAGGCATCATGCTGCGCGGCCTGCAGCTGGCCCGTCCGATACTGGTCATGCAGGGAGTGCAGAACGCCGATGAGCTGGAGCTGGCGCGCAGGCATGGTCTGTGGCTGGTGGTGCATTCCCCGCACCAGGTCTCCCTTATGAGTGAGCACTCGCTGACCACGGACTGCTGGCATTTGTGGCTGAAGCTGGAAACCGGTATGAACCGCCTGGGCCTGGAACCGGACGTGCTGGCTGATGCCTGGCAGGCGCTGGGCGCGCTGCCGGGGGTGGGCCATTGTGTACTGATGTCGCACCTGGCCTGTTCCGACGATCCGGGCAGCGATTCCACCAGGCGGCAACTGGATCGGCTGGATGCCCTGATTGCCGCCACACTCGGAATGGACGAGACCACCGAGGTCAGTGTTGCCGCTTCCGGCGGTATCCTGGTCTGGCCCGATGCCCGGCGCCAATGGCTGCGACCGGGCATTATGCTATACGGCGGCTCGCCTGTGCTGGGAGAGACTGGTCCGGACCGGGATTTGCGCCCGGTGATGACATTGCGAGCCCGTCTGGTTTCCGTAAAGACCGTGCAGGCCGGGGAGTCGGTAGGGTACGGTGCCACTTATACGGCTGGAACGACCCACCGCATGGGAATTGCCTCGATCGGCTACGGCGACGGCTATCCGCGCCACGCGCCCACCGGCACCCCGGTTGTGGTGCTGGTCAACGGCCGGCCACAGCGCACACGCCTGATCGGACGGGTGTCCATGGATATGGTGAACCTGGATCTCGAGGGGATTGATGCCGGCGTGGGTGATGAGGTGATCCTCTGGGGCGAACATCTGCCGGCGGACGAAATTGCCAGGCACTGCGATACGATCTCCTATGAATTGTTCTGCCAGGTCACCTCTCGGGTGGACTTTCGCTACCATGGATTCGACGATGGGACGCGGGGCAACTGATGGCAAAAACCAGGACAAAAACCGCTTATGTCTGTGGAGAGTGCGGCGCCGATCACGGTCAGTGGCAGGGGCAGTGCAGTGCCTGCCGGGAATGGAATACCCTGACCCGGATCAGCCTGGGCAACGGACCCGCTGTCAGCAAGCCGGATTTCACTGATCCGGGGCGTTCAGCCGGGTACACGGGCCAGCGCAGCGGCGTGCAGGACCTGGCCGACATCGACCTGGAAGCGGTGCCCCGGTTCTCCAGTTCCATCGGCGAACTCGACCGTGTGCTGGGAGGTGGTCTGGTGCCCGGTTCGGCCATCCTGATCGGCGGTAACCCGGGCGCCGGCAAGAGTACCCTGTTGTTGCAGATCATGTGTGAGCTGGCACAGTCGCGCCGCGCGCTCTACGTCACCGGCGAGGAGTCCCTGCAGCAGGTGGGCATGCGCGCCCGCAGACTGGGCTTGCCGGAGAAGAGTCTGAAGCTGCTGGCGGAGACGCAGGTGGAAACGATCTGCCAGGTGGCCCGGCAACAGCAGCCGGACGTGCTGGTGGTGGACTCCATCCAGGTCATGTACAGCGCCGAGGTCGCCTCGGCGCCGGGCAGTGTCTCCCAGGTGCGCGAGTGCGCCGCTGCGCTGGTGCAGTATGCCAAGCAGACCGGCACGGTACTGATCCTGGTGGGACATGTGACCAAGGAAGGCAGCCTGGCTGGGCCCAAGGTGCTGGAACACATGATCGACTGTTTCATGATGCTGGAAGGGGATGCCGATACCCGGTTCCGCATCCTGCGCGGGCAGAAGAACCGCTTTGGCGCCGTCAACGAGCTGGGCGTGTTCGCCATGACCGAAAAAGGCATGAAGGAGGTGAAGAACCCTTCAGCTATCTTCCTGGCGCGCCCCGAGGAGCAGAGTCCGGGGTCACTGGTCATGGTGCTGTGGGAAGGCACCCGGCCGCTGCTGGTGGAAATACAGGCGCTGGTTGACGAGTCACCGCTGAACAATCCACGCCGGCTGGCCGTGGGGCTGGATCAGAACCGGCTGGGTATGCTGCTGGCCGTGCTGAACCGCCACGGCGGCATTTTCATGTCGGATCAGGATGTGTTCGTCAACGTCGTGGGGGGTGTGCGGGTCACCGAGACCAGTGCCGACCTGGCACTGGTGTTGGCGCTGGTTTCCAGTTTCCGGGATCGGGCATTACCTCGCAACCTGGTGGTGTTTGGCGAGGTCGGACTGGCTGGCGAGATCCGGCCTGTGCCGGGTGGCCAGGAGCGGCTCTCCGAGGCGGCCAAGCACGGCTTTGGCCTGGCCATCGTGCCGAAAGGCAACGCACCGAAAAAATTCCCGCCCGGCATGAAAGTCATCGGTGTCACCCGTCTGGCCGAGGCTATCGAGGCACTGGACGCGGGCTGACTGTACTGGCGGGTTGAGTTTTACGGGCCGGCTCTGCATAATGCGTGGCTTCCCATTCCCGTCCGTATCGTGCGCGTTGCGGGCGCAGCAGGATTATCTCTTCATGGACACCGTTGTATCCGTCAACAACCTGGAGAAGACCTACGCCGATGGCTTCCAGGCACTGCGATCAATCAATCTCGAGATCACCCGTGGTGAGGTGATCGCGTTGCTGGGTCCCAATGGGGCTGGCAAGACCACGCTGATCTCCTGCATCTGCGGCATCGCCAAACCCAGCGCCGGCCATGTCACGGTGGATGGCTATGACACCATCCGGGATTTCCGCGAGACCCGCTCCCGGATCGGTCTGGTGCCCCAGGAGCTGACCACCGAAGCGTTCGAGACCGTGCTCAATGCGGTGAGCTTCAGCCGGGGCCTGTTCGGCAAGAGACCCGATCCCGAGTATATAGAGCGGTTGTTGCGGGATGTCTCCCTGTGGGACAAGCGGGACAACAAGATATTGACCCTGTCCGGTGGCATGAAGCGCCGCCTGCTGATCGCCAAGGCTCTGTCGCATGAGCCCCGTGTGTTGTTCCTGGATGAGCCGACAGCGGGCGTGGACGTCGAGCTGCGCAAGGAGATGTGGGCGCTGATCAGCAAGCTGCGCGATACCGGCGTCACCATCATCCTGACCACGCACTATATCGAGGAAGCCGAGGGGATCGCGGATCGCGTTGCGGTCATCAACGACGGTGAGATCATGCTGGTGGAAGACAAGAACGAGTTGATGAGGAAGCTGGGCAAGAAACAGCTTTTGCTGGATCTCACCGCGCCGCTGACCGCTTTGCCAGCCGGCCTGGAGCAACACGAGCTGGAACTCTCCTCCGAGGGAGAGCAACTGGTATACACCTTTGATACTCATGGCGAGCGTACCGGCATCACCACGTTGCTGGATGACCTGCGCAACGCGGGGATCGAGTTCCGGGATGTGCATACCACGCAGAGTTCACTGGAGGAAATATTCGTGAAGCTGGTGGAGGAATCGCGATGAACTGGCCAGGCGTGAAAGCCATCTACCGGTTCGAGATGGCGCGCATGAAGCGTACGGTATTGCAGAGCGTGGTGGCCCCGGTGATCACGACTTCGCTGTATTTCGTGGTGTTCGGTTCTGCGATCGGCTCACGCATCGAGTCGGTCGATGGCGTCAGCTACGGAGCCTTCATCGTGCCCGGCCTTATCATGCTGTCGCTGCTGACCCAGAGCATTTCCAATGCCGCGTTCGGCATCTACTTCCCCAAGTTTACCGGAACCATCTATGAACTGCTCTCGGCGCCGGTCTCCACGATGGAGATCGTGCTGGCCTACGTGGGGGCGGCGGCCACCAAGTCCCTGGTGCTGGGCACGATCATCCTGATCACGGCCAGTTTCTTTGTGGAGCTGCGTATCGCCCATCCGTTCATGATGGTGCTGTTTCTGGTATTGACCGCCTTCTCTTTCAGTCTGTTCGGTTTCATCATCGGCATCTGGGCGGACAATTTCGAGAAACTGCAGATGATTCCTCTGCTGGTGGTCACGCCACTGGTGTTCCTGGGCGGCACGTTCTACTCGATCAGCATGTTGCCGGAAGCCTGGCAGACGGTCAGTCTGTTCAATCCGGTGTTGTACCTGGTCAGTGGCTTCCGGTGGAGCTTCTACGAGATCGCCGATGTCAACGTGATGGTCAGCCTGGCGATGATCTTCGTGTTCCTGTCTGTCTGTATGACAGCAGTCTGGTGGATTTTCCGCTCGGGCTACCAGTTGCGCAGCTGAAGCGGCATCATCCGCCTGTCCGACTATGACGTGGCCTCTCGCAGAGGGGCGCGCTGGGGGTTGCCAGCTTTGTCGGGCTGGGGTAACGTCATGCAGCCCCATGGACTGGATGGATACCGCTCATCATGTCACCGACGCAACTGATGGAGTTCGCCAGCAGCAACTGGTTGGATCTGCTGGCACTGCTGCTATTCGTGGCCGTCTTCAGGGCCTATCTGCTCTATACCGCAAGGCGCAGTCTGGATACGCCCTGCCTGGCGTTCGCAATGCACCGCTTCCGCAAACAGTGGATCAGGATGGCGCTGCACCGCGAGAATCGCATTGCCGATACCAACATTGTCGCCAATCTGGAGCGTAACGTCTCGTTCTTCGCTTCCACCTCTCTGCTGGTTCTGGCCGGTCTGTTGACACTGCTCAGTTCAGCGGACACGGTTATGCGAGTGCTGTCCGATATCCCGTTTTCCGATGCCAGCACCCGTGGTGAGTGGGAGCTGAAAGTTCTGGTGCTGGTGGTGCTGTTTGTCTACGCCTTCTTCAAGTTCACCTGGTCGCTACGGCAATTCGGGCTTGTATCGGTGATGATTGGCGGGGCACCCGAGGTGACGGACAACCCTACCGAGGATGCCACGCGGCGTCATGTCGACGCCATCTCCCAGATGGCCTCCAAGGCGGCCGGTAACTTCAATGCCGGGCTGCGGACCTACTACTTTTCGATGGCGGCGCTGGCATGGTTCGTCAATGCGTGGCTGTTCGTCGTTATCTCCCTGCTGGTGGTGTTCGTACTCTATCGCAGGGAATTCAAGTCGGATACGCTGGCGATCATGATGAAGGATCTGCCGGAGGACTGATTACTCGACAAACCAGGAGGCCAGAGGCGGGAAACCATTGAATTCCACGGAGCTGTAGCTGGTCGTGTAGGCACCGGTGGAGAACCAGTACAGCCGGTCGCCGGCTTCCAGACTCAGGGGAAGCGGGTACTTGTTCTGTTCGTACATGATGTCCGCGCTGTCGCAGGTCGGGCCGGCGAGGATGACGTTCTCTGTTTCACCTTCCTTTTCCGTATGGATGGGGAATTTGATAGCTTCGTCCAGCGTCTCGATAAGTCCTGAAAACTTGCCGACATCGGTGTAGACCCAGCGATGCAGTGAGGTGTGAGACTTGCGGGCGATCAGCACGACTTCACTGACCAGGATGCCGGCATTGGAGATCAGGGAGCGCCCCGGCTCCAGGATGATCTCGGGCAGGTCGTCACCGAAGTCCTCCTTCAGGAAGCGCGTGATCTCCGACGCATAGGTTTCCAGCGTATTGGCCCGATGCAGGTAATTGGCCGGGAAGCCCCCGCCCAGGTTGATCATCTTCAGCGTGATGCCAGCATCGCGCTGGAGTCTGTCGAAGATCAGTCGTACCTTGGCGATGGCCGCGTCCCAGACACCGATGTCACGCTGCTGTGAGCCCACGTGGAAGGAGATGCCGTGGGGCTCCAGACCCAGCGAATCGGCCAGTGTCAGCAATTCGATCGCCATTTCCGTGTGGCAGCCGAACTTGCGTGACAGCGGCCAGTCGGCGGTGTGACTGCCTTCCGTGAGAATGCGCACATACACCCGGGAGCCGGGTGCCTCACGGGCGATATTGCGCATGTCGGCCTCCGAGTCGGTGGCAAACATGCGCACGCCCTGTTCGTAAAAATAACGGATGTCCCGGCTTTTCTTGATGGTATTTCCGAAGCTGCAGCGCGAAGCATGAATATCCAGGGACAGCAGGCGGTCCAGTTCGTAGATGGAAGCTACGTCAAAGCGCGACCCCCTGTCCCGTAGCAGCCCGAGTACCTCGGGCGCCGGGTTGGCCTTCACCGCATAGTAGATGCCGGCATACGGGAAGCGCTCGACCAGGGCGTCATACTGACGGGCGATGGTCGGCAGGTCGATGACCACGAACGGCGTTTCCTTGCCGTCTGCCAGCGCCTTCATGCGCCGGAAAGTTTCTTCGTCGTAGTAGTCGCTGACCTGGATCGGCTCGCTGCTCATGCTGTCGTTATCCTGCTCAGTGGTCCTTGCGCCGCAGTGCGGCCTGTGCGGCGGCGAGCCGGGCGATCGGTACTCTTGGCGGGGAACAGCTCACGTAGTTCAGCCCCAGCTGGTGGCAGAAATCGATGGAGTCCGGGTCACCGGCGTGTTCGCCGCAGATGCCCAGTTTCAGGTCCGGACGCGTCTGTTTGCCGTTGGTGACCGCAAACTGCATCAGTTTGCCCACGCCGGTCTTGTCCAGGCTGGCAAACGGGTTCTTGTTGTAGATTTCCTTGTTCTGGTATTCGTCGTAGAACAGTCCCATGTCGTCACGACTCAGTCCCAACGTGGTCTGGGTCAGGTCGTTGGTGCCGAAACTGAAGAACTCGGCGCATTCGGCGATCTCGTCCGCAGTGATAGCGGCACGTGGCACTTCCACCATGGTGCCCACCATATAGGGAATACTGATGCCTTTCGCTGCGGTCACTTCGTCGGCGACGCGGCGCACGATGGCCAGCTGGTCAGCCAGCTCGGCCTTGAAGCCGACCAGGGGGATCATGATCTCGGGATGAACTTCCCCTGCGTTCTCACCCGTCATCACCTCGGCGGCCGCCTCGAAGATGGCCCGCACCTGCATCTCGGTGATCTCCGGGTACAGAATGCCCAGCCGGCAGCCACGGCAGCCCAGCATCGGGTTTTCTTCGTGCAGTGCCTTGATGCGGTCGATGACAAATTCCAGGGACAGGCCCAGTTTGTCCGCAAGCTGACGTCGTACGGCATCATCCTGTGGCAGGAATTCGTGCAGCGGGGGGTCCAGCAGACGGATGGTGACGGGGCGGCCGGCCATGGCCCGGAACAGGCCCACGAAGTCGTCGCGCTGGACGGGTAGCAGTTTCTGCAGTGCGGCGCGGCGGTTGACCCCGTCCACGGCCAGGATCATCTGCCGCATGTCGTCGATCCGGTTGCCTTCGAAGAACATGTGCTCGGTGCGACAGAGGCCGATGCCCTCGGCGCCGAAGGCGACGGCCTGTTCTGCCATTTTTGGCGTGTCCGCATTGGTCCGGATGCGCAGATCCCGGTGTTCGTCGGACCACTGCATGACGGTCTGGAACAGTTCATAGGTGTAGCTTTCTTCCGGTGCCAGAGTGCCGTCGAGTACCCGTTTGACGTCGGAGGCAGCGCTTTCGATCATGCCTTCGTAGACAGAACCGGTGCTGCCATTGATCGAGATATAGTCGCCTTCCTTAAGCGTCACACCGTTACTGCTCAGGGTGCGTTTCTCGTAGTTGATGGAGATATCTCCCGCGCCGCATACGCAGACCTTGCCGAGTTGCCTTGCTACCAGTGCGGCGTGCGAGGAGACGCCGCCACGGGTGGTCAGGATGCCCTGTGAATACAGCATGCCCTTGAGGTCATCCGGGGAGGTCTCGGTGCGGCACAGTACCACCTTGTTGCCCTTGCGCGATTCGATCTCGGCCTGCGCGGCGGTAAACACCACGCGGCCGGTGGCGGCACCCGGCCCTGCCGGCAGCCCCTTGCAGATCAGCTTGGCGGCTGCCAGCGCATCGGTATCAAAGACTGGTACCAGCAGCGTATCGATGGATTCGGCCGGGATCTTCAGCAGGGCGGTGCGCTGATCCATCAGGCCTTCGCGCTCCATCTCCACGGCGATGCGGATCGCGGCCAGTCCGGTGCGTTTGCCGTTGCGTGTCTGCAGGATGAAAAGCCGTCCGTCCTCGATGGTGAATTCGAAATCCTGCATGTCGCTGAAGTGTCCCTCCAGCTTGCCGCGCACGGTTTCCAGTTCGTCGAAAATGGCGGGCATCTCGTCAGCCAGCGCCGCAATCGGCTTTGGTGTACGTACGCCGGCCACCACATCCTCGCCCTGGGCGTTCACCAGGTATTCGCCGTAGAACGCCTTTTCACCCGTGGCGGGGTCGCGGGTGAAGGCAACGCCAGTGGCGCTGGTGTCTCCGGCGTTGCCAAAAACCATGGCCTGTACGTTGACCGCCGTGCCCCACTCTGCGGGGATGCCGTACTGCTGGCGGTAGAGGATGGCCCGGTCGTTCTTCCAGGAGCCGAACACGGCGCCGACGGCGCCCCACAATTGTTCATAGACATCCTGGGGGAAATCGCGCCCCGTGCGTTCGTTGATCAGTTTCTTGTAATCGGTGACCAGTGCCCGCAGCTCATCAGCCTCGAGTTCATTGTCCAGGGTTTTGCCCAGTGCATTTTTCCGGGCATCCAGCAGGGCATGGAACGGGTCTTCCGATTCGTCGTTGTCCGCTTCGATACCCATTACCACATCGCCGTACATCTGGATGAAGCGGCGGTAGCAGTCCCAGGCGAAGCGCGGGTTGCCGGAGATGTTGGCCAGTCCTTCTACCGTGGTGTCGTTCAGACCCAGATTGAGAATGGTGTCCATCATGCCGGGCATCGAATCGCGGGCTCCCGAGCGCACCGACACCAGCAGGGGGTTCTCGCCACTGCCGAACTGGCGGTCCATCTGCTGCTCGATGTTATCCACGGCTGCGGCCACCTCGGCGTTGAGAGATTCCGGATACTGGCGCTTGTTGGCGTAAAACCAGGTGCAGACTTCCGTGCTGATGGTGAACCCGGGAGGTACCGGCAGGCCTATGGAGGCCATTTCCGCCAGGTTGGCACCCTTGCCGCCCAGCAGCTCACGCATTCGGGCGTTGCCATCCGTCTGCCGGCCAAAGTTGAAAACGTGCTGATTCACTCCCGCTGCGCTGCGGGGCTGCGCCACTGTGCTTGTGCTGGACTCTTTCATGATGATGCGATGGTTCCTGCCTGGTTCCGGCCTGCGCCTGGTATGGTTCCCGGGGCACGGGAAGCTGCGGTCCGTGCCGGGGTCAGAGAAGGGCGGAAGGATAAATCAACTGGCCGTCAAAATCCAGCATCGGCGCGGTGGTCCGGTCGCTGGAAGTGACCGTTGCCGAGGAAGTGGATCACCTGTTCGATGGCTTCCCGGCGTACCATGATGAAGGTGTGGGTATAGGGCAGGGCAATGAAATCCTGCATGCCTTCCACCTTGGTGTTTTCCACGGTCACCTTGCCATCGTCATCGTCCGGCAGCGTCATGGACGTCAGAGGATTGAGAGAGCGGGTGCCGGCGATCACCCCCAGTTCGAAATGCACAGGGCCGAGTTGCACGGGGAGGCTGCCGGTGTTCGTGCCCAGCTGCTGTGCCGGCTCCCCGCTGACCAGGCTGAAACCGGGCCATTCACCGAAAACGTCAATGAGCTCGCTGCCGCCATTGGGCGGCGCCATCATGACCACACGGCCCAGTTCATTGATGTCATGATGGTCCAGGTAGTAGCGGACCAGAATGCCCCCCAGGGAGTGCGTGGCGAAATGAATGCGCCCGGCCTGCAGGGCCCGGCACAGGTCAGTGCCCTGCTCCATTGCCGTGACGGCGAGTTCCTCGATGCCGTGGTGGCGTGAGTCGTAGCCGATATTGGCCACGCTGTAGCCGGCGTCCTCCAGGGCCTCTTCCAGGCGTTGCATGGAAAAATCGGTACGGCTCAAGCCGTGCAGCAGGACCACGCATTGATTCTGCTGCGCGGCGGCCTGTCCGGGCAGAAGCGTCCAGGCAAGCAGCAGCGCAGGGCAGAGTTGCCATAATGCGGTTTTTTTCATGCGTCATCGCCAGTCGTTCCGGTACTGTTGTCCGCCGTTTTGCCGAATGCCTTGCCCAGCCCCTGTATCAGGTTCATGGGCAGCGGGAACACAATGGTTGAATTTTTCTCGCCGGCGATATCGGTCAGCGTTTGCAGATAACGCAGTTGCAGGGACTCGGGCTGGCTGGAGAGCAGCGTGGCGGCATCCACCAGCTTCTGTGACGCTTCCTGCTCGCCCAGCGCGTGGATGACCTTGGCACGCCGTGTCCGTTCCGCTTCGGCCTGCTGCGCGATCGCCCGGATCATGCTTTCATCGATGTCGACATGCTTGATCTCTACGTTGCTGACCTTGATGCCCCAGGTGTCCGTCTGCTGGTCCAGGATGTCCTGGACATCGGCATTGAGGCGCTCGCGCTCCGAAAGCAACTCATCCAGCTCGTGCTGGCCCAGTACGGACCGCAGCGTGGTCTGTGCCAGCTGACCGGTGGCCTCCATGAAGTTCTCGACATTGATGACCGCTTTCTGCGGATCCACGACCCGGAAATACAGCACAGCGTTGACCTTGACGGAGACGTTATCGCGGGTGATCAGGTCCTGGGAGGGAATGTCCCAGACCTGGGTCCGCAGGCTGACCCGCACGATCTGTTGAATGCCCGGAATGACGATGATCAGGCCGGGGCCCTTGACCTTCTGGAAGCGCCCCAGCAGAAAGATGACCCCGCGTTCGTACTCGCGCAAGATGTTGAAGGCGCTGAACAGCAGGCCGGCGAGCAGTGCGGCCAGAACCAGAGTGAAAATCTCCATATCACGCTCCTTCAGAATTTCGTGAATGTAATGCTCAGGAGGACGGTGCCCGCCTGACATGCAATTCCAGCCCTTCCACCCGATCAATGCGCAGCCGGTCGTCCTTGCTCACCGGCTCGTCACAGACGGCCTGCCAGATCTCCCCGTCCGCGCGGACATGTCCCGAGCGTTCGAAGTCCTCCAGCGCGGTCGCCAGCGTGCCGATCATGGCTTCGGTACCGCTGGTGAGCCGCTGGCGCCTCGACTGTACCACGGCGCCCAGCACCAGCATGACGAAGGCGGCGGTGCCCACGGCCAGTGCGGCGATCAGGGGCATGGAAATCTGGTAAGCGGGCAAATCTGTATCCATGAGCATCACCGATCCAAGTACAAAAGCGGCCAGTCCTCCCACCCCCAGTACGCCGAAACTGGGAGAAAGGACCTCCAGTATCATCAGAATCAGGCCGACGAGCAACAGGGCTAGGCCGGCATAGCTGATGGGCAGCATCTGCAGCGCGAAACCGGCCAGCACCAGGCAGATCACGCCGGTGATGCCGGGCAGACCCGTGCCCGGATTGTAGAATTCCAGGATGATTCCGTATATCCCGATCATCAACAGGATGTAAGCAACATTGGGGTTGGTGATGACGCCCAGGAATTCATAACGCCAGTCCGGTTCGATTTGTACGATTTCCGCCTCCGCAAGGTTCAGGATGCGGCTGCTGTCGCCGATCTCCACGGAGCGGCCGTCCAGTTGCTCCAGCAGGGTCTCGAGGCGCGGCGCGATCAGGTCGATGACGCCGTTCTCCAGCGCTTCGCTGGCGGACAGGTTGGCGGCCTGGCGGACCGAGGACTCCGCCCAGTCGGCATTACGGCCCCGCAGTTCGGCCAGGCCCCGGATATAGGCGACCGCATCATTGATGACCTTGCGCTCCATGTCGTTGGTCGGGCCGGCGTCTTCCGCTTCCCCGTTCTCCTCATCCGGCGCGGTGTCTTCTTCGCCTCCGCTGCCCGGCAGTGTCGGGGTGCCTCCCATGCTGACGGGCGTCGACGAGCCGATGTTGGTGGCCGGTGCCATCGCCGCGATATGGCTGGCGTAGGTGATGTAGGTGCCGGCGCTGGCGGCGCGCGAGCCGCCGGGGGCCACCCAGGTGGCTACCGGCACCGGGGAGTCGAGTATGGCGCTGATGATGTCCCGCATGGACGCGTCCAGGCCGCCCGGGGTGTTGAGCCGGATGATGGCCAGTTCGGCGCCGGCTTCCGAGGCATCCTGCAGGCTGCGGATGACATAGTCAGCGCTGGCCGGGCCGATGGGTCCATCCAGTGCGATGACATGGACCGTGGGGGATGTGATATTGCTGTCCTGTGCGATACCTGGCGGCAGCCACAGGCACAAGGGTATGACGGCTGCTGTGGCCCAGCGCCGGATGCGCGACAGACATGCCGGAAGGTATTGAAATAGAAAATCTTTCTTCATATCACTGATCATACTCCCGTGGTGGGTCATCGTCGAGTGATACCCGGCGGGCCGGGTTGACACAGTTTGTCACCAAATCGCTAGTTGGTGGTAGTTGTAAAACAGAAATCAACTGAGTAAGATCGATTCAAGTCTCCGGACTTGCGCGTCTTGCGCGGTCGCTGCACTCAGGGAAAGAGAGCGGCAGCACTACCGGCAATGACGAGGTGAGGATTCCGTAAGCGTCGGAAGTCAAAAATAAAAAAGGATGTGAAGACAGCTTGCCAATAACGACTGGTCAGTCGCTAGTATGACGCCAGCAGAGGCCTGTAGCCTACCGGGTTCGTGATGAACCGGCCTGCGGCAGGATAGCTTGGGAGCCAGTTCGGCTTGAAAACCGGTCCTGGTGACCAGATAAAGCATTATTAATGAAGACGGATGGTATCAACAGGCGAGAGTCGACTGGTACCTGAACGGAAGATAACAGGCAGCCTGATGACCGAAAGGGATGACCGGAGAACCCGGTCTTTGTAGAAAGGCTGACCTCAATTATCGGCAAAACCCGTACAGAGGAGTTGCATTATGAAAAAAGTAACCTGGACATCAATGCTGGCATTGTCTGCCGCAGTGTCTTACCAGGCGAATGCTGCCGGGGTCGACCCGCTGGCGCAGGTTGAACCGCCGCAAAGCGAGTGGATGTATGAGAACGGCGGTGAGCCGGATCAGATTGTTGAGGTGCCAAGCTTCACGGTCCCCGCAACTGGCGTGATCGACTACATCAACTCCGTCATTCCCAACGATTACGAAGAAGATCGCTGGGTCAAAGCGGTACAGTTCATCCCGGGCGACAAGCGCGTTCTTCACCACCTGCTTTCCTATGTGGTGGACGACACTACCGAGCAGCAAGGCGAGATCGACGAAGCGGTGAACGATCCGCGTCGTGAGTTCCTGGAAGGCTACGCGCCGGGTAAGGAATACGCTACCGAGTATCCGGAGAACACCGGTGTGTTCATGCCGACCGACTCGGCCATCCGTATGTCCATCCACTACACCTCCTTCGGGCAGGAAGTGGTAGACAACACGCGTATCGGCCTGTGGTTCTATGATGAGAACGAGGCGCCCGAATACGAGTACCACACGTACTCTGTTTCTCCGGGTAACCGTACCGACAACATCCAGATCCCGGCTGGTGCACGCAACCACGAGATGGCGGCATCACACGTGTTCGACAAGGACATCGTGCTGCATGGCTTCCGTGCCCACATGCACTATCGTGGCAAGTCCATGAGCGCTCGTGTGATCTATCCTGACAACACGCAGGAAGAGATCATCAACGTGCCGAACTACAACTTCGCATGGCAGCCGACTTATCGTACTGATGAGCCGATGACCCTGCCGGAAGGTTCTCGTGTAGTGGTCGAGGGTGCCTTCGACAACTCCGAGTACAACCTGGGTGTTCCCGATCCGACAGTGACTGCCATGGGCGGCCTGCAGAGCTGGGAAGAAATGTTCATCGGTTATTTCTCTTACCACGACGCGCCGAGCGAGTGAGAAGAGTTGCATGACTGATTGAGCAGCAATCAACGAAAAGGGCTGCTTCCCAAGCGAAGCAGCCCTTTTTGTTTGTCTGAAATATGAACACATAATTTTTCTGTTTTTTTCTGTTTTTACTTGCACCGGGGTTTCAACAAATCGTAGCAGGCCTTGAAAAGGCCATGCCGATTACCCTAGATTTGCGCTATATTAAACAGTAACCGAATTTCCTGTACGATAATCCGGCCTGAAAGTGATTGACCACTACAATAACGATAACGAACTGCTTCAGGTAATTTTTGCAAGAGGGTATAGACAATGAAGAAGTACTACTGGATGGCCATGCTGTTATCGGCCGTGATGCTGGGTGGCAATGCCCATGCCCAGGAGCGGGTCGGTGACTTCACACTGATTGACCACAAGGGTGACCCGCACTATCTGTCCCGTTACGGCTGGGCCGATGCCCTGGTGATCATCTCCCAGGCCAGTGGCTGTGAATTGAATCACCGGAACATTGCCCGCTACAAGGTGATCCGCACCAATTTCGAACACGAAAACATCGCCTTTGTAATGATGAATTCCAGCGTCGATGACAATCGCGAATCCATTCGCGCCGAAGACGCTGTGTGGGATTACGAGCACCCGATCATGATCGATCGTACCCAGCTGGTCGCCGAGAGCCTGGGTATCGAATACGCAGGTCAGGTTGTGGTGGTCGAACCCAGTCGTGGCAACATCCTGTACCGTGGTCCAGTGGACATCGAAGGCGGCCAGGAAGGTGGCATGCAGGCGGGCAGCGGCGAAGGTGTATTCACGCTGCTGGAGGACCTCGTCGCTGGTGAGCTGGACCCCGCCAACGCGGATCTCATGGAAGTGGAAATGGAGCCGGCCGATGGCTGTGCACTGGATTTCCCGGCTCGTGACCGTCACATGGCCGAGACACCGGACTATGCAACCGAAGTGGCGCCGATCCTGATCGAGCGTTGTGTGGGCTGTCACGTGGAAGGCGGCATCGGTCCGTTTGCCATGAACAGCCACCAGATGGTGCAGGGCTGGAGCCCGATGATCCGCGAAGTGATCATGACCCAGCGCATGCCGCCGATGCAGGTGGATCCGGACGTCAATCACTGGTACAACTCCGGCAATATGCCGGTGGAAGAAATCCAGACATTGATTCACTGGATTGAAGCAGGGGCGCCCCGCGAGTAAAACCGCTGGCGATATCCTGTCGTAACAGAAAGGGGTTGTTCCAATGGGAGCAGCCCCTTTCTTTTTTGGTCATTCAGAGGTAATCCGGGGAGTTTCCGTGAAACAGCAATCCGACAGTCTGTTCAGACAGTTTCAGCACGACAAGTTGCCACTCAGGAACCGTATCGTGATGGCGCCCATGACGCGGCATTTTTCGCCCGGCGGCGTGCCGGGAGAGAACGTGGCGAAGTACTACGGTCGCCGTGCGTCCGGCGGTACGGGCCTGATCATCACCGAAGGCACCACCGTAAACCACGCGGCGGCTTCTTCGGATGCAGCCATTCCGAACATCCATGCGCCCGAGGCGCTGGAAGGATGGTCCCGTGTGGTTCGCGCGGTGCACGACGGCGGGGCGAAGATCGCACCGCAGTTATGGCATGTGGGTCCTATCCGCAAGCCCGGTGAAGGGCCGCATCCGGATCATCCTTCCGCCACGCCGTCCGGACTGCTGAAACCCGGCAAGCGGATCGGAGAGCCATTGAGCGTTGCCGGGATCGAGGAGATCATCCGGGCGTTCGTAGATGGCGCGATCAATGCCCGCAGACTGGGCTTTGATGCCGTGGAGCTGCATGGCGCACATGGTTACCTGCTGGATGCCTTCTTCTGGGAGGGCACCAACCAGCGCACCGACCTCTACGGCGGCGACCGGTATCGCCGCAGTCGTGTGGCGGCGGACATCGTGCGTGGCATCCGTAAGGAACTGGGGCCGGATTTTCCCATCATACTGCGCTTTTCCCAGTGGAAGCAGCAGGATTTCGACGCCCGGCTGGCCCACACGCCCGCCGAGCTGGAAGAGGTGTTGGCACCGCTGGTCGATGCCGGTGTCGATCTGTTCCATTGCAGCACGCGCCGTTTCTTCCAGCCCGAATTTGCCGATTCCGGCCTGAACCTGGCCGGCTGGACCCGCAAGATCACGGGTCGGCCGGCGATCACGGTCGGCAGTGTGGGGTTGGATGAGGAGTTTGTCAGCACCTATCGGGGTGGCAAGGCGGTCAGTGCGGACCTCGACGAGTTGCTTGCGCGACTTGGCGCCGATGAGTTCGATCTGGTCGCGGTCGGAAGGGCATTGCTGGCCAATCCGGATTGGGCTTCGCGAGTCCGTTCAGGAGACACGGCCGGACTGCGGACTTTCTCGAAGGAGATGCTGGGTTCGCTCTACTGACTATGGCGTCAATGTCATGGCATTGATGCACAGCAGGGCGCGAACAGGTAGAGTAGGAAAAAAACAAGGAGACCAGACCATGTTCGAGAAACTGGGCCAGCGGTTGGGCCTCAATGCCATCCCCCAGATATTCTTCATCTCTGCTGCCATCGCCATTGCCTTCGTCATCGTGGCCATCCCGTTCCGGGACGGAGTATCCACGCTGTTCGGATCGCTGAGTACACTGACCTATGTGAATTTCGGCTGGTTCTATGTGGTCAGCGTCAGCGGGCTGCTGGGCTTTCTGATCTGGGTGGCGTTGAGCCGTTATGGCACCATACGGCTGGGTCCGGATGACGCCGAGCCGGAGTACCCGACCGTGACCTGGTTCGCCATGTTGTTCGCGGCGGGGATCGGCACCATCCTGATGTTCTGGGGAGTGGCCGAGCCCCTGTCGCATTTCGCCAACCCTCCCATGGAAGGTATCGAGGGGGGCAGCTCCGAGGCGGCTCAGCATGCCATGAATATCGCGCTGTATCACTTCGGCCTGCACACCTGGACCATTTTCACCATGCCGGCACTGGCAATCGGCTATTTTACCTACCGCCACGGCCTGCCCATGCGGATCAGCAGTATGTTCTACACGGTACTGGGCCGCCGGGTGTTCGGGCCGATCGGCTGGACCATCGACATTATTGCGTTGCTGGGCACACTGTTCGGGGTCGCGGTGTCCGTGGGCCTGGGTACACTGCAACTGAACAGCGGACTCAATTATGTCTTTGGCGTGCCGGTGGGAGAGGTTTCACAGGTGGTCATCGTGGCCATGATCACCCTGATCGCCACCATCTCCGTGGCGCTGGGGCTGGATCGCGGCATCAAGCGGCTGTCCGAGTTCAATATCGTGATTGCCCTGATCGTGATGGTGTTCGTCTGGGTGGCCGGACCCACGCTGTTTATCACGTCCGGCACGGTGCAGAACTTCGGTAACTACCTGCAGAACCTCCCCTGGATGTCATTCTGGACCGAGGCTTACCAGGGGACCAGCTGGCAACAGAGCTGGACTGTATTCTACTGGGCCTGGACCATCTCCTGGGCGCCCTATGTGGGCATTTTCATTGCGCGGATTTCCAAGGGGCGCACCATCCGGCAGTTTGTGGGCGGGGCGCTGGGTGCGCCGCTGCTGTTCACCGTGATCTGGTTCTCTGTGTTCGGTCTGGCGGCCATGGACCTGGAGCTCAATCAGGGAGTGGACCTGAGCACGCAGGTGGAGGCCGATGTGTCCGTTGCGCTGTTTCACTTCCTGGAGAACCTGCCCTGGCCCTGGTTCACGTCGGCGCTGAGCCTGATCGTCATCATCGTGTTCCTGACCACCTCTGCGGATTCGGCCGCGCTGGTCATCGATCTGCTGTCGCGGCGTGACGATCAGCCGAGTCAGACCTGGCAGCGTATTTTCTGGACGGTGATGCTGGGTCTGATTGCTGCCACGCTGATGCTGGGCGGCGGGTTGCCTGCTCTGCAGAATGTGATCACCACGCTGGGCTTCCCGTTCTGTGTGTTGCTGGTGTTCATGGCGGTGGCCATGACGCGAGCCATGCACGCCGACTACCTGGGATATTCCCTGAGAGAGCTGGCAGAGGGCAAGGCGCCGCACATGGATCCGATGGGCTCGGTGCCGTCTGAAGCCCGTGAGGGGTCGGAAGCCGACCGGGAGGCCGGTGCCTGAATACCCCTTTATCCGGCGCTGATCAGGTAGGTGCGGTGGATTTCCGGGTGGCGGGCAAAGTCCCGGTCGATGCTCTGACGGCTGATATCGCGGACGCTGTACTGTTCCGGCATGCGTTCATCGAGGACGAAGCGGCGGCGATTGGTGGAAAAGACCAGCTCGCCGCCGGGGGCCAGTATCGACATGCACTGGTCGATCAGGGTGCCGTGATCGCGCTGGACATCCAGAACATTGTCCGCGCTCTTCGAGTTGGAGAACGTGGGCGGGTCCAGGAAAATCAGATCGAAGGATCGGTGCTCTGATTTCGCTGCCCGCTCCAGGTAGTCCATACAGTCAGCCCGTCGCAGCTCGTGACGGGATTCCTCCAGGCCGTTCAGCCGGAAATTCTCCCGGGCCCAGTCCAGATAGGTATGCGACAGGTCCACGCTGACCGATGAGCGGGCATCGCCCAGTGCCGCGTGGACGGTGGCAGTGCCGGTATAGCAGAACAGGTTCAGGAACCGTCTGTCTTTCGCGTGTTCACGCAGGTAGCGCCGCACCGGCCGGTGATCGAGGAACAGTCCCGTATCCAGGTAGCGATGCAGGTTCACATGGAAACGCGCCGGACCTTCGCTCACGGTGAATCCGTGACGGCGGTCATCGGTGGCCGTGTATTGTGAACGGCCTTTCTGTTTTTCGCGCACTTTCAGGCTGATCTGTTCCGGAGCCAGGTCGAGCACGGCCATGACCGCCTGCAGGGCCTGCTGGCGGCGATGGGCCGCAGCTCGCTCATCCACGGAGGAGGGCGCACGGTACTCCTGCATGTGCACCAGTTCGCCGTACAGATCGATGGCGAAAGCGTACTCGGGCATGTCGGCATCGTAGAGCCGGTAGCACTCATGGCCTTCCTTGCGGGCCCATTTACCGATGCTCTTGAGGTTCTTGCGCAAGCGGTTGGCGAGCATCTGCGCGCCCTCATCGAGTGCTTCCGCCGTTCCCGGTGTGCGCTGGTAGCGTGTGTCTTTCCGGATGTCGAAACACAGGAGGGACACCGGAAGGCTGCCGTTGAACAGCCGGTACTGCCGGTGACTGTGGATGCCCAGCAGCCGACCCCACTCCGGACGGCCGGTCAGGATCGCGGCCTGGCAGCCATCGGCCTGTCGCTGCAGGTACTCGCCCAGGTGCTGGTACAGACGCATCACCTCCGGCTCCTCGCCAAGCCGCTCGGCATACGGCGGATTACTGACGATCAGGGTGGGCGGACGCGGCGCTGTTGCTTCGGACAGGTCCCTGTGCACGAATTCGATATCATCGTAGACACCGGCGCGCTCGGCATTCCGGCGGGCCTTCTGCACGGTGTCCCGGTCGGTGTCGCTGCCGAAGGCACTGCCACTCCAGACTTTGCCGGCTTCACGTCGCTGCTCGGCCCGCGCCAGTACCTGTTGCATGGCTTCGGCATCATGGCCGGGCCAGGGAGAAAATGCTGGCTGCCGCAGCAGTCCGGGGGCGATGTCGCGTGCCATCAACAGACCTTCGATCAGCAGTGTGCCAGCCCCGCAGAGCGGGTCGGCCAGCAGGGCATCGGGCTGCGTCATCCGTTCTGGCCAGCCGGCCCGGATCAGCACGGCCGCCGCCAGGGTTTCCTTGAGTGGAGCGGTCCCCTGTTCCTGTCGGTAATGGCGTCGGTGCAGACTGCTGCCGACCAGATCGATACCCAGGCTGACCTGGCCTTTTCTCAGCACGGCATGGATGACCAGGTCGGGCTCGGATCGCGAGACATCCGGTCTCTCCATGC
Organism: Pseudohongiellaceae bacterium; assembly: GCA_040882255.1. Taxonomy (GTDB): domain Bacteria; phylum Pseudomonadota; class Gammaproteobacteria; order Pseudomonadales; family Pseudohongiellaceae; genus PWQG01. Next base: position 384,341 of record JBBEBP010000016.1, on the reverse strand, counting down.
CACGGTCCCGGAACTGATCCACCACCGCATCCTTGACCCGGCGGGCAATGAACTGGGTATGGGTGAGCTGCGGTGTGCTGCCGGTGGCGCGGACGGAGAGGGTCTGCGTGCTGGACAGGTGGCTCGGCCAGTCTATGACCATGGCGGCGTCATAGAGGCTGTCAGCATCGCTGACCGGCTGCTCGTGCAGTTGCAGGACCAGGCGGTTGGCCAGCCGGGAGAACACCCCGACCTGGTAGGCGGCCGCCAACGGGCCCCTGAAATGGACACCGGCGACGGTCTGCCTCACGTCGTCCGCGCCACTGGCACGGATCTCGTCTTCCAGCAGGTTCTCGATGCCACGGGCACAGGTGGCGAAGAAACGGAATGTGGCGTCAGTTGTGGACATGGCGCGCATGATAATACGAACGGCGGGCGCATACACCCGCTTCCTGCGGTAGAATGCCGGGCCATGACTGACAGGAACCCGCTCGTCGATTTCGGCGGTACCGGACCGGTGCTGCATTTCGCTCATGCCAACGGCTATCCGCCCGGCTGCTATCGCGCCTTTCTGGAGCCACTGGCCGGCCGCCACCATGTACTCGCTTCCTCGATGCGCCCCTTATGGCAGCCTGCGCCGGATCCGGCATCGTTGCGCGGCTGGTCGGACTTCGCCGATGATCTGATCGCGAGCCTGGAAGCCGATGCGTGTGTGCAGGAACAGGGCGTCATCGGAGTCGGCCATTCTCTGGGAGCTTTTGTGACACTCATCGCGGCCGTACGGCGACCGGATCTTTTCCGTGCGCTGGTGCTGATCGAACCGCCGTTTCTGCTGCGCCGGCACCGCATGGCCCTGTATGTGTTCCGCCATGTGGCACCCCGGCGCTTTCCCCTGGTGGGCCGCACGCTGCGGCGCCGCGAGCATTGGGGCAGCGTGGACGAGGCATTCCGCTATTTCCGGAACAAACCGGTCTTCCGTCGCATCAGTGATGAGGTGCTGGAGGACTATGCACGTTATGGTACCCGGCTGGCGCCCGCTCCGGCGGACGATCCGGGTGCGCATCAGGGACGTGCGCTGGCATTCAGCAAGCAATGGGAGGCGCGCATTTATCTCACCCTGGCCAATCATCAACCCTGGCTGCGCCGTTGTCGTGTGCCGGCGGTCGCCGTGCGGGGCGGCGATAGCGATACCCTGTTGCCCGGGGTCTGGGAGCAGTGGAAGCGCACCGCGCCATCGCAGCGTTTCCTGGAACTTCCTGGAACGGGACACCTGCTTCCTTTTGAGGAACCCGCACTGGCCGCCAGGCGGATCATGGATGCGCTTGACGACCTGTCATTCACTCCGCGTCCGGACGGATCCCCTTCCAGGTAACTTCGTAGAGATCCTCGCGACGGTCCTTGGCGTTGGTGACCGAGCCCTCATGGCGCACCTGCACGAGCTTGTCGAGATCCAGATCGGCGACCAGGGCCATTTCCGTGTTCGGAGTGCTCTCGGCCATGACCGCATCATGCGGGAAGGCGAAATCGGAAGGGGAGTAGACGGCCGATTGTGCGTACTGGATGTCCACGTTGTGTACCTGGGGCAGATTGCCCACGCTGCCGCCTATGGCCACATAGCATTCATTTTCGATGGCGCGTGCCTGGGCGCAGCGCTGCACCCGCAGGAAACCGTTCTTGGTGTCCGTCCAGAAGGGCACGAACAGGATGTCCATGCCATCCTGCGCCAGCAGGCGGGACAGTTCCGGGAACTCGACGTCGTAGCAGATCAGAATACCGACGCGTCCGGCATCGGTATCGAACACGCGCAGCGCGTCGCCGCCCTCGATGACCCAGTCGCGCCGTTCGTGGGGAGTGATGTGCAACTTGGCCTGTGAGTCTACGGTACCGTCGCGGCGGCACAGCCAGGCTTTGTTGTAGAGGGTATCACCGTCCAGTTCCGGTATGCTGCCGGCAATGATGTTGATGTTGTAGGTGATGGCAAATTCGCTCAGTGACTCGACGGTACGCTCGGCGAACTGTGCCAGGAAGCGTATGGCATCGAACTGGTTCTGCTGGTCGCCCAGGCCCATCAGTGGCGCATTGAAGAATTCCGGGAACAGCACGAAGTCGGCCTGGTAATCTGCCATCGTGTCGACGAAATATTCGACCTGATTGAGCCAGGTGTCGAAGGAATTGGTCAGGCGCATCTGCCATTGCAGAATACCCACCCGCACCACGGTCTTGCGGCGCTGCATCAGGTCGCCGGTTTCCGGTTCGTAGAGGATGTTGTTCCACTCCAGCAGCGTCGCATAACCTTCGGATTTCTCGTCCTCCGGCATGTACCCCTTCAGCAGCCGCTTGACTTCAAAGTCATTGGCGAGCTGAAAGCTGAGGATCGGGTCATGCACTTCCTTGTGATCGACCGCAGAGATGTACTCACTGGGCGACAGGTGGTCGGAGTGCCGGTGGTAGTTTGTTATCCGGCCCCCGGCCAGAATGGCCCTCAGGTTGAGCTTGCGGCACAGGTCCTTGCGGGCATCATAGAGGCGCCGGCCCAGCCGCAGATCGCGGTATTCGGGGTGGACGAACAGATCCATACCGTAGAGCGCGTCGCCATCCCCGTCATGCATGATCTGTTCGCGCCGCCCGATCAGGTCCTCGTAGGTATGCTGGCGGCTGAACCGGTCGTAGTCGCACCGGATGGTCAGGGCGGCCGCGATCAGGCGGTCGTTGTCCTCGATGGCGATCTGGCCTTCCGGAAAATCCTGCAGCAGTGTACGGATGGAGTTCCTGGGCCAGGCGCCCCCGATGTCCGGATAGACCCTGTCCATCAACTCTGCCAGTTGTGGATAGTCGGCCAGGTCGAGATGGCGGAGTTTCAGATGCACATCAGAGGGGCTTTCGGCATTCATGAGGCGGTGTCCTGCTACCGGGAATGAAATCAGTAAATAGTTCGTGGTCCGCAGTATACCGCAGGCCGGTATCGCTTTTCGCGGTCTGTCGGCGACAGACCGTCTGGCATGGACTTGCCAGCCATGCTGCGGTATTCTTGGAAGCTCGAATCCGTCAGGATCCACGGAATCAGGACCGCTCTGTAGCGGCGGCCGGACAGGCAGGAAGACCTGTTCGATGACAGTTCGAACGTGAACGGGCGGAGCCGGGAATGCTCCGGCCCGGCAGGATAAAAAACAGGACTGAAAAGCGTATTTTCAGCTTTATGAGGAGAGAACTTGTGAAAAAGACGATCAAAGCCGGTATCGGCGCCAGTCTGCGCAATCCGCTGCGCACCGGTCTGGCGGCCGTTGCATTGGGCGCCGGACTGCTGCCAGCCATGGCGACGGCGCAGAACAACGTCACCAGTGACACGGTCGAGTGGTTCACGCTGGGTTCCGATTATGCCCACACGCGATACACGGAAGCAGACCAGATCACTCCGGAAAACTTCGAGCAACTGGATACAGCCTGGGTATGGGACGGTGCCAGCTTTGGAGCCTCCAGTGGCCGGTCCACGCCCAGCTACATCGACGGCATTCTCTACACCGTGGCTGGTGATCGCCGCCATGTGGTCGCCATTGACCCGGCTTCCGGCGAGACTATCTGGTCCTACCGAGAACCACATACGTTCCGCCACGAGTACTCCATGCGCAAGGACTACGGCAAGGGGATCGGCTTCGGTGAGATTGATGGCCGTGGCGTGGTATACATCATCAGCCCCGCTTTCTTCCTGACCGCCCTGGACGCCAGGACCGGCGCTCCGCTGGAAGGTTTCGGTGGGCCGGTGGGCGTGCCCGGTTTCCCGGAGACCGGCGTTGTGGACCTGCAGAAGATCCTGGCCGAGCATAACGGTTACGAGTTCGATCCCTATTACGGCATTCCGCTGGAAGAAGGGTACATTACTTCCTCCTCGCCACCGCTTTTTGTTAATGGCACTGTGGTGGTCGGCAACTCCGCTGAACAGGGTTACAACCAGACGCGTATCGAGAACATCCCGGGTGACATCATCGGAATCGATGGCACCAGTGGTTCTCATGAGTGGACGTTCAACATTATTCCCGCGCCGGGCGAGTTCGGTGTCGAGACCTGGACCAACACCGAGAACCCGCGTGAACTGACCGGGGAAGTCTCTTCCTGGGCACCGATGGCGGCCGATGCCGAGAACGGTATTGTCTACATCCCGACCAATGGCCCGAGTATCGATTTCTACCGCGGTCACGTGGAAGGTGATGGCCTGTATGGCACCAGCCTGGTTGCGCTGGACGTCGAAACCGGCGAACGGGTCTGGCACTACCAGCTGGTGAAGAAGGATATCTGGAACTACGATACCCCGACTGCGCCGGTACTGCTGGATGTGACCATTGATGGCGAGGAAGTACCCGCCGTCGCTCAGGTCACCAAGCAGGCCTTCGTCTACGCGTTCAACCGGCTGACCGGTGAGCCGCTGTGGCCTTTCGAGATGCGGGAAGTGCCGCAGTCCGAAATCCCGGGCGAGACCTTGTCACCGGAACAGCCGTTCCCGACCAAGCCGGCCCCGTACGACATGCAGGGCCTGACCCACGATGACCTGATCGATTTCACGCCCGAGTTGCGTGAACAGGCCATCGAGGCGATTTCCGACTTCAAGATCGGGCCGCTGTTCAACCCGCCGCTGCACCGTGACAACGATCAGGGCTATGACGGTGCGCTGTGGTGTCCGGGTGACATCGGCGGTGTAAATATCGACGGACCCGCTGCGGCGGACCCCGAGAATGGCATCCTGTTCGTCACCTCCCGCAAGGCCTGCACGACGCGAATCATCGCACCGGCCGAAGAACGTGACGCGATGCTGGATATGCCTACCGGCACCACGTTCACGGATTATGCACCGCTGCGTAATGCCTTCATCCGGGGTCCGCAGGGGCTGCCGCTGTTCAAGCCGCCGTTCAGCCGTATCACGGCCATCGACATGAACACCGGTGAGCACCTGTGGTACACCCCGGTCGGTGAAACACCCGATCGTGTCCGCAACCACCCGGCACTGGAAGGCGTTGAAGTGGGCGAAACCGGTACGGGCAATGTTGCGCCCATGACGGCCACTCCCACCCTGCTGATGTATGCCAGTGTCATGAGTGACGAGACACCGGCACTGTTCGCGGTCGACAAGATGACCGGCGAGCAGGTGGGCAAGGTCGAAGTACCGGAGAGCAGCCGCTATGGCATGATGAACTTCATGCACGAAGGCCGGCAGTATGTGGTACTGCAGACCGGTGGCCGCCTGACTGCATTGGCTCTGCCGGAGTAAGTAACTCCGCTGGTCGGAATCGCTCCTTGCCGGGAGCAAGAGAAGCCGGAGCCTTTGTGTTCCGGCTTTTTTTTGCGCCGGTTTTCTGTCCGGCTCTGAAATCGGCTGCTACAGTGTGGTCGTGCCACTGCGAAGTGGAGGGTGAGCGCGGCAGTGATAGGCAACTCCTATGATCGTCATAGGAATTACGCATTTTCCCTGGCTGGTAACAGGAGTTATTCTCATTCTCAACAGATCCCGGCCCTGGCCCTGCCAGTCGGCCGACGGTGATCAGGAGAGACAGTGATGAGAAAAACAGCCAGTTTTGCAGTAGTGCACTTCATGACGGCCTTCGCCGTGGCCTGGGCCATGACGGGCAGCCTGCTGATCGGTGGTGCGGTGGCTTTGGTAGAGCCGGCCATCAACACGGTGGTATTCTTCTTCCATGAGAAGGCCTGGCAGCGCTGGCAGCAGCGCGCAACGGAGGGGGACGGGCCGCTGTTGCAGGCCTGATCCAGGGCGTTTTCGGGCCGTCGTGATCAGTCCTGTCCACTGGCTGCGTCCTGCTCTTCCCGCCGCGCGCCGGCCAGGATACCCGGCAGGGCATAATTGCCTTCATGGCAGGCATACTCGTAGATGCGCGCGTCCGGCCGGGCGCGGAACGGCATCTCCGCCGTCCAGTCCTGCGTGTAGACATCGGGGTCCTGCATCGTGAAGCGGTAATTGATCTGCCCGTCGGAGGCCCGCGTCAGTTCCTCGGTGACTACCAGTTCGCTGGATGAACCGAAATGGGACTGCTGGGGATGCAGGTTGCGCGTCTCTATGACCAGCGTGTCGCCCTCCCAGTGCCCGACCGAGTCCCCCATCCACTTGTGGATCGCCTCCGGCTGGTGCTCATCGTCCAGGCGGATGATCCGGGCATCGTGCATCATCTCGGCCATGATCATCACGTACTCTTCTGTCTGCACGATCTGATAAAGATTGTTGTAGATCATCGGCATCATCGGTGGACCGGCGCTGCTGTTGGAGGTACGGAAATCATAGAAAAGCAGGCAACGTTCACCGATGGTGGCCTGCTCGGGGCCGGCGAACTCATCCGGATTGTCGCCCCGCCACTGGTGCATCAGCGATAGCGGGCGGTCCTCGCGATAGGGGATCTGACCGTCTTCCGGCTCGATGATCATGGAGGTGCGGTATTCGCCATCGATATGGGCGACCGTTACGCCGCGGTCGAGCCAGAATGTGTTGTATGCGGCGGCGGTATTGCCGTCCTGCGGAGGTGGCCGGTCCGGGTCGCTGGGGCGGTTGGATTGTTCCTGGCGGCGCTCGGCCATTGCCTCCCGGTCCATGGCTTCCTCTTCGCTCATGGCGCGCTGCGAACCATAGGCTTCAGGGCGCTCCAGCGGCGTCTGGGTAGCGTTGGTCCATGTGCCCTGCAGGTCCGGATCACCCCATGGTGTGCGTGGTGGGCCGTTTTGTTCGTCCGCCGCCAGTGATGGCCCTGAAATCAGCAGACTCATGCCGAGCAATGGCATCGTCAGCAGGGCAGTGCAGTGTCTCATGGCAGTCTCCGTAAGGCGTTGATGGTTGCTCACGAGTTCTCAGTCGAGTGCTTCCGTCACCACCGGAAGCACAATGGCGGAAGGCCGCCGGGCGTCGAAATAGACCGTGTTTTCTGCTACCACGCCAGGCGTTTCCGTATCGTCCAGGGGTGCGCCGTTGTTCGGGTTGACAGCGAAGCGCGGTGAATTGCTGGACGTGACATGAACACCGATGCGATGGCCCTCCTCGAATGTCTGGGCCGTTGCCCACATATCGATGACCAGCTTCTCGATCCGTCCCGGCGTCATCATCTCGACATCCTCGGGGCGCTGTCCCTCGCGGAAGCGGGCGCGGATCGGGTAATCCAGGATCAGCGCTTCATAGCCGTCCGGGTAGATGTCCACCAGTTTGACCACAAAGTCAGTGTCCGTGGCATCGGTGGAGACGAACAGTTCCATCTCCACGCTGCCGGCGATCACCACGTCCTCTTCCAGTACCGGGGTCTCGAACCGCAGGTAGTCCTGTCGATCCTCAATGGCGCGCTGGTCGCGCGGGCCGACATCGCTGCCCAGATTCTGGCCACCGACCGTGGGGACGGGATTGTCCGGATCAAACCGGTAGGTGGTGGAGGCTTCGCGTTCGGACGGGGCGTAGCGGCTGATGCGGCCCTCCGGCTGAAGAAAGAAACGGGTCGGCTGGTTGCGGGGCGGCCAGCTGTCGGCGCCCACCAGGCGGTTGCGGTCGGACACCTCGCCTTTCCGGGCAGCGCCCATCATATAGTACTGCACCGCCGGCTCGTCCATGATGCCGTTATCAATGTCCTTCAGCCAGTAGTCCCACCAGCGGAACTGTTCCTCGATGTCGCCGCGGATCATGCCCCCACCCGGATACTCCAGGTCGCCTTCCAGCATGCCGTGTCCGAAAGCGCCCATGAACAGCTTTTGCTTGTCTCTGGCGGCCTCGTGCCCCTTGTTCTGCAGGTAGACGAAATTGTCCACGGTGCCGGCGGCGTAGATGTCGTGCCAGCCACCGACGTTGTAGACGGGAATCTGTACATTGTGCCGGTGGAACAGGAAGTCGGTGTCCTTCCAGCGCTGGTCGAGTACGGCACGTGCGCGGTAGGCGGCGATCTCCTGTTCGCTCAGCCCCTGTCCGCGCAGCCAGCCACCGGAGTGACTTTCCTTGAAGACGCCGTTGATGAAGCGGGAGCGATAGAACAGGCTGTCCGGCGCTACCGTGACATAGGCAGCGGTCAGATGAGGTGGCGCCGCAGCGGCGGCCAGGTTGGAGGTGATGCCCGGAGCGGAAGTGCCGAAGATGCCGATGCGCCCGTTGCTGAAAGACTGCTCGGCGATCCATTCGACGGTGTCGTAGCCGTCCTCCATGTCATCCTCGAACGGCCGGTTCTTGCCTTCCGAATCATAGCGGCCCCGGACATCCTGGGATATCAGGGCATAGCCGCGTTCGTTGTAGCGCCCGGCGCTGCTGTCGGCTCCGTCCTTATCGTAGGGCGTGCGGGTCAGCACGACAGGCCAGGGGCCTTCTCCCTCGGGCAGATACAGATTGGTGGCCAGCTCCACTCCATCCCGCATGGGCACCATGACGGTTTCCTTGGCGGACAGCGGAAATGCCAGCAACAACAGGGCGACGAGGGCGGCAATTCGGTGCACGGCAGTGCAGGGAAAGCGGTGTGCGGGAAGGGTGCGATGCATCCGGGAGATCCTTATTGTTCTTGTCATTCAGAGGGTGCGGCGCTATTGCTTGACGAACTTCATCGTCAGGCGGTCGCTTTCACCGATGGCCAGGTAGTGGTGACGCTGGTCAGCGGGCACGTCGCGCACGTTGGGAGGCAGGTTCCATACGCCACCCGGGTGATTCCTGGTGTCCTGCGGGTTGGCGTTGATGTTGCTGCGGGCCACATAGCGGAAGCCGTTGTCTTCCATTACCTCGATCAGGGTCTGCTCGTGGATATAGCCGTTACCCGCTTCCATGGACGGGTCCATGCGGTGGTCGACGATGCCGACGATACCGCCAGGTTTCAATGCATCGTACCACTTGCCGAGCATCCGCTCCGGGTCGTTCTGCAACCAGTTGTGGGCGTTGCGGAAATCCAGAATCATGTCCACCGAGCCGGAGGGGGCCAGGGTGCCTTCTCCACCGATGGTCAATTCGGTGACTTCCACACTGTCATAGACCGGGTCGGAGGCCAACAACTCGTCATAGGTGGCATTGAGTCTCCGCATGAAGTCAGAGGCATTGTCGCCGCGCGGGTATCCGGCTGCGATCAACTGGCCGTCATCGCGCAGATAGGGTGCCAATATACCCGTGTACCAGCCCGTGCCGGGAAAGATTTCCACCACGGTATCGTCGGCTTTGACTCCCATGAAAAGCAGGGTCTGATAGGGATTGCGGTATTCGTTACGGGCCATGTCGGCGGCATTGCGGTGATCGCCTGAGACTGCGTCCCAGAGCCGGTCATGATCCTGGGCATGCGCTGCGGCATTGAAAAGCAGCCCGGCGCCCAGCGCCAGCAATACATTCTTCATCATCGTGTGTCTCCGTTGTCTGAACACTGGAGCGGGTGAAGGGAATCGAACCCTCGTCACCAGGTTGGGAACCTGAAGCTCTGCCATTGAGCTACACCCGCGCTACCCGGACAAATTACTGTAAACCCGCCGGGCTGTCGAGTGAATCCGGCCAGGTGTCACGGTAGCGCCGGGTGATGGCTCCGAAGGCGAGCGATCAGTTCGTGGTGGGGCGGGTATCGCGCTGTTCCATCCAGGCCACCACCCGGTCACGGGCTTCTCGCAGCTGCTCGGCGGTCATGGTGCCCTGCAGGTTGTTCATATGACGGAGCATGCGGCGATGGCCATGCCGGTAGGCCAGGTCGTACCACATGTGAGCCGTGACCACGTCTGCTTCGACGCCCAGTCCTTCCCGGTAGATCTGTGCCAGAAAGGCCTGGGAGACAGGGTCGCCCTGCTCGGCGGCTTCCAGGAACCATTCGCGCGCTGTGCCGAAATCGCGTTCCACTCCATTCCCCGAGGCGTACAACATGCCCAGCTGTGCCTGGGCTTCGCGCAGACCGCTGCGGGCTGCCTTTTCGAAGTATTCCCGTGCCCGCACGGGGTCTTCGGGCGTGCTCTGTCCGGAGATGTGCATGAGGCCCGCGTTGTAGCTGCCATCGACGCTGCCGTTCCCGGCAGAGCGTTCGAACCACTCCAGGGCCTTTTCCTGATCCGTCGCGGTACCCAGCCCGTTGATGTGCATGACGCCGAGGTTGTACTGGGCGTCGCCATGTCCCTGTTCCGCCGCAAGGCGATACCATTCGATGGCTTCCGCCGGTTCTTCGGGCCGGCCCTGCCCGTAGAAGTTCATGGTGCCCACCGCATACTGGGCTTCAGCGTCCCCTTGCTCGGCGGCCTGTTCATACCAGTAATAGGCTTCACGGTAGTCCTGGGGTACCCCGTCACCGTTGTCGTGAATCCGGCCCAATTCGTATTGGGCAGGGACCACGCCCTGCTGGGCGGACAGGCCATACAGCTGCATGGCCCGCTCCAGGTCGGGCTCCGTGCCGATCCCCTGGTGATACATGACAGCGAGGTTGTACTGCGCCAGTGCGTGACCCACGCGGGCCCCTTCCAGGAAATTCTCCAGTGCGGTGGCATGGTCGCCGTTTTCATAGGCCTCCATGCCGGTCTGGAAATCATAGCCCTGCGCCAGTGATGCGTGAGGCGTAATGGTCAGAATGAATAGCAGGACAGGGAGAGAAAGTCTGATCATGACCGGGTTCCGGGAGCGATTGGACATTGCATTCTAGCAACGCAGGATGGTGCCGCAAAGAGGAGTCGAACCTCCGACCTGCTAATTACGAATCAGCTGCTCTACCAACTGAGCTATTGCGGCGAAAATCCACTGTCCGGCCCGGGGAAGGCGGGGGTACTGCTGAATATGGTCGGAGTGAGAGGATTTGAACCTCCGACCCCCGCCTCCCGAAGGCGGTGCTCTACCAGGCTGAGCTACACTCCGATGGGGTCTGAACTGCATCCGGCCGGGGTGGTCCCGGCCGGGGCGCATAATATGTCAGAAATGAAACCGTTTTCCAAGTCCTGAGCCATAAAAAGTCCTGATATGTAAAAAGGCAGGTATCCGCAGGAAAGGGGCGGTTCCGTCACGCGCTCAGTAGGCATCCAGCACGGGGCCCAGTGCTTTTTTCAGGGGGTCGAGCCAGGGTTCGTAGTGGCGCCACTGCTCCAGCCCCTCTTTGTTGATCGGTTGACGTACCTGCTCCGAGCTGGCGGTGCGCACCACGCGCTCCGTGCGGTGGAAGTCCAGGCAGGCCGGTTCGAACTCCAGACCACAGAACTCCAGTAGCCGCCGTACCTGTGTCTCCAGATCCTCTACCACGTCCTCGTGGTGGACACGCAGGATGCGGCCGGGCAGTACCCGGTCCCAGTGGTCCATGAGCTCTACGTAGCCCCGGTAGTAGTGTCCCATCTGTTCCAGGCCATAGGTGAACTCCTGGCCCTCGGCAAACAGCTGTTTGAACCCGCTGAAGCAGCAGGCCATGGGGTGGCGCCGGGCATCGATGATCTTCGCGTTGGGAAGGATCAGGTGTATCAGTCCGATGTGGCGGAAGTTGTTGGGCATCTTGTCGGTGAAAAATGCAGCTCCCTCACGGTAGATGGCCGTATCATCCAGATACTGCTGACCGAATGCGGCCAGTTTCCCGGCGGGCAGTTCGCTGAGAATTCCCGGGTAGCGGGGCTCGTCATCCACCCGGCGGCGGCCGTCCAGTCTGTGAGCCAGTGCCATGATGTTGGGCAGCTCGAGCGTCCCGTCAACCCGGGAGTGTGAAGCCAGTATCTGCTCCAGCAGCGTTGATCCGGCACGCGGCAGACCCACGATGAAGATCGGGTCCGGTGCAGGATGGCCGGCGTCCCGGTACTTCTCGAACAGCGCCGGCGTACACGTCTCGCGCTGCAGCCGGAATTCCTTTTCAGTGCGCTCAGTGCTGTAACGGGTCTCCTGGCGCTTCATGTCGTTGCCACGCCTGTAGTATTCGAAGGACTCCGTCCACTCTGCACGGTCTTCCAGGGCTTTGCCCAGCGCGAAACAAAGGTGGTATCGATCCGCCAGGGGAATGCCGGCTGAAGCCTCCTGTTCACGCATGGTCTGTATTTCGGCATCGGTGAATGTGTAGGTCTTCAGGTTGGCCAGGCTCCACCAGGCATCTCCGAACCAGGGGCGGTGCCGTGCTGCTTCGTGGTAGGCGGTGATGGCGTCCTGTTGTCGGCCCACGGTTTTCAGTGCGTGTCCCTGTACCAGGTAGACCTGACTGTTGTCCGGCATCTCCTTCAATACCCGGTCGTAGATGGTCAGTGCTTCGTCGTAGTCGCCCACGGACATGCATTGATTGGCGTACAGGCTCTGAAAAGCCGGATTCTTCGGATCCATGTCGCACAATTTGCGGGCTTCTTCCAGGGCGCGCTGGTACCTCTGGCGACGCTGCAGTACATCCACGTAGTCGACCCGGGCAATGACAAAGTCTGGCTGGAACTCCAGCGCGCTCTCCAGCAGGAACTCCGCATCATCCAGCACATGCAGTTTTACCCCCAGATTGGCCAGCAATCGCATGGCTTCCGGGTGGTGGGGGTGTTTCTGGAGAAAGGCGCGGCACAGCCGCTCCGCCTTGTAGAGTTTGCCCTCGTGCATGAAGCTGGCCACTGATACCAGTTCGCGAGGCAGCCCGGACAGGCGTTGGAATTGCGCCTGTGCGCGTTGTGCTTCCCCTGCCCGGTTCTGTGAGCGGTACAGGCTTGCCAGTGCATGCCAGCTTGCTGTCAGGGCCGGATTGTGGCTGATGGCTTCTTCGTATGCATGGATGGCGCCGTCAGTCTCTCCGTAACGGGACTTCAGGTGACCTTCTTCCTGCCACGCACGGCCGTAGCCGGGCCGCAGGGACTTCAGGCGATCCAGTGTCTGGCGGGCCTCTTCATACTGGTCAAGATAGCGCAGGGCAACGGCCCTGACGTACAGCGCATCGGTGCTTTCCGGTGTCTGCTTCAGGGCCTCCCCGGCCAGGCGTGCAGCGCCTGCAGGGTCTCCGCCCTGCAGGGCCGCTTTGGCTTGCTCTACTGACACGGGCGTGTCAGAAATTCACCGACAGGTTCAGACCGACGGTCCGGGGCCGGTTGGTGTTGATGCGGCGGATGTGGTCCTGCGAGTTGATGAACAGCTCCGCGCGCTCATCAGTGGCGTTCTCGACAAACAGCTTGGCTCTCCAGTTGTCGCGGGCGATCCCGGCGGACAGGTCCATGGTGCTATACGCGTCCTGCTGCTCGCGTTCCTGGACGATCAGTGAACTGTAGCTGTCGCCGGCGTACTGCACGGCTGCCTGCGTGAACAGGTTGAAGCCTCCGGCAAACCAGTCGTAGCGTGCCCGAACCGTCCCCTGGAATTCCGGCGTCAGCGGCAGTTGAGCCCCTTCACCCGGCAGTTCCACGATCTGTGCGGAGACGCTGGTCAGTTCCGTGTCATTGTACGAGAAGGCGGCATTCAGCGTCAGGTTCTCCGTGGCCATCCAGGCAACATCGCCTTCGATACCGCGGATCTCCGAGTCGGCCGAGTTCTCGATGAAGGTCAGAATGGAGACGTTCTCGGGGTCGAAACGCGAAACCTGCATGTCCGTCCACTCGATGAAATAAACGTTGCCGTTGAACTGCAGGCGGTTGTCCATCCAGCGGGTCTTCCAGCCCAGTTCATAGTTCACCACGTCGTCCGTGTCATACGTGGTGGGGACGGTCGGGAAGTCCGGGTTCAGTGAGTAGACACCGCCACCACGGTTGAAACCACCGGGGCGGAAGCCTTCCGAGTAGGTGGCATACAACAACGCGCTTTCGGTCGGTGTGTAGTTCAGCGTGAACTTGGGAATGACACCGTCCAGTGTCAGGGCGTCGGTGCTGTGACCGGGGACATCCGGGTCGACGTTGCCCGGCGCCGGTTCGGCATCCGGATCAAAACCGGGAGCATTCACACTGCCGGCGTTGTCGTAATTACGACCCGCACCCTGGTCCTCTGAGCCGACGAAGATGCCGCTGGCGAAACTGGACTGTCCTCTGAATTCCTGCTCCAGATCATAGTGACGCAGGCCCACGGTCGCTTCCAGGCGATTCGGGATCAAGTCGTAGCTGACTTCACCGAAAAAGGCCAGTTGTTCTTCCGTGCGGGTTACGTCGTTGAAGAAGGCAACACCCGGTGCGCGCGTTTCTGAATTGTTGGCATGAGCGCCCGGGATCGGCTGGTTGGGTGCGAATCCGAGGTCCTTGACGGCCAGGTACAGGAAATCATCCACGGTGTTGATTTCGAAATCGTCATAGAACACCCCGCCCGTGGCGCGCAGCCGTTGGCCCTGGGGCGTGCTGACGCGGAACTCGTGCGTGATCCGCTCGTGTCCCTGGTCGATTTGCGTACCTTTCGCCGGTGTCAGGCATTCACGGCCTCCGGGTGTGATGTACTCTGGATCAATACCATAGTTCACCACGTAGTCCGGGTTGGTGTAGGTGCAGGTGTAATAGTTGATGAAGGCACCAGAGTTGTTGTAGCCGGTGTAGTCCACGGACTGGTTGATCTGGCGATCCAGGTAGCCGCCCGTGTAGACGGTTTCCAGCATGCCCAGACGTCCGTTGGCAGTCCAGGTGGTCAGGCCGAATTCGTCCTCCATCTGATCGGGGAAGTAGCGATTGGCCTTCAGGTCACCGACCTCGGGGTCATAATCGAATACACCGTCCGCGCCCAGCTCCTGCTGTGTGTGCTGGACGGTCAGGTCCCAGTCGGGGTTGATCAACCACGTACCACTGAGGCGCATGCCTTGGTAGAAGCTGTCGTTGAAATTATCCTCTGTCAGGGCGAGATTGTCGCCTTCCTCGTAGGACGCCGCATCCGGTGTGGCGTTGGAGTCCGGATTGATGGACGGGTCTGTAGAGAATGTGCCGTAGGTATTGTCGATGTAGCCACCCTGGCGCACGTTGTAGAACGCGGCGCGGAAGGCCAGTTCGTCGCTCACCGGAATATTCAGGAAGCCTTCCAGGGAGCTGCTCATGTCGCCGCCCTTCGTGGAGCTGGCGGACATTTCCGCGCCGGCGGAGAAGCCATCAAACTGTGGTTTGTTGGTGATCAGGCGGACTGTGCCGGCCTGGGAGCTGGCGCCAAAGATCGTGCCCTGAGGCCCGGGCAGTACTTCGATGCGCTGCATGTCGGCGGCATACACGTCCAGGTTCCGCCCGGGTGCCGTTACTGGCTGCTCGTCAAGATAGAGCGCCACGTTGGGCACGCTGCCCTGCGCGCCGGAGAGGAGTACGGTGATCGGTTCCACGGCCATGCCGCGGATATAGACGGTGGACTGTCCTGGTCCCCGGCCGCCGAAGGTCACGTTGGGCAGGAAACGGACATAGTCGTCGAAATTGCCGATGTTCAGGTCGTCGAGCGTGGTGCCGTCCAGCGCCTGTACGGCGACCGGGACGTCCTGCGCGCTTTCCTCGCGCTTGGTGGCGGTGACCAGAACTTCCTCGATCTGGGCCGCTGCGGGTACCGTGAATGATGTAGCGATGACAGACAGCACAGCCTGGTTAAGGCGCGATTTCCTGAACATATTTCCCCCGATTCGTTGCTTCACAAGCGCCCCATGGTACACGAACAGGGCGGTTAGTAAAAATGCGGAGGAAATCGGTTCTATTTCGGGGGGATGCAGTTTCCTGTGGGAACGTCAGGTGGCGGAGTGGCCCTTTTCTTTGCGGCCCTGTTTTTGATTAGGTGGTCCATATTGGAAGTGTAATCGTCGCCGATTATCTGCTTCGGTTGATCATGGCAGGAGCGGGTAAGCGGGCGCATGAGCCAGCGTTCATGGCGGCGCAAAACAAACTTGTCATCCATGCGGTGGTCGGGGCCGTGAAAGCCGGGTCGAAGTCCGCGCGAAAGGCGGTGTATGATGACCGGGGGTCACTGCTCCCCGACGACCATCAAACCAGGAACCGAGGAAGGAATCATGAAAGCTGTAGGTTATACAGGCACCGGTCCGTTGCAGGACATCACCATCGAGCGCCCGGAACCGGGGCCGGGCGATCTGCTGGTCGCGGTCCGGGCCATTGCCGTCAACCCCGTGGACACCAAGATCCGGGGGCGTGTGGAGCCGGACGAGGGTAGTCCGAAGGTGCTGGGCTGGGATGCGGTCGGCGAGGTCGTGGAGGTTGGTAGTGATGTCAGGCGTTTTTCGGTGGGGGACCGGGTGTGGTATGCCGGCGATGTGACGCGGCAGGGTTGCAATGCCGAGTTCCAGTGCGTTGATGAACGAGTCGCCGCGAAAGCACCGTCTTCACTGGGCGATGCCGAGGCGGCGGCCTTGCCGCTGACCACGATCACCGCCTGGGAAATGCTGTTCGACCGCCTGCAACTGCCCCGGGACGGCGGGGGCGAGGACCGCACTGTACTGGTGGTCGGCGCCGGGGGCGGCGTGGGCTCTATGCTGATCCAGCTGGCCCGGCAGCTGACCCGGGCCACCGTGATCGGTACTGCATCCCGTCCCGAGAGCCGGCAGTGGGTCGAATCCCTGGGCGCGCATCATGTACTGGATCACAGTCAGCCCCTGAAGGATGAGCTGGAGCGGGCCGGCGTGGCGGATATCACGGACGCTGCCTGTGTGAACCGGACGCACCAGCACTTCGAGGATCTGGTCGCTATATTGCGGCCACAGGGACGGCTGTCGCTGATTGATGATCCGGCCGAGCCACTCGACATCATGAAGCTGAAACAGAAGAGCCTGTCACTGCACTGGGAGTTCATGTTCACCCGGCCCATGTTCAAGACTGCGGACATGGCGGTGCAGCATGATCTGCTCACCGAGGTGGCGGGACTCATCGACAAGGGGGCGCTCAAGAGCACGATGGGCGAGCACTACGGTACCATCAGCGCAGCAAATCTGGAGCGCGCCCACCAGGCCATGAAGACCGAGCACACGGTTGGCAAGGTCGTTCTGGAAGGCTTCTGATCCCGGCCGCCTGCTGGTGGTGCGTCTGCGTGTGCGGTAGCGGTTTGTGGTAGCATCTGCTTTCGCGGAGTGCGTTGTTGCTCCGCGCATCCTGTAATACCTGACGGATCCTTTTATGCAGTCTTCCCTTATACCGGAGCGACCATTGATCGTCTCCCCGACCCTGGCCGCCACTATCGGGCTGGAGGAAGCGGTTATGCTGCATGTGCTCAGTGAGTTGCTGAGTCACCGGGGGCACTCCGGCGATGACGGGCTGGACTGGGTGGAGCTGGACCAGCATACCCTGATGGAGGCGCTGCCGTTCTGGGCCATGATCGATATTCGCAGAGTCCAGAAGAGCCTGCAGGATCTGGGGCTGATCCTGGTCCAGGCCACGAAGGGGCGGGAGGAAAGCTGGCATTTCGCCATCAATCAGCAGGGGACGCAGGGACGTGAAGCGCAGGCTTCCAATTCCGCTGTGCCGCCGGCGCCGGCTGTCCATGCGACCCGGTCGGCCGGCTCGGGCGCCAGCTTCATCCCGCCCAACTGGGAGCCGGCGCGCGAATGGATCGAGAAATGCCGGCAACACAACATCCCCGAAGCGTTCGTGCGCAGCCGCATTGACGAGTTCGTGCTGTACTGGCGCGAACGGGGACAGTCCCGCTTTTCCTGGGGCAATGCGTTCTACAAACATGTGCTGCGGGAATGGCGGCAGGAACAGAGCCGGCAAGGTGCGAGTCGCCTGGAAGCGCCGATGTCACCCGACTGGTGGCCGGATGAAGAAGCGCAGGACATCCTGGTCAACGCGGGGGTCAGCCGCGCCTTCATCGAGGATGCGGTGCCGGAGTTCGTGCTGTACTGGCGTGAGCGGGGTGTGGCCCATTCGGCGTGGAACACCAAGTTCATCGAGCATATCCGCCGGCAGTGGGCCAAGTATGCCACTTCCCTGTCCCGTGACAGCACACCACGGCCGATCCCGGAGGACTGGGAGCCGAGTCCGGAAGTGTTCGAGATCCTGCGACTGGCCGAGATCGACGAGGTATTTGCCCGTCGCAAGCTGCCAGAGTTTATACTGTACTGGCGGGATGCCGGTCAGGCGCAATCTTCCTGGAACACGCGATTCCTGCAATACATCAAGTACAGTTGGGCCCGTCAATTGAACGGGCTGTCGGGAGCGGGCCATGAAGGAAATCAATCAACTGCTGAGAACGGCCGACAAGGCGTTGAAGCCGCGTACCGACGCTTCACGGACCGCAGCTGGGCGGAGTGAGCGCGGTGACGGCGGAGCGTCCGGGGAGCGTGGCTCGCCGGATCGGGTCGATGCCATCAATCAGCTTTTTTCCGAATTTGAGCTTGCTTTCCATAACCAGTACCACAAGGCCTATGGAGATGCTGGCCGGCTCGCGTTGACCAAGAAGTACTGGCATCAGAATCTGTCCGGTTTCAGTCCCGCACAGATCCTGGCGGCCGCCCGCAAGCTGACACGCAGCCAGGAATTTCTGCCCACATTGTCCGTGGTGATCCGGGCCTGCGAGGAAGGCGGCAGCCTGTTCGGTCTGCCGGATGAGCGTCAGGCCTATGTGGAGGCCTGCCGGGCGCCAAGCCCCAAGAGCGCTTTCGAATGGAGTCATCCGGCGGTCTATCACGCCGGCCGGGCGGCTGGCTGGCATCTGCTGGCCTCGGAACCGGAAGACCGGGCTCTGCCGGTCTTTGCCAGGTATTATCGCGAACTCTGCCAGCGCGTCATGCGCGGTGAGGATATCAGCGAACCGGTGCCGCCGGCTCTGGAAGACAATCCCTCAACGCCGTTGACCGATGAGGAGAGGGAAGAGAAGCTGCACGCCATGCGCAGGGAACTGAATGTCTGATCAGGCCAGTTTCTTGTATTTCATACGGGTAGGCTGGGCCTCGCTACCCAGACGCTTCTTGCGGTCCGCCTCGTAATCCGTGTAATTCCCTTCGTGGAACGTCACCTGGCTGTCGCCCTCGAAAGCCAGCATATGTGTACAGATGCGATCCAGGAACCAGCGGTCGTGTGAAACCACCACCACAGTGCCCGGGAAGTTCAGCAGGCCTTCTTCCAGTGCCCGCAGCGTCTCCACATCCAGGTCGTTGGTCGGCTCGTCCAGCAGCAGCACATTGGCGCCGCGTTTGAGCAGTTTCGCCAGGTGCACCCGGTTGCGCTCGCCGCCGGACAGCTCCTTGATGTACTTCTGCTGGTCGCCGCCCTTGAAGTTGAAGCGGCCCACATAGGCTCGTGATGGCACTTCATACTTGCCGATCTGCAGGATGTCATGCCCTTCCGAAATTTCCTCCCAGACCGTATTGTTGCCGTTCAGTTCATCGCGGCTCTGGTCGACATAGGCCATGTCCACCGTCTCGCCCAGCGTGATCGATCCGCTGTCGGGCTGTTCGGTGCCCACCAGCATGCGCAGGAAGGTGGTCTTGCCCGCCCCGTTGCCGCCGATGATGCCGACGATGGCACCTTTTGGTACCGAGAAGCTCAGGTCCTCGATCAGCGTCTGGTCTTCGAAGGACTTGTTGAGGTGTTCGACCTCGATGACCTTGTCACCCAGGCGGGGGCCGGGCGGGATGTACAGTTCGGTGGTTTCATTGCGCTTCTGGAATTCCTGCGAATTCAGCTCCTCGAAGCGGGCCAGCCGCGCCTTGCTCTTGGCCTGGCGGCCCTTGGGGTTGGTGCGCACCCACTCCAGTTCGGACTTGATGGTGCGTTCGCGAGCGGCTTCCTGTTTACTCTCGATCTCCAGGCGCTTTTCCTTGGCTTCCAGCCAATTGGTGTAGTTGCCCTCGTAGGGAATGCCATGGCCGCGGTCCAGCTCCAGGATCCAGCCGGCCGCGTTGTCCAGGAAGTAGCGGTCGTGGGTGATCGCGACCACGGTGCCGGGGAATTCGACCAGGAAACGTTCCAGCCAGGCCACACTCTCTGCGTCGAGGTGGTTGGTGGGCTCGTCCAACAGCAGCATGTCCGGATTGGATAACAGCAGGCGGCACAGGGCTACGCGGCGTTTCTCCCCGCCCGAAAGCTTGTTTACATCGGCGTCCCAGGGCGGCAGGCGCAGGGCCTCGGCGGCCACTTCCAGCGTGCGCTCGATTTCCCAGCCATTGCAGGCGTCGATGGCGTTCTGCAGCTCACCTTGCCGTTCCAGCAGCTGCGTCATCTCGTCGTCGCTCATCGGCTCGGCGAAGCGGTCACTGATGGCGTTGAATTCCTCGATCAACCGGATGGTTTCGCCCATCCCCTCCTCGACATTGCCGCGCACGTCCTTGTCCGGATCGAGCTGCGGCTCCTGCGGCAGGTAGCCGACACGGATGTCGCTCTGGGCCCGTGCCTCTCCGTTATACTCCTTGTCGATACCCGCCATGATACGCAGCAGGGTGGACTTGCCCGCGCCGTTGAGGCCCAGCACACCGATCTTGGCGCCGGGAAAGAATGACAGGGAAATATCCTTGAGGATTTCCTTTTTGGGTGGGACGACCTTGCCCACCCGGTTCATCGTGTAGACAAACTGAGCCATGTTGACTGTGTCTCCGGAATTTCGGGTTGTTCGAAAACTGCTATCGTACCATTTAACTTGTCCGCCTGCCTGTTGCCGGGCGCGCCGGCTGGCAGATTGCGGATGCTCTGGAGCCCTGCATCATGTAAAATACCGCTCCACTGAGAATCCGATGCCTATCGGGCGGCATCGACAACGGGGAGTGCCATGTTTAGCCGTGATATGACCATCGACGGGTTTGATCCCGAACTGCAGGCTGCCATCGAGGGCGAGCGCACACGTCAGGAAGAGCACATCGAACTGATCGCCTCCGAAAACTATACCAGCCCCCGGGTCATGGAGGCCCAGGGCAGCGTGCTGACCAACAAGTATGCTGAAGGGTATCCGGGCAAGCGCTATTACGGCGGCTGCGAGCATGTGGATGTGGTCGAGAACCTGGCGATCGAGCGGGCAAAAAAGCTGTTCGGCGCTGACTACGCCAATGTGCAACCCCACTCGGGTTCACAGGCCAATGCAGCCGTTTACTCGGCCTTGCTGAAGCCGGGTGATACGGTGCTTGGCATGAGCCTCGCCGATGGTGGACACCTGACCCACGGGGCCAGCGTCAGCTTCTCCGGCCGCCTGTATAACGCGGTGCAGTATGGTCTGAACAATGAAACCGGTGAGATCGACTACGATCAGGTTCAGGCCCTGGCGAAGGAGCACCAGCCGAAAATGATCGTCGCCGGTTTCTCCGCTTACTCCCGGGTCGTGGACTGGCAGCGTTTCCGCGAGATCGCCGACTCGGTGGGTGCCTGGCTGCTGGTGGATATGGCGCATGTGGCCGGTCTGGTCGCCGCCGGGGTCTATCCCAGTCCGGTTCAAGTCGCCGACGTGACCACCACGACTACGCACAAGACCCTGGGTGGTCCGCGTGGCGGCATCATACTGGCGAAGTCCAATCCCGACCTGGAGAAGAAGCTCAACTTTGCGGTATTCCCTGAAAACCAGGGTGGTCCCCTGATGCATGTCATCGCCGGCAAGGCGGTCTGCTTTCTGGAAGCCATGAGTGAGGAGTTCAGGGAGTATCAGCAACAGGTGATCAGCAACGCCCGCGTAATGGCGGAAGGCTTCATCGCACGAGGCTTCGAGGTGGTGTCGGGTGGCACGGACGATCACCTGTTCCTGCTCAGTCTGATCCGACAGGATATGACCGGCAAGGATGCGGATGCCGCCCTGGGCCGGGCCAACATCACGGTCAACAAGAATGCCGTACCGAATGATCCGCGCTCACCCTTTGTGACCAGCGGCCTGCGCATCGGTTCGCCGGCCATCACGCGGCGCGGTTTCGCTGAAGAGGAGGCTGCCCGGTTGAGCGAATGGATGTGTGACATTCTGGATGATATCGACAATGAAGAAACCATCGCGCGTGTCAAGGAACAGGTACTGGCACTGTGTGCCCGTTTCCCTGTCTACAGGTGATCGCTGATGCATTGTCCGTTCTGTGGGGCGCTGGACACCCGGGTGATCGATTCCCGGCTGGTGGCCGAGGGTGACCAGATCCGGCGCCGTCGCGAGTGCGTGACCTGCGCGGAGCGCTTCACCACCTACGAGGCAGCAGAGCTGGTGATGCCGCGCATCATCAAGCAGAACGGCGTGCGTGAACCTTTCGATGAAAACAAGCTGCATGCCGGATTGATGAAAGCGCTGGAAAAACGACCGGTCAATATTGAAAAAGTCGACGAGGCGATCAATCGGATCAAGCATAGCCTGCGCGCCAGCGGCGAGCGGGAGATCTCTTCCCGTGCGGTCGGGGAAGAAGTGATGAAGGAGCTGCGCGGGCTGGACGAGGTGGCCTTCGTGCGCTTCGCCTCGGTATACCGCAGTTTCAAGGACCTCAATGAATTTCGGGCAGAAATCGACCGCCTGTCCAATGAATGACCTGATGACCTCCACGAATACAGGTATGACGGACGCGGACCGCGAGGCGATGCAACGTGCGCTGGCACTGGCGTCCCGTGTGTTGACAGCGACGCCCAATCCGCGGGTCGGCTGTGTGCTGATCAGCGACGGTGAGCTGGTGGGGGAAGGCTGGCATGAGCAGGCGGGCGAGCCCCATGCCGAAGCGAACGCCCTGAGTCAGGCGGGTACGCGTGCGCGCGGCGCCACGGCGTATGTGACGCTGGAGCCATGTTGTGTGAGTGGCAGAACGCCACCCTGCACCAACGCTCTGATCGATGCCGGTGTGGCCGAGGTGGTCTACGGGATGGAAGACCCGAATCCCGCCGTATCCGGCAGTGGTCTGCAGGCGCTGCGTGATGCCGGTGTGCGGGTACGCGGTCCGGTTTTCGAAGAGCAGGCGCGGGCGCTGAACCCGGGATTCATCAAGCGTATGCAATACGGGTTGCCGTGGTTGCGCTGCAAGGTGGCGATGAGCCTGGACGGGCGAACGGCCATGGCGTCCGGGGAGAGCCAGTGGATCACCGGGCCGATGGCCAGGGCCGATGTGCAGCTACTGCGCGCGCGCAGCTGCGCGGTGCTGACCGGTGTCAATACGGTGATCGCCGACAACCCTTCCCTGAACGTGCGTGCGGAACAGATTGACCGCCCGGACGCGGCACGGCTGGCCCGGCGTCAACCGCTGCGGGCCGTGATGGATTCGTCACTGCGGACGCCGCCGGACTCGCGTATCATTGGTCTGCCGGGGCAGGTCCTGTTCCTGGTAGCGGGGCCTCACGAGCACCAGCTCGCCCGGTTCGCGGACAACGCCGCGATGATCAGGGAGGCCGGTGGCGAGGCCGGCGGCGGGCGTGTGGCGCCGCAGCAGGCGCTGCGTCTGTTGGCGGACGAGTTTGAATGCAATGAGGTGTTGCTGGAGGCCGGGCCGACCCTCAGCGGGGCCATGGTGCAGGCCGGACTGGTGGACGAAGTGGTCATCTACATCGGGCCACGGTTCCTGGGCAGCGATGCGATGCCGTTGCTGCATCTGCCCGGTATGCAGTTGATGGCGGATCAGGTCGCGTTGCGTATCCGCGAAATGGACCGGCTGGGCGATGATTGCCGTATTGTGGCGGCAGTGGAAAGCATTGCCGGTAGTCCGCTGGTCGGAGCAGGGGAGTAAACGGAAAAACCATGTTCACAGGTATTATTGAAGCACTGGGCCGGGTGGAGTCGATCCGGCCCGAGAGTGGCGAACACCGGCTGCGTGTGAGCAGTGAGGCGCTGGATTTTTCCGATGTCCGCACCGGCGACAGCATTGCCGTGAACGGCGTCTGCCTGACCGTGACAGACTTCGCCCCTCCCTGGTTCGATGCGGACGTTTCCGGCGAGACACTGCGCCTGACGACGCTGGAGGACTTGCGCTACGGCTCCCCGGTCAACCTGGAGAAAGCCCTGACACCCCGCACACGGCTGGGCGGGCATCTGGTGAGTGGACATGTGGATGGCATGGGCCGGCTGGTGAGCAGCGAGCCGGAAGGTGGCAGTGTACGCATGGTATTCGAGGTACCGCCGGAGCTGGCCCGTTACGTGGCCCGCAAGGGTTCGATCTGCATCGACGGGACCAGCCTGACAGTGAATGATGTGGAAGGAGTGCGGTTCAGCGTCAACATCATTCCCCACACACAGACAGCAACGGTCATGCACAGTTACCGTCCGGGTTGTGCGGTGAACCTCGAAGTAGATGTCATCGCCCGCTACCTGGAACGATTGATCACCTGCGAGACAGGCGGTATCGACGCTGCAGGTCAGGGAGGGCTGACGGCGGCTTTTCTGAGTGAACACGGGTTCGGTGCGCCGGGCTCTCATTGAACGAACCCATTGAACAAACCGACATTCTGGCGGTGAAAATGCACAGCATTGAAGAGATCATAGACGATATCAGGCAGGGCAAGATGGTCATCCTCATGGATGACGAGGACCGCGAGAACGAGGGTGATCTGGTGATTGCCGCCGAGCGCATCCGGCCCGAGGATATCAATTTCATGACGCGTTATGCCCGTGGCCTGGTCTGCCTGACCCTGACACGGGAACGCTGCGAGCACTTGCGTCTGCCCCTGATGGTGAGTAGCAACAATACGCCGTACAACACCAATTTCACGGTGTCCATCGAAGCCGCAACCGGTGTGACCACCGGTATTTCCGCAGCTGACCGGGCTCGAACGATCCAGGCGGCCGTGGCGCGCGACACCGGACCTGAAGACATCGTGCAGCCGGGCCATATCTTTCCGATCATGGCGCAGCCTGGCGGTGTCCTGCAGCGGGCGGGACATACCGAGGCGGGTTGCGACCTGGCACGCATGGCCGGCTATGTTCCGGCAGCGGCCATTGTGGAGATCATGAACGAGGATGGCACCATGGCGCGCCGCGCCGACCTCGAGATCTTTGCCGAACAGCATGGCATCAAGATGGGCACCATCGTGGATCTGATCCACTACCGGCTTGCCAATGAGCAGACGGTGATACGGAAGGAGTCACAGGAAGTACACACCGAGCACGGCGTGTTCTGCCTGCATGTGTTCGAGGACACCATCCAGGGCGGCACCCATCTGGCCTTCACCCTGGGTGACATCACCCCGGACGAACCGACGCTGGTACGGGTGCACATCGGCAGCACGCTGCGGGATGTCTGCGATGTGCTGACGCCGGGTGGCGCGAGCTGGTCATTCAGTCGCGCGCTGGAGCGCATTGCCCGGGAAGGGCGTGGCGTGGCCGTGTTACTGACCGGCGAGGAATACGAAGAGAATATCCACGAAAGTCTGCAGACCATTCTCAGTCCGTCCCGGAACCGGCGTTCGCAGCTGCAGCGCGCCGGAAGTGATCTCACCATTGGTACCGGGTCACAGATATTGCGTGATCTGGGTGTTGGTAAAATGCGACTGCTCAGTTATCCGGCCCGTTACAATGCGATCTCGGGCTTTGATCTGGAAGTGGTGGAATTCGTGCAGTTCGACGAGTCAGACAATGGCGGTGCAGACAGGAGACAGTCATGAGCATCAGGACAGTGGAAGGTGATTTTCAGCATACCTCCGGGCGCTATGCGCTGGTGGTGTCCCGGTTTAACAGTTTTGTCGTGGAAAGCCTGCTGGAAGGCGCCGTCGATGCACTGCGGCGTCAAGGCGTGGCCGAGGAACAGGTCACCGTGGTCCGCGCCCCGGGCGCCTGGGAGCTGCCGTTGCTGACCCGCAAGGTCGTGGCTACCGGGCACTACGACGCGGTGGTGGCACTGGGCGCGGTGATCCGTGGTGGCACCCCGCACTTCGAGTATGTGGCCGGCGAATGCGTCAAGGGGCTGAGTCAGGTCAGCATGGACAGCGGAATACCGGTGGCGTTCGGTGTGCTGACGGTGGATACCATTGAGCAGGCCATCGAACGGGCCGGCACCAAGGCGGGCAACAAGGGAGCCGAGGCGGCGTTGAGTGCACTGGAGATGCTCAGTGTGATCAGCCGGCTGGAGCAGTGAGAATACGATGAGTGAGGACGCAGAAAGAGCGCAGGACGCGAATGGCGGAGTGCCGGGCGAAAAGGCGAAAAAAACCCGCTTGTCCGAACGGCACAAGGCGCGCCGGATGATCCTGCAGGCGCTGTATCAGTGGCATATGGCCGGTGCGCCGGTTGCCGACATACAGGCCGAGTTTCTGGCCTACTATCAGGGGAAGATCGATCGCGATTACTTCCGCGAGATCTTCACCGGTGTGGTGAGCCAGGCCACCCGGCTGGATGAGCTGATGGCGCCCATTCTGGACCGTGATGTCGGGAAGCTGGACCCGATCGAGCGCTGCCTGTTGCGACTGGGCCTGTATGAATTGTCCGAGAGGGTGGACGTCCCCTACCGCGTCGTAATCAACGAAGCTGTGGAGCTGGCCAGGGTCTACGGGGCCACGGACAGTCACAAGTACATCAACAGTATCCTGGACAAGGCGGCCGGTACGCTGCGGGCGGCGGAACAGCGTGGCACTGGATGAGTTTGCACTGATACAGCGGTATTTCGCGCGCCGGGACCTGACGGCACCAGCGCCCGCCGGGCTTGTGGCGGGTATCGGCGACGACTGCGCGCTGTTGTGGATGGATCCGGCAGATGAGCTGGCTTTCTCCATGGACCTGCTCGTGGAGGGTGTGCATTTTCCGACGGATTGTGATGCCCGCCTGCTGGGTCAGCGTGCATTGCGCGTGAACCTCAGCGATCTGGCGGCGATGGGTGCCGAGCCACTTTGTTTCACGCTGGGACTGGTGCTGCCGGAAGCCGACGAGCCATGGCTGGAGGCATTCAGCCGGGGGCTGGCCGAGGTGGCACAAGAGAGCGCCTGTGTTCTGGTTGGCGGTGATGTGACACGTGGTCCGTTGACTATCTGCATCCAGGTGCACGGGAAAGTGCCCCGGGGCAGGGCGCTGCGCAGGAGCGGCGCTGCCCCGGGGGATGATGTATACGTTACCGGTACACTGGGGGATGCGGCGGCGGCCCTGCCGTTTATTCTCGATCAGCGCGGGGGGCATGTGCAGCGGCTGCCGTACGATACGGTGACAGCGTTGCGGAAAGCCTATTACAGTCCGGTGCTGCAGATCCGGCACGGCCTGGCGTTACGGGGTCTGGCCAGTGCAGCGATCGACCTGTCTGACGGATTGGCCTCTGATCTGCAGCACATTCTGGATGCCAGCGACGCCGGCGCCACGATTGAACTGGGACGTCTGCCGCTGTCCGCAGCATTCCGGCAGGCAGTACCGGAACAGGAGCATTGGCCGTTGGCGGTGCGCGGAGGCGATGACTACGGGCTGTGCTTTACGGCGCCTGCGGTCAGCCGGAATCGTGTGGAGACACTGCTGGAGGATCTTGGCGCAGTGGTACATCGCATCGGCTGTGTTGATGCGGAACCGGGTCTGCGCTGGCTGGGGCCGGACGGGACAGCACGGAACATGGGCAAGGGTGGATATCGTCATTTCAGTGGAGAGTGACAGAACATGAGTACACCATCGACGGTGTGGCGCAATCCGGTACATTTTCTGGCATTCGGCCTGGGTAGCGGTGTCTCGCCAAAGGCGCCGGGTACGGCAGGAACGCTGGCGGCAGCGCTGATCTGGTGGCTGCTGCCGTCCATGGCGCTGACGGACTATCTGCTCTTTGTGGCACTGGCCTGTGTGGCCGGTGTCTGGATCTGTGGCAGAACCGCCCGCGATATCGGCGTCCACGATCATGGTGGCATCGTCTGGGATGAGTTTGCCGGACTCTGGATCACGCTGATTCTGATACCGCCGGGAATCCTGTGGCTGGTTGCCGCCATTGCGCTGTTCCGGTTCTTTGATATCGTCAAGCCCTGGCCCATCGGCTGGCTGGACCGGCATGTCGGCGGAGGTACCGGGATCATGGTGGATGATGTGCTCGCCGGGCTCATGGCGCTGGTCTGCCTGCAACTGGCCGCTCAAGTGATTGTCTGACAAGAGGACGGGTAGTGAGAATACAGTTTGTCGCGACCGCGACGTTACCGACCGAGTGGGGGCCATTCGCCATACACGGTTTCGAGGACCTGGTGACGGGAAAGGAGCATATTGCGCTGACCATGGGGGATGTCTCTGGCGATGAACCCGTCCTGGCACGTGTCCACTCCGAATGCCTGACCGGGGATGCGCTGTTTAGCTTGCGGTGTGACTGCGGCCCACAGCTGCAGTCCGCCCTGCAACAGATTGCCGCCAACGGGCGCGGGATACTGTTGTATCTGCGACAGGAGGGCCGTGGTATCGGTCTGCTCAACAAGATCCGGGCCTATTCCCTGCAGGACCAGGGCGCGGATACGGTGGAAGCCAACGAGCAACTCGGTTTTGCTGCGGACAGCCGCGAGTACGAGATCTGTCAGCCGATGCTGGATCACTTCGGGGTGCGGAGGTTGCATCTCCTGACCAACAATCCCGGCAAGGTATCAGCCCTGGAGTCGCTGGGATATGAAGTGGTGGAGCGTCTGCCGATCCAGACCGGCCTGAACAGGCACAACGAAAGCTATCTGGCGGCCAAGGTCAGTAAAATGGGGCACCTGATGCACGGCGACTGGTAACAGGCTGCATTGGGCCAGGGTCAGTCCATACAGTCAATGCAACGGGTGGTCGTCGGATCAATATTCAGCCGCTTGCGATCAATTTCTTCCTCACAGAGTGCGCAATAGCCGAAGTCGTCATTGTCGATGCGGCGCAGTGCTCCTTCTATCCGTTGTAGCTGTTGCTGTCTGCGACGGGCCGTCTCCTGGGCCATCTGCTGTGCCTGCAATGCGTCCATTCGCGACAGCCGGCCGATACTGGGCTGATCCAGCTCCACGGGGCGTTTGCTTTCGTTGTCAGCCTCTTCCATGGCCGAGATCTCATCGCGTAGTGCCAGCAGGCGTTGCCGGAATTCTTTGAGTTCCTGGAGTGTCATGTTCAAGTGGTATCCTGTTATCGGGCCCGGTTGATCAGCTCGCACAGCCGGCCTGCGCCGTCCAGGGCGCGCAGGCTGTGGCGCTGAATGATATCCGGCTCTATATGGTACACATGGTCTGATTGAACTGCCGGCAACCGCTTCCACTGCTGCCATTCATCGAGCCAGGCAGGGCGTTCCCCGTCCACGCCACTGCCCACGATGACGTCCGGCCGGCGCTGCAGTACGGACTCCACGCTGACCTTGGGCCCCACCGGCAGATCGCCGAACACATTGTGCCCGCCGCACAGGCTGATCATGTCATCAATCAGCTCTCCACCGCCAGCGGTGATCAGCGGATTGTTCCAGACCTGGTAGAACACACGGACTGGCTCCGCCCCGGCATGGCGTTCACGCAGGGTTGACAGGTCATTGCGGAAATCGCCGGCCAGCGCGCTACCCGTGTCTTCGAGTCCGGTCAGGGCAGCCAGATTGTCGACCTGGCGGGCGATGTCCTCCAGCGACTCGGGTTCTGTCACAAAGACAGGGATACCCATGGCCTCGAGCCGTTCCAGGGCGCCTTGCGGGTTGCCGCTCTGCCAGGCTATGACCAGATCGGGCCGCAATGACAGAATCCGCTCCAGGTCCAGCCCGTTGTGTTGCCCGACAACCGGAATCTCCGCTGCCTCCGGAGGGTAATCACTGTGTGCCATGACGCCGACAATCCGCTCACCGGCACCAAGGCTGAACAGCAGTTCAGTCATTGAGGGCGCCAGGCTGATGATGCGTGCGGCGGGCGCGTCCAGGACGACTGTCTCTTCACGGTCATCGGTGGCCATGGTCTGTGCGGCCGGGCAATGGGCGAAACTGCTCACCATGACGGTAAGAAAAATTACTGCCAGTGCGCGGCCGCTCCGTGGCTCAGTAGTCAACGCCTTTCTGTACACGGATGCCATTATTGAATGCATGTTTGATATCCTGGACCTCGCTGACCGTATCGGCCAGTCCGGTCAGTTCCTTGTTGGCGCTGCGGCCGGTGATGACGACGTGCTGTCCGGCAGGGCGGTTCCGTATGGCTTCCAGTACCCGGTCGCTGTCCAGGTAACCGTAGGTCAACATGTACGTCAACTCATCCAGCAGCACGAACTGGAATGCGGGGTCGGACAGCAGGGCTTCGGCGCTTTCCCAGGTCTGCCGGGCGGCTGCGATATCGGCTTCGCGGTCCTGGGTTTCCCAGGTAAATCCGGTGCTCATGACGTGGAAGTCCACCAGCGGATGATCGCGGAACAGCATCTGCTCGCCACACTCCCACTGACCCTTGATGAACTGGACCACGCCGCATCTGAGGCCGTGACCCACGCTGCGGGCCAGCATGCCGAAGGCCGATGAGCTCTTGCCTTTTCCGTTTCCGGTCAGTACCACGACCAGTCCCTTGTCGACAGTGGCGGCAGCGATGCGGGCGTCGACATGGGCTTTCTTGCGCTTCATGGCTTCGCGGTGCCGGGTGTTGCGGTCGCTCATTGGAACTCCTCTGGTCAGGCGGCGCGGGGGTCATACGGCGCGGGGGTCATACGGCGCGGGACTGGATGCCGGATTTCTTCAGGCGATCACGGATGGCCGCGGCAATACCGTCGGCATCAAGGCCGGCGCCCGCGCGCATGGCGTCCGGTTTGCCGTGTTCGATGAAGTGGTCCGGAAGGCCAAGGTTCAATACCGGTATGCGGTAGTTCTCGGCCATCAGGTACTCGTTGACTGCCGAGCCGGCTCCTCCGGCCACCACATTCTCTTCCACGGTAACCAGTATTTCATGCCGCTCCGCCAGTTGACGGATCAGCTCCGTGTCCAGTGGCTTGACGAAGCGCATGTCGGCCACGCTGCAGTCCAGTGACTCGGCCACTTCCAGTGCCGGGTGTACCATGCTGCCGAATGCGAGAATGGCGATGCCATTGCCTTTTCGGCGCACCGTTCCCTTGCCGATCGGCAGGGATTCCATACGCTGCGATAGGACAGCTCCAGACCCTTTTCCCCGTGGGTAGCGCACAGCGGCGGGGCCCTTGTGCCGGTAACCGGTGTACAGCAGCTGCCGGGTCTCATTCTCATCGCTGGGTGCCATGATGATCAGATTGGGGACGCAGCGCATGAAAGTCAGATCAAAGCTTCCTGCATGCGTCGGGCCATCCTCGCCCACCAGGCCTGCCCGGTCGATGGCGAACAGCACGTCCAGGTTCTGCAGTGCGACGTCATGGATGAACTGATCATAGGCGCGCTGCAGGAACGTTGAATAGATGGCGACAACCGGTTTCATGCCGTCACAGGCCAGCCCGGCCGCGAAGGTGACGGCATGCTGTTCGGCGATGGCCACGTCGTGGAAGCGGTCCGGGAAGCGCTCGGCGAAGGTGTCCATTCCGGAGCCGGCGCTCATTGCCGGCGTGATGCCCACCACCAGTGGATCCTGCTCGGCCATGTCGCACAGCCATTGGCCGAAGACAGCCGAGTAAGAGGGAGTGGAGGGCCTGGGCTCTTTCGGCGCTTCGGCCTTGGGCTCGATTTTGGTGAGGGCATGCATGCCGAAGGGGTCGTCCTCGGCCGGCTTGTAGCCCTTGCCCTTGCGGGTCACGATATGCAGCAGCTGTGGGCCGCGCAGGGTCCTGATGTTTCTCAGTACGTCAATCAGCCCATGGGTATCGTGTCCGTCGATCAGGCCGATGTAATTGAAACCGATTTCCTCGAACAGCGTACCGGGAGAGACCATTCCCTTCATGTATTCTTCCGCACGGTGTGCGGCTTTCAATGCCGGGGGAATATGAGACAGCATACGTTTGCTGCCGCTGCGCAGGAAATTGTACGGTTTGCTGGCCCAGATCCTGGCGAAATAGCTGGAGAGACCGCCGACATTGTGTGAGATGGACATATTGTTGTCGTTGAGGATGACCAGCAGATTATCGTCCAGGTGGCCGGCATGGTTGAGCGCCTCGAAGGCCATGCCGGCCGTCATCGCGCCGTCACCAATCACCGCGATGCTGTACCGGTTGTTGTCCTGGTTACGGGCGGCCACCATCATGCCGAGAGCGGCGCTGATGGATGTGCTGGAGTGACCGACGCCGAAGCAGTCGTAGTCACTTTCCGTTCTGCTGGGAAAGGCGGCCAGACCGCCGGCCTGGCGCATGGTGAGCATGCGTTCCCGGCGCCCGGTCAGAATCTTGTGCGGATAGCTCTGGTGTCCGACATCCCAGACGAGGCGGTCATCAGGCGTGTCGAATACATAATGCAACGCAATGGTCAGCTCGACCACCCCCAGACCTGCACCGAAATGCCCTCCGGTCTGGCCCACGGAATACAGCAGGAAGCGGCGCAGCTCTTCGGCAAGCGTGTCCAGCTGCTCCTGATCCAGCCGCCTCAGATCACGCGGCTTGTCGATCTGGTCCAGCAGCGGTGTTTGCGGTCGTGTGAGTGGTATTTCTTCCAGCATCGTCAGGCTCGCAACGGGTCGTTCCGGTCCGCTCCCACGGGTGGAACAGGAGTTGGGGGTAATCGATTACGGTAATCTACCATCATGATCACGTCAATGAACACGATGGGTGATGTAGCGGGCAATCCGGCGCAGCATGTCAGCCCGTTCATCGAAGTGCTGCAGTGCCTCGACGGCTTCCCGCGTCAACGCCGTGGCCTTGTCGCATGCCCCCTCCAGCCCCAGCAGACTGGTATAGGTGGGCTTGCCGCGGACGGCGTCGGCGCCGCCGGTCTTGCCCAGTGTGCCGGTGTCGCCAGTGACATCCAGAATATCGTCCTGTACCTGGAAGGCCAGCCCGATACAGGACGCATAGTGTTGCAGGGCTTCTTTGCGCCCGGTGTCTTCCAGTCCGGTGCTGAGCGCGCCCATCATTACGCTGGCCTCGATCAACGCACCGGTCTTCAGCCGGTGCATGGTTTCCAGTTCTTGCACGGACAGGGCTTGTTCCGCCGCGTCAATGTCCAGGCTCTGGCCACCCGCCATGCCTTCAGAGCCGCTGGCCCGGGCCAGCACGTGAATCATCTGCAGCCGTTGTGCGGCCCGGTCATCGTCGTCGGTGCTCAGAAGCAGGAACGCCAGGCTCTGCAGTGCATCTCCCGCCAGAACGGCCGTCGCCTCGTCGTATGCGCGGTGCACTGTAGGACGGCCCCGGCGCAGATCGTCGTCGTCCATGGCCGGCAGGTCATCGTGGGCCAGGGAATAGCAGTGGACCAGCTCCACCGCGCAGGCGGCGCGATCACTCAGCTCACCCGGCTCGCCCGTGGCCATGGCGCTGGCATAGACCAGCGCCGGCCGCAGGCGCTTGCCGCCCTGCAACGTGGCGTAGGCCATGGCTTCATTGAGCCGGGGTGCCAGTGGTTTCTGTGTCTGCAGGTGTTGTTCCAGTGCGTCGGCGCATCGTGCCCTGCAGTCCTGCAGGAAGGTCTGCAGGAGGGTATCTTCATTGCTCATCGTCGCGGGGTGTTTCCTCTTCACCCAGCAGGTACTGCACCTTCTGTTCGGCTTTCTGCAGGGCCTGCTGGCATTCACGGGTGAGCCGGATGCCTTTCTCGAAGGCTTCCAGGGATTCTTCCAGGCTCAGTTCGCCGTCCTCCATGGCGTTGACCAGAGTCTCGAGCTGCTCCAGGGACGCCTCGAAGTCCGGGGTCGTTTCGTTTTCTTTCCTGTCCATACCGTCTCTCTCCCGCCGGGATGATCGCTGTCCGCACAGGCTGCGGATTATCGGTTGTACGGCGCTCAATAGCAACGCGCGCGCCGGTCTGTCAAACCAGTGTCATGCCCGGTCATTCGTCCTGGGCGCACGTTCTCCCCGAGCTTCTCCGGTGTCGGTGTCCGCCGATTGACCGCGTCACACGCCGGGAGTATGCTCCCGTCAATTCCAGCAGAGGAGACCGATCATGGAATGGGTGGCAATCATTGTGGTTCTGGCGCTGTTGCAGTATCTGGCATTCGGCATGCTGGTGGGGCGGGCACGCGGCCGTTATGAGGTGAAGGCGCCGGCGATTTCCGGGCATCCGGTGTTCGAGCGCTATTACCGTGTGCATCAGAATACCCTGGAAAGCCTGATTCTGTTTCTGCCGGCGTTGCTGATTTTCGCGACGTACGCCAGCGCGTCGGTCGGGGCCGGCATCGGCGTCGTATATCTGCTTGGCCGTCAGTTATATCTGCGGGCCTATGTGAAAGATCCGGCCAGCCGGGGCCCCGGTTTTCTGCTGACGCTGCTACCCACCGTGGTACTGTTGATCGGTGGCGGTGTGGCGGCGGGAATGCTTGCCTTTGGTTTGCGCTAGTCCACGCCGGCGGTATTGTCAGTGAGCGCCGTGCAAGTGGACACGCCGCTGGTGGACCGGGTCGCCGACAGGCTGCGGCAACAGGACTGGTGTGTGATGGACGGCGCCCTGCCGCTTTCGTTGCTGGACTCCCTCATAGAGCGGGCCGTTACCTTGCGCCGCGAATCCATGAGACCTGCCGGGATTGGCAGGGAAACGGATCTTGCGTTGGATCGCAGTGTGCGGCGTGATCGTATCCGGTGGATTACGGGAGAAAGTGAAGTGGAGCAGGCCTGGCTGGAGTGGGCCGAGTCGCTCCGTGTGGCGTTGAATCGTCGTCTGCTGCTGGGGCTTTTTTCCTTCGAGAGTCATTTCGCTCACTATGGTCCCGGGGATTTTTACCGGAGGCATCTGGATGCCTTTCGTGACCAACCGCTGGTTTCACCTTCCTGCCGGGTGATTTCCGTGGTGTTGTATCTGAACCGGGGCTGGGAAGAAGACGACGGTGGTCAGCTGGTGATGCATGACCGGAGTGAAGCGGTCGTCATTCAGCGCGTCATCCCCGCAGCCGGCCGGCTGGCAGTGTTCCTCAGCGACTGTGTTCCCCACGAAGTGCTGCCGGCGGTACGCGACCGGTACAGTATCGCCGGCTGGTTCCGGAGCAACGGATCCACGGCGGCTGTCGTGGATCCGCCAGGCTGAGGCCGGCGGGTCCTCTGTGGTATCCGCGTCTGGCCAGGGGGAAGGATGCGCCATTGCCGGATTGCCGCTCACTGTCCGTCTTGACAGGTTTTGGGCATAATGTTTATATCGTTCGGTCGAATGGGGGAGGATAATAACAATGCCAGGAATTTCAGGAAAAATCGCACTGCTTTCCGCGACGGTGACCGCAGCACTGGTCGCTTGCTCTCCGCAAGAGGACGCGGGAACGGCAAGTGCGCCCCAGACTGCTTCAGCGCAAATGCAGGGGGGGGAGGATTCCATACCGCGGACGCCGGACGGTAAACCGGATTTCAACGGCATCTGGCAGGCCATGGCCAATGCCAATGTAAACCTGGAGCCGGCTCCGCCGAAGGCCGCTCACGCTCTGGTACCGGGTGATTTCGTGCCCGTTCCGGCGCCGGAGGTGGTGGCTCTTGGCGCTGTGGGCGCCGTACCCGCCAGTCAGGGGGTTGTGGTCGGCGGCGAGATCCCCTACAAGGAGGGTGCCCGGGAAAGACAGGTCGAAAACCGGGAGAACTGGTTGAGCCGTGACCCGGAGATCAAATGCTACATGCCGGGCGTACCGCGTGCCACCTATCTGCCGCATCCTTTCCAGATTTTCCAGAGTGACAGTGCGTTCTTCATTGCCTACTCATTCGCGGGCGCTGTCCGTAATGTGTATCTGGAGGATCCCGGTCCGGCCCCTATTGATTCCTGGATGGGGCAGTCCCACGGCCAATGGGATGGTGACACCTTCGTGGTGGAGGTCACCGGGCTGAACGACCAGACCTGGTATGACCGTGCCGGTAACTATCGCACCATCAACTCGACGGTCACAGAGCGTTATACGCTGGTTGACGAGAACGTGATCGAGTATGAGGCGACCATCGAGGATCCGGAGATCTACGAGGAACCCTGGACCATCCGCATGCCCCTGTACCGCCGGCTGGAAGAGAATTTTGAACTGCCGCAGTTCAAGTGCGTGGAGTTCGTGGAAGAGCTGATGTACGGCAGCTTCCGCAAGGGAGAGCCGATCGAGGATATGGGGCTGCCGTTCTGATCAACGACAAAGCCGGCAGGTGCGCCGGAGTGAGCCGGAAGCGGGTTGAAAGACCTGATCCGGGTCCCATATCGGTTATAATGGGAAGTATACGAATCCGGCGTGACAACCAGCCGGGACGCAGTGCCGGATTAAGCTGACGTTCAGCCGCGCCGGATGATACTGACGATATTCAGATTTATTGAAAGTTATTGAAAGTTATTGAAAGTTATTGAAAGTTATTGAGAGAGAGGTGAACCACATGAAAATCAAACTGCTTGCCGCTGCCGCCGCTGTTGCGGGTGGCGTGATGGCGATGACGGCGAAAGAGCCGGCTACGGCACACCACGCGTTTTCCGCTGAATTCGACGCCGACCTTCCGGTGGCGCTGCGTGGTCCGATCACACGTGTGGAGTGGATCAATCCGCACTCCTGGATTCACATCATGCACACCACGGAAGACGGTGAGGAGCAGCCCTGGATGGCCGAGGGCGGCACACCGAACACGCTGTTGCGCCGGGGCATCACCCGTGACTCCCTGCAGATGGGCACCGAACTGGTGATCACCGGTTATCAGAGCAAGGACCAGCTGTGTACGCCGGCCTGTCGCGCCAATGGCCGTGACATCACCTTCCCGGATGGCCGCAAGCTGTTCATGGGGTCTTCCGGTACCGGTGCGCCCGAGGACGGGGCTGACCCGACTCCGTAAACGATGAAGTCCGTGACCCGGTCACCGGCCGGGAACGGCCGCATTGACCCGAAACGCCTGCCCGATGCTGTCCAGCGTCCGGCAGGCGTTTTTTATTGCGGGCTCCCGCCGGTCTCGAAGACGTTCTCGATGTCACGGTCGAAGCGGCCGCCATCGCGGAATACAGAGCTGCTGACATAAAAGCCGGCGCTTTGCAGGCGGATGGTGATGGTCTCGGAGCTGCGGTTTTCCCAGAACCAGCCATGGATGCCCGTGAATGGTGCCACGTAGGCACCGCGGCCGTGGTCGCTCTCCCCCTGGCCGAACGTCTCATCATAGCCTTCCATGCTCATGCCCGGATCGGCGTGCATGTCGTAGTAGAGCGGGGCATCCGCCTGCCAGCTGTAGACCATGGCATTGTCTTCATCCATCACATACTTGTATTCGACAGACTGGAAGGGTTCCAGGACGAACTCGACGGTATCCGTGGCGTGGTCGGTATAGTGTTCCAGCACCGGCGATTCGCCGCTTCGGGACAGTTCCGTAAGGCCCAGCAGATTGCCTGTGCCCAGTGGGTCGCTGCCGAACTCCGCCGGCAGGATCACCGCCAGAAACAGGATTGCCGCTGCTGCGGCAGCGATCAGCGTGGCCCGTATGATCCGGGCAGGAGACCGGTGTCGCTGTTCTTTGTTTGCGGAAGTACTCATTTTCGTGCCTCGATGTGTTCTACCGTGTCGGAAAGCGATGGCTCACGAGCCAGTAAGCCAGGCGCTGATTTGCCAGGCCATGGCCAGGAAGCCACCCGCCATGATGACTGCATTTGCAGTGAAGGCCTGGCGCTGGAAGCTGTCATGCAGCCGCCAGAGGTTGAAGGCCAGCAGTAATGCGGTCAATGCCAGGAGTTGGCCGATTTCCACGCCCAGGTTGAAACTCAGCAGATTGACCAGCAGCCCGTCTGCGGAAAGCGCCAGCTCCTGCAGGCTGGTGGCGAGCCCGAACCCATGGCACAGGCCGAAGGCGAACACCGCCATGCGCGTGTCGGGGCGGAAGCGCCCCAGCGACTCCAGTGCGCCCATGTTCTCCAGTGCCTTGTAGACCACCGACAGGCCGATCAGTGTGTCGACCAGGTAGGCATTGATGCGTATATCCGCCAGTACTCCCAGCAGCAGTGTGAGGCTGTGCCCGACCGCGAACAGCGTGACGTATTGCACCACGTGCAGCGGGCGGTACAGGAAGAATATGACGCCGGCCAGGAACAGCAGGTGGTCGTACCCGGTGACCATGTGTTTGGCACCCAGGTAGATGAAAGGGACGACGGCCGCGCCATCCTGGCCGAGTACGAACGCCGTATCGCCCTCTGCGATGTTGTGTGCCACGGCCAGAGGTGCCAGCAGCAAGGTGAACAGTGCCAGCAGGAATCTCATGTTCTAACGCTGTGGTTCGTCATCAACAAAGCGCGACAGTTCCGGGTTGTAGGCCTGGTGACAGGCGGTGCAGACGCTGTACAGCCGGGCGCCGGCCTGGAACAGCTCTTCCTCGTTCCGGGCCTCGGCGGCCGCCATGGCCTGCAATCCGACATCACTCATGGCCTGCGAATAGGTCAGCCAGGCATCGTCGTCATAGGCTCTGGAGGGCAGAGCCAGGGCATTGCCGGCCTCGACAACCATGGCCGCGTTGTGCCGCACCGCCTCCCAGCCCTCGTCGGTGGTCGGGTAGAGCTCGAAGTATCCCTCCTCGATGTCATCAATCCATCCGGCGGAATCCCAGAGCCCGTCCGCGACCGGTTCCAGCACCAGTTCCATGAACTGCAGCATGTCCAGTTCCAGGGTATAGCGTTCTGCGTCCGTCGTTTGCCCGGCGTCGGTGCTTTCCTGCGGGGCTTCGTTGCAGGCTGCCAGGGACAGGAGGATGAGCATGAAAAGAGGCCGATAGCGTGTCCGGAACATGGCTTGGCATTCCTTGTCAGGGTGACGGGGCCGCCTGCGGCGGCGCTGCGGAAGGCCATCATACGCTTTGACAGCATTTGCGATCAACTGTATGTTGGCTTGGAAAAAAACCGATAACAAGACAACGGGAATGCCTGCATGAACCCGACCTCTTTCACGCTGACTGCGGCGGTCTCTGCCCTGGTGGCGCTGGCTTCAGTGACTCACGCACAATCCGATTATGAACCCCCGCGTACCCCCGAGGGCCGACCCGATTTCCAGGGTACCTGGACCAACGCTTCCATCACGACCCTGCAGCGTCACCCGCGCTATGACTCGCTGGTGCTCACTCCCGGGGAAGTCCGGGAAGCAACGCGCGAGCACCCCCAGAATGTCCGCCAGGCCACCGATGACAACCTGCAGTCCGGCGAGTTGCTGGACGGCTCTGACCTGGAGATGGGGCGGGGCTACAATGCCTTCTGGATCGACCCGGGCACCAGCTTCGGCCTGGTGAAAGGTGAGTACCGCACCTCCTGGATCACGGATCCGGAGGACGGGCGCATTCCCTGGTCCTCGCAGGGCGAACAG
Organism: Pseudohongiellaceae bacterium; assembly: GCA_040882255.1. Taxonomy (GTDB): domain Bacteria; phylum Pseudomonadota; class Gammaproteobacteria; order Pseudomonadales; family Pseudohongiellaceae; genus PWQG01. The sequence continues at coordinate 345,473 of JBBEBP010000016.1, read as the reverse complement.
CAGCGTCAGGAGTTTCGCGAGAACTGGCGCGGCAATGATGGTCCGGAGGGCCGCTCGCTCGGCGAGCGCTGCCTCATCGGTTTCGGCGGTACCGGCGGGCCACCGATGCTCAATGTGCTGTACAACAACAACTACCGTTTCGTGCAGACGCCGGACTATCTGATGATTCTGGTGGAAATGAACCACGATGCGCGCATCATTCCCATCGACGGGGATCGCCGGCCCGAGGCCTGGCAGCCCTGGCTGGGCGACTCCGTGGCGCACTGGGAAGGCGACACTCTGGTGGTGGAGACCCGCAATGTGCACCCTCAGCAGGGGCAGAGCAACCAGGTCGCCCTGTCGGAAGAGGGCCGTGTGATCGAGCGTTTCACCCGCTATTCCGCTGAACAGATCCTCTACGAATTCACTGTGGAAGATCCGGTCTACTATGAGCAGCCCTGGCACGGGGAGATGACGTTCAACACCACGGAGGAGCGCATTTACGAGTACGCCTGCCATGAAGGCAACTATGGCCTGCCGGGTATCCTGGGAGGTGCACGCCGGGAGGAGGCGGACGCGCAGTGAGTTTTCGGGAGGGGCAGTGCGGAGGAATGGATTTAGTGGTTGAAAACGCAAATGAGACAAATTATCATTCATGGACGTTTTCAATCGCAACCCCAGGGAGTCGCCATGCGTACGCTGTTAGTGTTCGTGATCAGCCTGGCCTTGATGCCGCTGGCATCGGCCGAGGTCAATATCTATTCGGCACGTCAAGAGAACCTGATCAAACCCATTCTGGATCGCTTCACCGAGGAAACCGGTATCCAGGTCAACCTGATCACTGCCGGAGCCGATGAGCTGACACAGCGTCTGGAGCTGGAAGGACGCAATTCACCGGCCGATCTGCTGCTTACCGTGGATGTGGGTCGTCTGCACAGGGCAAAAGAAGCCGGGCTGCTGCAGCCGGTGCAGTCCGAAGAGCTCGCGCGTCAGGTACCGGAGCAGTATCGTGATCCGGAAGGCCACTGGTACGCCATGTCACTGCGGTCGCGTGTGATTGTCTATCATGAAGATCGCGTTGACCCCGGCAACCTCTCCACCTACGAGGCATTGGCCGATGACCAGTGGGAAGGCCGCATCTGTATCCGTTCGTCCTCGAACATCTACAACCAGTCTCTGGTGGCTTCGCTGATCAGTCATAATGGGGTGGAACAGACGGAGGCCTGGGCCCGGAACCTGGTGGATAACATGGCCCGCAGCCCCCAAGGCGGCGACCGTGACCAGATTGGTGCCGTTTCGGCCGGTCAGTGCGATCTGGCGGTGGTGAATACTTACTATCTGGCCGGTATGCTCAACTCGCCGGTTGCCGATCAGCGTGAGATCGCCGATTCCGTGGCGGTATTCTGGCCCAACCAGAATGGGCGCGGTGCCCATGTCAATGTCAGCGGCGCCGGTCTGACCCGCAGTGCGCCCAATCCCGATGATGCGCGGCGTCTGATGGAGTTCCTGGTGGCCGAGGAAGCCCAGACCTGGTACGCGGAAGCCAACAACGAGTACCCGATCAGGCGCGATATTCCGGTCAGCGATACATTGGCCGAATGGGGCGAGTTCAAGGCTGACGAGCTGTCGCTGGAAGAGCTGGGCATCCACAATGCCGAAGCTGTCCGGGTGATGGACCGGGCTGGATGGCGCTGATACCCGGCCTTGCCTCTCTGCCCGGGGAAGGACCGCGCAATGCGTCTTTCCTCTCGGGCGGGGGGCGGTTCAGGGATCGTCTGACCACAGCGGGCATCATTCTTCTTTGCCTGTTGATCAGCATCCCGGTACTCACCATCGCCGTTTCCCTGGGCAGGGATTCCGGTGGCGTGTGGCAACATCTGCTGGATACCCTGCTTTGGTCCTATATCGGTCAGTCGCTGGTGTTGATGGGAGGCGTCGGCCTGCTGGTGCTGGTGTTCGGTATCATTCCTGCCTGGCTGGTGACGATGACCCGTTTTCCCGGTAGCCGGTTGTTGGAGTGGGCGTTGGTGTTGCCGCTGGCGATGCCCGCCTACATCATTGCCTATACCTATACCGGGATGCTCGATATTACAGGGCCGGTGCAGACCTGGATCCGTGAATCGACCGGTCTGGCATTCGGGGAGTACTGGTTTCCCGACATCCGCTCCATGGGTGGTGCGATCACCATGCTGGCGCTGGTGCTGTACCCCTATGTCTACCTGCTGTCGCGCATGGCTTTCATGGAGCAGTCAGTCTGCGTGCTCGAGGTCTCCCGTACCCTGGGTGCCGGACCACTGACCGCCTTCCGGCGAGTGGCGCTGCCATTGGCCCGGCCGGCCATTGTCGCCGGTCTGGCGCTGGTGCTCATGGAAACACTGGCGGATTACGGCACGGTCCAGTATTTCGGCCTCTCCACGTTCACTACTGGCATTTTCCGCACCTGGTTCGGCATGGGCAGTCCCACGGCCGCAGCGCAGCTCTCGGCGGTACTGATGACATTCATACTGGTGCTGGTGCTCACCGAGCAGTGGTCTCGCAATCGATCACGCTATTTCCATACCAGTAACCGGTACAGCCGGCTTCCCCAGCCCCGTTTGCGAGGCTGGAAGGCCTGGATCGCCTTGCTGGCCTGTGGGTTTCCGGTGCTGGCGGGGTTCCTTGTTCCCGTGTTCCAGCTTGTACTGTGGGCATTGCAGAGCTGGTCAGTGATCAATCGTGACGATTTTCTGGAATTGACGTACAACAGTCTGCGACTGGCAGTCATGGCCGCAGTCATTGTTCTGACCCTGGCTATGCTGGTGGCCTATCTGAAGCGTTTGCGACCTGGGCTGCTGATGCGCAGTGTGTTTCGGGTGCTCGGCCTTGGATATGCGATACCTGGCACGGTCATAGCAGTTGGTATCCTCATTCCTTTCGCTGCTTTTGACAATGGAATCGATTCTTTCATGCGTGCCCGTTTCGATTTCTCGAGCGGGTTGCTGCTGAGTGGTACGCTGGTCGCGGTACTGTTCGCGTATGTGGTGCGATTCCTGCCAGTGGCCATGAATACCATTGACGCAGGGCTGGGCAAGATCAAACCGACCATGGATGATGCCGGGCGTTCGATGGGCTATACCGCCTGGCAGTTGCTGCGACGCATCCACATCCCCATGTTACGGAGTAGTCTGTTGACCGCCTCTCTGCTGGTGTTCGTGGATGTACTCAAGGAGCTCCCCGCCACGCTGATTCTTCGGCCGTTCAACTTCAATACCCTGGCCATCCGCACCTACGAACTGGCCAACCAGGAACGTCTTGCGGAGGCTGCCGCGTCCGCACTGATGATCGTGCTGGCGGGTATCATTCCTGTTATCATCCTCAGCCTCAGTATTTCCGGATCGCGACCTGGTTATGACAAGCTCCGACGTCAAGGCACTTGAGCTAAGGGATGTGTCCGTTGTCCTTGAGGGCACGACCATCGTCGAGCATATCTCCTTCCACCTGGGAGCCGGGGATATCGGTTGTCTGCTGGGTCCCAGCGGCTGTGGCAAAACCACGCTGTTGCGCAGCATCGCCGGCTTCGAGGCTGCGGCGGCGGGCGAGATCCATATCGACAACTGGCTGGTCAGCAGTGACAAGGGGAGTGTTCCCGTCGAGAAGCGCCAGGTCGGAATGGTGTTCCAGGATTTCGCGCTGTTTCCGCACCTGACTGTGCGACAGAACATCGCTTTCGGTCTGCATGGTGCGACACGGCAGCAACGGGACCAGCGCATCGAGGAACTGGCGGACATGTTGCACATCCGCGAGTTGTTGCCCGTTCATCCCCACAAGCTTTCCGGCGGTCAGCAACAGCGTGTGGCCATTGCCCGTGCCATGGCTCCCCGCCCCCGTATACTGTTATTGGACGAGCCCTTCGCGAGTCTGGATGTGGAACTAAGGGAGCAGATCGCCCATGAAATCCGTCATGTACTGAAGCGCGACGGCATTACGGCGATTCTGGTCACGCACAACCAGCACGAAGCATTCGCCATGGCTGACGAAATAGGAGTAATGAGCCGGGGAGAGTTGATGCAATGGGGCACCGCCTTTGACCTGTATCACGAACCGGACAGCGCCTATGTGGCAAATTTCGTCGGGGAGGGCGTGTTCCTGCCCGGAACGGTGGCCGACGCCCGCAGCGTCAGCACGGAACTGGGTATGCTGCAGGGCGATGAGCTGCATGGGTACACCGAGGGAACCCATGTCTCGGTGTTGATCCGGCCCGATGATGTACTGCACGATGATGACAGTCCCTTCACCGCGCGGGTTGTTGACAAGGCTTTCCGGGGCGCTGAATTTCTCTATACCCTGGCGCTGGACAGCGGCGCGAGGATTCTCAGTCTGGTACCCAGCCACCATGCACACGCGACGGACTCGCAGATCGGTATCCGGGTGGAGATGGATCATCTGGTGATTTTCCCGGTGGAGACGGCCACCCGGTCATGACAGAGACGGTGCTCAGCGCGAGCGCTTCTGTTGTTCCTTCTGTGCCCGCGTATCCACGAGGAAGTCTTCCAGCGACCGGCCGGTCAGGCGGCTGATCCGCGAAAACACGAACCAGATGGCCAACATCAATACCACCATGCTGGGCAGTGCGATGACCGGGTAGCTCAAGGCGGTCATGCGGCCCAGTTCCTCACTGTAGGCCGTGGTGCCGGGTTGGCTGACCACGATCAGTCTGGCCAGCACATAGTTCAGCACGGAGGAGAGGAAGAACGAGCCGGCCACGATCATGGAGGCCTGGGATAGCCGGCGCTCGAACAGATGGCGATTGCCGTTCTGGTCAAGCGTCGCGTACAGGGCGTTGATGCGGATCAACTGGGCATTGAGAATCAGCGTCTTGACCAGCGGGAAGCGGGTCTTCTGGCTGATCAGCACCGCCAGGCCGATGATGCCCGGAATGGCGGCTTCCTTGATGGCCAGGTACTGCGGATCCAGCCGCAGCAGGCTGATGCCCCCGGTCAGCAGTACGCTGATTACGCCCAGTATGGAAAAGGGGTTGATCTTGCCGGACTGTTTCAGGTCCCAGACGCCATAGGTGATCGGAAAGGCCAGGGCGATGATGATGCTCCAGGTGGGCCCGAGACTCTCGGCGTCGGAGAACCGGGTCAGGATGACCACCGGGATGATGATGTTGAACACCAGGTTGCCCAGAAATCCGCCCTGCGGAGTAGCGGGTGGATCTTCCTGAACGGGGGGCAGGTTGTCCGGCGGATCGCTGCGGGTGTCTGAAGGATCTCGCTCGGTCATTCGGCTCCCGGAGAAATGGTAGCTATGGGTGGACTTGAACCACCGACCCCAGCATTATGAATGCTGTGCTCTAACCAACTGAGCTACATAGCCACGACGCGTTTCGGAGGATGCGAATTCTGTCTTTTCCGACCCGCCTTGTCAAGTACCTCTTGTCCCGTGTCGCACCCGGAGCCACGCCATGATCAATGGCAGCCAGGTGAACAACCATACGGCTTTGACCGAAATCACCAATGTGTATGTATCGGTCAGACACAGCATGAGGACCATGGCATAGAGGCCCAGTAGATGCATTCTCGCCATGGGAGTGGCGGTCGCGCGGAGGATGCCGTGCAGTATCAGGCCCAGCAATGCCAGAAGCACGGTGAGTCCGATCAGGCCCGTTCTGGCGAACGTACCGATGAACAGGTTATGGGCATGAAAATCCCGGTAGCCGGTTTCCTGGAAAACCTGCAGCCCGGCGGCTGTGTTCGTCAGGTTGGTCGCGGAGCCGTGGCCGAAGAGCAGAGAATCGGGCGGGTTCTCCAGCAGTGCGGACCAGAGTGCTGGACGGTAGGATGCGCCGCGGGCAAGCATGGCCTCGATGAAGCCGTCCACGCCGCCGTACAATAGCACGATGCCGCTGACCGCAATGCCAAGGCAGGAAATGGCAATGATCAGGGCCTTCCATGCGCGATAGGTAAGGATGGCAACCAACAGGCAGTACAGCACGGCAAGACTGAAGATGAATATGGCAGCCCGGCTCTCCGACAGGAGCACGGCAAGGAAGGCAAGAACCAGTGCGGCGGAAACCAGCAGCCAGTCCCTGCGGGCCAGCTGGCTGCGCTCAGTCCAGAGCAGAAAAATACCCATGGCGAGGTAGGTCAACAACACGGATGCGGCCTGCACGGGATTGGACAGCGCGCCGGGGCCGCTGAGCCTCCCCGTAGGGTCATTGGAAATACCGAACGCGAACATTACGAGGGAAGCTGTGCTGCCCAGCAGCGTGCAGACAATCAGGAAGCGACCCAGGAAAAGGGGTCTGGTCAGCAGGGTCGGGAGGACCTGGAACAGAATCAGCACCAGTAGTGCTGCTTCCAGGCTCCAGCGCAGCGCGTGAGCATGCCCCACCCAGTCTGCGTCACTGATCACCAGGGAACTGAGCCCGGTGTACAGGAACAGCCCCATTGACAGGCGGAATAACGGGTCGCGGGTATCGATCAGGTGTCGGTGACGAGTCAGCCATACGGCTGCCGGAAGCGCAAGCACCAGGTGGAACCAGGCCTTGAACAGGTCCGGGTGGGGAGCGATGACCGAGAGAGCGAGCCAGGCCAGGAAGAGCGCCGGGAGCGCCCGCTGGATGCTTTCCTGACCCTCTCCTTTCAGCACGTGGATCACACGTTGAAACGGAAGTGGATGACATCGCCGTCCTGCACGATGTAGTCCTTGCCTTCAAGGCGCCACTTGCCGGCTTCCCTGGCTCCCTGCTCACCGTTGCCGGCGATGAAGTCGTCATAGCCGACCACCTCGGCCCGGATGAAACCGCGCTCGAAGTCGGTGTGGATGACGCCGGCCCCCTGTGGCGCTGTCGCGCCCACCGGTATGGTCCAGGCGCGCACTTCCTTCTCACCGGCCGTGAAGTAGGTCTGCAGCCCGAGCAGGCGATAGCCGGCACGGATCACGCGGTCCAGGCCGGGCTCTTCCATGCCCAGATCCTCCAGGAATTCGGCGCGCTCGTCGTCGGCCAGCTCGGCAATCTCCGCTTCCAGTTTGTTGCAGACCGGGACCAGCACGGCGCCTTCTTCCTCACAGACGGCGGCCACCTCATCCAGCAGCGGATTGTTCTCGAAACCGTCCTCATCCACATTGGCGATGTACATGGTCGGTTTGGCGGTCAACAGGTGGAATCCGTACATGTCGCTGCGTTGCTGCTCATCCAGTGGCAGGCTGCGTGCCGGATTGCCGGAGTCGAGGTGCTCGCGCAATGTCTCGCACAGGGCCAGTTGACGAATGGCGTCCTTGTCACCGCTCTTGGCGATGCGGGACAGCCGGTTGATGCTCTTGTCGATGGTCTCCAGGTCGGCCAGCGCCAGTTCGGTGTTGATGGTCTCGATGTCGGCACGTGGTTGCACTTCATCCGAGACGTGCATGATGTTCTCATCCTGGAAACAGCGCACCACGTGGGCAATGGCATCGGTTTCACGGATGTTGGCCAGGAACTGGTTGCCCAGGCCTTCGCCCTTTGACGCCCCTGCCACCAGGCCGGCGATATCCACGAACTCCATGGTCGTCGGAATGGTCTTCTGTGGTTTGACGATATCGGACAGGGCGTCCAGCCGGGGATCGGGCATCGGCACGATGCCGGCGTTCGGCTCGATGGTGCAGAACGGAAAATTCTCTGCAGCAATGCCTGCCTTGGTCAGAGCATTGAACAGTGTGGACTTGCCCACGTTGGGCAGCCCGACAATGCCGCATCTGAATCCCATATCGTTTCCTCAGTCTGTCGCTCGTGTGTGCATGTCACGCATTACGGCCTGCCACTGTCCCCGGACAGCGCTTGGTGTGACCCGTACAGCGTCGTCGATGGTGTCCTGGATGACCTGTGCCTCGCTACGCGAAGGATCGCTGAGCACGTAGTTTGCGACCATGGACTTGTCACCGGGATGTCCCACGCCAATGCGCAGGCGGTAGAAGTCACGTTGCCCACCCAGGGCCTGGATGATATCGCGGATACCGTTGTGGCCTCCGTGACCGCCTCCGAAACGGAAACGGGTGGTTCCAGCCGGAAAGTCGATCTCGTCGTAGGCAACAAGAATGTTCTCCGGTTCAATGTTGAAATAACGACACACGGCGCCCACAGACTGGCCGCTACGGTTCATGAACGTGGCCGGGAAAAGCAGGCGTACATCGTTTCCGTCAATGTCCACTCGTGCCATCTCGCCGGCAAAGCGCGACTCCGGCCGCCACTCGGCATGCCAGGCACGGCAGACCGCATCGGCATACCATTGGCCCGTGTTATGGCGATGGTTCCGGTATTTCGGTCCGGGATTGCCCAGTCCGACGATGAGCTTGACGGGGTATTCCTGCATGATGGCGGGTACCGGTGGGGCGGGCGCAGTCCATCGATCGCGATGGTACTGCGCCCGTTACCGTGATGACGATCAGTCGTCTGACTTGTCGTCTTCGTCTTTTTTCTCGTCCTGCTTCTCGGCCTCTTCGGCCTCTTCGGACTCGGCTTCCGCAGCCTTCGCTTCTTCCTCGTCCTCTTCGGTGACGACACGTGGTGGCCGGACGGTCACCACGGCGTGGTCGGCGTCCTCACTGTGCATCAGGTCCACGCTGGCCACGCCGGCAGGCAACTTGATCTCGGAAATGTGGATGAGCTCGCCGATGTCCAGTTCCGCCAGATCGATTTCCAGATATTCCGGCAGGTCCTTGGGCAGACATTCCACTTCCAGCTCGGTCATGTTCTTGATGATGCTGCCGCCACCGAGTTTGACGCCCTTGCAGGTCTCCTCATTGAGGAAGTGCAGCGGTACGCGCACATGGATGGCCTGCTTCGCGCTGACCCGCTGGAAGTCCGCATGCATCAGGAAGGGACGCGACGGATGGCGTTGCAGATCCTTGATGACCGCCTGCTCTTTCTTGCCGTCGATATGCAGCGTGATGATGTGCGAGAAGAAGGCTTCGTTCTCGATGGCCTTGCTCAGTTCACGGTGGGATACCGTGATGGCCTGTGGTTTCTTCTTGCCCCCGTAGACGATGGCGGGGATCTCTCCGGCCAGGCGACGCAGGCGGCGGCTCGCACCCTTGCCCTGATCGGCTCTGGCCTTGGCATTCAGTTCAAATTCATTGGACATACTGTTTTCTCCAGTTGCTCTTTCTTCCCGCCGCCCGGTTCGCGACCAAATCGGGTGGCGGTGCCTGTTATCCCGCTGCCGGATGGCAGGGGATTGAGTGGCCGGACGATGCCGGCCTCCGCAGCGTCTGTCTGATCAGGTATTGTCAAACATGGCGCTGATGGATTCCTCGTTGCTGACCCGCCGGATCGACTCGGCCAGCAGTTTCGCCATGCTGAGCTGGCGTATTTTTTCGATGCCTGCCGCTTCAACGGATAGCGGAATGGTGTCGGTCACGACCAGCGAATCGAGCGCTGAGTTGCGGATATTGTCCAGTGCCTTGCCGGACAGCACAGGGTGTGTGCAGTAGGCTACCACTCCGCTGGCTCCCTGGTCTTTCAGTGCGCTGGCGGCCTTGCAGAGTGTGCCGGCGGTGTCGACCATGTCGTCGACGATCAGGCAGGTGCGGTCCTTCACCTCGCCGATGATGTGCATGACCTGGGCTTCATTGGCCTGTGGACGGCGCTTGTCAATGATGGCCAGATCCACGTTGAGCTGCTTGGCAATGGCCCGCGCGCGAACCACGCCGCCGATATCCGGCGAAACCACGGTCAGGTCCTTGTAGTCCTGACGTTCAACATCATCGATCAGCACCGGCGATCCGTAGACGTTGTCCACCGGGATGTTGAAAAAACCCTGTATCTGTTCGGCATGCAGGTCTACGGTGAGGACCCGGTTGACCCCGACAGCGGAGATCATGTCGGCGACGACTTTCGCACTGATGGCCACGCGGGCGGAACGCACGCGCCGGTCCTGGCGAGCGTAGCCGAAATAGGGGATCACGGCGGTGATGCGGTTGGCGGAAGCGCGGTGCATGGCGTCGGCAGTGAGCAGCAGTTCCATGAGGCTGTCATTGGTGGGCGCGCAGGTCGGCTGGATGATGAACACGTCCTTGCCGCGGACGTTCTCCTGGATCTCGACAGCCACTTCTCCGTCGCTGAACTTGCCGATGTCCGCCTTGCCTACCGGAATGCCGATATGCCGTGCGATATTCTCCGCCAGCACGGGATTGGCATTACCCGTGAAGACCATCAGATTGTTTGCCATGGGATCCTTACCTTCGGAGTGCCTGACGCCGGCCGCAGGGGCCTGCTTGCAATGGGGTTTGTACTGTGCGTTGCTGATGGCTGAGCCCTTCCGAATCAGTGAGTGTCTGAGCCGGCGTCCGCAGGATTATTTCGGGGGCGCAGGATGTCGGGGGGGGGGGGGGGGGGGGGGG
>JBBEBP010000016.1:0-335122 GCA_040882255.1 Pseudohongiellaceae bacterium | reverse complement strand
CCCCCCCCCCCCCCCCCCCCCCCCCCCCCCGACCGGTTTGGCTGGGGTGGCTGGATTCGAACCAACGAATGCAAGGATCAAAACCTTGTGCCTTACCACTTGGCGACACCCCATTTGAGACGCGAATTATACGCTATTCCACCGGAGTCTGCAGCCCTTCGAGGACATCCAGCGCCGGTGATCTGTCCAGACCCCGGGCGATGAATCCCTGCAGTCCGTCCAGCGGACCGGTCGCCCGGTCCAGTATCTGTTCCAGTGCCGCCTCGGCAGCAGCCCGTCGGGTAAAGGCCGCGAATACGCTTGACCCGGTTCCCGTCAGGCGCGCTTCGGCGTACTGACCCAGTTCTGTCAGGGTTCTATCGACTGCCGGATACAGACGGCGAACCAGTGATTCGCAGTCATTTCGGGAGTGCCCTGCCAGAAAGGCCGACATTTTGATGGCTGATCCATTTCTTGTCAATTCCCGGTGCGAAAAAACCTCTGCCGTGGAGACCGGGCAGGCCGGCGTCAACACCAGGTACCAGCTCGGTGGCAGTTCCACCGGTTCCAGCCGCTCGCCGATGCCGGTGGCCCATGCGCTGTGCCCGTGAATGAAGACCGGTACATCGGCGCCCAGTTGCAGACCGGTTGCTGCGAGGCGAGAGGTATCCAGGCCCATCTGCCACAGGTGGTTCAGTGCCAGCAGCGTCGTAGCGGCATCGGAACTGCCGCCGCCCAGTCCGGCGCCTGCGGGCAGTCGTTTCTCCAGCCGTATCCGCACGCCGTGGCGGGAGGGCGTGCCGGGGAGGGCCTTCAGTGCCCGGGCGGCCCGCGTTGCGAGGTTGTCGGGGGTGGCCAGTTCAGGGGCATCGCTCGACAGGCGGATCTGTCCCGAGTCATCCGGTGTGAAATGCAGCCGGTCACCATGATCCAGCAGGCGGAACAGGGTCTGCAGCTCATGGTAGCCATCGTTCCGGCGGCCCGTGATGTGCAGGAACAGATTGATCTTTGCCGGAGCGGGCAGTGTCAGGGTGGCGGGTTGTACGGTCATTTTTCGCCGTCCGGGCCGGTGGTCCAGGTCATTCGCACCAGATCAACCCGCAACGGCGGTTTCTCGATCCGTATTCGTGCCGGCAACGTTTCCGGATTCTGTTCGACATATCCCAGATACTGTATGTGCCAACCGGACTGGACGAGGTCCACCAGTTGGCCATTTTCTCCAAACCGGGTCTGCGCGGGGCTGTCCGGTGCCGGAATGCCCTTCAGCCAGTTGTCCAGCCAGGAGACCGGCAGCTCGTAGCCGAGTTCCTGGTATACCAGTTCTTCCGGGGTTTCCGTGATGATCGGGTCTTCGCCACGTTGGCTGATGACGACCCGACCGGGCTCGCCGGTGATTTCCGTGGCGCCGGCATTGAATGCCCCCCAGAGATTGATCTGGTAGCGCGCCTCCCGCTGCTGCCAGCGTATCCGCGACGAATGCGACTCTTCTTCATCCCGCACGCGGATGCTGGCGGTGAAGCTCCAGGTGTCGAGGGCTTCCAGCACTTGCCGGCGTTGCTCCCACTGTGGATTGACCGGCGGGACGATGCCGGCGGGTGTGCGGCAGGCGGCCAGCGTGGCCAGCAGTATCAGCAGTCCCGCTCGCAGTGTGGCGCCGAGCGGACGTTGCCCCGGCCGTTCCTCGATCTCACTGGTGGACCAGGCGTTCCATTGCGTCATTGATGTACTCGCTGTCAGGTTCCTCGTCCAGGCCTTCTTCCCAGATCGTCATGGCCCGCTCCCGTTCGCCCCGGACCCAGAGAACTTCGCCCAGGTGGGCGGCCACTTCATGGTTGGGGAACATGGCGTAGGCGCGCTCCAGGTTGTGTAGCGCATCATCCAGTTGCCCCAGCTTGAACTGTACCCAGCCAAGGCTGTCAATGATGGCTGGATCATCCGGTTCCAGTTCGATCGCTTCCCCGATCAGCTCCAGGGCCTCTTCGTAGCGGTCGGTATGTACGGTCAGGGAGTAGCCAAGATGGTTCAGGGCGCGGACGTTGTCCGGCTCCAGGCGGAGGATGCGGCGCAGATCCCGCGCCACCGCTTCCGGCCTGTCGCGCTGCTCATTCAGCGTCGTGCGTGCAAAAAGCAGATCCACATTGTCAGGAAACTGTTCCAGTGCTTCATCAAGCAGCGTGGCCGCACGCGCCTGTTCTCCGGCATTGAGCAATGCTTCCGCTTCCAGCGTATTCATCAGTGCCGTCATGTCGGGATGACGGTCGCTGACCCGTTGCGACCATTGGCGCGCCTCGTCATGTTCGCCGCGACCGGTCAGGAGTCTGAGCGCCTGCCGCTGGCCCGCGAGAAACACGTTGGCACCACGCTCGATACCCGAGTACCACTGCAGTGCCTGTTCCGGTGCGCGATTGCGCTCTGCCAGCATGCCCAGGTAGTACAGCGCTTCATTGCTGCGGTATCCAGCACTGACCAGGGCCTGGAGCTGGCGGCCAGCCTCCCGGTCCGCAGCCAGTTCGACATTGATCAGCGCCAGGGAATAGAGGCTCTCCAGGTCACCCGGTGAGCGTCGCAGCAACTCAGTGAACTGCTCCCGCGCGCGTTGCAGTTCGTCTGCCTGGAGCAGGATCCGGGCGAGGTTGTGGCGCAGCAGGCGATGACCGGGGAAGCGCTCGACGCCCTGTTGCAGCAGTTCAAGCGCGCGGCCCTGCTGTTGGAGATTCTGCAGTCGCTGTGCCTCGACGATCAGCAATCTTGGTGTCTCTCCGAAACGCTCACGAGCCTCATCAAGCACGGCGTGGGCGGCCTCGGGATCTCCGGCCTGGTCCAGCATCTGTGCCAGGGCATAGTGCAGGGAAGGCTCCCCGGGGTGCTGTTCGCGCAGTGCTTTCAGGCGTTCGCGGATCTGCCTTCGTGTCGCATCGTCCAGTCCCGGGGAGCGCGCTGACAGGGCGGTGAAGTCGGCCGCGCCGCCGAGCTCCAGGACGCTGGCCATGTCGTCCATGGCCGCCAGGAAATCATTGTTTTGCAGCCGGTGGTAGCTGCGCATCAGGTAGGGGGCTTCGTCGTCGGGTGCCAGTTCGATCCACTGGTCGGTCAGGGTCAGTGTTCGCTGGTTATTGCCGGCGGCCGCATTGTATTCAGCGGCACGGCGGACGATGGCCAGGTCACGGGTATCCAGTGCCAGGTGGTAGTACCGCTCCGCAGCATCATCCATATGGCCGCGCTGCCCCCCGAGTTCGCCCAGGATAAGTGCGGTGAGCTGCTCCCGTGTGAAGTTGCCGTACCGCTCCGGCTCCGGCGTCAGGCGCGTGGTGTCAACATCGGCCCGGGCTTCCTCGGCGAGGGGCGGTGTGTCCTGCGGAGCCGGTGTATCAGTCGGTTCCGGCAACATACCGGTACTGCTGCAGGCGCCGGCCAGGGAGGTCAGCGCCGTGATTGCCAGCATGCGTATGAAGGGTCTGCAATGGGTCATGATCATCCGGAGTCTGCTGCGCCCGACGGCCAGCGAAGCCGTGCGGGTCTGGGTCGACCGCTGATTGTAGCAGGATTGCCGGTCCTCTACACAGCGGACCGTGTGGCGCGCATAATGCACTCGTAATCACGGCTGCCAATGCAGCAAGGCGGTCCGATTTCCGGTAAGATAGCGCATTTTCTCTGGTCAGCAGGTGCGTATGGCGCTGGTTCTTCTGGGTATTAATCACAATACGGCCAATGTGGCGTTGCGTGAGCGGGTGGCCTTTCCGCCTGAGAAAATGGCAGAGGCGATGCAGGGCATCACCGGTCTGGAGAACATCGGTGAAGTGGTTATCGTGTCCACCTGCAACCGTACCGAACTGTACGTGGATGTTGATCTGGGCGTACCGGCGGCTGACACCGGAGAAGGTCAGGTGGACGACGCCGTGCTTGAGGCGGAGCAGCAGCGTCTGCTGCGGTGGTTGGCTGGATACCATGGTCTGGATCCCGCCAAGCTGGGTGGCAGCAGTTATTTCTACTGGCGCGAGGATGTCATCCGTCATCTGATGCGGGTGGCCTGCGGCCTCGATTCCATGGTGCTGGGCGAGCCCCAGATCCTGGGACAGATCAAGTCCGCGTATGCGGTCGCCAACGAACTCGGCTCCGCAGGTCCTCAGTTGGGCCGCGCTTTCCAGGAAGCCTTCTCCATCGCCAAGCAGGTCCGCACGGATACCGCCATCGGAGAGAATCCGGTCTCCGTGGCCTATGCCGCCGTGACGCTGGCCGAACAGATCTTCTCGAATCTGGGCAGCCTCAGCGCCCTGTTGATCGGGGCGGGGCACACCATCGAACTGGTGGCACGGCATCTTCGCGACAAGGGCGTGAAGCGGATCGTGGTGGCGAATCGCACACTGGAAAATGCCGTCCGCCTCGGATCCCGTTTCGACGGAGAGGGGGTGCTGCTATCCGACATTCCCCGGGAACTGGAGACGGCCGATATTGTCGTCTCATCCACCAATAGTCAGCTACCGCTGCTGGGTAAGGGCGCGGTTGAACGGGCCATCCGCAAGCGCCGTCACAAGCCGATGCTGCTGGTGGATCTGGCCGTGCCCAGGGATATAGAGCCGGAAGTGGGGCAGATTGCCGACGCGTATCTGTACAGCGTCGACGACATCCGTGATGTCATCGAGGACGGGGTCAAGAGCCGGCACGAGGCGGCCGAACAGGCTGCCTCCATCATCGAGCGCGGCGTGGAAGACTATATCCGTCACGTCCGTTCCCTCAACGCCATTGCGACGTTGCGGGCCTTTCGTGGCCGGGCCGAAACCATTCGCGAGCAGGAGCTGGAGAAAGCGCGCAGGGCGCTGGAGAAAGGACAGCCTGCCGCTGACGTGCTGGAGTCCCTGTCGCGTGGTATCACGAACAAGCTGATTCATGCGCCCAGTGTGCGGATGAAGCAGGCCAGCGCCGAGGGACGTGATGATCTGATGCGGTTGACCCAGGATCTGTTCGGGCTGGATGATATTCCAGTGGAACGTGGGGGCAGGCAATGAAGGCATCCATCGTCAGCAAACTCGAATCGCTTGCCGAGCGGCATGAGGAACTGTCGGCGTTACTCAGTGACGCCGGGATCATCAGTGATCAGTCGCGGTTCCGGTCGTTGTCGCAGGAATATGCCGAACTGGAGCCGCTGGTCGGTGCTTTCGACCGCTACCGCGAGGGCATGTCCCAGCTGTCCGAGGCCCGGGAGATGGCCTCTGACGGCGATAGTGAGATCCGTGCCATGGCCGAGGATGAAGTCAGGCGCCTGGATGACGAGATGGCCGGGCTGGAAACCGAACTGCAGTTGTTGCTGATTCCGAAGGACGAGAACGATACCTGCGATGTGTTCCTGGAGATCAGGGCGGGCACCGGTGGAGACGAGGCGGCGCTGTTCGCCGGCGACCTGTTCCGTATGTACCTGCGCTATGCGGAGGGTCGCCAGTGGTCGGTCGAACTGTTGAGCGAACGGCCCGGAGAGCATGGTGGTTACAAGGAGGTGATCGCCCGGGTCAGCGGAAAGCAGGTGTACGGACGGCTGAAATTCGAGTCCGGTGCCCATCGCGTCCAGCGCGTGCCAGAGACAGAGGCGCAGGGCCGCATCCACACCTCTGCCTGTACCGTGGCGATATTGCCGGTTCCCGATGAACGTGAGGAGGTGGCAGTCAACAAGGCTGACCTGCGCATTGACACCTTCCGTGCCAGCGGCGCCGGCGGGCAGCATGTCAACAAGACCGACTCGGCCATCCGTATCACCCACCTGCCCAGTGGCATCGTGGTGGAGTGTCAGGACGAGCGCTCCCAGCACAAGAACCGTGCCCGGGCCCTGTCACTGTTGCAGGCCCGGCTGGATGATCGCGCAAGGCAGGAAGCCGAGCAGGTTCAGACCGATACGCGGCGCAGGCTGGTCGGCAGCGGTGACCGCTCCGAGCGCATACGCACCTACAATTTCCCGCAGGGCCGGGTGACCGATCATCGCATCAACCTGACCCTGTACCGCCTGGACGAAGTGCTGACAGGCGACATGGATGCCGTCATCGAACCGTTGATTCATGAATACCAGGCGGACCTGCTCGCCGAGCTGGCTGCCTGAAGCGCATGGCGACGCCGGCCGCATGCGATATCCGTCAGGCCCTGGAGCAAGCCACCGGTCTGTTGGCCGAACTCCCTGATGCCCGCCGCGAAGCCGAGTGGCTGCTCATGGATACGCTGCCGTGCTCCCGGGCATGGTTGTTCAGCCATGGTGATCAGACACTGGAGCAGCAGTGTTGGCGGCAATTCCTGGAGAAAGTGGAGCGCCGGGCCGCTGGTGAGCCCCTTGCGTATGTGCTGGGCCACTGCGATTTTCGTGACCTGAAGCTGATGGTGTCGCCGGCGGTATTGATTCCCCGGCCGGAAACCGAATGGCTGGTGGAGGAAGTACTGCGGCAGCTGCCCGGTGAGGCTCTGCAGGTGGCCGACCTGGGCACGGGCAGTGGTGCCATTGCGCTGTCGCTGGCGTGGGACCGGCCCCGCTGGCAGTTATGGGCCACCGACATCAGTGCCAGGGCGCTGGATGTGGCCAGGCGGAACGCGGCGGCACTGGGGCTGGAGTCTGTCCGTTTCCTGCAGGGCAGCTGGTTCGAGGTTCTGCCGGGCGGACAGCGTTTCGATGCGGTGGTCAGCAATCCACCCTATGTTGAACCGGGTGCTGCGGCGCTCGACGACGCCGTGGCGCGGCATGAACCGGAGTTGGCATTGTATGCCGGACTGCGGGGCATGGCGGTGCTCCAACATCTGATTGCAGAGGCTTCCACTCGGCTGAGGCCGGACGGGTTGCTGGCGCTGGAGCACGGTCACGAGCAGGGTGCGGCCGTGCGGGACCGGATGCAGGTGGCCGGTTACCAGGCTATAAGAACACATCGTGACCTGGGAGGGCATGAGCGCTTCACGGTTGCCCGATGGAGGGAGCAGAGTCATGCGTGACGAACAGTTGCTGCGCTACAGCCGTCAGATCATGCTGCCATTCCTGGATGTGGCCGGGCAGCAGCGCTTGCTGGATGCCACCGTGCTGATCGTAGGCATGGGCGGTCTGGGCAGCCCGGTGGCGCTCTATCTGGCGGCGGCCGGTGTGGGGCGTCTGGTGCTGGCGGATCATGATCATGTGGAACTGAGTAATCTGCAGCGGCAGATCCTGCATGGGCAGGACGATATCGGCCGTTCCAAGGTCCAGTCGGCCCGGGACCGTCTGCTGGCGCTCAATCCGGATGTGGAAGTGGAGATGGTCGACATGGCGCTGGACGACGAGCGTCTCGAAGCGCTGCTGTCCCGCAGCAGAGGCACCGGAACAGAGGCACCACGGATTGATCTGGTCGTGGATGGCTGCGACAACTTCGCCACCCGTTTTGCAGTCAACCGGGCCTGCGTGCGCAACGGTGTGCGACTGGTGTCCGGCGCCGCCATCCGTATGGAGGGTCAGGTCGCGGTGTTCGATCCGGCCGGCGAGGACAGCCCCTGCTATCAGTGTCTGTACAGCGGCGGAGACGACCGGGATGCCAGTTGTGCACGAAACGGGGTCATGGCTCCGCTGGTCGGCATCATCGGTGCGGTGCAGGCCATGGAAGCGGTGAAGCTGCTGGCCGGAGCGGGTGAGTCGCTGGCCGGCCGACTGCTGCTGCTGGACGCCCTGACCATGCAATGGCGTGAACTGCGATTGAGGCGTGACCCGCAGTGCCCGGTCTGTGCGGGAAGTTGATGTTAAACGGGTCCGGCGCTATGATGCCTGCGCCTCTTCATCACATGATGCCAACAGACAAGACGGATGCCATGTCAGACAACAAAGTTCCCTTCTCGTCACTGAACCTGGTCGAGCCACTCCAGAAGGCCATTCGCGACCTGGGATTCGAATTCTGCACGCCGATCCAGGCGGAAAGTCTGCGCTACACGCTGCCGGGGTTCGACGTCACCGGCCGGGCGCAGACCGGCACGGGCAAGACGGCGGCGTTCCTGATCACCCTGATCAACGATATGGTCAACAACCCCCAGAAAGGCGAACGATTCCTGGGGGAGACGCGTGCCCTGGTGATCGCGCCGACGCGGGAACTGGCTATCCAGATCGGCAATGACTCGCGGGATCTGAACAAGTACACCGGCCTGCATACCGTTACCCTGGTGGGCGGCGAAGACTACAAGAAACAGGAACAGGCCCTGAACCGGGAACCGGTGGACATTGTGGTGGCCACGCCGGGCCGGCTGCTGGATTTTGTCCAGGACGACAAACTCTATCTCGGGTTGCTGGAGCACCTGGTCATCGATGAAGCGGACCGCATGCTGGATATGGGCTTCATTCCGCAAGTGCGCCGGGTCATCGGCCGGGCACCGGACAAGGAGTGCCGCCAGACCCTGCTGTTCAGTGCCACCTTCACGCCGGAGATCATGGATCTGGCCAAGCGCTGGGCCCTGGACCCGGTGGCCATCGAGATGGAGCCGGAAAAGGTGGCCACCGATTCGGTGGAGCAGATCGTCTATCTGGTAACCACGGATGACAAATACAAGTTGCTCTATAACCTGATCCACGAGAAAGGCGCCGACAAGATCCTCGTGTTCAGCAATCGCCGTGACCAGGTGCGGAAACTGGCTGATAACCTGCACCGCAACGGCATCGAGGTTGGCATGTTGTCGGGCGAAGTGGCCCAGAACAAGCGGATCCAGACCCTGGAGGCATTCCGGGATGGCACGATACAGGTGCTGGTGGCCACCGATGTGGCCGGGCGGGGGCTGCACATCGACAGCGTATCGCATGTCATCAACTACACCCTGCCGGAGGAGTCCGACGACTATGTGCATCGTATCGGGCGCACCGGCCGGGGCGGTGCGATTGGAACGTCCATCAGTTTTGCCTGCGAGGAGGACTCGTTCCAGTTGCCGGCCATTGAAGACAAGCTGGGCCAGAAACTGTCCTGCGTACATCCGGACGAGAGCCTGCTGGGAGAGCCACCGGCCTTCACGCGGCCGTCCCGCTTCAAGGCGGCGCCGCGCAGCGGTGGTCGCCAGGCGGGCGGGCGGCCGCGTGCTGCCGCCTCCCGGCCCCGTGGCCGTTGAGCGGCCTGTTCCTGATCAGGCTGTTCCGGATGGTTCCACAGTGCGCTCGGCGCCGGCTTTCTCCAGCGCCACTATATAGGGCCCGGCCCGGCGGTGCTGGCTGACGTGATCCAGAAAGGTGCTGCCGTCATCCAGGCGCGTATTGATGTCGTGTCCGGCGTCCACGAACATCGGTATGAACCGTTCGAAGAATTCCGGAATCATGGCGCGGTATGCCTTGAGCAGAATATGATAGCCGGCCGGTGTGCCGGCCGGCGGTTGTAGCGACAGGAACGCACGCAGGCGCTCATCGTCCCAGTCTTCATTGCGTGTGGCCGGCTGGATACGGTCCTTTCCGGACTTTTTCTCTTCAGTTGCCATGCTGTTCCTCTGTATCCTCTCTCTCTGCGCTGTCCCGAAAGCCTGTGGCTATCAGCCCTGCAGCTTCTTGCGTAGCCATTCGTTGAGCTGGGCGGGATTGGCCTTGCCTTTCGACGCCTTCATGGCCTGACCGACAAAAAAGCCGAAGACTTTCTCCTTGCCATCCCGGTACTGTTGCACCTGCTCCGGATTCTCTTCGATGACCCGGTCCACCAGTTGCTCGATGGCGGCTGTGTCAGTGACCTGCTTCAGTCCTTTCTCCTCGATGATGGCATCCACTTCTCCACCCTGTTCGGTCAGGATCTCGAAGACCTGTTTGGCGATCTTGCCGGAAATTGTGTTGTCGATGATGCGCCGGACCAGGTCACCCAGTTGACGGGGGGTCACCGGAGAATCGGCAACGGAGGCGTCACGTTTGTTGAGTACGCCCATCAGGTCCACGCTGACCCAGTTGGCGGCCAGTTTGGCATCGCCGCAGCGCTCCGCCACCGCCTCGAAGAATTCCGCGAGTTCCCGGTCGCTGACCAGTACGCTGGCGTCGTAGTCGCTGAGGCCGTGCTGGCTGACGAAGCGCGCACGCTTTTCGTCGGGCAGCTCCGGCAGGGTCTTGCGGATGGCCTCGATGTACGCTTCATCAATGACCACCGGCAGCAGGTCAGGCTCGGGGAAGTAGCGGTAGTCATTGGCCACTTCCTTGCTGCGCATGGAGCGGGTCTCGTCAAGGTCCGAGTCGTACAGGCGCGTTTCCTGTACCACGCGGCCGCCATCCTCGATCAGGTCGATCTGGCGTTCCACTTCGTGATTGATGGCCTTTTCCACGTAGCGGAACGAGTTGACGTTCTTGATCTCCGCCCGGGTACCGAGCTTTGTCTCTCCCTTGCGCCGCACGGATACATTGGCATCACAGCGCATTGAGCCCTGTGACATGTCACCGTCGGAGATGCCCAGGTAGCGGACAATGGCATGCAGTTTCTTCAGATAGGCGACGGCCTCCTTCGCGCTGCGCAGGTCCGGCTCGGAAACGATTTCCAGCAGCGGCGTGCCGGCCCGGTTCAGGTCGATGCCGGTGTAGCCCTGGTAGTCCTCGTGCAGGGACTTGCCGGCATCCTCTTCCATGTGGGCGCGGGTGATGCCGACGATTTTCCCGGTTCCGTCGTCCAGGGTGATGCTCAACTCGCCCTTGCCCACGGTCGGGTGGTCCAGCTGGCTGACCTGGTAGCCTTTCGGCAGGTCCGGATAGAAATAGTTCTTGCGGTCGAACACAGAGCGGCGGCCGATTTCCGCGTTCACGGCCAGGCCAAAGCGCACGGCCATCTTCAGGGCTTCCTCGTTGAGTACGGGAAGGGTTCCCGGAAGCGCCAGATCATACAGATTAGCCTGGGTGTTGGGTTCGGCGCCGAAATTTGTGCTGCTACCGGAAAACAGCTTGCTTTGCGTGGCCAGTTGCACATGCACTTCCAGGCCGATGACGGTTTCCCAGCTCATGACAGTCCTCCCGGTCGTTGTGTATGCCAGTCCGTGTTGCGCTGGAACTGGTGGGCCACATTCAGTATGCGAGCCTCAGCCAGGTCGCCACCGACGATCTGCATGCCGGTGGGCAGGCCTTCACTGAAGCCGGCGGGAATCGAGATGCCGGGGAGGCCGGCCAGGTTGACGGCAATCGTATAGATGTCTTCCAGGTACATGGTGACCGGGTCGTCATTTTTCTCGCCGATGGCGAAGGCGCTGTGCGGACTGGTCGGGCCGATGATGACGTCCACTTCCCGCAGGGCGTTGTCGAAATCCTGCCTGATCAGCCTGCGGATCTTCTGTGCTTTCTTGTAATAGGCATCGTAGTAACCGGCTGAAAGAGCGTAGGTGCCGACCATGATGCGGCGTTTGACCTCTTCCCCGAAACCTTCGCTGCGGCTGCGTTTGTACATGTCCTCCAGATCGACCGGATCCTCGCAGCGGTAGCCATATCGCACACCGTCATAGCGTGACAGATTGGCTGACGCTTCGGCGGGCGCCACCACGTAGTAAGCCGGCACGGCCAGATGATTGTGTGGCAGGTCGATGTCGACCAGTGTGGCGCCGAGTGTCTCGAATACTTTCAGCGCGTCCTGCAGGTTTTTTTCCACTCCGGCCGCCAGGCCGTCCGTGAAATGCTGGCGTGGTATGCCGATACGCAGTCCGTCCAGCGGCTCGTTCAGCCGGGCGGTGAAATCCTCTTCGGGCAGCGCCAGACAGGTCGAGTCCTTCGGATCCCCGCCGGCCATGACGTTCATCATCAGGGCAGCGTCTTCGGCGCTCTTGCAGATGGGGCCGGCCTGATCGAGGCTGGAGGCGAAGGCGATCATGCCCCAGCGGGATACGCGGCCGTAGCCAGGCTTGAAGCCGGTGACACCGCAGAACGCCGCCGGTTGACGGATCGATCCGCCGGTATCGGTACCGGTGGCCATGGCGCAGAGGTCAGCGGCGACAGCGGCGGCCGAGCCACCGGACGAGCCACCGGGTACACGCGTCGTGTCCCAGGGGTTACGCACCGGACCGAAATGGCTGGTCTCATTGGATGAGCCCATGGCGAACTCGTCCATATTGGTCTTGCCCAGCATCACCGCGCCGGCCTGCGAAAACCGCTCCACCACTGTGGCATCGTAGGGCGAGGTGAAGTTGCCCAGCATCCTGGATCCGCAGCTGGTCAGCACATCCTGTGTGCAGAAAATATCCTTGTGGGCCAGCGGGATACCGGTCAGGGCCGTGGTATCTCCGGCCGCGCGGCGGCGGTCGGCGGCACGTGCCTGTTCCAGCGCTCGCTCTGCGGTGACGGTGATGTAGGCGTTCAGTTCGCCGTTCAGTGCAGTAATACGTTTGAGGTACTCGCCGGTCAGCTCCTCGCTGGATACAGTACCTGCTGCCAGCGCGGCTGACAGTTCAGCAGCGGTCTTGTTCAACATGAGTCTAAACCTTGTGGGTCAGGGCCTTGCCTGGATGTTCGATTCATTCGATGACGCGTGGCACCAGAAAAAGGCCGTCCTGGACGGCCGGTGCCAGTGTCTGCAGATGGTCACGCTCGTTCTTTTCGGTGACGCGGTCGGGGCGCAGGGGCTGGACGGCATCGAACGGATGCGCCAGCGGCTCCACATTCCCGGTGTCAACGTCCTGCATCTGATCGATCAATGCCAGGATATCGGAGATGCGCCGGGTGACGTCCCGGTTGTCTTCCTCGCTGAGGTGCAGACGCGCGAGATGCGCGATCTTACCCACTTCCTCGTTGTCCAATGCCATTCACGGGCTCCCGGTTTCTGGTAGGGTGAATTTGCCACTTGCCCAAATTCAAGCGCGTTGTTAGAGTGCTTATCTATTTGCTGGAGAAGCCGTGATTATACGGGATTATGATCGGTTTTGGGCAACAATCCGCACGGATTTCAGACGCTCTCCGAGCACCACGTTCCCAGGTTGGTTTTCTGTCAGGTAACGTACTGTCCGGTAGCCGGGCCGGTTTGCCTTCAGCCGGTCGGCCCGGTAGCCGGTGGCACGTCTCCGGTCCGCATCAGTCGCGCAATCGGGCGCAGCATGAACAGTCGAGGTAGAGAAAGTCAATGTTCAAGAAAATCAGGGGTATGTTCTCCAATGACCTGTCCATCGATCTGGGGACAGCCAATACCCTCATTTACGTGCGCGGCGAGGGAATCGTGCTGAATGAACCGTCCGTGGTAGCGATTCGCAATCATAACGGGCAGAAGACCGTCACGGCCGTGGGTGCTGATGCCAAGCGCATGCTGGGCCGTACGCCGGGCGATATGATCGCCATCCGTCCCCTGAAGGACGGTGTGATTGCCGACTTCCAGGTCACCGAGAAGATGCTGCAGCATTTCATCAACAAGGTGCATGAGAACAGTTTCTTTCCTCCCAGTCCCCGGGTGCTGGTCTGCGTGCCCTGCAAGTCCACCCAGGTGGAGCGCCGTGCCATCCGTGAATCGGTGGTCAGTGCCGGTGCCCGCGAGGTCCGGCTGATCGAGGAGCCCATGGCTGCTGCGATCGGCGCCGGCCTGCCGGTCGAGCAGGCCAACGGCTCAATGGTGGTCGATATCGGCGGTGGTACCACGGAGATCGCCATCATCTCGTTGAACGGCGTGGTCTATTCGGAATCGGTCCGGGTGGGTGGTGACCGGTTTGACGAAGCGATCGTGACGCATGTGCGCCGCAATTATGGCAGTCTGATCGGGGACGCGACTGCGGAGCGCATCAAGAAGGAAATCGGCTGCGCGTACCGCTCCGAAGGTGTGCTCAAGGAGATTGATGTGCGCGGGCGTAATCTGGCCGAGGGAGTGCCCCGCAGTTTCACTCTGAACAGCGATGAAATTCTTGAAGCTATGCAGGAAGCCCTGTCGGCCATCGTCCAGGCGGTCAAGAGCGCCCTGGAACAGTCACCGCCAGAGCTGGCTTCCGATATTGCTGAAAATGGCATGGTACTGACCGGAGGCGGTGCGTTGTTGAAGGATCTGGACAAGCTGCTGTCCGAGGAAACCGGGCTGCCGGTAGTGGTCGCTGATGATCCGTTGACCTGTGTGGCCCGCGGCGGCGGCAAGGCCATGGAGTTGATGGACACGAACGAACTCTATGCGATGAGTCTTGAATAGACCGGAGTTGGCGTATCAGAACCCTGTTCATCAAAGGTGTTACCCTTGAGTACCGGGTGGCCGCCTTCATCGCACTGTCGGTGACCCTTATGCTGGCCGACAGCCGCTTTGATTATCTGGACCGGGTGCGGTTCTCGCTTGCCTACGCGGCGACTCCCGTCTACTGGATGGCCGACGTGCCCAGCCGGATGTCCCTTTGGATCGACGATGTGTTCGTCTCTCATCGTGACCTGATCGAAGAGAACGAACGACTGCGCCAGGAATTGCTGTTCGCCCAGCGCGAGTTGCAGTTGCTGGCCAGCCTGACCAGTGAGAACACCCTGTTGCGTGATCTGCAAGCGGCTTCCGAAGCTGTTCAGGGCCAGGTCATGACGGCGGAAATCATCAATGTTTCCAACGACGCTGGCACCCGCCGGGTGCTGGTCAATCGTGGGTACCATGACGGCGTGGAAACGGGGCATGCTGTCCTGGATGCCAACGGGCTGATGGGGCAGGTGACCGAAGTGTTGCCGTTCACCAGCTGGGTTCTGCTGGTGGTGGACCCTCGCCATGGTACACCGGTCCAGGTCAACCGCAACGGGGAGCGGGCCATCGCCCGGGGCAGCCGTGACATGGTGGCCCTGGAGCTCGAGTACGTGCCGGATACAGCCGACATCCGGGAAGGGGACCTGCTGGTCAGCTCCGGTCTCGGGCAGCGTTTCCCCAAAGGGTATCCCGTGGCTGAAGTGATGGAAGTCCGGCATGATCCCGGGCAGGCCTTCGCCTATGTCAGAGCCCGTCCCATGGCGCAGGTCGACCGCACCCGGCATGTCATGCTGGTGACGGTGGATGCGGCGTCAACGGATGATGAGGCGATGTTTCTGGATACACGGCCGATCGGAGAGTGGCAGCGTCCCCGCAGCGACAGGGAGATTGAGTAAACCATGGAACCGAAAGCCAACGGTGTCTGGGTCATCATTCTGAGCCTGCTGATTGCGTATCTGTTGGCCATCGTGCCGTTTCCGGACTGGGCGCTGCATTACCGCCCGCAGTGGGTGGCCATCGTGCTGATCTACTGGGCTATGGCCCTGCCCTATCGGATCGGCATCGGCGTCGCCTGGATGGCCGGACTGTTTCTGGATGTGCTGGAGGGGTCCCTGCTGGGCCTGAATGCCATGTCCCTTGCGATTGTGGTCTACATCACACTCAGCCTGCACCAGCGGCTGAGAATGTTTTCGTTTCTGCAGCAGAGCGCACTGGTGCTGGCCCTGGTCGGGCTGCATATGCTCCTGGTGTACTGGGTCAGAGTGGCCTTCGATCAGTCGGAGTCGCGTTCCCTGCTGTTTTTGCTGGGCGCTCTCTCCAGCGCGTTCATCTGGCCCTGGATTTTTGTATTCCTGCGCCGCCTGCGCCGTGCTTTCAATGTCCACTAGTACCGTGACCCATAGATTTCAGAACAACCAGCGGCTCGCCCGAAGGGAGCCCCCCGGATGCACCAGGACGGCGTTGCAGCGCTTACCAAGGGCTGGGCCATTGCTGGCGCGCTGCGCCTTATCCTGGCACATCCGGGGGGCTCTGGTTGTTCTGAAATCTATGGGTCACGGTACTAGGTAGTCGCCTCATGTCTTCCTCCTCCCGCCCCGGACTCCTGCTGGCGTCCGCCTCGCCCCGTCGCCATGAATTACTGCGGCAGATAGGGGTCCGGTTTGCCACTGTGACGCATACTGTGGACGAAACGCCGCGCAGCCGTGAGGTGGCGTCCGACTACGTGTTGCGCATGGCCCGTGAAAAGGCCCGCTGTGGGGCATCGCGGGCGGAGCCCGGCCATGTGGTGCTGGGGGCGGATACGGCGGTCGTGCTGGATGGGCGGATACTGGGGAAGCCGCGTGACAGAGCGGACGCGGTGAAAACCCTGTTGACCCTGGCAGACCGGCCGCACCAGGTTTGCTCCGCAGTGGCGCTGAGTGATGGCGATCGCATGGAAACGCGCTTGTCGGTTACTGAGGTCGTGTTCGGCTCCCTGTCATCAAGCGAGGCGGAGGCGTACTGGGAGACCGGTGAGCCGGCGGACAAGGCAGGCTCCTATGGTATACAGGGTGTGGGGGCGTTGTTCGTGACCCGAATCGAAGGCAGTTATTCGGGAGTCGTTGGTCTGCCGCTGTACGAAACGGCCCGACTACTGGCGCAGTTCGGCATTGCCACGGCCCTGGAGGGCAATAAGCACCATGAGTGAAGAGATCCTGATCAATGTGACTCCGATGGAGGCGCGGTTGGCGCTGATCGAGAACGGTCTGTTGCAGGAGATCTATATTGAGCGCAACAACAACGCCGGCCACGTCGGTAACATCTACATGGGGCGGGTGGTCCGTGTCATGCCCGGCATGGAAGCGGCGTTCGTCGATATCGGGCTGGAGCGGGCCGCGTTCATCCACAGCTCCGACATCGCTGCGGTCGGCGCCGATGGGTATGAGGTACGTGACGGACATGCCGATCCAGTACATGCGCTGCTTCGGGAAGGCCAGATGATCGTTGTCCAGGTGGCCAAGGAACCGATCGGCTCCAAGGGGGCCCGGTTGACCACCCACCTGACTCTCCCTTCCAGGAATCTGGTCTATCTGCCGCGCAACCGGCATGTCGCCATTTCCCAGCGACTGGAGAGCGAGGCGGAGCGCGAGCGACTGGAAACCCTGTTGCGGGATTGCGTGGCGGCACTGGGTCTGGAGGATGGCGGCGGATACATCATCCGGACGGCGGCAGAGGGGATCACGGGGGAAGAGCTGACCGGGGACATCCGCTTCCTGCACCGGCTCTGGGAAACCGTGGAGTTACAGCAATCGCAGTGCCGGGACATCGCTATATTGTACCGGGACCTGCCTCTGTACCTGCGCGCCATACGCGATCTGATTACTCCGCAAGTGGAAAGAATCCGGACGGATTCCCGCCGCACCCATGACGAGATCGTCCAATTCATCCGTGAGTTCATTCCTGAATCCGATGGAATCTTGGAGTACTACGCCGGTGAGCGGCCGATTTTCGACCTCCATGGCATAGACGATGAAATCGGCAAGGCTCTGGGCCGGCAGGTCAAACTCAAATCCGGCGGTGACCTGATCATCGACCAGACCGAGGCAATGACCACTGTCGACGTCAACACCGGCGCCTACCTGGGCAGCCGCAACCATGCCGAAACCGTTCTCAAGACCAATCTGGAGGCCGCCACCGCCATCGCCCGCCAGCTCCGTGTCCGCAATCTCGGCGGTATCATCATCATCGACTTCATCGACATGCTGGATGTCGAACACCAACGGCAGGTGCTGCGTACCCTGGAGAAAGCACTGGACAAGGATCCGGCCCGCACCGTGATCTCCGGGCTGTCGGCGCTGGGACTGGTGGAAATGACGCGCAAGCGGACCCGGGAGAGCCTGGGGCAGTTGCTGTGTGATCCCTGCCCGGTGTGTCAGGGCAGGGGGCGGTTGCGCACGCCGGAGACCATCTGCTATGAAATCTTTCGGGAAATTCTGCGCGTGGCCAGGGCCTACGGCAATGATGTACTGTTGGTAATGGCCTCCCAGCTGGTAGTGGACCGTCTGCTGGATGAGGAATCCAGTACACTGGCTGATCTGGAGGAGCTGGTTGGAAAGACCATCAGATTCGAGGTGGAACCCATGTATACTCAGGAACAGTATGATGTGGTGCTGTTCTGACGAGTGGACATGATTCAGCGTATCGCCAGATTCACAGGCCGGCCATTGATGACAGTATTTGCAGTGCTGGTCATCCTGCTGTCTGCCTATATCCTGTCCGGACGGTATGTCATGACACAGGCCGGCGGCTGGGTTGCTCCCGTCGAGGAGGGCCTGAGTGAGCTTGTCGGCATGCCGGTGCGCATCGGTGCCTTGCAAGGCGGCTGGCGCGGTCTGGGGCCGACCCTGGCCATTGAAGACCTGCAATTGATGGCGGCCGACGGCTCGCCGACGCTTGCGCTTTCCCGTGTATCGTTGTCTCTGGACATGCCGGCCAGTCTGCTGAATCTGCAGTGGATGGCCGGGCGTATCCGCGTGCGTGACCTGGACCTGACTCTCCATGAACAGATCGATGGCAATTGGCGTCTTGCCGGACTGGGCAGCACCCGTATGTTGTCTGTTGATGACAGCTTCCGACTGCTGACCCGGCTTGGTGACGTGGAGGTACTCGACACGCGGGTCCGGTTCGCCGGACTGGACCAGCGTGCCTTGCAGTTCGATGATCTGGCGTTGCTGTTCCAGAGTCGCGGCGGTCGTCATCGACTGCAGGCCAATGCCTGGCTGCCGGGCGACCCGAGGCGCGTGACGCTGCAGGCGGCACTGGACGGCAGAAGCGTGTCAGAGCTGAGTGGCTCAGTGTATGCCCGGATACCGGAGAATGATCTGGCGCTTTTTGCGGGGCTGCTGGAGTTTGGCACGTTGCAGGTCGAGGAACTGGATGCCGGGATGGAAGTATGGGCCGACTTCCGGCAATCCCGTCTCCAGGCGCTGGACGTACGGGCACAGGCACAGCGCCTGTCTGTCTACGAGCGGCGGCACGAACGCACAGTCGGGATCACGGGCCTGGACGGGGTGTTCCATTACCGCCGGGACGGAGACAATCACCGGGCCTGGATCGACAGCTTGCGCTTTCAGCGTGACGGGGATCAATGGCAGTCCGGCCGTGGCTGGTTCGAGTGGCAGGATAACCAGCAGTTCCGCCTGCGGGCCGAGCGGCTGGACGCGGGTATGCTCTCACCGTTGCTGCGTGACCTGGGGCTGGTTTCCGGCCAGTTGCGCACCGAGCTGGAAACACTGAACCCCCGCGGGTCTGTTGAGGCGTTGGCAATCGAGGGCGGTATGGACGGGGGCCGGCTGAGAGCGGTTTCCGTCAGTGGCAACCTGACTGATGCCCGTGTCGATGCACGAGGCATGGCGCCCGCTGTGTGGGGCGCCGATGGCTACGCGGAATTTCTCTATACGGCGGACAGCGGGCGTCTGACCGGTTCCGTGGAAGTCGATTCCACCGATTTGAGTCTGCACCTGCCGAGATTGTTCGATGACGTCTGGAGTTACACGCATGTCAATGGCCGCATCAACGTGCGTCTGGATACCCGCAGGGGGGCGGACCTTCGTGTCTCCAGCTCCGTGATTACTGCGGAATCGGATCTGATTTCCGGCAGGGCACAGTTTGCTACCACGTTCCGGGCGGTGCCGGACAGTGAACCGGAGATCGGCCTGGAGCTGATGGTGGGTGCATTGCAAGGCGATGCCAGTGGCAAGTCCGCGTATCTGCCGATGGGACCCGGTGCTCCGCCCGGGATTCAGGGGATCCTGGGCTGGATCGACCGTTCGGTCCTGGGCGGCGAAGCGGGCGGTAGTGGATTCGTTTTCCGGGGCCAGGTTCAGCGGGGCAGTTCGCCCGAGGATCGCACCATGCAGATGTTCTACCGGGTCCGGGACGGTGTGTTGCGGTTCGATCCTGACTGGCCAGCGCTGGAGGAGATCAACGGGCTGGTAGTCGTCGACGGAGCGGATGTCGATGTGGACGTGCGGGCTGGCAGTTCACTGGGCATCCGTTTCAGCGAAACGCGGGCGGAGGTGCGGCCCAACAGTGAAGGCAGTGGCGGCTGGCTTACGGTTAATGGACAGGGCACGGGGACCGCGCCCCGGGGTCTGGAGTATCTGAGAAGAACGCCGGTCACCGAGGGTCTGGGCAACTATCTGGCCGGATGGGAGACAAGCGGAGACGTGGACTTCGCACTGGATCTGGAGCTGCCGCTTTTCATCGAGGATGCCGAGCCTGAAATCAGTCTGACGCTGGGTATTGACGACAACGAGGCGATGGTTCCCGATTATCAGCTGGAACTGGAGCAGATCAGCGGTACCGTTCGTTATTCCACTGTCGAGGGGCTCAGCAGCGAAGGATTGCGGGCCAGGGTGTTTGACAGTGATGTGGCACTGGACCTGGAGAGCCTCGACTGGAGCGGGGGGCTTAATGATACTGCGCTGAGCGCGGAGGGTAATTTCGATGTGGATTCACTCCGACAGTGGTCGCTGATTCCGCCTGTCGTGGAGCGGATGCTGCAGCCCGTGGGTGGGACGGCGGCAGTGGACCTGCGTCTGGAGTTGCCTGAAGTGGATGACCGGACCATGAGTCCCGTTCTGACCGTCAACAGTGATCTGAGTGGGGTATCGCTGGGCTATCCGGCCCCGCTGGGCAAGGCTTCGGAAGACGCCTGGCCGTCCAGACTGGAGCTGTCGTTCCTGGACGGAGGCGGTAGCCGGGTTCAGCTGCGAATGAGCGATCTGGCTACACTCAACGCCCGGCTCTCAACGGATGGCACCATTGAAAGCGGTCTGCTGTTTCTTGGTCCCCCGGGGGACGGAGTGCGTGTGCGGCGTTTCGATGACAGTACGCCAGGGCTGCAGGTGCTGGGCCGGGTGTCCTACCTTCCGTTGAGAGGCTGGCTGGATTATTACGACGATCATCTGTCGCCGGCGACCGGTATGCCCGGCGCGCCGGAACTCCGGGAGCTGGCCGGTCTGGTGGATGTCAATGTGGATCGGCTGGATCTCTTTGATCAGGAGTTCAGTAATGTCAACGTGCAGCTCGATCAGGAGCCGGAGGGAGCGCGCCTGGCCCTGGCATCGGAGCATCTTGGTGGTGCGCTTCTGTTTCCCGCTGACCGCACGGCGCCTCTGGTGGCTGAGTTCGCCCGTATCCACATTGATGCGGATTCCGAAGCGGGTGAGGATACGCCGGGTTCCGTATCCGGTGACGAGGAGGTCCGGTTTGAGGAGCTGGATCCGGTGGAGTACGTGATGCCGCGCACCGATCCGCTGGCCGACGTGGATCCGCGCACTTTCCCGGCCATGCGGTTTTCGGTCGATGATCTGCAGGTAGGCAATGCAGAGTACGGGCAGTGGTCTTTCAGTCTGCAGCCGCGTGACGACAGTGTTGTATTCGACGATCTGCAAGTGACATCGCGGGGTCTACAGATCGGTACGGAAGAGGAGCCCGCACGGTTTGTCTGGTATTACGATGGCGCCTCACACGAGAGCGAGCTGGAAGGGAGCGTGAAGGCCGGTGACCTGGCGCCTGTATTGAGTGCCTACGGCTACGCCCCGGTACTCGAGAGTGGGAGTGCCCGCTTTGATGTCCGGCTTGACTGGGACGGTACTCCGGCATTCGTGTCGGCGGTAGGTGTCCGGGGAGAAGTGGATCTGGCCCTGGATGACGGGCGGTTCCGGGGTGGCACCGGAGCCGGGAACAGCGCGCTGAAGCTGATCAGTATCATCAACTTCGATGCGCTGATTCGTCGATTGAGGGTAAGCGACGATCTGTTGCGCGAAGGTCTGGCCTATGAAGAGATTCGTGGCACGGTGTTTCTGAACGAGGGTGTGCTCACCATTGAGGATCGGCTGCAGATCATCGGCCCCTCCAGTCTTTTTCAGCTCAGCGGATCGGTGAATCTGCCGGAGGAGACCATCGACGGAAATCTGTATATTACCTTGCCTGTCAGTGACAACCTGCCCTGGGTCAGCGGCCTGGCAGTCCTGAACAACCTGATCAACTGGCAAGTAGCCGTGGGCGTGTTCGTGCTGGATCAGATTTTCGGTGATCAGGTGGACAGTCTGACCAGCGCCCAGTATACCCTGCAGGGTCCCTGGGAGACCCTGCAGCCACGCCTGACCCAGGTATTTTCGACCGGAGGAGAGGACGAGGACGATGCATCCGCAC
This sequence comes from Pseudohongiellaceae bacterium, assembly GCA_040882255.1. Taxonomy (GTDB): domain Bacteria; phylum Pseudomonadota; class Gammaproteobacteria; order Pseudomonadales; family Pseudohongiellaceae; genus PWQG01. The sequence continues at coordinate 313,367 of JBBEBP010000016.1, read as the reverse complement.
AACCCTGATGACCGGCAGACAGTGATCGCCGCCGTACAGATGGTCAGCGTGGCTGACGTTGCAGCCAACCTGCGCGCGGCGGAAGATCTGATTGCCCGCGCCGTGGAGCAGCAGGCGTCGCTGGTCGCACTGCCGGAGAATTTTGCTGTGCTGGACAGTGGGCCGATGCGGGAGTTCGGTGAGCGGTGGGGCGATGACGGTGGTCCGCTGCAACAGTTTCTCGCCGGGCAGGCGCGTCGTCACGGGATATGGTTGCTTGGGGGAACGATTCCGCTGATCACCCGGCCGCAGGATGACAGTCTGCTGGAGGATGGTCGGGTACGTCCGGCTTCTCTGCTGTACGATCCGGCAGGCCAGTGCCGGGCCCGTTATGACAAGATCCATCTCTTCGATGTGGATGTGGATGATGCGCAGGCGAGCTACCGCGAATCCGACAGCTTCGAGCCCGGCGATCAGGCGGTGGTTGCCGACACGCCTTTCGGGGGCCTCGGCCTGACGGTCTGTTATGACCTGAGGTTTCCCGGTTTGTACCGGGTATTGTCCGGGCTTGGCGCCGAACTGGTGACGGTGCCTTCGGCGTTCACCCGGGTGACCGGGGAGGCGCACTGGGAGTCATTGATCCGTGCCCGGGCCATCGAGAACCAGGTGTATGTGCTGGCGCCCGGACAGGGGGGGCAGCACAACGCGAAGCGGACCACATGGGGGCACTCCATGATTGTCGATCCCTGGGGGACAGTGCTGGCCTGTCATGAGGACGGTGAAGGTGTCGCCGTGGCCCGTATCGATCCCGATATGCCCGGACGGCTGCGCAGCGCCATGCCGGTTGCCCGCCACCACCGAAACGTCGAGGACGACGGGAGGGTGCGGTGAGTCGGGCGCTGGAACATCCGGATGGCAGCGGTGGCACGGCGGTGATTGACAAGAGTCTGGTGGCCAATCTGCTGGCCCTGCTGCTGGTCGCCGTCGGATACTGGTGGCCGGCCGAGCCGCTGTTCCACGCTGGGGTATTTGCCCTGTCAGGAGGGCTGACCAATTGGCTGGCCGTCCACATGCTGTTTCATCGTGTGCCCGGTCTCTACGGGTCCGGGGTCATTCCGCTGCATTTCCGGGAATTCAAGGTCGGTATCCGGCGCCTGGTCATGCAGCAGTTTTTCAGTCCCGCCACCATCGCCCGTGTTTCCGATGTCGGAATGCTGTCGGAGGAGCGTCTGAATGATATGTTTCGCGACCTCGTGGAACGGATGGACTTCGATCGCGCCTTTGACTCGCTGGTGGAGGCGATACTGCAGTCCTCCCTGGGCAATATGCTGGGCATGTTCGGTGGCGGAGACGCGTTGGAGAGTCTGCGCGAACCATTCCGTGAGCGCATGCGCCTCCATCTTCAGGGGATGCTGGAACAGCCGGCTTTCAACGCCCTTTTGAAGGAGGCGCTCAGGGAAATCAGTGATCCGGACAGCATCGCCCGTTTCGTTGAACGACTTGTAGATCAGCGCCTGGACGAACTCACGCCGGTGATGGTGCGGGATATCGTGCAGGCTATGATCAGACGGCATCTGGGCTGGCTGGTGGTCTGGGGCGTTGTGCTGGGTGGTCTGATCGGTCTGCTTTTCAGCGTCCTTTCCTGAGTCGGCTCTGCCGGTACCCCGTCTGTCGGGGCGATGCCGATAATGTAGTATTTTGTATCAATAGATGTAAAAACCTCCCTCATCGTATAGAATGCGCGCCCTTCGGGATAACGGTCCCTCACCATTCAAAAGCAGTTGTAGAGTAAATCATTATGGCAAGACCAGTCGAGTTTGTGTACGAAGATGTATTGACCAATGCCATGGAGCAGTTCTGGAGCGAGGGTTTCGAGGCCAGTTCCGTGCAGAAGCTGCTGGATGCCACTGGCATCAACAGAGGCACCTTGTATAACTCGTTTGGTGACAAGGATACATTTTTCCGTTCCTGTCTGAAGCACTACAGTGAACTGGTCCAGAAAGATCTGGATGCCTCACTGAATAGCGAAGAGCTGGCGCCCTGGGATGCGGTGCGGCAGTACTTCCGCCTTGCCGTGCTGGCCGCGTCAGCGAAGCGCCGCAGCAAGGGCTGTCTGCTGGTGAACTCGTTCTGCGAGAGCATCAACTGGGACAAGGATCTGCAGAAGGCGGTCAAGGGCTACTACAGCACCATCCGCAAGGCCTTCCTGAAACGCATGAAGGATGCGAAGAAAGCGGGTCAACTGGGCAAGGACGTCACGCCGGAGCTGGCGGCTGATGTGCTGATGAATACACTGAACGGTGTTCGGGTCAGCAGCCGGGAGGGCAAGGCGCCCAAGCAGATGCAGGCAGTGGTCGACGTTACCGTGCGATCGCTGCAGTAAGCGGTTGACGGTACCGGGTGTTGTGGCCCGTCCCATATCAGGTATACTTGAGCAGTGAACGTCATGTGCCCAGCCGCGCGAGCCATGGGTGGAATGGGTAGAACGAATAAAATAATCATAGAAATCAAGTACTTGATCAACAGGTTGAGCGTAGTATGAAAAAACTGGCGGGTGACAGAAAAAAAGACGAAAGCAGTATCGACCTCACGCCCATGCTGGACGTGGTGTTCATTCTGCTTATTTTCTTCGTTGTGACTGCGACATTCCTTTCGGAGCAGGCCATTGATGCTTCCAGCACCGATAACAGCGACGAGCCGCCCCCGGAGCAGCCGCCCGAAGATCGTAATATTCTGGTGGAACTCGGTGCCAACAACGAGATCCGATTCAACGGTGAACCGAGGACAGTGCAGCCGGGTCAGGTGCGGGCGAATATCGACCGTCTGAAAGCCGAAAACCCGGAAGCCAGCGTCATTATCCAGCCTCACAACGACTCTAATGTGCAGACCCTGACTATGGTCATGGATTCGGCACGGGAGTCTGGCATATTCGATATTTCAATCGTCGAGCCATGACCGGTAACGGCCGGACCCGGTGATCACAAGCGCACCCTCAGGGGTGCGTTTTTCGTTGTGAGGCCCGTTCTGCGGCGAAGGAGCCAGTGTGGAACTCAATGGCAAGACCCTTTACAGCATCGTCTGGCAGGAAGACAGCGCCACGGTGCGAATTATCGATCAGACCGGCCTGCCGCACCGGCTGGAATATTGTGAACTGGAATCGCTGGAGGCGGCCTGTGAGGCCATCGAGCAGATGCGGGTGCGAGGCGCGCCGCTGATCGGCATCACGGCTGCGTTCGGCCTGTATTTCGCGCTGCGCCGTGGGGCCGTTTCGATGGACCTGGCCTGTCAGCAGTTACTCTCGACCCGGCCGACGGCGGTCAATCTGCAATGGGCGCTGCAACGTCTGAAGACGGCATTGCTCGATGTATCCGCCGACCGGCAGGCGGATACGGCCTTGCGCTGCGCAAGGCAGTTGCTGGCAGAGGATGCTGATGCCTGTGAGCGGATCGGCGAGCACGGACTTTCACTGCTTCAGGCCTTGCATGACCGGCATCAACGTACCCTCAATGTCCTGACCCACTGTAATGCCGGCTGGCTGGCCACGGCCGACTGGGGCACCGCCCTGGCGCCAGTCTACAAGGCCCATGCAGCGGGGATTCCGGTGCATGTCTGGGTGGACGAAACCCGTCCCCGGCTCCAGGGCGCTTCACTGACCGCCTGGGAGCTGGAACAGGCCGGAGTTCCCTGTACCGTCATCACCGACAATGCGGGCGGCCACCTGATGCAGCAGGGGGAAGTGGATATCTGTCTGGTGGGTAGCGATCGGACCGCAGCCAATGGCGATGTTTGCAACAAGATCGGCACCTATCTCAAGGCGCTGGCCGCCCGGGATAACGCGGTGCCTTTCTACGTGGCCCTGCCGGTGTCGAGCATCGATTTTTCGCTACGGGAAGGCGTCGGAACCATTCCCATCGAAGAACGTAATGCCGATGAAGTACGCTGGGTGCAGGGAATGAATACCGAGGGCGTATTGACCGCGGTCCGTGTGACCCCGCCCGGCACAGGCGCCGGCAATCCGGGTTTTGACGTGACGCCGGCGCGTCTGATCAGTGGTCTGATCACCGAGCAGGGGACCGTCGATGCGTCAGCCCGGGGAGTGGCGGAATTGGCGGCCCCGTGATGATCAGCCGGGTGGCCAGTCGAGGGGGCGGCCGCCGAGAATGTGCAGGTGAATGTGATGGACGCTCTGTCCGCCATGCTCACCTGTATTGATCACACTGCGGTACCCCTTGCCTTCAAGGCCTTCCTGCCGGGCAACGTGAGCGCCGGCGCTGATCAGTTCTCCCATCAATGCCGTGTCTTCCTCGCCCAGCTCGTTGAGGCTGGCGATATGCTTGCGGGGTATGACCAGGATATGGCTCGGAGCCTGGGGACTGATATCGCGAAAGGCGTACACCCGCTCATTCTCGAAGACCGTGTCGGACGGAATCTCGCCATCCAGTATCCGGCAGAACAGACAATCACTTGCCATGGTCACTTGTCCTCCATAGACTTGTTGCAGAGTTCCTGTCCGATTCTACGTCAGCCCGCGAGGAAGTACACCGTTGATGATCCGATCCGCTGTTGTATTGCTGGTTCTGCTGCTGGGGAACGTGGCGCTTGCCACGCCCGAGTACGGGTATCGGATCATTGAGCGGTTCCCGCACCGTAGCACGGCTTTCACGCAGGGTCTGCTGATCCACGATGGCGTGTTGTATGAAGGCACCGGACAGTACGGGCGCTCCGGTGTGGCGCGTCTGGATCTGGAAGAGGGCGCCATACTCGATCACCGGCCCTTGTCCGGTCGGTACTTTGGCGAGGGGATCGCCATCGCGGGTGACCGGCTGTATCAACTGACCTGGAAGGCCGGTCTGGTCTTCGTTTACGACGTCGACACCCTGGAATCGGTCACCACACACTACCATCCCGGTGAGGGCTGGGGGCTGACCCATGACGGAGACCACCTGATCCTCAGCGACGGGTCTGACACCCTGCAGTTCATCCGTCCGGATGACTTCTCGGTTCAGCGGCGTGTTCGCGTCACCAGGGACGGGCTGCCGGTGCATCAGCTCAATGAGCTGGAATATATCAACGGTGAAGTCTGGGCCAATGTCTGGATGAGCGATCATATTGTGCGTATTGATCCGCAGGACGGAAAGGTGACCGGCGTTGTGGATCTGTCCGGACTGTCTGGCGAGACCCGTACCAGTAGCCGTGAATCGGTGCTGAACGGTATAGCGTGGGATGAAGAACACGGCCGGCTGCTGGTGACCGGCAAGCTCTGGGGAAATCTGTTTCATATCGAACTGGAGCCCCGGGAGAGGGATGGCGGTACGCCGTGACCCGGGCTGCTGTGCTGTTACTCCTGCTGGTGGTGGTCAGTGGCTGTCGCACAGTGGGGTACTACGGACAGGCGGTAAGCGGTCATCTGCGTTTGCTGTGGCAACGCGAACCGGTGGAGGTGGTGCTGGCGCGTGATGATCTGCCACAAGCCACTCGCGCAGCGCTGCAACGGGCCGTGAAGGCGCGCGACTTTGCGGCGCAACGTCTGGGGCTGGATGCGGGCGGTAGCTACAGTGATTATGTGATGCTGGAGCGCTCCCATGTGGTCTGGAATGTGTTTGCCGCGCCGGCGGACTCCCTGGACCTGGTGCAATGGTGTTTTCCGGTCGCCGGCTGCGTTGGATACCGGGGGTATTTTTCCCGGAAGGCCGCCGAGCGTGAAGCGGGCCGCCTCGCCGCACGGGGTCACGATGTGTTCACCGGCGGGGTGGGGGCCTATTCGACCCTGGGATGGTTTAACGATCCGTTGACGACACCCATGCTGCAGCGTCCGCCCCATGCCCTGGTGGCGTTGATCTTTCATGAGCTGGCCCATCAGCGTGTCTACCTGGCCGGAGACACGGAGTTCAATGAGAGTTTCGCGACCTTCGTGGAGCAGGAGGGGCTGCGTCAGTGGCATGAGGCCGGCTTCGGAGAGCCCGACGATCTGCAGGCCTGGAATCTGGCCGGGCAGCGGCGGGCCGGTTTCGTGACGCTGGTGCAGCACCACAGTGCCCGCCTGGAGGCGCTCTATGCCCGCCAGGAGGATGCGGCGGACGTCCAGCGCCATAAGGGGCAGATACTGCATGCCCTGCAGGAAGATTATGCGGCATTAAAGGAGTGTTGGGGTGTGGATGCGTACGGCAGCTGGTTTGATGGTCCGTTGAACAATGCCCGGCTGGCCACCGTGGGAGCCTACCATCAATGGGTACCCGCTTTTGCCATGCTGATGAAATCATCGGGTGGTGACTGGCAGGCTTTCCACGAGGCGGTCGAGGGGCTGGCGAAAAGGTCTCCCGAGCGCCGGCAACGGAGGCTGGAAGGGCTGTTGGAACAGGCCTCCGGTGATCCGGAGATCACTCCTCCTCCCGCCACTCCATGCGTTCCTGTGTCGTCCTGATCAGTTTCCGGTAGAAATCGCTGCCCGTGTCGATTTCCGCAGCACGTCGATAATGTGTCAGCGCCCTCTCCAGGTCGCCCTGCTCATCGTACATCCGTCCCAGCGTGCGATGCATGAAGGCGTTGTCGGGATGCAGTTCCACCGCTTTTTCGTAGATCTGCAGGGCCTTGTCCGTCTCGCCGGCATTCAGGTAGTCATTGCCCGTAAGAAAAACCAGTGACTCGTTTTCCCGGTCGGCCTCTAGTGAGCGCAGGTCGTACTCGAGGGCGCGCTCGTAGTCGTCCCTGTCGCGCAGCAGGTTGCCCAGATTGGCCAGCGCGGAACGCAGCGCTGTATCCGGTGGGCCATCGTAGAGGTTGACGAAGCGGATGAAGTTGGGGATCGCCTCGTCATACTTCTCCTGGCTGTAATAGATATTGGCCAGGTTGCGGTACGAGTCGAGCATTTCCGGGTCGGCTGCAACAGACAGGCGATATTCCTGGATCGCCTCGTCGTACCGTTCCAGATTGTTATAGGTGTTGCCCCGACGATAGTGACGGATGGACAGCTCTGTATCGGTCGCTGAATTTCCGCTCTGCTGGGCATTGGCCGGCATCATCAATCCGGGAGAAAATCCCATGACGAGGCTCAATACGCAGACGGCGGTGCAGGTGCGCCGGATCAGTAAGTACTTCATGATCATCGTTTCCTGTATGCGATTTGCGGGGCTCATGGTGAGTCCCTCCTGGCGCCTAGTATAACGGCGGACTTGCTGGCAGTCGAACGGGCCGTATATGATCTGTCCCCATGTCTGTCCTATCGATACTGGCCGGTCCCAAAGCCCGGCAACAACTGCGTGAAAACGGGCTTCGAGCGCAGGATATCGCCATGCTGGCCGGTGCCTCCGGCGGGCCGAAATGGTTTGTGTTGTATGGCATCGACCGCTATCTGTCCGGCTCTTTTTTCAAGGGCAGGCATACGCCCCTGGCGACGATTGGTACCTCGGCCGGCGCCTGGCGCCTGGCCTGTATGGGGCTGAATGACCCGCTGTGCGGCATTGAGCGGCTGGCGCGCCGCTATTCCACGCAGACCTATTCCTCGGAGCGGCCCGACCGTCGTGAGGTCAGTCGCGAGGCCCGGCAGATGGTCCATCACGTGCTGGGCGACACCGGTGCCGAAGAGATCGTGGGCAATGCCGTCATCCGGACACATATCATCGCCGACCGGGCGCGGGGCATGGTGAAAAGCGAGCGCCCTGCCGTTCTGGCTGGGGGCCTGGCGGCCTGTGGTCTGGCCAATGCCTTCAGCCGCCGGTCATTGGGCTGGTTCTTCGAGCGTACGGTATTCGCCAGCCACCCCGGTACGCTACCATTCGCTTTTGATGACCTGCCGACCCGTCATGTGGCCCTGACCGGGGGCAACGTCATGGACGCCCTGATGGCCACCGGCTCCATTCCGCTGGTGATGGAAGGGGTGAGGGGAGTGCCCGGCGCTCCGGATGCGTTGTTCCGGGACGGAGGCATCACGGACTACCACTTTGATCTGCCTTTCTCCAGTGTCGACGGGCTGGTGCTGTATCCGCATTTCTATGCGGGTCTTGTCCCGGGCTGGTTTGACAAACTGGTACGCTGGCGCCGCATCCATCCGGAGCACTTCGATAATGTGGTTGTCCTGGCTCCATCAGCCAGTTTTGTGGCCACCCTTCCGTACGGGAAGATCCCTGATCGCAAGGACTTCGAGGTGATGGAAACCGGGCAACGTATCGACTACTGGACACGTACGCTGGACGCTAGTCAGGTGCTTGGCGATGCGGTGGCCGACCTTGTGGAAAACGGACGTGGGCTGGACGATATCAGGCCATTGACCGCCGCGCGGCGAAAACACCTGTGACAGGGCTACGGTAAGGAGTACATGATGAGCAATTCACCCGCCAATCCTGCGGACCACGGCCTCCCGGCCCAGTACCAGCACTGGTATGGCGATGAAGCAGAGGATCATAACGGTCCGTTTTTCTTCACCGTGAACGGAGATGTGGTGCAAACCGCTTTCCGGGTGCAGGGAGTCAACTGCAATTCTCACCGCACGGTGCATGGCGGCGTATTGATGATGTTCGCGGACTACACCCTCTGTATTGCCGCCAACGGAGGTCGTCATGAAAGTGTCGTGACAGTCACCTGTAATGTTGAATTCGTGGGGCCGGCAGCGGAGGGAGATCTCGTGGAAGGCGTCGGCGAGGTAGTGCGCCGTGGTGGCTCGCTGATATTCGTCCGGGCTACGCTACGAAGCGCGGGGCGTATCATCCTGACCGCCAGCGGAGTGGTCAAGAAGGTACGTCCGTCGCCCTGAAACGTTCAACCCGGTCGCGCAGACCGTAGACTTTTTCCGCTGTCCCCCTGAACAGTGCCTCTTTCTCACTCTCGCTGAAGTCGGCTACCATTTTCTTGAAGCCGTTCCATACAGTGGTATAGTTCATCGACAGCCGGTCTACGGGGAAATTGCTCTCGAACATGCAGCGTTCCGGGCCAAAACACTCGATGGCGTGCAGGTAGTATTTCTTCTGCCGGCGCACGAACTCGTCGGAGTCGGGAGGCACCGGGCTGCCATCCCAGCCGAAGCCGTTGTCCGGCATGGCGAGGCCGCCCAGTTTCGCGTAGACATTGGGGCATCGGGCAATCTGACGGATGTCCTCTTTCCAGCGCTGGAAGATCTCGTCGCCGGCTCCCCGGTAGATGCCGACACCCAGCGGAGTGCCGAAGTGGTCGAGTACCATCGTGGTTTCCGGTACAGCCTGTGCCAGGTCGTGAAAGTCCTCGTTCTGGTGATGATAGTGCCAGGTGTCATAAACAAGGTTCTGCCCGCCAAGCAGTCGCAGGCCAGCCCGGAAATCTTCCCGTCCGTAGAGGTAGGATGGTGCGGGGCCCGGAATCAGCAGGTCTTCCGGGCGGGCGTCGCGGGCACCGGCGTGACGGATGCCACAGAACAGCGGGCCGCAGATCTCGCGGTGTCCCTCCAGGACTTCTTCCAGCCTGGCCGGGTCCCGTCCCAGCATCAGGTCGGCATGGGCCACGATGCCGGCGATCCGGGCCTGCCTGTCCTGTGCCAGTGACTGGCGGGCCAGTTCCATGATGTATTCGCTTTCGCCCAGCGGGCGCAGATGCTCCGCGCCTTCCCGGCGGTAGAAGGCACGGCATTCCACAAAGACGGTCTGCTCGATATTGTGCCCGCTGCCGGTATCCTGCCAGAGGTCATCCAGCAGGTAGTCGCGCCCGAAGCGCTTTTTCCACAGGTGGTGGTGAGGGTCGGTGATCGGGCGTTCCGGTTCGATGACCTCCTCCTGGACCTGGGCCAGCCAGGCGTCCGTTCCGGGTTCGGGGCCTGCCATCACTGTCACCTCTCTGGTCGATCGAGCATCAACATTGTGCCTGGATCAGGAACGGTCCCGGTTCCTGCATACTGCGCTCCAGCAGGGTGGCCAGTTCGGTGGCCGTGGAGGCACGTGCCGATGGCACTCCCATGCCGCTGGCCATTGCCGTCCAGTCGATCTCCGGTCGTCCGATGTCAAAAAGACTGGCGGCGATATCACCGACATCGGTGACGCCCAGGCGACCGTACTCCACATTCAGAATGTTATACGTCCGGTTGGCGAAGATCACGGTCGTGACATTCAGTTGCTCCCGGGCCTGGGTCCACAGGCACTGTATCGTGTAGGCGGCGCCGCCGTCTCCGAGCAGGGCCAGAACCGGTCGGTCGGGGCAGGCCAGCGCGGCACCAGTGGCGACCGGTCCCCCCTGGCCGATGGAGCCGCCCGTCAGGCTGAGCCAGGTATGGGGGTTGGCCGTCTGCAGGTAGGAGAACATGCCGTTCCCGGCGCCCGAATCTGTGGCAATGATGGCGTTCTCGGGCAGCGTTGCCGAGATGGCCGCTGTCATTGTTTTCGGGTTCAGTGGCGTATCTCCCGGCGGCACTTCGACTGGCTTTTTCTCGAAGCGTTGTATGGTCGCCTGACTCGCCCCCAGCCGCTCTGCCAGCCGTTCCAGTGCATCCACCGCATTTTCTTCCGTGCGAGCCAGCGTGAGTGCCTGACAGCTGTCCGGTACCAGGTCACTGGGCGAGTCCTGATAGGCGAAGAAACTGGCAGGTGTCTGCCCGCCGACCAGTATCAGGTGCCGGACGCCCTCCAGAGAGGCAAGGATATGTTCGGGGAAGTAGGGCATGCGCTCGAGGAGCGGCGTACCCGCACCGCTGTCGACCCGGGCCGGAAAAGTGGCTGTCATGAGCCGGCAACCGGTATGGCTGGCAATACGGGCGGCATGTTCGACCGCCTCCGGAGACATGCCATGGTGCTCCAGGATCATCACGGCGGGCTCGCCGGACTCCAGCGCCGCTGCGGCCCGCTCGACGCTTTCCCCGGCCACTGGTGCCCGCAGCGGGGCGGTTGGCACGGCCGGCAGTGCCGGCGCTTCGCCCCAGGCGGCGTCGGCACCGATGATCAATGTGGAGATGCGGCCCCGTGAGCCGGGCGTGGCCCGCATGGCGGCGGTCCAGGCCTCGGCACCATCGCGTGCCAGGGTGTCGGCGGTACTGGAGGACTTGATCCACGACGAGACGTTGCGGGCCAGCGAGTCGATATCGGAGGTCAGAGGTGCGTCATAGCCGGTGTGGTAGGCCGGGTGGTTGCCGATCAGGTTGATCAGCGGCGTGCCGGCTTTGCGCGCGTTATGCAGATTGGCGATGCCATTGGCCAGCCCCGGCCCCAGGTGCAGCAAAGTGGCGGCCGGTTTGCCGCTCATGCGTGCATAACCGTCCGCCGCGCCGGTACAGACGCCCTCGAACAGGGCGAGCACCGAACGCAGCTCCGGCGTCTTGTCCAGCCCCTCCACCAGGTGCATTTCCGAGGTGCCGGGATTGGCCAGACAGAGTTCGACGCCGCACTGCTGCAGAGTGCGGACCAGGGCTTGCGCGCCATTCATCACAGGTGAGACTCCCTTTCCAAAGGCAGCAGCAATCGGGCTGCCGCCAGATGATCATGGCCGGTATCATAGGCATTGGTGCGAAGCGGGGCAAGCTGGCCGTCAACCGCGCTGGCCGGCACCCTTGATCGCCTGACGTTCTTTGATATGATGGCAGTTCAGTTGCCCCTTGACAGCACAACCTGAAAAGAAGCTCACAGATCCTTGATTTCCATCAATCCGCCAAGACACCGCATGGCTGCCACATTGCGGAAAGCCACTCCCTGTTGTCTGCTTGCCGGATGGTGGATGTTGATGCTGGCCCTGGCAGCGGCCGTGGTGAGCCCGGTGTCAGCCCAGCCTGTTCTGCCTGTCATCGAGCAAAGCCAATCGACCCCGGTTCCGACTGACCCTGACCAGCTTTCTTTCCATCTCCTGACCGTCGATGCCGGCGATCATGTCTGGGACAATTTCGGTCACACCGCGTTGCGGGTGGTGGATGAGGCCAATGGCACGGATCTGGTCTTCAACTGGGGATTGTTTGATACCAGTGGCGGACTGATTCCGTTTGGCTGGCGTTTCATGCAGGGCGTCATGGACTATCAGTTGGGTGTGGTACCCACCGAATGGGAGTTGGACCGTTATCAGCGTGAACAGCGCACGGTGTGGCAGGAGCGGATCAACCTGACCGGGGAGCAGAAGGTCCGGCTATATCGCCGCCTGGCCTGGAACCTGCGCGAGGGGAATACCTCCTACGCGTACCATTATTTCGAAGACAACTGCACCACCCGCGTCCGGGACTACCTGGATGAGGCGCTGGGCGGGGCCCTCTCCGAGCAGAGCAGAGGGCAGGTATCCTCGACATGGCGTGATGAAGTCCGCCAGCACTACCGCTCCCTGCCGCCGGTGGCGGTGGGCCTGGATGTGTTGTTGAATGCGCGCGTGGATGAGTCGATGTCGCGGTGGGAAGTGTTGTTTCTCCCGCTGGAGTTGAGGCAGCGGCTACAGTCGATCGACTCTTCGGTGGTGGAGAACGGGCGTACGCTACCCCTGCTGTCGGATACCGACGTGCTGCTGGACTTCGCGCCTCCGCCGGATCGTGGTAACGGATACCACTTTGTGGCGGGGCTGCTGTTGCCGCTCGGCCTTCTGTCGCTGGCGATCCGGCGCATACCGATTTCCTCGCTTTCCAGTGCCCGGGGGTACCGGCTGGCTGGCGCGGGTATCAGTTACCGGGTACTGGGTCTGGTCGGACTGTTGCTGTGTCTCTTCAGCGGGCTGACGGGCTCGATGATGTTATTCGCCTGGCTGGCATCCAGCCATGAAGTCTTGCACGCCAACATTAATCTTCTGCTGTTCTGGCCCACCGATCTGTTGCTGCTGGGCTATGCATTGCGTTGGCTGCTGGCAGGAGCGCCCGTTACCGCCAGCACTCACAAGCATCAGTGGATCGTTGCCTACCTGATGCTGCATGGCCTGGCAGGGCTGATCTATCTTTTCCTGGGGATCACCGGTCTGGTCGAACAGCGGGTCGGCGCATTGCTCCTGTTCGTCTTGCCGGTGTTGCTGCTATTTGCAGTGATTGTGGGCATGGCCGGTTTCCGTACCGTGAGGCCGATCCGCTTCAGCTGATCCGCCGCCTCAGGGCTTCAGGGACCTCCTCCCGGTTCTTGCCTCAGACAGCAAATAGCAGCAACAGCACTGCGCCGAGCAGGATACGGTAGATGACGAACGGCATCATACCGATACGGCGGATGAAAGCCAGAAAGAAGTGGATACACAGGTAGGCACTGAGGCCGGAGAGAATGGTGCCGGTCAGCAGTGCCCGCCAGTCGATCGGGCCGGTCGTCTGCCACAGCGAGACGGTTTCCAGACCGCCGGCCATCACGATCACCGGGATCGACAACAGGAACGAATAGCGCGCCGCGCCTTCGCGGCTCATGCCCAGCATCAGTGCCGCAGTCATGGTAATACCGGACCGGGAAGTGCCCGGGATCAGTGCCAGCGCCTGGGCGCAGCCGATGATCAGCACATCCCGCCAGCCCAGCTGATACTCACTGCGCTGTCCCCGGAAGCGCCAGTCCGCCCAGCCCAGCAGAAGGCCGAATCCGATCAGGCTGATCGCCATGACCTGTGGTGCCCGCAGCCCCTGTTCGACCAGATCGCGGAACAGCAGCCCCGCCAATCCTACCGGGATGGTGGCGAACAGGATCGACCAGGCAAGGCGGGCATCGCGGTCGCCCTGCCCGCCGCAGGGGACCGAGCGCAACCAGCTTGTCAGCATGGCCCGCAGTTCCCGGCGGAAGTACAACACCACCGCCATCAGACTGCCCAGGTGCAGGGCCACATCAAAGGTCAGCCCCTGATCCTGCCAGCCGGTCAGTACGGGAACCAGTATCAGGTGTGCCGAGCTGGATACCGGTAGAAATTCTGTCAGCCCCTGCAGTAATGCCAGCAGGGTGATCTGTAGCCAATCCATTTGCAGCACCGGTCCGTATTCACTAGTGGAGAGCGATGATAGCGGCTGACACGGGGTTTCGCCACCGCTCTGGAGGTGTCCTTTACAGTTCCGGAAAGCTGCGCTATTGCTCTATGTACAGGGAGGCGCACTTTACGACAGCCGGAGAGAGCGAGGGACATCGTATGGTGCAGGAACAAGGGCGCGTCGCACGGACCGTGACGCAGCGTGACAAGACTGTGATCATCCTTGCCAGCCACATTGGAGACGGGCGCTGGCAGCTCCGTATACAGGGGCGGTACCGGCAATATTTCACCGACTGGATCCAGTCCTTCGATTCGGTGGCACAGGCCGTCGGAGCGGCACAACAGGCGATCAGAAGGGAAGGAATTGACAGTTTCTACGAGCCCCGGTCCTGCGACTGATCGCACCGAGCAACCGTTCGAACTTCCGTTTGCACGCCCCCGGAAAAGTGGTAAAGTCTGCCTGCTTCAATATCAGACTGACTGGGGGAGAGAGCCGGTGAATGCGGATTTTACTGCCGAGGAGCTGAAGTTCCGGGAGGAGGTCAGAGCCTTTCTCGACACGGAGTTCCCGAAAGACATCAAACACAAAGTGGACAACGGCATTCGTCTGGAGAAGGACGATTACGTACGCTGGCAGAAGATTCTGTATGAAAAGGGCTGGGCAGCACCCAACTGGCCCGAGGAATACGGTGGTACCGGTTGGTCGCCTACACAGAAGTACATCTTCGCCATGGAAATGGGGCTGCACGGGGCTCCTGAGCCAGTGGCCTTCGGCATGAAGATGGTGGCCCCGGTGATATACTCGTTCGGCACCGAGGAGCAAAAACAGCGGTTCCTGCCCGATATCCTGGCCAGCAATGTCTGGTGGTGTCAGGGCTATTCCGAACCCAACGCCGGTTCCGATCTCGCTTCCCTCAAGACCACTGCGGTGCGCGATGGCGATCACTACATCGTCAACGGCACCAAGACCTGGAACACCCTGGGGCAGTATGCCGACTGGATCTTCTGCCTGGTCCGCACGGACAGTACGGTCAAGAAGCAGGAAGGCATCAGCTTCCTGCTGATCGACATGAAAACACCAGGCATTTCCCTGTCGCCGATCGTGCTGATCGACGGCACGCCGGAAGTCAATGAAGTGCATTTCGACAATGTGCGCGTTCCGGCCGGGAATCTCATCGGCGAAGAGAACAAGGGCTGGACCTACGCCAAGATATTGCTCACCCACGAGCGCACCAACATCGCCCAGGTTCCCAACTCCAAGCTGCGCCTGCGCCGGCTCAGGGAGTACGCCGAGCAGACGCCGGATGGTCAGGGCGGCCGCCTGATCGATGATGCGGTATTCGCCGCCGAGCTGGCCGAGGTCGAAACGGAAGTGCTGGCGCTGGAATTCGCCGAGCTGCGCACCCTGGCGGCGGTGAGCGTGGGCAAAGCCCCCGGGCCGGAATCGTCCATCCTCAAGATAGTGGGCACCGAGGCCTCCCAGCGGATCGATGAGCTGTACACGGAAGTGGCCGCACTGCATTGCATGCCTCATGTTCCGGAACAGTTCGGGGAAGACTTTGACGGCGAGTGGGTGGGAACAGGCACCTCTGCCGCCACCGCCAACACCTATTTCAACCACCGCAAGAAGTCTATCTATGGCGGGTCCAACGAGATCCAGAAAAACATCATTGCCAAGGCGGTGCTCGGGCTGTAAGGCCGGAACAGTTCAGAAGGGGTAGCAACGTGGATTTTTCATACAGTGAAGAGCAGCAGATGCTGCTGGACAGTGTCAGCCGGTTCATCACCAATCGATATGATTTCGATACGCGTCAGAAGATTCTTCAGCGCGATGAAGGCTTTGACCCGCAGAACTGGCGTATGTTTGCGGAACTGGGCTGGCTGACCGTGCCCTTCCGCGAGGAAGATGGCGGCTTCGGTGCGTCGGCCGTCGACCTGATGGTGGTCATGGAAGAATTCGGCAAGGGCATGGTGGTGGAACCCTATGTGCCGACCGCCGTGTTGGCCGGTGGCATGGTCAGTGAGCTGGGCAGCGAGTCGGTGAAGGGGGAGCTGCTGGGACCGTTGATGGAAGGGGATCTGCAGCTGGCGCTGGCCTATGCGGAGGCCGGCAGTCGCTATAATCCGGCCAATGTCACAACCCGGGCCGAGAAGGATGGTGACGGGTATGTGATCACGGGTGACAAGATCCTGGTATTCAACGCGCCTTCGGCGGATCACATCATTGTGGTGGCCCGTACCGCCGGAGAGTCCTGTGATGAGCAGGGCATCTCGGCGTTTCTGGTCAGTGCCGGAGCGCAGGGTATGCGGCAGCGTCGCTATCCGACCGTGGATGGACACCGTGCTGCGGAAGTACACCTGGATGGTGTCCGGGTTCCGGCGTCCGCCCTGTTGGGCGAGGAAGGCGCCGCGCTACCGGCCCTGCAGCGCGTGATTGACCGTGCCGCTTTGGCCGCCGCCGCCGAGGGTCTGGGCGCGATGGATTGCCTGCTGAAAAAGACCGTCGAGTACGCCAGGACCCGCAAACAGTTCAACACGCCGATTGGCACGTTCCAGGCGCTGCAGCACCGTATGGCGGAAATGTTCATCGAGTGCCAGTTGTCCCGCTCCATTGTGACGATGGCCGCCATGACCCTGGACAGTGATGAGAGTGAGGCTGGCAAGCAGAAATCCGTGTCAGCTGCCAAGAGCCGGGTGGGCCGCGCGCTTCGCCGGGTCGGGCAGGAAGCCGTGCAGATCCATGGTGGTATCGGCATGACGGATGAGCTGGATGTGGGTCATTACTTCAAGCGTGTCACCACGCTGGAGAAACTGTTTGGCGACACTCCGTTCCACACACAGCGGTATGCGCTTCTCAGCCGGACATGAGTGAGCTGATACTGGTCCGCCACGGGCAGGCGTCCTTTGGCGAGGCCTCCTATGACCGGCTCAGCGAACTGGGGCACCGGCAGGTGCGGATCCTGGCCGATCACTGGCAGGCTGCCGGGGAGCATTTTGATCACCTCTACAGTGGCAGCCTGCGCCGTCAACAGGAGACAGCGCGGGCGCTGCTGCCGTTGCTTGATGCAGATCGGGCCGAAACGCTGATCGAGCCGGCGTTGAACGAGTATAGCGGAGACCCGCTGATCAGCAGTTACCTTCGTGATCATGGCTGCGCAGACGGATTCGATATCGCGCCGGGAGAGCGGATCACCGACCGCCGGCTGTTCCAGCAGGTCTTCGAGGCGGCCGCCACCCACTGGATCAACGACACATTGAACCCGACCCCCGAGGATGCCGGCTACGAAGCCTGGCCGGATTTCCAGCGCCGCGTGCATGGTCTGCTGGAGACTCTGATGCAGCGCCATGGCAGTGGCAGCAGAGTACTGGTATCCACCTCCGGCGGTGTTATAGCATTGATGGTGCAGGCGGTGCTGCGGATGCCGGATGCCCAGACCATCGCCACCAACTGGATGGTGAACAACAGCGGTGTAACCCGTATCCGCTACGGTCGGGGCCGGCGCTCGCTGGTGCAATTCAATTCACTGTCGCATCTGGAGACGCCGCCTCATCGCGACCTGATCACTTACCGGTAAGCAGAGGAGACCGACATCGTGTCTGACAGGGAATCGACACCACTGGCTGTAGAGCAGGCGGATGCCATCCGGCCGGGTGAGGAGCTGGACATGGATGCGCTGCGCGAGTATCTGCGGCCCGTCATCGGCCAGAGCGCGGATCGCCTGGAAGTGCGTCAGTTTCCGGGTGGATACTCCAACCTGACTTACCTGTTGAGTGACGGCGACCGGAAATGGGTGCTCCGCCGCCCGCCTTTCGGCAGTAAGGTGAAGTCGGCGCACGACATGGGACGTGAGTACCGCGTTCTCTCCGCCATCCGGGAGCAGTTTCCCTATGCACCCGAACCACTGTTTTTCTGTGATGACCATGAGGTGCTGGGCTGTGACTTCTATCTGATGAGCTACATCGAGGGAGTGGTTTTCCGCCGGGAGTATCCACCGGAGCTCGATCTGACGCCGGAGCAGGTCCGTGCACAGTTTTTCCGGCTTTTTGATGTGCTGGGAGAGCTGCATTCCATCGACCTGGAGAAGGCAGGACTTTCTGATTTCGGCCGGCCGGTCGGTTATGTCACTCGTCAGGTGGAGGGCTGGAGTAAACGTTATCGCAATGCCATCACCGATGACGCACCCGACTTCGAGGGCATCATACAGTGGTTGCATGATCGTATGCCGCCGGAAAGCGGGGTGGTGTCACTGATTCACAATGACTACAAACTGGATAACGTGATCTGGGCGGCTGATGATCCGCTTCGGGTGATCGGTGTGCTCGACTGGGAAATGGCCACTGTCGGTGATCCGCTGATGGATCTGGGTTGTACGCTGGGTTACTGGGTGCAGGCTGATGATCCCGATTATCATCGCGAGTTCCGCGCCATGCCCAGCGATGCCCCGGGAGCGCCGACCCGGGCGGAAATCGTTGAACGCTTCAGTCAGCGTACCGGGATTGCTGTCGATAACATCGATTTCTACTTCTGTTTCGGGCTGTTCCGTCTCGCCGTGATCGGCCAGCAGATCTATTACCGCTACCGCCAGGGGCTCACGCAGGACAAACGTTTTGCCACGCTGATTGACAAGAGTCATAGCCTGAAAAGGATGTGCGACCGGGTCATTGAACGCTCTGAGCTGTGATCAACCAGAGGACGATCAGTACCGGCACGATGCTGAAAATGGCGGTCATCAATGATCCGGCGGCCACCATGGCGTGGCCGGTGTCATAGCGCACGGCAAACACATAGGCGCTGATGCCGGTGGGCAGGGTCGAGGCCAGTAGCGCCGTATGGGCCCACAATGGTTCCAGCGCAAACACGCGGAAACAGAACAACCACACCAGCAGCGGCAGCACCACGGTTTTCAGCAGCGACATCAACAATGCCGGGGCAAGCGCTCCCCGCATTCTGAACCGCTGCAGTGACGTACCCAGCACAAACAGCGCCAGCGGGATGGCCGCGTCCGCGATCAGTCCCAGTGTATTGGCCACTGGTGGGAAGAGTGTCAGCCCGCTGAGGTTGTACAGCACGCCGGCGATGAGACTGGCGGTGATGGGACTGCTTACCAGTTGTCGGCCCAGATTCCAGAGCTCGGAGCGCAGTGAGTGGCGGCCGCCCTGGCCGAATTCGGCCACCAGCGTGCCGGCCGTGAACAGGAACAGGTTCTGTACGGCAATCAGCAGGAACAGCGGCACCAGCGCCTCGCGTCCCAGGGTCTGCACTACCAGCGGAATACCGATGACGGTGGTGTTGGAATAGGCCGCTCCCATGGCCAGTACGCTGCGCTGCGGGGCATCGCAGGCGAACAGCCACCAACCCAGCCAGGCGGCCAGCAGGTAGACCAGCAGAACAGGTGTATAGTAAGCGAGCAGCAGCCCGCCGCCGGTACCGGCCGGTATGCTGGCGGTTGCCAGGCTGATGAACAGAAGGCAGGGGATGGCCAGCGTGAAGGTGAACTTCGACAACACGGCGGATTCTTCCGGCTGCAGCCATCCCCGCCACGCGAACAGGTAGCCGGCCAGCGCCACTACGATGACGGGCAGGATGTCCGCCAGCAGGGTCATTTCCGCTTGCCTGCGAAGGCTGGATGACGTAGTTTCAGGCCTTGCAAGGGCAAGGCCCGCTTCTTACAGTCAGATGAGGTCACAGTGACAGGTCCAACATTTCCAGACAGATCGGCTGAAGGGTACAACAAGCGCGGGGAAGGTCTGCTTCCCGGCCACATGGGTATCCATATCCTGCAGGTCGAACATGGCAGGCTCAGCGCGGAGCTTACCATCAACGACCACCACAGGGCACCCAATGGCTATCTCCATGCCGGTACCGTGGTGGCCCTGGCGGATACCGCTGCCGGCTACGGTTGCTCGGCCAGCCTGCCGGACGGGGCCATGAACTTCACCACCATCGAGTTGAAGTCCAATTTCCTGGGCACGGCCAGGGAAGGCAGCCTGTTGTGCGAGGCTCGCATGGTACACAGCGGGCGCACCACCCAACTCTGGGACGCTGATGTAATGCGCCGTGATGACGGGCGGCGTATCGCGGTCTTCCGCTGTACCCAGTTACTGATCTACCCCAGGGACTGAAGCATGGTATCCAGTACAACCGGGGCGCCCGTAGCGGACGGGCAGAAGCAGGGCAGGCTGATCCGCTACACGATCCTGTCAGTGGCCTTCCTCAACGGTTTCGCCATCATGTCCGTCGAACTGTTGGGCGGGCGTGTACTGGCCCCCTGGTTCGGCACCAGCGTCTATGTCTGGGGCAGTATCATCACCGTGTTCATGCTGTCACTGTCGCTGGGCTATCTGTGGGGGGGAAGATTGTCGTCCCGGCAGCCTTCCCCCGGGTTGTACGCGGCATTTTTCCTGGCTGCGGCGGTTCTCTGCCTGCCCATCATCTTTCTGGCCGACCGGACCATGTCCGGCGTCTTCATGATAGTGGAAGATCCCCGCTATGGGTCATTGCTCAGTGCGATACTGCTGTACTTCCTGCCCATCTGTGTCATGGGCATGGTATCCCCCTATTCCATACGTCTGCTTGTCAGTACTGAACAGCACAGCGGGCGCATGGCGGGCCTGTTGTATTTTACCTCCACGATCGGCAGCGCCCTCGGTACGCTGGCCACTTCGTTCTACTTCGTTCTCTGGTTCACTATCGACACCATCATGTGGGGTATCGTGATCCTGTTGCTGTTCTGCGGCGGCTGGATCCTCTTCCTGGACCGCCGGTTGAACATCGGGGAATGGAACCCCAGAGTTGCAAAACCCCCACACTCGGAGTAGAAAAAGCGGTATGAACTCCCCGGTTGACAGAAAAATACCTCGCCAGGTCCTGATGGCCCTGGTCCTGATCTTTCTGGTGAGCGCTGCCGGGCTGGTATCACTGAAGTCCGTCGTGGAAGCCCAGTCGGAAGAGATTCACCGCGAGCGCTCACAGTACAGCGAGATCATCGTTACCGAGCAGGATGGAAGGCGCTGCATGCGCTTTGATGTGCGCCGCCATGGTAACCTGAACCAGAGCTGTTACCTGCTGAATGACCCTGATCGGCTGGTGTTTGACTACACGCAGATGAGTTTTGCCGGCTTGCTGGTCAATCCGCAGCCGGAGCGCATTCTGGTCGCCGGTCTTGGCGGTGGTTCCATTCCCACCGTGATGAATGAACTGTTCCCGCAAGCCCATATCGATGTTGTCGAGCTGGATCCCGCCGTGATCCGTGTGGCGGAGGAATATTTCGGCTTCGAATCCAACGGCAATATCCATGCGCATGCCGCTGATGCCCGGGTGTTCATCAAGCGGGCCGGTTTGCGCGGCGAGCGATACGACTATGTGGTGCTGGATGCGTTCGGCGGTGAATATATTCCGGAACACCTGATGACGCGGGAGTTCCTCCAGGAAGTGAAGCAGGTAATGAGCGATGATGCCGTGCTGGTAGCCAATACCTTCTCCAGCAGCGAGCTGTACGATCATGAGTCGGTGACGTACCGGGATGTGTTCGGTACGTTTTTCAATTTCCGCCGGGCCGGAACCGGCAACCGCATCATCGTGGCCACATCGGGGCCTCTGCCGTCACGTGGAGACCTGCGCCAGCCGGCCCGTGATCTGCATGAGCGGCTGGCCGACTACGGGGTGACGCTGCTGGAGTATCCGTCCCGAATGAGTACCCGCACCGACTGGAACACGGAGGCAAGGGTGCTGACCGACCAGTATTCACCGGTCAATCTGCTGGATTGAAGTGGTTGGACAGTGGCCTTGTCAGGCTCTGGCGCGAGCCGCTTCCAGCCATTCGTACAGGGCCATGCCGCTCAGCATGGCGACCACAAACACCAGCGCCTTCATTTCTCCGGCGCCGACTGCCACCAGCGCCGGCCCCGGACAGAAGCCGGCCAGTCCCCAGCCGACCCCGAAGCCCAGACTGCCCAGCACCAGGCGGCGGTCCAGGTCCGTGCGGGTTGGTATCCGCATCGGCTCACCCAGTAGTGAAGTGCTGCGCTTGCCAGCGACGGTGAAGGCAATCATCCCCACCGCCACGGCGCCACTCATGACCAGCGCCAGCGAAGGATCCCAGGCGCCTGCGAGGTCAAGGAAGGACAGTACTTTGTCGGGGTTGGCCATGCCGGATACCAGCAGTCCGGTTCCGAACAACAGGCCGGTCAGCAGGGCAGTGATCTGATGAGATTTCATGGTGTCTCCCTCCGCGTCAGGCGCCGATCAGGTGTCGCACGACAAACACCGTCAGGAACCCGCTACCCATGAAAGCCAGTGTCGCCACGATGGAGCGTGGCGAGAGGCGCGAAATACCGCAGACGCCGTGGCCGCTGGTGCAGCCCGCCCCGTAGCGGGTGCTGATGCCCACCACCAGGCCGGCCACGATCAACAGGGGGTAGCCGGCATCAATCCGGATGGGGGGAAGAGCGCTGAATGCCAGCCAGATCAGTGGTGCACCGACCATGCCAGTGACGAACAGCAGGCGCCACGCGCGATCACCGGCCTGCGGTTTCATCAGTGGTCCGATGATGCCGGAAATACCCGCTATGCGGCCGTTGAGCAGAATGAACGCTGCCGCCGCCAGTCCGATCATGATACCACCGGCCAGTGAGGCCCATGGAGTGAATGCGTTCCAGTCGATGGTCATACTCTGGACTCCTGTATGCTGAGGTGACGTGTAATCGCTTCCCTGTGGGGGCTCTTGCCGAGAGCTCAACAGCTGAACAGACAGCCCCGGGCTCAGTTGTGGATCAGGTCTTTCAATCCCTGCATATTCACAATTTCAACCTCGCGCCCCTGCAGGCGGATGATGCCTTTTTTCTGCAGACCGGAAAATATCCTGCTGACGGTTTCCAGAGTCAGCCCCAGATATTCGCCGATATCACCCCGGGTCATATGCAGCAGGAAACGTTCCGCCGACAGCTGGCAACGGGCGTGACGGGCGGAGAAGCTCAGCAGAAACGAGGCAATACGTTCTTCGGCGCTGTAACTGCTGAGCAGGGTATGGATCTGTTGATCCTTGGTGATTTCGTTGCCCATGATCGAGAAAAAACGGCTCTGCAGGTTGGGCAGTTGCTGGCTGAGGCGCTCCAGTTGCGCGAAGGGGATCTCACAGATGGAAGAGTGTTCCAGCGCCATGACGGAATTGACGTGTTCGCGCCCGGCAATGCCGTCCATGCCGATGATCTCTCCCGGCAGGTAGAATCCTGTCACCCGGCTGCCGCCGTCCGAATTGAGGACATACGATTTGAAACTGCCGCTGCGCACCGCGTACACGGAACGGAACGGATCGCGCTGGCGGTAGAGGTGATCACCTTTTTTCAGGGGACGGTTTCGTTCAACGATTTCATCAAGTTGGGTGATTTCGTCACGATTCAGGGCAATGGGCAGGCACAGGTCGCTGAGGCGGCAGCTGGAGCAGCTCACGGCCGGGTTCCGGGGGCAGGTCCTCAACAACGGAGTCGTTGCCGGCTCATCCTTGATCTTTGCTGAACTCATAATCAATCTTCTTTCGGTGACAGGGACAGGATGTCAGTCACCCACTCGCACGGTGAGAATGTCGCATTTGGCGCCATGCAGCACCTTGTTGGCGGTGGAACCGAGCAGCAGCTTCCACCCGGAAGTGCCGTGGCTGCCGATGACGATCAGGTCGGCGCCATCCTCGTCCGCCTTGTTCCGTATTTCGGTGGCGGCCGGTCCCATCAGAGTATACTGGCGCGACTCGGGGATGCCGTGATTGCTGGCAAATTCGGCCAGCCGCCCGGCCGCTATGGCCATGGCCTCTTCCTGCAGGCGGGTCATGTTAATGGCGTAGGCATCAATGGGGTAGGCGGCCGCTACCGGTTCCACCACGTGAATCACGCTGAGACGGCCGGTATCGTCATCCGCCACCTCCAATGCACGTCTGAGTACCCGGTCCGATTCTTCCGACAGGTCCACGGCCACCAGCAGCTTGCGGTATGTACTCATTGCGGCTTTCCTCCCGAATGGATTCCACAGTGAGTGTAACCGACGGGCCGGGCAAAGAGAAGAAGCGTGCCAGCGGCCGGGGTAGGCCGGTTCACGATTGATTACGCGGCCGTATTGTCATAATCTGCCAGCAGAAGCCGCTGATAAGGGGACAAGAATGCAGACATTGCGGAAACTGCTGGTGATGATCGAGCCGGAAGCCGATGTGCAGCTTGCGCTGGGCAAAGCGCTGAAGCTGGCCAGGCCGGCGGGCGCTGATCTTGAGCTGATGATCTGTGACCACAACAGTTATCTGGATGACGGTTTCTACTTCGACCCGCCCCGGGCCGCCGAACTGCGCCGGGAGCACGTGGAGAAGAATCTTGCCCTGCTCGAGGAAATGGCGGCTGTCATCCGGGAGCAGGGTCTGAGTGTGCAGGTGGATGCCCGATGGGGGAACCCTCCTTACGAGCAGATCATTGACAAGGTGCTGGATTCAAAGCCGGATCTGGTGGTTCAGAGCACCCGGCACCATGAGAAAATCGCCCGTCTCCTGTTGTCGCACCAGGATTGGCAATTGCTGCGTTACTGTCCCTGCCCTCTGTTGCTGGTCAAGGATCGGGACTGGCCGGAGCGACCGACCATTCTCGTGTCCGTTGATCCCACCCATACCAACGACAAGCCCGCCGATCTGGACGACCGCTTGACGGATGCGGGAGCGACGCTCGCGGCACTGGTCGGCGGCGAGGTGCATCTCTATCACAGCAGTCATCAGCCGCCTGTATCGGGTCTGTATCCGGTCAGTGTGGATCCGGCCGTATACGAGGAGAAGTGTAGCGGCTTGCTGGCGCGCCATGACCTGTCCCGCGATCGCCTGCATATCAAGGATGAGGATATCCAGACTTCATTGCCGGCACTGGCTGATCAGATGGACGTAGCCATGGTGGTAATGGGCGCACTGTCCCGTTCACGCCTGGATCGGCTTTTCGTCGGTAACACGGCGGAAAAACTGCTGGATCGCTTGCATCAGGACGTGCTGGTCATCAAGCCGGCCGGTACTACAGATAGGGTGAAAAAAGCCAGGCAAGCGAATCTCTGATCCTGACTGGTAGTGAACGTGCCTCCAGGTCGTAAATGGTCATCCGCATGGCCGCCCGTGCCTGCCGCTCGAAATGCCCGGTCAACTCCGCATTGACCGATTCGCTGAACAGTTCCACTCCCAGCTCGTAGTTCAATCTGAGGCTGCGGGGGTCCATGTTTGCCGACCCGATCAATGTGTAGTGGTTGTCCACCAATAGCAACTTGCTGTGTACAAAGGGCGGGGGCTGGTGACGTACATCGACCTGGTGTTCCAGAATCTGCCGCAGGATATTCCGTGAAGCCCAGTCCGCCAGCTTGATGTTGTTTTCCCCCGGCAGCACGATCAGCACATCAACGCCCCGGAAGTGCGCCGCCAGGATAGCTCCAATCAGATCGGAAGTGGGAAGGAAATAGGGCGTCATGATCCAGACCCGTGAACGGGCGGCCGAAATGATACCGACAAGCAGATTGTTGAGTTTGTCGAAATGCCGGTTAGGACCGTCCAGGACAAGCCGGCTCCAGATCGATGCATCCGGAACCAGTACATTGCGGCCCCGGAACGTGGTCGGCTCCGTTTTGCCTTCACAGTAGCGCCAGTCCTGCCAGAAAGCCCATTCGAGTTCGTCGACGATCTTTCCGGTCAACCGGAAGTGTATGTCCAGTACCGAGTGGCCTTTTTTCCTGTCCACAGCCAGGTGCCGGTCGCCGATATTCTGGCCTCCCGTGAAGGCGTAGAGATTGTCCACGATCAACATCTTGCGGTGATTGCGCATATTGATGTTGAGGGAGGGCGGGAAAAGGGTGATGGGGTTGAAACGCACGAATCGGATGCCTGCCTTTCTCAGCCGGGTGCCGATACGTGGAAGGCTCATGCACTCGCCCAGTCCGTCCAGCATTACCCGGACATCCACCCCGCGTTCCTTCGCCCGGCACAGGGCCGTCACGAACCGCTCGCCGGTTCCGTCGTTATCGAAAATGTAGGAAGCGAGCAGCACGCGCTGCTGCGCGTTGTCGATGGCTTCCAGCATGGCGGGATACAGCGCCTCGCCATTGATCAGGACGTCCAGGCTGTTGCAGGAGCTGAGACCCTTGCGGGTCACGGTTTCGCCGACCGTGGACAGAGGGCGGAATCGTGTGCCATGGGGGTCGCTGATGGTCTGCAGTGATCCGCGGGAGACCTTGGTCAGATAGTCGCGGCGGGCCCGGCTTCGCACCCGGTTGATACCGAACAGCAGATAGATGACCGGGCCGGCGAGGGGCAGGATGATGCACAGGGCAATCCAGCCGAATGCAGCCCTGGAATCTCTTTTGTTGAGCAGGGCATGACCCGCAGTATATACGGCTATGCCCAGCAGCATAAACGGTATCGACCAGATCAGGAATGACACGCTGGAGGCTCTCCCTGAGTCACGATCAACTGGAGGTCGTCAGTGCTATATCGGCGACCAGTGCCCGGTGATCGGAAAAATCGCGCCAATGATTTCCGGACATGCTATCACAGCCGCCCACTTCGAAACCTCGCAGGTAGATCCGGTCCATGCGCAACAGAGGAAAGAAGGCCGGAAACGTGGCCGCGCACTGTCCGTGGCTTATCTCGTGGGCTTCCACGAGGCCCGGATTGGAAAGCAGGGCGGCATGACTCTTGTGGCGCCAGTCGTTGAAATCGCCGGCCACAATGAGGGGAGCCTGTGCCGGTATCTCTCGCTGGATATGCGTCACCATCTGGAACACCTGTTGCTGCCGTTCACGCTCGAAAAGGCCGAAATGGGCGCAGATCACGTGAACACCGGGCTCGATGACTCCATGGATGAAGCCTCGCTGGGAGAAAGCCATCTTCGATACGTCGATGTTGCTCCAGTAGCTGAACGGGTGTTCACTGAGAATGGCGTTGCCATGGTGACCGTGCTGGGAGATCGCATTCTTGCCGTAGGCATGATGTGACCAGACGGTATCCGCCAGGTATTCCAGCTGGCTTTCCTCGGGCCAGCGTGCCAGACGCTGTTCGTGCTTGCGATTCACGCCGATGACTTCCTGCAGGAACACCAGGTTGGCACCGCTGTCGCGCAGAATCTCCCGGATGTTTTTCAGGACCAGACGGCGCGGTCCCATGGCGAAACCCTTGTGGATGTTGAGGGTAAGAACCCGGAAGTGCTCGATGGGCATGGATTATGAGCTACGTTGCTGGGCGTGGCTTTTCATGACCAGCACATCGCAGCGGGATTCATTCAACATGCGCTCAGTGGTGCTGCCGACAATGGCCCGCTCGACCACGTTCCGGGAAAGGGCGCCAAGTACCAGCAGATTGGCCTGCTCTTTGCGGATGGTCTTGCCCAGGGTCCGGATCAGGTCACCCCGGGCCATGACGACGTTACGCATGCCGAGCTGGTGAGACTCCAGTAGTGTTTCCATTTTGGTCTGATGCTCCGCCCTTCTTTGCTGCAGGTAGTTGCCAGCGTCCAGAACCTTGGGGAACATGGTGGCGAGATCGGGGAAGTAACAATGAAAGATCCGCGTCTCCAGCTCCAGGCGGTCGGCCAGGGTGGTCGCACTTTCCAGCAACAGATGATCGAGTTCATTCTGCTGGGCCTTGCTGTGCAGGGGGTCGACCGAGGCGAGTATGCATCCATTTACATGCCAGTCGCGTGATTTGACCAGCCACAGCGGCGCCGGACTGTGCCGCACCAGCTTCCAGTCCGTGCCAGTTACCAGCAGCCGTGCCAGCGGGTGGCGCCGGCGGATGCTTTTCAGGGTCAGGTCCGGGCGGAATGCGCGGATTCTGCTCAGCACTGTCTCGAAGTCCACTCGACGGTCGGAGATCCTGGTGTTGACGTGCACATCAAGGTCGCTGAAATACCCCTGCGCTGCCTCCAATCCGGGCTCGCTGACCAGCAGTTCCACTTCCGGCCTGAAGGCCTGCGCCAGCCGCCGGGCACGTGTCAGTACGTAGTCTTCCCGAACATCCGGGTTGACGATGACGAGTAGCTTGCGGATGTCTTTCACGGATGGAAGGCTCGATGACGGAGGTACATGGCGCCCAATCATCGACAATGGTCGGGCGTCTTGTCAAGCGCGGCGCACAGCGTCGAGTTCGTCCAGGAGGTATTGTGGCAGCGCGAAGGCGCCCTGATGCAGGGCTGGTGTGTAGTACCGGGTACGTATACCGGTTTCCCGCCAGCGGCGCTCCAGGGCAGGCAGGTCGATCTGACGCAGGGCTGGAT
The DNA here is from genome assembly GCA_040882255.1 of Pseudohongiellaceae bacterium. Classification (GTDB taxonomy): domain Bacteria; phylum Pseudomonadota; class Gammaproteobacteria; order Pseudomonadales; family Pseudohongiellaceae; genus PWQG01. The sequence goes on along the minus strand of JBBEBP010000016.1, from coordinate 285,287 downwards.
CGTCGCTGGCCCAGGCAAAGGTCATGATGCCGCCCACGTAGGTCGGTACAGCCGCGCCGTAGAAGTGCCAGTCATTGAACAGCCCATCAAGACGCCTGGCGGTATTGACCACTTCCTCGATCTGCATGAAGGCCACGCCGTTCTGGGTGACCAGTATGCCGCCGGGGTTCAGGCAACGCTGGCAACCTGCGTAGAAATCCCGGGTGAAGAGGACTTCGCCGGGTCCCTGCGGATCGGTGGAATCGGAGATGATCAGATCGAAGGTCTGGTCGGTTTGCTGCACGAAGTCGAAGCCGTCGGCAATGACGATGTTGGCGCGAGGGTCGTCAAAGGCGCCATCGCTGTGCGCGGGCAAATGGGTTGTGGCCAGGTCGATGACCGCCTGGTCGATCTCCACCTGTGTGACGTGGTCGACGGACTGGTGGCGGCAGACCTCCCGCAGCATGCCCCCGTCGCCGCCGCCAATGATCAGTACCCGGCGGACAGCGCCGTGGGCCATCATCGGTACATGGGTGAGCATCTCATGGTAGATGAACTCGTCGCGCTCGGTGGTCTGCACCACTCCGTCCAGCGCCATCACGCGTCCGAAACGGGAGTTGCTGAAGATCAGCAGGTGCTGGTGAGCGGTTTTGTGCTCGAACAGCACCCGGTCGACCGACAGGGTCTGCCCGTAGCCCTTGTAGAGTGTTTCCGTCCAGTAGGGCTTCGCCATCAGTCCTGTCCGCTGAATTCCCCGTTTTTGACAAGGCCGCGCAACTCCTCGCTCATGGATACGCGTGTCGGCTGGAAAGCCTCCCGGAGAACGGGTACGGCATTCTCGGGATGCGCGTCACCACACATGAAGATGTCGAAGGCGGCATAGCCGCGTTCAGGCCAGGTGTGCACGCTGATATGGGACTCGGCCAGCACCGCCACGCCGGAGATGCCTCCATTGGGTGTGAAATGGTGCAGGTGGATATGCAGCAGGGTGGCCCCGCAGGCCTCCACGCATTCCCGGAACTTGGCTTCCATCAACTCCAGGTCGGTCAGACCTTCGGCGCCCCAGAAGTCGATCAGCAGGTGGGTGCCGGCGAATTCGAGTCCATTGCGGCAAATGAAATGGTCTTTTTCCTGCATATCCTGCTCGCCCACGAATGTCGGCCATTCGTGTTCATTGGCACTGCGGTTTGCAATTGCATCGGAAGACGGTTTCAGGGAGGCAATCTTGCTCATGATCCGGGGCCCCTCGGTCATTCTGGATAGTACCTGCCGTCCTGATAGTGCAGTCATGGCAGAGGTGACGCAGTTTATTTATTTTCAGCTCGATTACAAGAGAAAATTGCGATTTTTCATTGCCTGTTTCAAGGGGCCCGGTGTTCGCAGATCAACTCGCTTCGCGGATCATATTGCGGGCGATGATGATCTGCTGGATCTGGCTGGTGCCCTCGTAGAGGCGCAGCAGCCGGACATCCCGGTAGAAGCGCTCCACGGCGTACTCGGAGATGTAGCCTGCCCCGCCGTGAATCTGCACGGCCCGGTCCGCCACGCGTCCCACCATTTCGGTGGCGAACAGCTTGCAGGCCGAGGACTCGGTGCTGATATTGTCGCCGGCGTCGCGTTTGCGCGCTGCGTCCATGACCATGCATTTGGCCGCATAACATTCGGTTTTCGAGTCGGCCAGCATGGCCTGGATCAGCTGATGCTCGGCGATGGGTTTGCCGAACTGTTTGCGCTCCATGGCGTAGGCCAGTGCGTCCTCGATCAATCGTTCGGCAATGCCGACGCTGACGCCGGATATGTGCAGGCGGCCACGGTCCAGTACTTTCATGGCCGTGATGAAGCCCTGTCCTTCCTCGCCAATCAGGTTGTCAGCCGGCACCCGGCAGTCCTCGAAGATCACGTCACAGGTCAGTGAGCCGGCCTGCCCCATTTTCTTGTCCACTGCGCCCAGGGTGATGCCGGGCGTACCCTTGTCAACGATGAAGGCGGAAATACCCTTGGCGCCCTTGATTTCGGGATTGGTGCGGGCCATCACGTTGAACGTGTCCGCCACGGGACCGTTGGTAATGTAGCGCTTGGTGCCATTGAGGATATAGTGGTCACCGTCCCGGCGCGCGGAGGTCTTCAGTGAGCCGGCATCCGAGCCCGCATCGGGCTCCGTCAGGCAGAAACAGCCAATGTACTCGCCGCTGGCGTATTTCGGGAGGTACTTCTGTTTCTGTTCCTCTGTACCATCAAATGCCACAGCGGCTGAACCGATGCCGTTGTTGGTACCCATTATGGAGCGGAAGGCCGGAGAGGTGTGTCCCAGGGCCATGGCCACATGGATTTCCTCTTCCATGGTCAGCCCCAGACCGCCGTACTCCTCCGGAATGGTCATGCCGAACAGGCCCAGATCCTTCATTTCCTGCATGATCTCGTCGGGTATCCGGCCTTCTTCAGCCACTTGCTGTTCGACCGGCACCAGCCGCTCCCGGACGAAACGTTCCACCATGTCCACCAGCTGATTCAGCGTTTCCTGATCACGTATCATTCTCTATCCCCTGTTGATGCGTTCGGGACCGTGGCATCCCGTGAACACGGAATCATATCACAGCGATGGAGAAAATCAGCCCGTGAACCGAACAGTCGTTCGAATTTCCCGCCACCGGACCTTGTGCTACCATGTGCGCCGCTGTGAATGACTGATTTCAATCGAAAAGGGATCCGGGAGAGGCAACCGATGAGCAATACAAACGAGGCTTTCATCTATGACGGCGGGCGCACCGCGTTCGGCCGGCACGGGGGCGCGCTGGCGCCGGTGCGTCCGGATGATCTGCTGGCTCACGTCATCAAGACGGTGGTGGGGCGCAACCCCTTTGCCCCGGAAGATTACGAGGATGTGATCATGGGCAATACCAACCAGGCCGGTGAGGATTGCCGCAATGTGGGCCGCTTTGCCGCATTGCTCGCGGGACTGCCCACTTCGGTGGCCGGCCTGACGGTCAATCGTCTGTGTGGCTCCGGTCTGGCCGCGGTACTGGATGCCAGCCGGGGCGTGAAAACCGGTGAGGGAGAGCTTTTCCTGGCTGGTGGCGTGGAGTCCATGAGCCGCGCGCCACTGGTGCTCTCCAAGGCGCAGACGGCCTACGATCGAGGACAGCAGATCGCCGACAGCACGCTCGGCGCCCGTTTCACCAATCCGCTGATCTCGAAGCATTTCGGCGATGATTCCATGCCTCAGACCGGCGATAACGTCGCATCGGAGCTGGGCATCACCCGCGAACAAGCGGATACCTTTGCCGCCGCCTCCCAGTCGAAGTACGAAGCGGCCCGCGCCGGCGGTTTTTTCAATGACGAGATCATCCCCATCGAAGTCCCGCAAGGGCGCAAGAAACCCCCGGTGACGGTCGATGCCGATGAACATCCGCGTCCCGGCTCCACGCTGGAAAAGCTGACGGGGCTGCGCCCGCTGTTCGAAGGCGGTGTGGTCACTGCAGGCAATGCCTCCGGCATCAACGATGGCGCCGGAGCGCTGATCATTGGTAATCAGGCGGTGGGCGAGAAGTACGGTATGAAGCCCCGCGCTCGCATCATTGCCGGCGCGGTGGCCGGCGTCGAGCCACGTGTCATGGGGCTGGGCCCGGTATTCGCCGCGCGCAAGGCGCTGCAGCGGGCCGGTCTGACGCTGGATGACATGGATATCGTCGAGATCAACGAAGCGTTCGCCAGCCAGGTGCTCGGTTGCCTGAAGATGCTGGAAATCGATTTCGACGACCCGAGAGTGAACCCCAATGGCGGCGCCATCGCCGTGGGTCATCCGCTAGGCGCCTCGGGTGCGCGGATCGCGCTGACCACGCTGCGGCAGCTGGAGCGCAGTGGCGGACGGTACGCGCTGGCCAGCCTGTGTATCGGTATCGGTCAGGGCGTGGCGGCGGTCATTGAACGCCTCGACTGAGGCGTATGGTTTGTAGTCTTAGCTCCTCCTGTCACCAAACTCCGTGGCAGTGGGCACCGGAAGAGTCATCAACACAAGGATCAAGATTATGTCTAGCGTAGTGTCATACGAAGTGGTGGATAACATCGGCGTGATTTCGGTCGACAGTCCGCCGGTCAATGCTTTGTCGCAGGCGGTCCGTGAAGGCATCCTGAATGCGATCAAGCAGGCGCAGGATGACAGTTCGGAGGCGATTGTGCTGCTGTGCGAAGGCCGCACGTTCATCGCCGGCGCGGACATCACGGAATTCGGCAAACCACCGAAGGAGCCGGGTCTGCCCGATGTGCTGACCGCTATCGAAAGCTCCCGCAAGCTCGTTGTGGCCGCCATCCATGGAACAGCGCTTGGCGGTGGTCTGGAAACGGCGCTGGCCTGCCACTATCGTTGTGCGGTGCCGTCCGCCAAGGTCGGCCTGCCCGAAGTCAAGCTGGGCATCCTGCCGGGTGCTGGAGGCACACAGCGTGTACCGCGTCTGATCGGCGTCCAGGCGGCGCTGGACATGATCACCAGCGGTAATCCCGTGCCGGCACAGCAGGCCTGCGACCAGGGGCTGATCGATGAAGTGGTGGAGGGCGACGACCTGCGCTCGGCGGCGATCGCCTACGCCAATGACCTGTCCGACTCCGGAGCGCTGCTCAAGCGCGTCCGCGACATCGAGATTGACCGCGCCACCATCGAGCCCGGTTTCTTTGACAGCTATCGAAAGAAACTGGCGAAAAAGGCGCGGGGCCAGATCGCACCGGATCGCATCGTCTCCTGCGTGGAAGCCGCCGTGGAGCTGCCTTTTGACGAAGGCCTGGAGCGTGAGCGCGAGCTGTTCGCGGAGCTGGTGAAATCACCCGAGTCCGAGGCCATGCGTCATGCCTTCTTCGCCGAGCGGGAAGCGGCAAAGATCAAGGATCTTCCGAAGGACACAGCGATCCGTGACATCAAGCGCATCGCCATCATCGGTGGAGGCACCATGGGTGGCGGTATCGCCATGTGTTTTGCCAACGTGGGCATACCCGTGACCATGGTCGAGATCAGCGACGAGGGCGTAGAGCGTGGCCTGGGCATCATCCGCAAGAACTACGGCATCACCGTGAAGAAAGGCAAGATGAGCGAGGCGCAGATGGAAGAGCGCCTGAAGCTGATCAAAGGCACCACGGACTATGAGGATCTCAAGGACGTGGACCTGGTGATCGAGGCCGTGTTCGAGGACCCGGACATCAAGAAAGAGGTGTTCAGCAAGCTGGATGCGGTCTGCAAACCCGGCTGCATACTGGCCACCAACACCTCCTACCAGAACATTGACGAGATCGCCACAGCCGTAAAGCGGCCCGAGGATGTGATCGGCATGCATTTCTTCTCGCCAGCCAATGTCATGAAGCTGCTGGAAGTGGTGCGGGCGGAGAAAACCGCTGACGATGTGCTGGCCACGGCCATGAAGATCGGCAAGAAGGTCGGCAAGGTCTGTGTCATGGCGCGGGTCTGCTACGGCTTCATCGGCAACCGCATGTTGCAGGGTTATGGGCGGCAGGCGCATATGCTGTTGCTGGACGGTGCCACCCCCACACAGGTCGACAGCGCGGCCGAGGAGTTCGGTATGGCCATGGGACCGCTGGCCGTGGGTGACCTGGCCGGTCTGGATATCGGCTACAAGGCCCGTAAGGCACGCAAGGATGTGACGCCTGACCCGCGTACCTGCATTATCGCGGACGCGCTGGTGAAGATGGACCGCCTGGGTCAGAAAACGGGCGCGGGATACTACAAGTATGATCCCGAGACCCGGGCCCGCCAGGCCGATCCCGAGGTCGAGAAACTGATTCGGGAGAAGGCGGAAGAGCTGGGTATCGAACAGCGTGAGATCAGCAAGTCCGAGATCCTGGACCGGTTGTTCTTCCCGCTGATCAACGAGGGCGCCCTTATCCTGGAGGAGGGCGTTGCACAACGCCCCGGTGATATAGACGTCGTGTACCTGTACGGTTACGGTTTCCCGGCTTCCAGGGGCGGACCGATGTTCTACGGTGACCAGGTGGGACTGGACAAGGTGTACGAGCGCATCTGCGAGTTCCGGGACACGCTGGGCGAGGATTACTGGAAGCCCGCGCCGTTGCTGGAGAAACTGGCGAAGGAAGAAAAGTCCTTCGCCGACTGGGCCGCAGAAAACAAGTGAGGAGCCATCGGATGATTTCCTACCAGACTGCGGCGCCCGGTGCGCCGCTGACACGCACGGAAGACGATACTCCGCAGCCGCAGGGCGGCGAGGTGTTAGTGAAGATGGAAGCCTGTGGAGTCTGTCACTCGGATATCCACCTGCACGACGGTCATTTCGATCTGGGCAACGGCAAGCAGCTCGACGTGGGCCGGCCGGGTCTGGTGCTGGGGCACGAGATTTTCGGTGAAGTGGTGGCCGTCGGGCCGGAGGCCGAGGGCGTCCGGGTCGGTGACCGACGTGTGGTCTATCCCTGGATCGGCTGCGGTGAGTGCGCCGTCTGCCGGCGGGGCGAGGAACACCTCTGCACGCCCGGGCGGGGACTGGGCACAGTGACCCAGGGCGGCTTCGCGGACCATGTCGTGGTGCCCCACAGCCGCTATCTGTTCGACAAGGGTGACGATGTCTCCGATGCGCTGGCTGGCACCTATGCCTGCTCCGGCCTGACCGCCTACAGTGCCTTGAAGAAAGTCGGTGAGCTGGTCGAGGGTGACGAGGTGATCCTGATCGGCGCCGGAGGCGTCGGCATGATGGCCCTCCAGGTGGCACTGGCCAGGGGGATCCAGCCCATCGTCTGTGACATCGACGAAGCAAAGCTGGAGACAGCAAAGGAACTGGGTGCCAGGGCTGTCTTCAATTCGTCCGACCGGGCCGCCGCAAAAGAGATCAAGAAGATGACTGCGGGTGGTGCATACGCCGCGATCGATTTCGTCGGCGCGGAAGCCTCCGTCAATTTCGGTCTGGGGACCCTTCGCAAGGGCGGCAAGCTGATCATCGTCGGTCTGTATGGCGGCGCACTGAACGTACCGCTGCCTTTCCTGCCTATGAACGCGCGCATTATCCAGGGCACCTACGTGGGCAGCCTGCAGGAGATGGGCGAATTGATGGAGCTGGTGCGAGCCGGGAAGATCAAACCGATCCGCATTGATGAGCGGCCGCTCGATGCTGTCAACGAGGCGTTGGCCGACCTCAAGGCGGGGCGGGTCCAGGGGCGCATAGTCCTTCGCCCTTCCTCGTGAGTACTTCGTAGCACGAGTCCTGGCGGGGGGCGGCCCGCTCAGAAGACGCCCGTGAATACATCCCTGGCGGGCGACGCTTCTGATCGGCCCGCCCCCCGCCAGGACTCTCTGACATCGGTAGATTCGAGTGAATGAACGAGAGCCGATTCCCTGGTTACAGTTCCAGGTCGTTTGCCTGTTGCACAGTAGCGGTATACCACTTACAGAGAGCCCTGCTGGCGAGGATGCCCCGATGGAGCGTCGGGCGCCATGGATGGCGCACGCCGAGCCCTACAGGGATGTATCCACGGGCGTCTCCAGCGGGGCATCCTCGCCAGCAGGGCTCGTGCTACAGAGTGATACCCCGCCTGCTCTACAACGACAGGGGCAGGCGGTAGCCCAGCGCGCGCAGAGTGTAGTACAGCCGTAGACCGTCACTGGCGTAGTACACCAGTAGCAGTGCAGCGATGGCCAGTACCGTATCCGGATACAGCCGCCGCGGAAGACGTGACATGGTTGAATCTGCAGTCATGAAACTCCTAGGTGACCGGATTCCGCTCACGGAATCGGGGATCGTGCCATGTCCCGCGCGTGAGGATGTCCTCCAGGATATCCGTCGCATCCAGAATGTCCCGGTGGCTGAGGTACAGGGGGCTGAACCCTAACCGCAACAGGTCGGGCGCACGGAAATCCGCTATGACGCCGCGCTCGATCAGCGCCTGGCAGATGGCGTAGGCCTCTGGGTGGCTGAAGGCCAGCTGGCCTCCCCGTTGCGCCGGATCCAGGGGGGAGGCCGGCTCCAGGCAATGCAGCGCACTGCGTTCGGAATGCAGCTGCAGGAGCAGTTCGCTGAGCGACAGGGATTTGTCCCTCAGTTGGTGCATAGTGCAGTCTTCCATCACATCGAGCGCGGCATCCAGAACGCTCATGGAAAGTATGGGCGGGGTTCCGGTGAGGAAGCGATCGATACCCGCTGCTGGTCTGTAGTCCGGATCGAAATCAAAAGGTGCCGCGTGACCCATCCATCCGGACAGAGGCTGTTGCAGGCAGGAGTGGTGCCGCTGTGCCGCGTACAGGAAAGCCGGGGCCCCCGGTCCGCCATTGAGGTACTTGTAGCCACAGCCCACCGCGAAATCCACTTCCCATCCGTCAAGCTCCAGGGGTATCACGCCGGTGCTGTGGGACAGATCCCAGATCACCGGAATGCCGCGCTCATGGGCCAGCCGCGTCAGAGTCTCGATATCGTGGATCCGTCCGGTGCGGAAGTTCACCTGCGACAGTAATACCACGGCCACATCATCATTCAGCGCCGCTTCGACCCGCTCTTCCGGGACGGTCTGCAGTCGGCAGCGCTCTGTGCCGAGCAACTGCTGGAGCCCTTGCACTGCATACAGGTCGGTGGGGAAACTCTCCGCCTGGGCCAGCACAACGGATCGCTCTGGCCGCAGTGACAAAGCTGCGCCCAGCAGCTTGAAAAGATTGATGGTCACAGAGTCACAGCAGATGACCTGGCCCGGTGCCGCGCCGAGCAATCTTGCGATCCTCTCGCCTGTGCGCTGCGGAAGCCTGATCCACTGGTGACGGTTCCAGCTGGTGATCAGGTCCTGACCCCACTGCCGGTCGATCACCTCACGGGCACGTTGTCGCGCTGCGCGTGGCAGACAACCCAGTGAGTTGCCGTCCAGATTGATCGTCCCCTCCGGGAGCACGAATGCCTGGCGCTTGCCGGACAAGGGGTCGGCAGCGTCCAGGGCCAGCACATCATCGAGCGTCATTCCGCCAGGACCTCATCCAGTGTATCGACCAGCGTGCGAAACGCCCGGGTGCCGGGATGGATCCAGTCGAAATGCCCGGCGCCTTCCACGAGTCTGGTATCGGCTCCCTCCAGGTTGGCATGATCGGGCCGCACCAGCTCATCGGCAGTGCCATGCAGCAGGATGGTGCGCTCGTGCAGGGGTTGATCCACCGGGTTGGCGGTGCGGTACCGGCTCTCGTTGCCTGTCACAGAGCCGCCCATAAACGGTTCCGTGGCCTGCTGGCAGCTGTTGTCTCCCCGCGCGTAGCGCACGATGTCGGTGATCGCCGCCAGGCCTATCGTGGCCTGAAAGCCCGGCAGCCGGCCGCCAGCCAACAGACCCAGTTGTCCTCCCGCCGAGTGGCCCACAACGACCATGCGCCCCGTATCCACCTCGTGTCGGCTTAGCGATGGGGTCGCCGTGAGCGCGGTGATCACGTCCTCGTAGCTGCCGGGCCAGCCGCCGCCAGCATCCCCGGTGCGCCGGTACTCCAGCGACCAGACCGCAAACCCGGCGTCCGCCAGAGCGGTACTGAATGCCCAGACATGATCCACACCGTAGGCATTCTCCCAACACCCCCCATGGATCATTGCCACCAGTGGCGCCCCTTCAGGCTTTGGCTCTTCCGGCAACCACAGTGACCCGTACTGCAGCGGCTCGTTGCCATAGACGATCTCCAGATCCGGTGCCCGGAATGTCAGCGCCTGCACATCTGCGAACGACACCCTGTCGTCCACTGAGGCATACCGCTCATTCTGCATTTCTCCGCAGGCACTGGAGAGGAGGAGGGCAAGAATGGTCACTATCATGGAGAACTGTTTCATTCAGCGAAAGTACCAGAACCGCCTTTCCGTAGCCAGTAGTACGCATCTGACGCGGGCAATGGCAGCCCTGCCCTTGTCACTTTCGTGGCGCTTGCGTGCCGCTGTATACTGCCCTTTGGTCGATAACCGAATAAAGGGGAACCACCGTGCAGCAACCGGATGATTTCCGCCAGGAAGTACGCGCCTGGCTGGAACAGAACTGCCCGCAGTCCATGCGCACTCCCATGCCGGAAAGCGAAGTGGTCTGGGGTGGTCGCAACGCGACATTCAACCATCCCGACAGCCGGGTCTGGCTGGAGCGCATGGCCGACAAGGGCTGGACCTGTCCTGAGTGGCCGGCCGAGTACGGCGGGGGCGGGCTCGACAGGGAGCAGGCGATCATCCTGCAGGAAGAGATGCAACGCATCCATGCCCGTCCGCCCCTGGTCAGTTTCGGCATATCGATGCTGGGGCCGGTGCTGCTGGAGTTCGGCACGCATGCGCAAAAACTCCAGCACATACCGCCCATCGTTCGCGGCGAGATCCGCTGGTGTCAGGGGTACAGTGAACCGGGTGCCGGCTCCGACCTGGCCGGGCTGGGCATGAAGGCTATTCGGGAGGGCGATCAGTACCGGGTCAACGGTCAGAAAATCTGGACCTCCTACGCCGACCGGGCGGACTGGATCTTCTGTCTGGTACGAACGGATACGGAAGTGCCCAAGCACAGCGGCATCAGCTTTCTGCTGATCGACATGGCGACGGACGGCGTCAGTACCCGCCCCATCGATCTGATCAGCGGTACGTCCGTTTTCTGCGAAACCTTCTTCGATGACGTGCTGGTGCCGGTGGACAACCTGGTTGGCGAACTCAATGGTGGCTGGGCCATCGCCAAACGCCTTCTGCAGCATGAGCGCACGATGATATCCGGTTTCGGCCTCAGCTCGGGCCGCAACAACCGGGGAGGGCTGTCGGCCAATCTTGCGCTGACCGCAAAACAGTATCGCGGCGATGAAGAACAGCTCTCGGATGCTTCGCTACGCGACCGTATCGCACAGTTCGATATCGATGCGCAGGCGTTCGCCCTGACCTCCCAGCGTTCCCGTGAAGAGTCAAAGGTCAGTGAAGGGCCCAATGCCACGTCCTCAATGCTCAAGAATTACGGCTGCGAGTTGAACAAGCGCCGCTACGAGTTGCTGCTGGAAGCGGTGGGTAGCCAGGCGCTGGGCTGGGAGTCACTGCAGGATGGTGACTTCACACAGGAAGAGCTGGACCTGACCCGGCAATGGCTGCGCTCCAAGGGTAACTCCATTGAGGGTGGCACCTATGAGATTCAGCTCAATGTGATCGCCAAACGTGTACTGGGTTTGCCGGATATGACCAGCATGCTGGCGAAGAAGGGAGGCTGAACATGCAACTGGTACTGAATGAAGATCAACGCATGCTGCAGGACGCGGCCCGCAATTTCTGCCGTGATCATGCACCGGTCGATGTGCTGCGCGAAACCCGTGACAGCCGCGATCCGACTGGCTATCCGGCCGCGCTATGGCAGCAGATGGTAAATCTTGGCTGGGCCGGTATGGCGATTCCGGAGGAGCATGACGGATTCGGGTTCGGGTACGGGGGGCTGGGTATCGTGCTGGAAGAGACCGGACGCACACTGGTTCCTTCTCCGCTGGTGGCTTCGGTGCTGCTGGGGGCGACGGCAGTAAATCTGGCGGGCAGTGAAGCACAGAAAAAGAGCATCCTGCCGCAGGTCGTGTCCGGGCAGATGACCCTGGCACTGGCACTGGAGGAGACTCCGTTTCACAGACCGTCCCATATCGCCTGCCGGGCGCAACGGGACGGTGAAGGTTTCCGGATCAGTGGCCGCAAGCAATTTGTACTGGATGGCCATTGTGCGGATCAGCTCATTGTTGTGGCAAGAACCACCGGCGAATCCGGTGACGAGTCAGGTATCACCCTTTTTGTGGTGGACGGAAACGCAGAAGGATTGAAACGAATGCGCACTTCCATGGTGGATAGCCGCAACGCGGCCATCATCGAACTGGAGGATGTGCGTGTGGATCAGGATGCGGTATTGGGTGATGTGGACGGCGGCCATGCCGTACTGGAGCGGGTGCTGGACATCGGCCGTATCGGCCTGGCGGCTGAAATGCTGGGTGGTATCCAGGAAGTGTTTGACCGGACCGTCGCCTACCTCAAGGAGCGAAAACAGTTTGGTGTGCCAATTGGCTCATTCCAGGCCCTGCAGCATCGCGCCGCCATCCTGTACAGTGAGATCGAGCTGTGCCGATCCCTGGTCCGCAAGGCGCTGGCCGAGCTGGACGGCGAGCAACGGGGTATTCCTGTGCTGGCCAGTGCCGCCAAGGCTAAGCTGGGCGAGGTGTTCACCCTGGTCAGTAACGAAGGTGTACAGATGCACGGCGGGATCGGGATGACGGACGAGTTCGACATCGGCTTCTATCTGAAGCGGGCCCGGGTGGCCGGTCAGTGTCTGGGCGATACCGCGTTCCACCGGGATCGATACGCTCGATTAAACGGGTACTGAACCGTATGCTGCTGCTGATCATCGGCGTTCTGTTCCTCGGACTGATGTTTGTGCCCCAGTTCTGGGTGAAGTTCGTCATGCGCCGCTATCACCGCCAGGACCCGGCCATTCCGGGCACTGGCGGTGAGCTGGCGCAGCACCTGATTGAGCGCTTTCAGCTGGAAGGCATCGGTGTGGAACAGACTCAGGAAGGCGGTGATCATTTCGATCCGAACGATCGCATGGTGCGGCTCAGTCCCGGCAACTACAAGGGACGGTCGCTGACGGCGGTGGCGGTGGCGGCCCATGAAGTGGGTCATGCCATCCAGTTCCATCGTGGTGAGCCGATTTTCGAGCTGCGCAAGAAGTACATTCCCAGGGCCGTTCTGTTCAACAAGATCGGTGTGGCAATGATGATGTCGATTCCGTTTGCCGGTCTGATACTGCGCTCACCGGTTGCCATCGGCGTGGTGATCGCTGCTGCGATTCTTTTGCAGATCATGGGGGCCATGGCCTACCTGATCATCCTGCCGGAAGAGTGGGACGCCAGTTTCAACAAGGCATTGCCGATCCTGAAGAAGGGCGAGTATATCGACCGGAAACAGGAAGGCGCGGTTCGCCAGGTGCTCCGTGCCGCCGCACTGACCTATTTCGCGGCGGCATTGGCCAACATCTTCAATATCGGGCGCTGGCTGATGGTGCTGCGCCGCTGAACGGCTTTCTCGTCCGGCCGTCAGTCGCCGGGGCTGTGGAGAAAGGACAGGATTCGCTTGGTCACGGATTCCCATGCCGTTTCTCCCAGGGTATTGCGGTCCACGATCACGTGCTGCAGTACTTCCTCGTCGCCATCGCTGTTGTCGACATAATGCAGCGCCCACTGGTCCAGCCTGTGTTCGGCGATGAACGCTTCCAGACCCTCTCCGGAAACCAGTTCGTCCGCGCGGGACACCAGCACCAGCGTGGGGATGTTCAGCCGCTCCGGCCGCGTCTGCTCATTCAATTGTGCCACGCCATCGTACAGTGCCTCGTAGGCCGAAACCGGGACGAATTCATTGGCCTTGTACTGGTCGGCGCCCAGGCTGGGCAGCAGGAAATCGGGCAGCGCTCCCAGCGGGCGCAGCAGCCAGGAGGTCCATCGTAATGACAGGGCCGGTGCCAGCAGAACGGCCCGGTCTGCGCGGCTCGATTCATGCCGGTTGAGATGGTCGGCGCCCAGCAGCCCGCCCATGGAAAAACCCATCAGGTAAAGAGGCAGGTCCAGAGAAGCGGCTCGTGAGGATGCTTCCGACATGGCCTGGTCCATGTTCGCCTGCCAGACAGGGAAGCCTTCCATGGCGGCAAACTCGTCCCGGCGGTTTTCCGGCGATAACGACATGCGGTGCCCGGCCAACGACACCTGCAGCACATCCATGTTGCCGGCCTGCAATAGTGCCGCCATTTCATCCATTCTGCGCGGGTTGAGGTTGAAGCCGTGCACCATCACCACCACGGCCTGTGGCTGACCGGCATGCCGCCAGTCCAGTTCGACTGCCCTGGCTTCTGCGGTGGCGGCATCACTGGATGTGACGCAGCCACTGAGCAGCAGACCGACCAGTAGCAGTCCGGTCAGGGGTGTGAGGTTGCGGGTCATGGCTGGCAGGCCTCCTGCAGAAAGCAGTCCAATGACTGGATCATCGCGTTGTAGTGCGGGTTGAAGGTGGTGCGCCGCACCAGACTGCCGTGGTACAGATCGTCGCTATCCGTCAGGCGTTCGGGTTCGCCGTACACGGTTTTCCTGTCGTCTTCCAGGCATTGCCGATGGCGTTCACCGTCGTTCCGGTAACGCAGGCACTGCCGGTAACCGCCTGCCAAGCCGTAATGCCCGTCAGTGGGCGGGAGGCTGGTACCGACGTGCGACAGTGTGACGACGCGCAGGGCTGACGCCCGGGCGGTCCGGGGCTGGAGGCCTTCACACTGGCTGTCGGGTTCACTGCCGGTCTCCGGCGAATGGTACCAGAGCATGTAACGATGCTCCGGGGTCACCCGCTCACAGAAGAACTGCCCGGCGGTCTGTGGGTTCACAGTGGTGTCATCTCCGGTGGTGACCATGAACACGGGCCGTTGCAGTTTTTCCATGTGCATGAGATCGAGTTCCCGCAACAACAGATGAGCCTGCGCCGCCGCGTTCATCGGGAACGATTCGTACTTGGCTGCGTCCCGGTCCGGAGCCACGCTCAACCAGGGCTGCACATATCGCAGCATCGGAGTCAGCCAGCCCAGCGGATTGCCCAGGTCCAGGGCAGGCGACAGCAGTATCAGGCTGGACAGGCGCGGGTCATCACGGCGCCTGTCCATCTGCTCCAGCGCCAGTGCCGCGCCGGTGGAGTAGCCGACCAGGTGTAACCGCTCCGTCTCGTCCAGTAGCTGCTCGACGGCGTGAGTCACTGTCGTTCGCCACTCATCCCGGTGAGTACTCAGCAGGTCGCCCGGAGCCGTGCCGTGGCCGGGCAGCAGTACGCTTCTGAACAGGGCGCATGGCCGGGTGGCAGACAGTGAGTGCGCGACAGCCCGCACTGTATAGGGGGAGTCACTCAGGCCATGGATGAACAGGAAGCCAGTGGTGGATGTTGCCGGCTCACAATCAGGATCTGGTCCGATTTGCCACGGTGAACGCATCGTCACCACCTGCTCCAGGGCGTAACCCGGTCCGAACGGAGCATCCTCACGGGCAAACGGCCCCTGTTCCAGGGCGCTCCGGATCTGCTGGCGCGCGTCGCTCTGGTACTGCGCGAAGGGCTGATCTGCAGCCAATGCTGTCACGGCGTGGCCGGAGGGCTGCAGGCGGGACTCGTCGCCGGGGCCGCAGGCGCTCAGCAGGGCCATACAGAGGTATGCTGGCAGGGTCAGTCGCAGGAAAATCCGGTCTGTCATGAAAGGGTCCGCGTCTGTGATACCCGGTTCCTCGGTCACGGGTCCGGGTAAAGGAAGCGTATACCGGGCATGCCAGTGATTCAAGCGCAGCGCCATGGTTTCAACCTGACACTGATTTCTATACCATCGGCGGGGTATCTCTGATGGATACAGAGGGCTACCCTGAACCGATAACTGCGGAGAAGTCATTCATGAAACACATCGTCATCACCGGCGCCAACCGGGGAATCGGTCTGGAACTGGTACGCCAGGCCAGGAGCAAGGGCTATGCTGTGACGGCCGCCTGCCGCCGCCCGGATACCGCAGAGGAACTGCTTGCCCTGCGCGATGAACACCGCAACCTGGACGTGCTGCCTCTGGAACTCAGTGATGCGCACTCCATCGATCGTTTCGTGCATGAACTCGACGGACGTGCCATTGACGTGTTCATCAACAACGCAGGCATCTACGGGCAGCGCGATGCCACGCTGGGTAATGTGGACCCGGAGGCCTGGCACCGGGCCTTCCAGGTCAACACCATTGCACCGCTGATCCTGACCCAGAAGCTGCTGCCTCAGTTGCGTGACGGAGCTGGCCGGCGCCTGGCCTACCTGAGTTCGAAGATGGGCTCCATCGCCGACAACACCAGTGGGGGCAGCTATGTCTACCGCAGCACGAAAAGCGCGTTGAACCAGGTGGTGAGAAGTCTGGCCGAGGATCTGAAACCGGACGGCTTCATTGCGCTTGCCCTGCACCCGGGCTGGGTGCGCACGGACATGGGTGGCCCCAACGGGCTGATTGACACGGAAACCAGTGCTGCCGGTCTGTTGTCCGTGATCGAATCAGCCACGGCCGGGCAGAGCGGTCAGTTCCTCAATTATGACGGCGGGGTTATCGAGTGGTGATACGGGTTTGAGGTGCCCTTGACAAGGCGCGGATCACGCCGCATCATTCCCGCCCATGAACATCACACGTTTCTTTTTCTGGTGGTATGCAACTCAGGGCCGCCAGAACGTTCAACAGAGAACACAACACTGAGAACCCACTGGCTGCCCTCCGACCGGAAGGCGGCCTGCTTTGTGTCTGAACGTTCCCCGTAACCTCCCAGATCGATCAGTTCGCCTCCCGGGTCCAGCCGGAGCCGGCAGCCGTCAGACAGGAACTGATCGACATGAGCATTCAACAGACCCGATACCCCACGGCCGGTGGCGTTACCGTGCAACGCCATGAGCGCAACATACCCTACGAGAATGCCACCAGTGCGCTGGTCGAACGGCTGGACGCCCAACGCGGGCTGCTGCTCAGCTCTTCCTTCGAGTATCCGGGGCGCTATACGCGCTGGGATATCGGTTTCGTCAATCCGCCAGTGGTGATCACGGCCCGTGGCAGGGAGTTGCGGATCGAAGCCCTCAACCGGCGAGGCGAGATTCTGCTTCCCGAGCTGCATCGGGCCCTGCTGAGCTGTGACGCAGTCGAGTTCCTCGAACCCGCCGCAGGGTTTCTGACAATGCGGGTGCGGGAATCGGACGGGCCATTTGCGGAAGAAAAGCGCAGTCGTCAGCCCAGCGTGTTTTCCGTGCTGCGGGCGGTTTCGGCACATTTCCACAGCAAGCGCGACAATCATCTTGGTTTGTACGGTGCCTTCGGCTATGACCTGGCGTTCCAGTTCGAGCCGGTGGTGTCCCGGCAGACCCGCGATCCGGGCGACCGTGATCTGGTGTTGTATCTGCCGGATGAGCTGATCGTGGTGGACCATCATGGCCGCCGTGCTACCAATGTCCGCTACGAGTTCGTCTGCCGCGATGATCCCCGCGCTGGGGATGTCCATCATGCGGCTCATACCACCACCGGTGGCCTGCAGCGTCATGGCCGCACCGAGCCCTATTATTCTGATCATCGCGCCCGGCCCGGCTGCGACCACCGGGCCGGTGAATACGCGGATACGGTACGGCAGGCGCAAAAGCACTTTGCCGACGGCAGGTTGTTCGAGGTGGTTCCGGGACAGGTGTTTCACGAGCCCTGTCCGGATGCGCCGTCGCAGGTGTTCCGGCGGCTGAAGGAGGCCAATCCGGCGCCCTATGGCGCATTGATCAATCTCGGAGAGCAGGAGTACCTCGTGGCCGCTTCGCCGGAAATGTATGTGCGCGTCAACGGAAACGAGGTGGAGACCTGCCCGATTTCGGGCACCATTGCTCGTGGCGGCGATGCACTGGGAGATGCCCGGCAGATCCGTAGCCTGCTCAACTCGGCGAAAGACGAAGCCGAACTGTCCATGTGTACGGATGTGGACCGTAATGACAAGAGTCGAGTGTGTGTTCCCGGCAGTGTGACGGTCAGCGGCCGCCGTCAGATCGAGATGTATTCGCGGCTTATCCACACCGTGGATCATGTAAAGGGACAGCTGGCACCTGAATATGATGCATTCGATGCTTTCCTGACCCACACCTGGGCGGTCACCGTTACGGGAGCACCCAAGGCGTCCGCCATGCAGTTCATCGAGGAGCATGAGCGTTCTCCGCGTCACTGGTATGGAGGTGCCATGGGCCAGATCGGTTTCGACGGCAACATGAACACCGGCCTGACATTGCGTACCATCCGGATCCGGGATGGCGTGGCGCAGATCCGCGCCGGCGCGACTCTGCTGGTGGATTCCGAGCCGGAGGCCGAGGAGGCCGAGACGCGTCTGAAGGCATCGGCCCTGCTGAGCGCTATCCGGGGGGGAACCGGATGTCGGCCGGACGGTGACCAGCCACGCAGCTCCAGGGAGGTGTTGCCGGGCGCGGAACAACTGCGAGTGTTGATGGTCGACCATCGGGACTCTTTCGTTCACAACCTGGGCAGCTACTTCCGCGAATACGGCGTACAGATGGTGACCCTGCGACCTGGCATGGCCAGGGAAGCACTGCGTGGTGAGGAGACTGATTTCGATCTGGTGGTGTTATCGCCCGGACCGGGCCGGCCGGAGGACTTCGACCTGTCGTCCACTCTCGCCCTGTGCGTGGAACGGCGGCTTCCGGTGTTTGGTGTCTGCCTGGGGTTGCAGGGTATCGTGGAGCACTTTGGCGGGGAGCTGGGGCTGCTCGATCGTCCCGTACATGGCAGAAGTGCCCGGCTGCGTCACGACGGGCAGGGCGTCTTTCTGGGTCTTCCTGCCGACATGGAGGTGGGGCGCTATCATTCCCTGTGTGCCACAGCGCTGCCGGACTGTCTGGAAGCGACCGCCCACACAGAGAGTGATGCCGTGGTGATGGGGGTGCGACACCGCTCCATGCCCGTGACGGCGGTGCAGTTCCACCCCGAATCGATCATGACCCTGGAAGGCTACAGTGGCCATGGCCTGATTCGCAATGTACTGGCCAATGTGTTGCATCGCAGGGAGGACACGGCATCCGGAGTACAGCGGGAGGCGGAGAGTGGGGTACAATACGCGACCCGGAAAACCGCCTGACAGCCATTACAGCCATTCACCACACGCAGGATTCCACAGCATGTCTGCCATTGATTGCACACAACGTTTTCTCTTCGACGACAGCGATATCCGCGGCGAGCTGGTCTGTCTGACCGACAGTTACCGCGAGGCGGCGGGTGGGCATGACTACCCGCCTGCGGTGCGCAACCTGCTGGGCGAGTTCCTGGCCGCCTCGGTACTGCTGTCCACCACCATCAAGTTCGAGGGGCGCCTGGTGCTGCAGGTACGCGGCAATGGTGCGTTGTCGCTGGTGATGGCGGAATGCACGCACGACGGGAATGTGCGCGGCATCGCCCGCTACGAGGGGGAGCCGCTGACGGACACCTTCCGTGGCCTGCTCGGCGAAGGGAATCTGGCGATCACCATCGAGCCGGACAATGGTGAGCCCTATCAGGGGATCGTCTCGCTGGACGGCGCCTCGCTGTCCGAGTGTCTGGTGCGCTACTTCGAGCAGTCCGAGCAGCTGGGCACTCACTTCCGCTTCGAAGTCGACGGTGAGCGTGCCCTCGGGCTGTTGCTGCAGCAATTGCCGGGCAGCGACAGGGGGGAGGCGGAACAGCGCGAAGAGGACTGGCGGCGGATGCAGATGCTGGCGGATACCCTGGAGCGGGAGGAACTGTTGTCAGTGGACAATGAGACACTGCTGCACCGCCTCTATCACGAGGAAACGCTGCGACTGTTTCCGCCGCGTCGTGTGCAGTACCGTTGCAGTTGCTCGCGTGAGCGCACGGCCGCTGCGTTGCTGACCATCGGCCGGGAGGAAGTGGAAAGCATTCTTGCCGAACAACAGTCAGTGACCATGACCTGTGAATTTTGCGGTACCGTCTACCGGTTCACCGAAGAGGAAGTGGTGCTGATGCTGCACGAACCGGGTGACAGTCCGGCTCACTGATCCCGGGCGGCCCGGAAGGCCGCGACCACCTGCTCGATGTCCTCGTCACTGATATCCAGGTGGGTGACCAGCCGCAGGTGTTCCGGTTCGTCCGCGTCCAGCCGGATTCCCGACTGTTCCAGTGTGCTCTGCAACTGCCCGGCATCCAGCGCGCTGCCATCCAGGAATACCATGTTGGTCGGCGTGCGTTGCACCGGAAAGCCAAGCTGTTCCAGCGCCTCAGCCAGTACCCCGGCACGCCGGTGATCCTCGGCCAGGCGTTCCACATGATGTTCCAGAGCATACAGTCCGGCGGCCGCCAGTATGCCGGCCTGCCGCAGCCCGCCCCCGGTCACCTTGCGCCAGCGCCGGGCCTGTTCTATGTATTGCGCCGGTCCCAGGAGCACGGACCCGACCGGCGCTCCCAGCCCCTTGGAAAGACAGATCGACACGGTGTCGACCGGGCCGGTCAATTGTTCCACGGAGTGACCCAGGGCGATGGCGGCGTTGAACAGGCGGGCCCCATCCAGGTGCAGTGCCAGCCCGTTGCGGTCAGCCAGGGCGCGTGCGGCTTCCATGTAGTCCAGTGGCAGCGCCTGACCGTGGGTGGTGTTTTCGATGCACAGCAGGCGGCTGCGGGCGAAATGGAAATCCACGGGTTTGATCGCTGTCTGCGCCGCCGCGAGATCCATTCCCCCTTCCGGGCGGGCGGGCACCGGCTGTGGCTGGATGCCGCCCAGCACGGCGGCCCCACCGCCTTCGTAGCGGTAGGTATGGGCATCCTGCGCAGCGATGTATTCGTCACCTCGCCCGCAATGGGTGAGCAGGGCCACCAGATTGGACTGGGTGCCCGAGGGCATGAACAGACCGGCCTGCTTGCCAGTCATGCGGGCCAGGGTGTCTTCCAGCTCCCGGACGGTCGGATCCTCGCCGTAGACGTCGTCGCCAACCACAGCCTCGTGCATGGCCTGACGCATGGCAGGGGTAGGGCGGGTGACTGTGTCGCTGCGCAGATCAATCCATTGAGGTTGTTTATTCATCGTTCCGGGATTCCCTGTCCTGTCTCCAGATCGGCCAGTGCGGCCGCCATGCGCTCGGCTGCCCGTATCACCTGCTGCCGTGCGGTACGCTGCATGGTGGTGAGGTATCCGACGGACGGATCGAATACCGGCACGTTCTGGTCGCGGCTGATGCGCTGCTCGATCGTGGTCCGCAGTGCCGGCGGATACACCTGTTCATGCAGCAAGTCGCGGCTCTCCGCCAGCCAACGGGTCGGTGCCCAGGTGGTGTCGATATCGGGCGCCATGGTTTCCCGTTGCCGCCGCAGACGCTGCAGACGACCTTCCGGTTCCGGGCTGTGAAGCGCCCGGTCCCACAGCGCATGCAGGTTGTTCCCCTCATGTCCCTGCGCTACCCGGATGCTGTTTCCGCCACGGTCACCGTCCTGCAGCGGGCCGGGAGCGAACAGGGCGCCGCTGTGGAGCGGCTGATGCAGATCCGCTGTCAGATGCAGAAACCAGCTCAGCGCCAGGGCGCGCTCCGTCTCGGGCGTGTCCGTTGCCTGCAGCTCACGCCAGGCGCGCTCAAGTGCGCCCAGCACATTGTCTGCGGCTCGCGCATCGGCGCCAGTGATATCGGGTCGTCGGGCCACGCCCAGATAGATATTGCCCTGCCGCTGTGCCTGGCCCCGGACCAGGGCACCGTCGATCCAGTGCCAGTCGGGGCGGTTGTAGCGATCGACAATACTGTCGGGAAGACCGCGTGCCACATCGGGCCAGACCGCAGCCTGACCGAACAGCCAGCGCTGCTGTTCGGCGGTGCTGGCCTGTCGTACCGGAGCCGGCATGGCGCCCCTGAAATCCTCATCGAACCGGGGGTGTGCTGATAGCAGGGTAAGCAGTTGTTCACGCTGCGTCTCAGACAGGCGATCCCAGGCCAGCCCGGCGCTGACGCGATGCCCCGTGGCATCCCAGGCAATGGCCGATGCGCTGGACAGCAGTATCGCTGCGGAGAAGACAGGCAGCAGAGCAGCCCGCGTGAGGCGACGGATAACAGGTATGTGATTCATGAGTGTGTGCGTTGCCAGGAAATGGATGACGTCACCACTGTACCCATTTTGTTCCGGAGCGGCAAAAAAAGGGCCTGCATTCCGGGGAGTGGTGGAATGCAGGCCGCTGCAAACGGGAGGGAGATAGCAATCTGTCCCGAATAAGAAGAGTTACTGCACCCGGGACCATTCAATATGCGGGCCAACTTTGTGCCAGTTCGATAAAACAATGTCTTACGGGATTCATGCAGCGTATTCCGCGCAGCCCGGGAGGCGTTGACGGGTGTCGTGTGCGCCAGATTGGGGCAAAATCGGCGTCATTGCACTCATGTCGGGCGGGTGTCATATGAGCTACAATGCCGGTATCCGACAACGCAGAGGAAACCCGCATGTTGACCCCATTTCATCTGGCCATCCAGGTACGGGATCTGGAGGAGGCAAGAGCCTTCTACGGCGAACGGCTGGGTCTGCCCGAAGGACGCAGTGATACGCACTGGATCGACTACAACCTGTTTGGCCATCAACTGGTTGTGCATCTGAATCCTGCTATCGGCAGGACTGGGCAGGTGCCACGGATTGCCAATCCGGTGGATGGTCATGGTGTCCCTGTGCCGCATTTCGGCGTTGTGTTGGAGATGGACGACTGGGAGTTTTTCGCCGACCGGCTGCAGGAAGTGATCGATGAGTTCGTGATCGAGCCGATGGTGCGTTTCGAGGGACAGCCGGGAGAACAGGCCACGCTGTTTTTCCTGGACCCTTCCGGCAATGCACTGGAGTTCAAGGCGTTCCGGGATATCAGCGGTCAGCTTTTTGCAAAGTGACCGGTGACCCGGGACGTTGAACGGGTGTCCCGCACCGGCCCTGGTTCTATTGTGCCGGTGCCGGTGCCGGTGCCGGTGCGGGTTTCAGGCGGCCGCTCAGTACACCTCGAACAGGCCCGCCGCGCCCATGCCACCGCCCACGCACATGGTGCAGACAACGTATTTCGCGCCGCGGCGCTTGCCCTCGATCAGTGCATGTCCGACCATGCGGGCACCACTCATACCATAGGGGTGGCCTATGGAAATGGCGCCGCCGTTGACGTTCAGTAACTCGTCCGGGATGCCCAGTTTGTCGCGGCAGTACAGTACCTGGACAGCGAAGGCTTCGTTCAGCTCCCACAGACCGATATCATCCATTTTCAGGCCGAAACGCTTGAGCAGTTTCGGGATGGCAAAGACCGGGCCGATTCCCATTTCGTCCGGTTCGCAGCCGGCCACGGCCATGCCGCGATACGCGCCCAGTGGTTCAAGGCCGCGTTGTTCGGCCAGTTTGCTGTCCATCAGCACCGAGGCGGAGGCGCCGTCCGAGAGTTGACTGGCATTGCCGGCCGTGATGTAACCGCCCTCGATGACCGGCTTCAGGGAGGCCAGGCCTTCCGCATTGGTGGATGGGCGGTTGCCTTCGTCCTTCCCGAGTTCGACTTCCTCGTAGTGTTGTTGCCGGGTTTCCTTGTCGACGACAATCTTCGTGGATTTCATCGGTGCCAGTTCATCGTTGAATCGGCCGGCCTCCTGGGCAGCCGCCGTGCGTTGCTGGCTCTGCAGCGCATATTCGTCCTGCTGCTCCCGCGTGATGCCATAGCGATTGGCCACCACCTCGGCTGTCTGCAGCATCGGCATGTAGGCATTCTCCGAAAGGCGCACCACGTTGGAGTCTTCCGTGCGGAAGCTGTTGCGATGTTCGTTCTGCACCAGACTGATCGACTCCAGTCCGCCGCCGATGACCACGGGCATCTCGTCGGCCATGATCTGCTTGGCGGCGGTGGCAATCGCCATCATGCCCGAGGCACACTGGCGGTCCATGCTCATGCCGGCCACGGAATTGGGCAGGCCGGCCGCCACGGCGGTCAGGCGCCCGATATTGTAGCCGGTCGTGCCCTGCTGCATGGCGCAGCCCATGATGACGTCCTCGATCTCTTCTCCGGAAATTCCGGCGCGTTCCACCGCAGTGCGCACGACGTGGCCACCCAGGGTCGGGCCCTCGGTATTGTTGAATGCGCCGCGGTAGGCCTTGCCGATCGGCGTCCGGGCGGTAGATACGATGACGGCTTCTTTCATGTCCTGATGCTCCCCTGTTGATCCTGCTGAATGAATTGCCCCGATTCTAGCGAATGCAACAGAGTTTGACCATGTACGTCCGGTACAGTGAAGTGTCGGAGTAGGTGATTGACGCCGGATTCGCGCTGGTTTATTCTGCCGGCCACAAAATTACAAGAATATGTCCCGATATGCTGACCTGTTACAGCTCCATGCGCTGCGACGGTCATGTGTAGCGGGACATTTTTTTTGTCATCGGACCTTGCGTCCACGAGGGGTGTACCGTTGTACTCACTGCCTGCCGGTGTGTGGGATGCGGCCTTACATCAAAAAGCAGTAGAAGTAGAAGTAGAAGTAGCAGTAAGGGGGGAGTATGAAGATCAAACGATCTGTCCTGCAGATGGGTTTGACGGCAAGCATTGTATTGCCAGCACCTGCCGCCGTCATGGCGCAGCAGGATGAGCGGATCGAAGAGGTGGTGGTAACCGGCTCTCTGATCAGCCGCACCGACAACTTCGATACCGTATCGCCAGTGGATACCATCGATTCCGAGTCCATCTCCGAGCAAGGTACGCCCAACATCGGGGAAGTGATCCGCAACACCACGTTCAACTACGGTGTCGCTTCCGTCACCAACATCCTGGCCGCCACGGCCCAGGGTGGTGCTTCACCGAGCGCCAACCTGCGTGGCCTGGGTTCCGGCGCTACGCTGACCGTCATCGATGGCCGCCGCAGCACATCCCAGAACCTGTCCAACCTGTATCCGCAAATCGCCGTGCAGCGTATTGAAACGCTGACCGACGGCGGTGGTGCCATTTACGGTACCGATGCGATCGGTGGGGTGGTCAATGTGATTCCGCGCCGCCAGTTCGAAGGCCTGGAAGTGCGTCTGTCCAACAACGCGGTCACGGACGGTGACTGGAATGAGGCCACCTGGTCCGTCATGGGTGGTGTGGACAATGGCACCACCAGTTTTGCTGGCGCCTTCGAGTATCGCGATCGTGCCCAGATGAAGTTCATGGACCGTCCCGAATTTGCACTGGGGGCCCCGTCTTTCTCCACCACGGCAAGCCCGGGCACCGCGACGGTGCCCACCCGCGATGCGGATGGCAACGTGATCGGTCAGAGCACACAGATCGATCCCGGCTGTGGCCTGAACAACGGAGACGATCCGTCCAAGACCGAAGTCGGTGGGTACCAGCAGGGTATCAACATCTTCGGTGTACAGTGTGCCATGGAGTTCGGTGCCAACTTTGATTATATCGCCCCGTCCGAGCAGTTCACTGGCGCGTTTTTCTTCGATCACGACTTCAGCGATTACCTGAGCTTCGAATCTGAAGTATTGCTGGGCAGCCAGACGGTTGCCGGCCGAGGTTCTCCGCAGAACCCTGGCGGACGAGTATCCGAGTTGCCGACGGTACCGGGTGAGAATCCGGGCAACCCGTTCCGGGCACAGAATGCCGATGGTGAGCTGCTGTATGCCCAGCCCCGTCGTGACGGTCAGGGCAATCTGATGACGGATGACCTGGGCCGCTACATTCCAGCCCGCGATGGCGATGGTAATGTGGTACTGGCGCAGAACCAGTTCGCCTCCATGGACAGCGACCCCGACGGCGGCATTGCGTTCAATGAGGATGTGCGGCTGGCCGGCTGGCGTCCGTCCATGTACCCGAACAACCAGCCCAGCCGCAACCGTCCGGACGGCAGCGGTATCGGTGATGGTGACTTCGAGTCGTACAAATACCGCTGGGTCGGTCAATTGAACTTCGAGGTACCGGACACGACCTGGGGTGGCTACGCATCCTACACCCATGACCGTGTTGTTACGGAAAGCCCGGAACGCCGCGAGCGGCTGAGTGCACTGTCTGCGGGCCTGCAGGGTGACCTGGTGGTGGCTGCCGATGGTGCGGAGGGGTCACGTACTGCCTGGTACAACCCGTTCTCCACCATGAACTACACTTGTGTGGAAGGTGTCTGCGACGGCTCCGTGGAAGGTAGCGGCGAACTGCAGACCGACCCGAACGCCAGCAACCCGCTGGAGGTCATTGACCAGATCCAGATGATCGACCTCGACAAGGACACCACGAAGTTCAATATTGTGGACCTGGTCATGAGCGGCGAGATGTTCACCATTGGTGATCGCGTGGTCGATGGCGCGGTCGGCGGCCAGTGGCGCAATATCAACTTCCGCCAGCAGCGTGGTCCCGTTTTCGCCAGCCAGGATGCCTGGATCGGTAACGGTGCTCCGGGCTGGGAAAGCGAGCGTGATGTCTATGCCGCTTTCGGTGAGGTCAGTGTGCCGCTCTGGGAATATGCCGAGATCGGTGGCTTCGATCTGGGTGTGATGGAGTTCAGCGGTGCTGTCCGTCATGAACTGGTCGAGGACGATTCCGAATCCGATCTGGATTCCACGACGGCCAAGCTGGGTCTGCGCTGGGAAGCGCGCGACTGGCTGGCACTGCGTGCCTCCTACAACGAAGCGTTCATCACGCCGTCCATGGAGCAGCTGTTTGCCCCGCAGACCACCGGCATCAACAATGCCACGGACCGCTTCACGGGTGACTCCTTCTTCATGGCGCGCTCACTGGGTGGTACACCCACGCTGGAGCCGGAAGAAGCCGAGATCATCAACATGGGTTTCACCGTGGACATGATGCAGGGTGACATGACGTTCTCCTTCGACTGGAAGGATTTCGACTTCACCAATCGCATTGTCCGCCTGTTGCCACAGGACGTGCTGGATGCCGACTACAACAACTTCCAGGAGTGGGCGAACGCCAATAACCCCGACGCCACGCTTGAGGATTGGTTGAGCAGTGGTCTGGCCGATCCGAATATCGAACGTGATGCGAACAGCCAGATCGTGTCCCAGATCGTGACTCCGCTGGTGAATGCGGCAGCCATGACCTGGAAAGGCTTTGACACGACCTGGACGTACCGCTTCCTGGCCGAGGATCTGCCGTTCATTGAGGGCCCGATGGGTGAATTCAACATGAGTGTCACCGGCACCTATGTGGATGAGTTCAACTCGCAGGCCAGCATGGATGCGGACGTTGTCAAAGGCGCGGGCAACCGCAACAATGCGACAGGCTTCCTGCCGCCGGCTCCGCGACTGCGTGCCAACACGCGTCTGGGCTGGAGCATGGACAACCATCGCGTGACACTCAGCGGCCGCTTCTCGGATGGCGTGCGTAACCCGGCTTCCGGTGAGCCGTTCGGTAGCGTCAGCTCTGCCGTGCTCGGCCGGACGGGTGTCACCAATCCGATGCGTGACATCCCCTCGCACACCGAGTGGGACATCAACTATCAGTACTCCACGTTCGAGCTGATGGGCGATCGCGCCAGCACGTTTGAACTGGGCCTGATCAACGCATTCGACAATGAGCCGCCGGCTATCCGTACATTGGGTGGTCTGGAAACCTTCCTGCACGATCCGCGTCGCCGGATCTGGTATGTGAAGATCGCCCAGGAACTGTAAGCGCAAGCTGCACAGTATCCTGAAACAGAAAAGGGCGCCTCAGGGCGCCCTTTTTTGTGTGACCTCCATTAATGGAGGTCACATGTCCCTACGGGATCACTGCTTTTCGCTGACCGTGAACCGCATCGGCGTCTCGTTGTAGATCATCACATCATCAGCGGCCGTATAACCGATATGCAGGTCGTAGCTGCCTGCTTCCAGTACACCGGTGAAGATATCTCCGCTTGCGCTGGCGCCCATGCTGGCTGAACGGTAGGCGGGCTCCAGTGTGTTCACGTCCTGATCCCAGTTCAGGAAGGCTCCCGATTCATTTCTGAATACCCACTGCTGTGCGCCGTCCGTTGATGTGTGCTTGACCACCACGAACACGTGCACTGCCTGATTGAGGTGGGCCGTCTCGGGAAAGAGTTCACCAGTGACCGTGATTTCCTGGTCCGTGGTGAAGTCAACCGCATAGGACACCCCGCCATCGGTGGAGCTGCCTGCACGAATGACAGCGGTGGTCGAGCCCCCCGTCAGCGTGGTCAGCGCCGTCAGTTCCGGTAGTGATGCCACAGGGGGCGGGCTGGATTCATCGCCTCCAACCGGGGGACTGTCTTCGGTCGCGGCACCGCTGATGGTAACTGTGTTGGTGTCCAGGGTGACGGCAGTCTGCGCCAGTGCCCGGCCATTCAATACGGCGCCGGTATTCAGCGTGATGCCGGCTCCCGCGAGAATGCTGCCGTGGAATCGTGAGCTGGTGCCCAGGGTGGCGGAGGTGCCGATCTGCCAGAATACATTGCCGGCCGAGGCGCTGTTGATCAGCGTCACTTCCGCATTGTTTGCTACGGTCAGCGCCTCCTCGATCTGGAAGACGAAGACCGCAGTGGCATCGCCCTGCGCGTCCAGCACCAACGAGCCGGTGATGTCGGCGGCGTCGGTGAAGTGATAGACCCCGGGGGTGAGCACCATGCCCATGCCCATGGCGGCAGCCTGCTCCGTGGTCACAGATTGACCCGCCAGGTCGTTGTACGCACCGAGCAGGTCGGCAACGGCCTGAGCCGTAACATCATCATTCGAACGGATCTGTCCTTCCCGGACAATACCGGGAGGAAAACCCGTGATGGCGGTGCCCGGACTCACACCCAGTTCGCCTGTCACGATGGTGGAACCGGTATTGGTGATTGTAGAGCCGCCCAATACGGAGAACTCACCGGCCTCGCCAAGGTCGGGAATGCTCTGCGCATGGGCCGTGGATGACAGGGCGGCTGCCATGACAGCGGTTGTCAGGGAGGTGATCTTGAGCAGCGTCAGCATTGTGGATTGCAGTGGTTTCATCGGGTGGTGCCTCAGGGAAGTCTTGCGCGAGCAACAGGCTCATCGATCTGTCACGATTTACTCGGACAGACAGGGGGTTATGTACTGTGTAGAACACCATCGGGCGGAAAAGCATGAGGGGAGGGCTGAGGAACGTCACCGGCTTCATCAGTGTGCCCCTCTGAGACTGATTCATCTCGTAGGTCTGACTATACACGCTTCCCTGTGGATAGATACATTTATTTTTGAACGCTCCATCGGGGGCTTGCAGTAAACCTGTGTCAGGTCATGGCCAGAGCAACAAGAATACCGGGGATCATTGCCGTCAGTATCAGTACAGGAAATCGGAAATGCTTCCTGAAACCGGAAATACAGGCGAAGAGCAGACTCTTGAACACTGTGTTGGCGATGCAGGCCAGAATGATCCCCATTGCAGCCACATCCGTCTCCGCATCCTGACGGGCCGCCCTGGACAGGGCAAGGGTGATGGCGTCCACGTCGATCAGGCCGGAAACCACAGCCAGGGCATATACGCCCTGGCTCCCGAACCATTCCTCCATCGCTTCTGATAAAAACAGCACGGCGCTCAGCACCAGCGCGAACTGTAGCGCCATGTTGAGCTGCAATGGGTTTTTGATGGCAATATCGTTCTGGTGCCGGGTCTCCATTGTGTTCTGACGATACCATAACCAGGTAAAGGCGCAGGCCAGGCCGGCGAACATTGTGCCCAATGGCAGTAGTAAAGCGGGCAGCAGCCCGGGGTAAACCACGGCCACCTCGATGATCACCCGGATGAACATGATGGCGGAGGCCAGTACAACGCCGATGGCAAATACCGTGTTGTGCCTGTCCTGTTTGGCAAAACGGGCCAGGCTGATGGTCACTGCAGTGGAGGATGCCAGGCCGCCAAAGAGGGCAGTCATCAATACGCCTTTCTTTTTGCCTGCGAGCTGAATGACGACATAGCCCAGAAACGACAGACCCGAGATCAGTACGACCATCCACCACGTCCAATAGGGATTCAGGGCTTCCCAGGGACCATAGCCTTTGTCGGGCAACAAGGGCAGCAGTACCAGAGAGATGATCAGCAGCCTGATTCCGGCAAAAAAGTCGCGCGGCTGTATGTGCCTCAGCCATGAATGCAGAACCGGTTTGTAACCGAGCAGAGAAATGACGATGACGGTGACCGCGACTGCCGGAACGGGTTGGCCATGGGCCGCCCACGCAGCCAGGACAAAGCACAGCATCATGCTGAAGGCGGTAGTGGTGCCGACATCATTGTCTTTCCGTACTTGCAGCACGTGCGCGACAATGATCAATGCACTGACACTCGCGAAGCCGGCGACGATCAACCAGGCGGTGGTTTCATTGGATAACAGCACCATGATACCGCCCAGCAGACCGATTATGCTGAACGTCCGGATACCGGCGATGCGCTCGCCCTCTTGCTCCTGACGGTCGCTCCAGCCTCTTTCCGTGCCCATCAGGAGTCCGACAGCCAGTGCGGCGAACAGACTCATCACCAGTTCATAGGGCGGTTCCATAGTTTTCCCGTGTAATGGCGAATTCGACGCCGATGCGGAAAATGGTCATCACGGTAACGCATACCCCACACCGGCTCCGGGACCCAGCGGCAGACCGAGCAGGACCCACATGGCCGTCATGGCCAGCCCGGTGATCATCATCCAGATGGAGTAGGGAATCATCGTCGCGGCCAGGCTGCCCAGCCCGAAGCTCTGTTGCCAGCGAGCGCAGAAGGCCAGGATCAGCGGGAAGTAGGGCATCAGCGGAGTGATGATGTTGGTGGCACCGTCACCCACGCGGTAGGCGGCCGTGCTCATTTCCGGGCTGACGCCCAGCAGCATGAACATCGGCACCACGACCGGGGCGAGCAGCGCCCATTTGGCGCTGGCCGAACCGACCAGCAGGTTGATCATGCCGGTGAACAGGATGATCACGCACAGTAGCAACGCCATTGGCATGTCCGCAGCCTCGATGAGGGAGGCTCCGTTGACCGCCAGAATCAGCCCGAGATTGGACCAGTTGAACATCGCCACAAAATGAGCGGCGGCAAAGGCCAGCACCAGGTAATAGGACAGGTCCGCCATGGCCTCGGACGTCATGCGTACCACATCGCGGTGGGAGTGGATGCTGCCGGTCACGGCCCCGTAGACCCAGCCGCTGGCCAGGAAGAGTATGAAGAAGCCGGCCACCAGGGACTGATAGAACGGCGACATGGGATTCTCGGCCCCCTCATCGATCAGCGGCCGGCCGGGCAGGAAGCACAGCGCGACCCAGACCAGTATCACGACCAGTGCAGCGAACCCGGCGCGGCGCATGCCTTTCAGTTCCAGTTCGGTGATCGGTTCGTCGCGATCCTTGATGACGCCGGCCGTGGCGCTGGACGGTGGCGTGCCGAGCGGTTTCAGCCTGGGCTCGATGATGCGGTCGGTGATGTACCAGATGACCGGCAGGTAGACCACGGTCATGGCGGCGATGAAATACCAGTTGCCGGCGATATTGGCGGTCCAGCCGGTGTCGATGGTCTCCGCCGCAGCCTGTGTGATGCCGAACAGCAGTGCATCGAGCTGGCCCGGGATCAGGTTGGCGGAGAAACCACCGGAGACGCCGGCGAAAGCAGCGGCGATGCCGGCGATAGGGTGACGGCCGGCAGCGGCAAAGATGACGCCGGCCAGGGGGATCAGCACCACATAGCCGGCATCCACCGCGATGTTGCTGAGCATGGCGATCAGCGCCACGGCCGGGGTCAGGAGGGTAGCCGGGGCGCGTTTCACCGCACTGCGCATGGTGGTGGCGAACAGGCCGGAGCGCTCCGCCACTCCTGCGCCCAGCATCACGACCAGTACCATG
The DNA here is from genome assembly GCA_040882255.1 of Pseudohongiellaceae bacterium. Classification (GTDB taxonomy): domain Bacteria; phylum Pseudomonadota; class Gammaproteobacteria; order Pseudomonadales; family Pseudohongiellaceae; genus PWQG01. Next base: position 254,015 of record JBBEBP010000016.1, on the reverse strand, counting down.
CCCAGCGGATGGAAATAGGCAAAAGTACGGGGCATTTCCACCAGCAGGCGCTGGATGTTGTCTGCCGAGAGCAGGCTGGCGGCTTCGATCAGCAGCGGTCCGCCATCGTCGGCACGCTGGGTGGGATGCACCGCCGACAGTCCCAGCAAGTGAGCGACGACGCTGACGGCCACCACCACCAGGATCAGCCAGAGAAAGATGAATACGGGATCGGGCAGGCGGTTGCCGGTGCGCTCGATCCAGGCCAGTACGCCGCGCTCGGCATTGTCGGCGGTTTCGGAAGTGTTGTTGTTCATGTCGGTTCCCTGCGTCAACGGACTCGCTGAAGAATAAAGGACCGTGGCAGCGTGGGCAAATGGTAGCGGGAAAGAAACTGGCGGGAAAAGGCCGGCGGTGCACTGCCGGCGCGGTGTCATCCGCTTCCCGGCAGTGCACCACTGCCGCCGGCACCCGGCGCGCTTCCTGCCGAGACGGGAAATGGTGGAATGAACCACATGTGGTTCTCTGATAGCAGTATAAACCATATATGGTTTATCTGCGCAGCCGCCTGGCGGTGTTCATCAAAGAGCGAAGAGGCAGCATGCCGCAGCGGGAGTTCGCGCGCCGTGTGGGCGTGGCGCAGTCAACGATCATGCGGATTGAGAACCACGACCAGAACGTCACCCTGGATACCCTGGAGCAGCTATGCCGGGCCTTCCACGTGGATGTCGGTGAGTTGTTTCCGGTCTCGAGGGTCCGTCCGGACTACCGCGTGGGCCGGGCCGAGACCCGTGCCGGCGCGGTGCATGAGCCGTCTGCACCGGCGACCCGCCGGCGGCGCAAGCCGCGTGTCTGAAACAGCGCGCGTCGGTGCTGGCTACAGCGAGGCACTGTTCAGGAAGCTCAGGGTGGCCAGTGCATTGCTGAGGTTCAGCAGCAGGAACAGCATGGCGATGCGGGCCAGTGCCTTGCCCGGGTCATCACCGCGGTAGCCCCGCTCGATTCCCGTCAACAGAATGAATGACCAGACCACCGTACCCACCAGCATGATCGTGTAGCGGGTCCACGCTCCCTCCATGACGGCCAGGCTGCCGAACACGAAAAACAGCGCGGCGGCGGTCAGGAACAGGGTCCAGTAGGTCAGCGCCAGGCCGTAGTGACCGGTCACCAGGCGCCGTAAAAAGGAAGGTTGTACATTCAGTCCGGTCATCGGTTCCCGCGCAGCTGTTGATACAAACGGCCATTCTAGCCTGCTTTGCAGCCGTCGAGAACCTCCCGCAGGCGTCTGGCCAGATCATTGCGCCGGTAGGGCTTGCTGAGCAGCATGACGCCGGCATCCAGCCGGCCGTGGTGGACGATGGCGTTCTTCGTGTACCCGGATGTGAAGAGTATCGGAAGCTCTGGACACATCGCCCGGATCCGGTCGGCCAGTTGCTTTCCGTTCATGTCACCCGGCAGTACCACGTCCGTGAACAGCGCGTCGATGGCTTCCCGGTGCTGCTCGAAGCGCTCCAGGGCCTCACTGGCATCCTCCGACTCCAGTACGGTATACCCCAACGCCTCGAGCTGGTGGCGCACGGTATGGCGCACCTGCGCATCATCCTCGACCACCAGAATGGTTTCCTGTCCCCCGCCGGGTGTCGCCTGTACCGCCGGTTTCTCTGGAGAAGCCGCTGCGGTGGAGCGCGGCAGGTACATGCGCACCGTGGTGCCCTGTTGCCGCTCACTGTAAATCTTGATGTGGCCGCCGCTCTGCTTGATGAAACCGTATACCATGCTCAGTCCGAGTCCGGTGCCGCGTCCCTTGCCCTTGGTGGTGAAAAACGGGTCAAACACCCTTCCCAGAATGGCTGCATCAATGCCGGCGCCGGTATCCGAGACGGCGATCATCGCATATTGTCCGGGACGGATGTCCTCGTGGCGCGCGCAGTATTCCTCGTCCATCCACATGTTGGCGGTCTCGATGGTCAGTTTGCCGCCGTCCGGCATGGCATCGCGCGCGTTGAGACAGAGGTTGATCAGGGAGTTCTCCAGTTGTGAAGGGTCGGCATGGGCATCCCATACGCCGGCCGCATGAATCATTTCGAGCTCGATGTCGGCGCGCAGTGCATGGCGCAGCAATGGCTCGGTCTGCTCCAGCAAGTGTCTGAGATCCAGCGGTCGGGGGTTCAGCGGCTGGCGGCGGGCAAAGGCGAGCATGCGCCGGGTCAGGTCTGTGCCCCGGTCCGCAGCCTGGCGTGTGATGTCGATCAGCGGCTGCAGTTGTGGCCGGTCACGCAGCTCTTCATCCAGCAGCTCCGCGTTGCCGATGATGACCGTCAGCAGGTTGTTGAAGTCGTGGGCCACGCCGCCGGTCAGTTCACCGACCGCCCGGAGCCGCTCGGATTGCTGCAACTGCTCTTGCAGGGTGCGTTGGGCCGTGATGTCCGACATGCCGCCCACCATGCGCACCACGTGACTATCGTCGTCACGGATGACAAGACCGTGGTCGGCTACGTGTGCGGCCGTTCCGTCCTTGCGCAGGAACCGGTACTGCTCATGCCACTCGTCGCCTTTTCCGTTGATTACGGACAGGATGCTCTGTTGTATGCGCTCGCGCTCGTCCGGATGTATATGCTCCAGCCAGAAGTCGGACGAGGTGCCGATCTCGTGGGGCTCGTAGCCGAACAGGCGGGACATGCCCTCGTTCCACCACAGCTCCCGGCGGTTCGGATCCCAGTCCCACACCGCGTCCGTGGTGGCGCGCGACAGGAAGCGAAAACGCTCATCGCTCTTGCGGATCTTTTCGTCCATGGTCCTGCGCTCATCAATATCGATGGCCAGTCCGAACCAGTGCGCCACCTCTCCGGCTGTATCCCTGGCGGGCATGGCGCGCGCAAGGTGCCAGTGATAGCTGCCGTCGTGGTGGCGCAGGCGCAACTCCTTCTCGAAGGATTGCCCAGTGCGGATGGCCTTTACCCAGAGACGCAGTGCCTGCCGCCGCTCCTCCGGGTGTACGCTCTGCAGCCACTGGCTGACCGGTGTCTGTGCGGTGAGCGTATTACCCACATAGTCACTCAGCGCGCGGTTGATGAGCTCGGGGTTTCCCTTGTTGTCGGCGGTCCATACGCTGATCGGTATCGCGTCAGCCAGCTGCTGGAAGCGCAGCCGGCTCTCCTGCAGGCTCAGGTCACGATGCTTCTCGTGGGTGATGTCCTGGAATGTCCCCTGGATCTCGACGGTGCGCCCGTTGCGACGCACCGCGCGGGCAATGGCGCGAGTCCACAGCTCCTCGCCCTGCCGGTTGGAGATCTCCAGTTCCAGATCGTAGCCGTGGCCATGGCCCCGGCAGTCCTGTAAGGCCTTCTCCAGGGCCCTGCGCGACTCGGGCTTGTAGAAGCTGATGGCTTCTTCCATCGATATGGGCTGGCCTACAGGCAGGCCGTGGATGCGGTAGACCTCGTCGGACCACGTCAACGTCGGATCGCTGTCGTCTCCCGGCAGGCGGACTATCCAGCCGCCGATATGCGCCACCTGTCCTGCTACATTGAGGAGAAATTGCTGTTGCTGCAGATCATCCAGCGAACGATGCAATTGGCGGCGGGCATGCTGGCCACTGTGCAGCGCTCGCAGTGCAAACAGGCATACGCCTGTGGTGAGAGTGACACTGAGGATCGAAAACAGGCGGTTGCCCATGTAGATCCATGCCGTGTCTTGCGGTGAAATCGGCGCCGGGGACAAAGGGATGCCCACCAGGGTGAGAGTGATGGCTGAGAGCCCGGAGGCCAGCACGAAACGGCGGCTGCGTGCCAGTGCTGCCAGCAGTACCAGCGGCGTGTACAGGGTGCCGTGTGCAAAGCCGAGGGGAGTGAATACCTCGCACATGAACAGCGCCGCCAGCCCGCTGATCACCAGCACCTGCCAGCGCTGCGGATGGACACTCTGGTCCGTCCCCTGATGTCCCGTCATAAGAGGCAATTCCCGTTTTTGTTTGCCCGCACTTATACCACTTGTGGCCAGCGCCTGAAAGGTGATGTGTTAGACTGTGCATCCATTGAGTGGGGCAGTACGGCGTTCCGGGCCGCTCTGACAGAACAGGACGCGGTAGATGAGTGAAAGCAGATCCAGCCATTTTTTTGCATATATCAGCAAGCTGAGATGGTTGCAGCGCTGGGGTATGAAGCGCAATGTCATCATCGAGAATGTCATGGAGCACAGCTGGGAGGTGGCCACGATCACGCATGTACTGGCACTGGCCCGCAACCGGTTTTTCGATGGCAACGTCGATGTGAACGCGGTTGTGGTAGCGGCGCTGTACCATGACTGCAATGAGGTGATCACCGGGGATCTACCGTCGCCGATCAAGTACCATTCGCCGGAGATCACCCGGGCCTACAAGCAGATCGAGAAACAGGCGGACCAGGAATTGCTGACCCTTCTGCCGGAAGAGCTGCAGTCCGATTTCCGTAGTTGTCTGCTGGAGGAGGAAGTGTCTCCGGAACACCATGAGCTGATCAAGGCGGCCGATACCATTGCGGCCTATCTCAAATGCGAGGCGGAAGTGCAGGCCGGCAACAGTGAGTTCGACCGGGCGCGCGAGGATGTGCGGACCCGGCTGGAACGGATCGATCTTCCGGAGGTCGATTACTTCATGCGGACATTCGCGCCCAGCTACAAGCTCACCCTCGACGAACTGCTGCGTTAGTCAGGGGCTGTACGTGTTTGCCTACCTCTCTTTCATGCGCCGGAACTGGCCGCTGCTGGGTTTTGGCTTCCTGACCGTGTTCTGGGGCAATTTCGGGCAGTCATTCTTCATCGCCTGGTTCGGTGCGGATATCCAGCAGCAGCTCGGCTTGTCGGCTGCCACCTACGGTACCGCCTACTCGGCTGCTACCCTTCTGGCCGCGCTGACGGTGGTCTGGGCGGGTGGTCTGGTCGACCGGATTGTACTGCAACGCTACGTCATGCTGCTGGGTGGTGGCCTGTGCCTGGCCTGCCTGGTGCTGACCAGGGTGGAAGGGCTGGTCTCCCTGTTTCTGGGACTGTACCTGTTGCGTCTCTTCGGTCAGTCCCTGTTGCCCCATACGGGCATGACCAGCATGGGGCGCTATTTCCGGGAAAGCCGCGGACGTGCCATCAGTGTCGCCATGTCGGGGGTGCCGGCCGGCGAGATCGTGTTGCCGGCCATCGCGGTGGCCCTGATTGCTGTGGTGGGCTGGCAGGGCACGTTCGCCTTCATTGGCGTAATGACAGCGGTGTTTCTTCTCCCCATGCTCCAGTGGCTGCTGGTTCGTGCCCGGCCGGCGTTGGCCCGGGCCAGGGCGGAAGAGCTCCGGCGGGATGAACAGGGTGTCACGGAAGCGGCTGGCGGTGGGCGGCGGGCCGTACTGACCGACTACCGTTTCTGGCTGGCCCTGCCGGCATTGATGACCACGCCGTTCATGGTGACCGGCATCTTCATACACCAGGCGTTTCTGGTGGAAAGCAAGGGCTGGACGCTGAGCTGGCTGGCGCTGTGCTTCACACTGTATGGGGCCGTACACTGGATCAGTTCCCTGATCAGCGGCGTGCTGGTGGATCGTTTCGGCGCCACCCGCGTGTTGCCGCTGGTACAGGTGCCCATGCTGGCTGCGCTGCTGGTGGCCGCGTTCATGCCCGGCTGGTGGAGTGCGCCCGTGATGATGGTATTGCTGGGCATGGCTGCGGGCGGTGGTCCTCCGGTCACCGGTTCCCTGTGGCCGCGAATCTATGGCACCGGAAGACTGGGCGCCATACGGGCGATGACCATGGCGCTGATGGTCGGTGCCACGTCGGTCTCGCCCGTGTTATTCGGGTATTTCATTGACGCCGGTATCAGTGCCGGCGCGCTTTTCGGGTATAGTGCCCTGTATGTGGTGGTGGCGCTGCTGCTGGTCAGCGTTTCCTATCCGCGTGATGATCGTGTGTGCGGTGCTTGATCGCCGCCACCCGAGTTGAAGGAGTATTCATTACATGCATGATCAGATCAGTCGCCTGTTCGAGGAGTCGGTCGAACTCAATTTCGAGTTGTATAACAGTCTGTTCCTGACGTTGCCGCTGGATGCGGTGCAGCAGGCCGGACACCTGTTGCCATTGCTGTCGCAGAGCTGCCATCGTGGGCTGGATCAGCATATGAGTCCGCACGAGATCATCTCGGCCTTCTTTGAAAGGCACAAGCCGGGCTTCAGCGAGCAGGAGCAGATCCGCTTTTTGTTCCGGGTCATCCAGTACGTGGAGCGCCAGGTGGTGCTCATTGATGCGCTGGAGGACGCTGCCTATGCGCGCATTCACCGCACGGAAGGAAGGAATTCCCTGTTGCAGCTGTTCGAGCGGGCCGCATCGGATGGCCGCGAGGAGGACCTGGAAGAGCTGCTCAATGAGTTCGGTGTGCGGGTGGTACTGACCGCACACCCGACACAGTTCTATCCCGGTCCCGTACTGGCGATCATATCGGATCTCACCCGCGCGATTGCACGGGGACGGACCAACGTCGTGCGTGATCTGCTGCAGCAACTGGGTAACACGCCATTTTTCCAGAAGCAAAAACCGTCTCCCTATGACGAGGCCTCACTGCTCACCTGGTATCTGTCCAACGTGTTCTATACCGCCGCAGGCGAGATTGCCGACAACATAGCCCAGTCCTGTCCCTCTGCGGTGGGACGCAACCATGATCTCGTCAGTATCGGTTTCTGGCCAGGCGGTGACCGCGATGGCAACCCCTACGTGACTGCGGATACCACGCGCCGGGTCGCCAACCGGCTGCGCGCCAGCGTGCTGAACTGTTACTACCAGGACCTCAAGTCGTTGAAACGGCGCCTGAGCTTTGCCGGTATTTTCGAAAAGCTGGATGCCATGGAGAAGCGCATACACAAGGAAATGTATAAAGAGGAGGGGGAGCCGGAACTGCATGTGGTGGAGCTGCTGTCGATGCTGAGCGAGGTCGAGGAGAGGCTGCGCCGGAACTTCCAGTCACTGTACCTGGATGAACTGTTGTCATTCCGGCGTAAGGTACAGATGTTCGGTTTTCATTTTGCCAGTCTGGACCTGCGCCAGGACAGTCGGGTCATTCATCGCGCTGTGCAGGGGCTTGCCGGCCGCAATCCGGGGCTGTTGCCGGATGCGCTGGATGACAGGGACGAGGCTGAACAGGTGAGCGCTTTGCTGTCGGTCACCGGTGATTGTGATACCGGCGGTTTTGACGATCCTGTGCTGCAGGATACGCTGGAGTCCACGTCCATTGTACGGGATATCCAGCAACGCAACGGTGAGCGCGGCGTGCATCGTTACATCATCAGCAATTGCCGGGGGCCGGTGGATATCGCCAGGGTCATGGCCCTGTTCCGCCTGTGTGGCGGAGGTGACACGGTACCGGTCGACGTGGTGCCGCTGTTCGAGACCATTGTCGACTTGCGTCAGGCCGGGGATGCGATGCGCCGTCTGTTCGAACATGAACCGTACCGGGAGCACCTGGCGCGGCGCGGCGGGCGACAGACCGTGATGCTGGGCTTTTCGGACGGCACCAAGGACGGCGGCTACCTGATGGCCAACTGGGCGATCTATACGGCGAAAGAAGCGGTCACGGCAGCGGCGCGCGAAGCCGGTGTCGAAGTGGTGTTCTTCGACGGGCGTGGTGGCCCCCCGGCCCGCGGAGGTGGCGACACATTCATGTTCTATGCCGCGCTGGGGCGCAATATTGAAAGCAGCCAGATTCAGACCACGGTGCAGGGGCAGACGATCAGCTCCCACTATGGCCATCGTCAGGCGGCGGTTCACAACCTGGGGGAGCTGCTGGCCGCCGGGCTGGACAATAATCTGTATGACCGCCCCGAACGGGAGCTGGATGCGCTGCAGCGCACGCTGATGAAGGACCTGGCAGAGCGAAGCTACAAGGCCTACAGCGATTTCCGCGAACACCCGCTGTTCGTTCCCTACCTGGAGGAGATGAGCACGCTGAAGTACTACGGTATGGCGAACATCGGCAGCCGTCCCGTCAAGCGGGGCAACGACGACCGGCTGGTGTTCGAGGACTTGCGCGCCATTCCCTTCGTGGGCGCATGGAGCCAGTTGAAACAGAATGTGCCCGGGTTCTACGGTCTGGGTACGGCGCTGAAGGAGCAGGAGAAATACGGCCGTCTGGACGCCTGTCTGGATTTGTACCAGCGCTCCCGTTTCTTCCGCGCCCTGATCGCCAACAGCATGCAGAGCATGAGCAAAACCAATTTTGCGCTGACCCGCTACATGCGCAGTGATCCGCGTTTCGGAGAATTCTGGGAGATGATCCACGACGAGTACTGTCTGAGCCGGGAAATGGTCCTGAAGGTTTCAGGTCAGCAGGAGCTGCTGGAAGACAACCCGCGCAGCCGTCTGAGTATCAGCCTGCGCGAGCGTGTGGTGCTGCCGCTACTGGTCATTCAGCAGTACGCTCTGATGCGCATCCATGAATGCCGTGAGGAGGACGATGAGGTTTTGCTCGAGACCTACGAGAAAATGGTCATGCGTTCCCTGTTCGGCAACATCAATGCCAGTCGCAACGCTGCGTGATCGCCCGGGACCAGCCGGCGCGCCATGCTGCGCGTTGGCTGGCCTCTCTTTACCTCAGGCCCGGCTCCCGCCTTCGCTGGTACCCGGCCAGTGGCCTTTTCCGTCATCGCCGGCTTTCCTGCCGCGCCAGTCGTTGATCCGTGTTACCAGGTAGTCCTTCATGCCGTTGGCGATCACGTAGACCACCGGAATGAACACCAGCGTGATCAGTGATGAGGCCGTCAACCCGCCGATCACCACTCTTGCCAACGCGGCCTGCATCTCCGCACCGGCACCAAAGCCGATGGCCAGTGGCAGCAGGGCGAGAATGGTGGTCAGCGTGGTCATCATGATCGGCCGCAGGCGCCGCATGCCACTGATACGGACAGCATCGATGACCGACAACCCTTCTTCGCGCCGCATCAGATTGATGTAGTCGATCAGCACGATGGCGTTGTTCACGACGATGCCCAGCAGCATGATCACGCCCATGAAGCTCTGCATGTTCAGCGTGGTGCCCGTGATGAGCAGCGTGGGTACAACACCGATCAGCGCCAGCGGCACAGAGAACATGACGATCAGTGGATCAAGGAAGCGTTCGAACTGTGCCGCCATGACCATGTAGATCAGCAACACGGCCATGACAATGGCCATGATGAAGTCCTGCTGGGCCCGTTGTTGTTCCTCGTACTCCCCGCCATAGACAATCGAGAATCCGTCGGGCAGGGAGAAGTCTGACAACTCCTGCTGTATTCGTTCGACGGCGTCGCCCAGCGCGGTTCCGCTGGTCAGGTTGGCGTTGATGTAGGTCACGCGCTGGCTGTTGATGCGCCGGATGTCAGTGGGACCCCGCCCGGTTTCTGCGGTGACCAGGGCGGAGATGGGGACCACGGTTCCGTCCGCCGTGCGCACGGATATGTTGTCAACGTCCTGCGGGCTGAGCCGGTCTTCCGGCCGCAGACGGACAATGATGTCGAACTCATCCCCCTGGTCGCGGAATACACCGGCCCGGGTGCCGCCGATACTGGCCTGCATGGCCCGGCTGATATCCGTGATGCTGATGCCCATATTGGCCATGCGTTCGCGATCAAAGCGGATGGTCTGCTCGGGGCGGCCTTCCAGTTCATCCAGGTTGACGTCGGCGACACCCGGCACCTGTTCGATGCGGTCGCGCAGGCGCCGTGCCGTCTGCTCGGCCACCTCCAGGTTGTGCCCCCGCAATTCAATCTGCAGCTCGTCTTCTCCGCCGGAGCGGAACATGCGACGCATGATCCACAGGCCACCCTGGGTTCTGACCCTGACCTCTGCGCCGGGAATGGTTTCCTCCACCTGCCTTCTGATTTCATCGGCCAGCTGGTCCGTGTTCACACCGCGCTCTTCCTGACCAACCATGGCCAGTTCGATCTCGCCGTCGCCGTTCTGGACATCACGGGTGTAGTGAAGGATGTCACTTTCCGGCACCAGGCCGCGCACGATGCGGTCCAGCTCCTGCATGTAGGCGTGGACGATGGTGATGTTTGTGCCTTCGTCCATGTCCATGCGGATGCTGATCTCGTCAGATTCCGTGGCCGGCGCCAGATCCATGGAGAGGAAACGGATGCCGTAGGTGGCGCTCACCAACACCACTGTGGTGGCCGCGACCACCAGCAGGCGGTGACGCAATGACCAGTCGAGTATCCGTCCGTAATGGTGCTCCAGCGTGTCCATGAAATGGGTACGCCGGGGAGTCGCTTCCTCCCCGCCATCAGCGGTTGTGGCATCCGGCTGGATGGTCAGGAAGCGGCTGGCCATCATGGGCACCAGGGTCAACGCCACCAGCAGGGAGCAGAACAGGGAGAAGACCACCACCAGTGCCAGTTCCTGGAACATGGTGCCGGTCATGGTCTGCATGAACACCACCGGCAGGAAAATCACGGATGTGGTGATCGTGGAGGCGATGATGGCGCCGGTCACCTGACGGGTACCGATGATCGAGGCCTCGCGTCTGGGCTTGCCTTTCTGGCGCAGGCGCACGATGTTCTCGATGACCACGATGGCGTTGTCGACAATCAGTCCCACGCCCAGTGCCAGTCCCCCGAAGCTCATCTGGTTGAGTGTCAGGCCGCCGAAATAGAGCAGTGCGAAGGTGGCGATGATGGCGATCGGGATGGAAACGGAAATGATGCCCACAGTCGAGCCGTTACGCAGGAAGGCGAACAGGATGATCACGGCCAGAATGCCGCCCCATACCGCCGAATTGCGCACATTGTCGATGGATTCCTGGATGAAGGTGCTCTGGTCCGTGATGACCATCATCTGCAGATCATCACGGGAGGCGTTGATGCGCTCGACCTCACGCCGGATGTTCTGTGCCACGGCGACTGTGTTGGCGCCCGACTGCTTGCGGATGCCCAGGCGGATCATCGGTACGTCATCGACTTCGATGTAGCGCCAGACATCGGATCGGGCGAACTCCACATTGGCCACGTCCTGTACGCGGATGGGCACACCGTCGATGGAGCGGACCACCGTATTGGCGATCTCCGATACGCTGTTGTACTCGCCCAGCGCGCGGACATACAGATCATTGAGTCCCTGCCGTACGTTGCCGCCCGGTACGTTGGCATTTTCGCTGCCGATGGCCTGGGTAAGATCGTTCATCGTCAACCCGGCCGAGAGTAGTCGATCCCGCATGACGTCGACGCGGACTTCCCGGTCGATGCCGCCCCACACATCAATGGCGCCAACGCCGGCAATCTGCTCGAAGCGGCGGCTGATCTCCCGGTCCAGCAAAATGGTCAGGTCGACCAGGTCGCGCTCGGATTGCGCTCCGAGAATCACGATTGGCGCAGCATCGGGGTCAAATTTCCGGATGCTGGGAGGGTTGGCATCCTCCGGGAGACTGCCGCGCAACCGGTCCAGTGCCTCCCGGACCTCGTTGGTGGATTCGTCCAGATTGGTGTTGCCGGAAAAGCGCAGGCTGATGGAGCTTTCGCCTTCCTCGGACGAGGAGGTCATCTGTTCCACGTTGGCGACCCCGGACAGCGCGTTCTCCAGAGGCTGGGTCACCAGCAGTTCCATCTCCTCCGGGCCGACATTACCGTAGCGCACCTGCACGTTCAGCTGCGGCATCTCGATCTCCGGCAGCAGGTCGACCGGCAGGAAGCGGAAGCCGATGATGCCCAGGGCAATGACGATCAGGAACGTCATCGCTGTGGTTATCGGTCGTCGGATGGAGCCTTCAGTCAGTGGCATGGTACAACCTCATGGGCTTGTTAGCTGTCGGTTCGGGCTTCGCGTTCCCGATCGATGATCTGGAACAGGTCCCGGCTTTCCATACGTTGCATCTCCATCAGGCGGTCCCAGTCCATGACCCGGGCGCGAGCTTCTTCCACGTTGCCCACCAGCAGGTTCTGACCCACCGCGACCACCCAGGTGTCGCTGTCGATCCCCGTCACGCCAGTGGCCATGCGCCCGGAGGCGACGATCTGTACGGGGACGAAGCTGACAGGCAGAGGGTCGCTCAGCGGCGGTGCTTCCCGGGGGTTCTCCACCTGGCCGACCAGCGATGCACCAGCCTCCACGACAAAGACGCCCTGTTCGCCGGTATCGGGATTGCGGTACAGGGCGCTGTTGGGAATCAGCGTGGCTTCCTCGCTTTCGCCGTACAGGACATCGACAGTGACAAACATACCGGGCCGCAGCCGTCCGCTACTGTTGTCGATATCCACATAGGCGCGGGTGCGCAGAGTCTGCGTGTTCAGAAACGGGGAGATGCGCGACAATTCAGCTTCCATCGGAGCGGAGGTCCAGTAGTCTGATGAGACGTTGACCGACATGCCTTCACGGACGTAGCTCAACATCCGCTCGGTCAGGGATACTTCCGCGCGGACCTGGCTCAGATCGCCCACCATGAAAAGCTGGTCGCCGGTGCTGGCCTGCTGGCCCCGTTCGGCATTGCGTTGTCCGACCTGGCCGGTCACTGGTGCCCGTACTGTGGTGCTGCGCAGCGCAATCTGCTGTTCCTCCAGCTGGGATCCGGCCTGCTGTTCCTGCGCTTCACGCAGTGACAGGTTGGCTTCCGCGACCGAGACCTGGGCACTGATGTCATCCAGTGCGGCCTGGGTCTCGAGCCGCCTCTCCGCAAGGTCCTCGACGCGCCGCATCTGCGTGCGCAGTTGTTCCAGGTTCGCTTCCGCCTGCCGGGTCTGGGCGCGGGCAACTTCCAGTGCCGAGCGTGCCTGTGAGACCCGCTCGCGGTACTCGGTGTCGCGGATCTGTACCAGAGGGTCACCGGCTTCGACGTGGGCCCCGTCGTCGACCAGCACCTCGACGATGGGGCCGCTGACTTCCGGATAAATGGCTGTCTGGTTGCGGGCGATGATCTGCCCGGTCAGGCGCTCTTCCAGCGGCAGGGCACCGGTGCGTGCCTGCAGGACTTCGACAGCGGGCCGGTTCATACCGCCTCCGCCCGGGCCGCCGGGGCCGCCGCCGCGTTCCTGCGTTGCTGAATCGTTGCCACAGCCGGCCAGGACGAGCGCCAGCGCGGCCAGCCCGATGGTGGCGCGTGCCGGTTGGCAGCATGCCACGAACCTCGTGAGCGGGTTGCTGGAGCTGAGTATGCCTGTGTGCATCAAGATCACCCGATTTCTGTTACTTCGTGATGGGGTTACGCAGCCGGGGAGCGGACAGTTCATGTCATTCACGGTAGAATCCGCCCGCGTATGTCGGCTGACTCTAGCAGGGTTTCGGTTGTAGACAATGCGTAAGATGTGCCAATGCGTTACATTGCGGGAAATTTACGACAGTTGCCGTTATTTACGGGTTTATTGCACAGGAGCAGGGCATGGCGAGTTGGGATGATGCATTCAGGGGCACGGCCGGACAGGGGCTGTCCCATACACTGAGCTTCGGTGGCGCCGGCAGTTTTTTCCGCGTGCCCTACAGCCGGGATTTGAGCAGCATTGACCTGGCCGTGACGGGCATACCACTGGACATCGCCACCACCAACCGGCCCGGTGCCAGGCTGGGCCCCCGTGCCATCCGCCAGGCTTCGCTGTCGTTGTCCTGGGCGCGGCCCTGGCCCTGGTCTGTCGATGCCATGGAGGCGTTGCGGATTGTCGATTACGGGGACTGCGAGCCGCCCGGTGATAATCTGCTCAGCGTGGCGCATATCGAGGAGCATGTAACCAGTATCCTGGAGGCTGGTACGGCGGTGTTGTCGCTGGGCGGCGATCATTTCATCGCCTATCCCTGCGTACGGGCCCATGCCGCCGTGCATGGTCCGCTGTGCCTGGTGCATTTTGATGCGCACACGGATACCTGGCCGTCTTCCGGGGATGGCGTCAATCACGGCACGATGTTCCACCAGGCAGCACGGGAAGGACTGGTGCTGCCGGAGCACTCCACCCAGATCGGTATCCGCACCACCAATGACGATACCATGGGGTACCGCACCGTCACGGCGCCGGAAGTGCATCAACGCTCGGCGCAGGATATTGCCGCAGAGGTGCTGGAACGGGCAGGCGGCCGTCCGGTGTACATGACCTTCGACATCGATTGCCTGGATCCGGCTTTCGCGCCCGGGACGGGGACGCCGGTGCCGGGTGGGCTGTCCACGTTCCAGGCACTGGAGATCATCCGGGCCCTGCGGGGCATCCAGTTGGTGGGCATGGATATCGTGGAAGTGTCTCCGTCCTATGATCATGCCGAAATCACTGCACTGGCGGCGGCCCAGATCAGTATTGAAATGCTCAGTCTGTACGCAGATGGCAAGGCACCGGCCACGGGAGGCTAATGAAGTGACACAGCGCACTCAATGGAAAGCGTCGGATGCCAGGGCGTTGTACGCCATGGACAGCTGGAGCGATGGATTCTTTTCGGTCAATGAGCGGGGGCATGTCTGTGTCCGGCCGGTCGAGGGCGAAGACACCGAGTTGGATGTCATGGAGGTGATTGCCGCAGCGCGTGCGGAAGGCACTGCGCTGCCGGCGCTGATCCGTTTTCAGGATGTGATCCGCTCCCGGGTGCATCGTCTGAACCGCAAGTTTCGCGAAGCCGTCGAGGAAGCCGGGTACGAGGGGAGTTATCGAGGGATATTTCCAATAAAAGTCAATCAGTTACAGGAGGTGGTCGCCGAGGTGCTGGAAGCCGGCCGTGAATTTGACATCGGTCTGGAATGTGGTTCGCGGGCAGAGCTGCTGGCGGCATTGCCGCTGGTCACTGATCAGACCCTGTTGCTGTGCAATGGCGTCAAGGACCGCTCCATGCTTCGCCTGGTGCTGGATGCGCAGCGTCTGGGGCAGCAGGTGGTGCCGGTAATCGAGAAGTACACGGAGTTCGAGCATCTGCTGGAACTGGCGGAGGAAGCCGGTGTGAAGCCGGCGCTGGGGGTGCGGATCAAACTCAGTACGCGTGGCTCGGGACGCTGGTTCGAATCCGGAGGCGCCCACAGCAAGTTCGGGCTGACCGTGCCGGAACTGGTGCGATTACTGGAGGCGCTGGAGGCGCGCGGCTGGCATGATGCCCTGCAACTGCTGCATTTCCATCTGGGCAGCCAGATTTCCGATATCCAGGTGCTGCGTTCGGCGGTGCGCGAGATCACACGCATCTACGCGGACCTGGTGGCGCGCGGCATACCGGTGCAGTACCTGGATGTAGGTGGCGGGCTCGGGGTGAACTACGGCGAGGATGCCAGTGACCCCGAAACCGCGATCAACTACGGCTTGCGTGAGTATGCCAATGTGGTGGTCTATGCCGTCAAGGAAATTTGCGACGAGAAGCAGGTGCCTGCTCCCGTCCTGTTGTCGGAAAGTGGCAGGGCGTTGACGGCCCATCACTCCATGCTGGTAGTGCCGGTGCTGGGAGTCCACCGGCCGGATAGTCCCTCCGCCGGCCGGCAGCCGCCGGGTGAGGACGCACCGGGTGTGATGGGCAGGCTGGCTGCCGTGCTGGAGGAGGCGCGGCGGACAGACAGGAGCGGGATGTTGCTGGAGTCCTGCCACGATGTCAGCGAACTGCGCGAGGAAGTGGAGCAACTCGGCCGGTTGGGCTATCTGAATGTGACGGAAATCGCTGCGGCGGACAGTCTGTACTGGAGTATCTGCCGGGAGTTGCTGCGACGCTTGTCTGCCCTGGCACTGGATCCGCCGCCGCCCGAACAGGTACAGCTGGAGGAATTGCTGACTGACCTGTACCTGGGGAATTTTTCCGTGTTCCACTCCATCATCGATCACTGGGCCATTGAACAGGTGTTCCCGATCATGCCCTTGCATCGTCTGTCCGAGGAGCCGGATCGCCGTGCCCGGATCGTCGACCTGACCTGTGATTCGGATGGCAAGATCGGGCGCTATGTCTCCTCGCATGCCAACCCGTCCTGGCTCCCCCTTCACGAGTACCGCGCCGGAGAAACCTATTACCTGGGGATCTTTCTGGTGGGCGCCTATCAGGAGATATTGGGGGATGCGCACAACCTGCTGGGGCGTGTTGATGAGGTGCATGTCTATGCCCGGGAAGGCGAGGACGGGAACTTCTGGATCGAGGAGCGCCTGAAAGGCATCACCGTTAAGGAGATGCTCAGTCAGGTGCAGTACTTTCCGAACGATCTGGACCGGCGCATGTCAGAGTTCGTGCGCCGCCAGATCAATGCCGGGCATGTGCGTGCCTCGGACGGAATGCGTTGGCTCAACAATTACACCCGGCACCTGGATGACACCACCTACTGCGACACTTCCTCCAGGGAACCGGAGTAGATGTCATAGTGCATGCCGTGCAGGACCAGTGAGCCGGCCTCGACGCGTTCGGCAATCCACGAATAGGTCATGAGGTTGCCCAGCGAATGGCCCACGGCCGCCTTTTCACAGCGGTGCATGACAGCCTCGTCATCCACTTCTTCGGGCCGGGCCAGTTCACGCACCGGTGCCGCGATGGACATCCATCGGTCGATGAAGGAAGCCGGTTGCATCCGGTCCTGGCCCGCCACCAGCGCACGGATGCCACCACAACGTGAATGTCCGAGCACTACGATATTGGGTACTTCCAGCACAGTGACCGCGAACTCCAGCGCGGCGCTGGTGCCGTGATAGGTGCCCTGGTCCTCGCAGGGCGGGACCAGGTTGGCGACATTGCGGATGACGAACAGTTCGCCAGGTTCCGTGTCAAATATCAGGCCTGGATCCAGCCGTGCATCACAGCAGGTGATCATGATGCAGGAGGGCTGCTGTACCTCGGCCATCGCTTGCAGTTGCTCACGGTTTTCTTTCAGGTATCCCTGCCGGAAACGCTCGTATCCGGCCTTCAGTTTTCTGTTCATAGTTTACGGTACCAGCCTCATGATGCCTTCGTCCTCGATACCCAGATAGATGTATCCATCCGGTCCCTGTTGGATGCTGCGCACACGGCCTGTGTCAGTCAACAGCGAAGTCTTGCGCAGTACCCGTTCTTCATGCAGTTCGAGCAGTTCCAGGACGTTACCGCCCAGGCCGCCGACCAACAGATGACCCTGCAGTTCCGGGTAGCGGTCACTGGTCACGAAGGCGATGCCAGCGGTGGCGATCGAGGGGTCCCAGTACCAGACCGGCTGCTCGATGCCCGGCCGTTTCTTGACCTCGGCCAGAGGCTCGCCGTTGTAATTGATGCCGTAGCCGACATAGGGCCAGCCGTAATTGGCGCCGGGCTGCACGATGTTGATCTCGTCACCGCCCCGTGGCCCGTGTTCGCTGACCCAGATCTCGCCGGTTTCCGGGTGGCGGTCCATGCCCTGCGGGTTGCGGTGACCGTAGCTGTAGATGGCGTGTTTCGCATCGGCGTTGTGCACGAAGGGGTTGTCGGCCGGTATGCGGCCATCGGCATGCAGGCGGTAGACTTTGCCACCGTCCATTGACAGGTCCTGCACCGTGTTGAAGTGATCACCACGATCTCCGATGGAGAAGTACACGTACGCGCCGGTTTCATCGAAAGCGATCCGGCTGCCGTAGTGCTGACCACGGTCGGTATTGGTCTCGCCCTTGTACAGCACCTCCTGCTCCACCAGCCGGTTGCCATCAAGCCGCGCCCGCATCAACGCGGTATTGCTGCCCGAACCGGTGCCTTCGGGGCTGGAGAAGGTGATGTACAGCCAGCCATTGTCGGCGTAGTGGGGATGCGCCTTGATGTCCAGCAGACCACCCTGGCCGTTGACGTGGATCCCGGGCAGCCCGTCGATAATGGAGGACTCGCCATCATTGACACGGTAGAGTGTGCCACTGCGCTCGGTGACCAGCAGATCGCCATCTGGCAGCCAGTCCATGCCCCAGGGAATACCTGCGCCCTCGATCAGTGGTTCGAGTGAGTAGTCCCCGGCCTCCTGTGCCTGCAGTGTGCTGTTCATCAACAATGTCATGGACAGCAGCGCCAGCATGTTCGGCAGTTTCAACGATTTCATGGTCTTTCTTCTCCTGGAGTTCAGCGCGTGAGCCGGGCGATCCTGAATGCCCGGATGCATTGTAACCCAGTCGGGGGCTGCTGACAGCCTGCCGGGAGCGACCCGGCATACGGACTCGTCTGCCCGGCGGGAAATTGGCTGTCATCAAACTGTAAAGAAATTGTAATATTTCTTCGATTTGCATAGACTTCGCCCCCAATGAACTATTTCGAGATCACCTACACGGCGCTGGGCGGCCTGGGCATTTTCTTCCTGGGTCTTCGGTACCTTTCCGAATCCCTGCAGTCCAGCGGCAAGGAAGCCATCCGGGGCATCCTCGCTTCCCTGACCCGCAACCGGGTGATGGCGGTGCTGGCCGGCATCGGCATCACGGTGTTTGTGCAGTCCAGCACCATCTCCACAGTGATGACCGTCAGTCTGGTCAATGCCGGGCTGATGGAGCTCAAGCAGGCCATTGGCGTGGTGCTGGGTGCCAATATCGGTACCACGGTCACTGGCTGGATCATCTCCATCAAGATCGGCAAGTACGGTCTGCTGATGATCGGGCTGGGTATGTACCCGATGCTGGTGGCCGAGCGTCAGTGGCTCAATACCCTGGGCAAGACCCTGGTGGCACTGGGTCTGATTTTCACCGGCCTGGAATTCATGAGTGGCGCCTTCGTGCCGCTGCGGGAAGACGAAAACTTCATCTCCTACCTCTACCTGTTCGATGCCCGTTCGCTGACCAGTCTGCTGGCCTGCGTGGTACTGGCCTGTCTGCTGACCGTGCTGGTACAGAGCAGCTCGGCGATGCTGGGCATCACGATGACGCTGGCCACCACCGGCGTCATCGACTTCCACACCGCCGTGGCGCTGATCATCGGCGAGAACATCGGTACCACCATCACCGCGCAGCTGGCGGCCATCGGCGCCAATACCTCGGCGGTCAGGACCGCCCGGGCCCATGCCATTTTCAACATGTTGGGTGCTGTCCTGGTAATTGCGATCTTCCCCTGGTTCGTTGAATTCATCGACTGGCTGGTGGGCGGTGAAGTCAATGTGCAGGATGAAGAAGGCATGCGGCCCAATATTGCCTTCCACATTGCCGTGGCCCATACCATGTTCAATGTGGGCAATGTCCTGTTCTGGATTCCTCTGATCGGATCCCTGACCCGGTTTGTGACCTGGCTGGTGCCGCAGAAGGGCGAGAAAGAGCCACACAAACTGCGTTATCTGGGCACACGATCCACCATGGCGCCAGAGGTGGCCCTGCAGCAGGCCGACCTGGAAATGGACAACATGGTCGAGATCACCCGTGAAATGTTCGAGGTCACGCGGGAGTATGTCGGCGGAGAGAAACACGACAAGAAGCTGTACGAACGGATCAATCATCTGGAAGACATTACCGACAACATCGAGGAGGAGATGATCAAGTTCATCACCGTGGTGTTGACGGGTTCGGTCAGCCGGACCCAATCCTCGCGCGGCTACAGTCTGATCCGGATGGCGGATGAAGTCGAGAGCATTGCCGACTCCCTGCAGTCCTTTGCCATCTATCGCAGCCGGTTGTACAAGCGCAAGGAAGACATCAGTGAAGATGCCTGGGCCGACATCATGGATTTCTATGGCAAGGTCGAAGAGTATTTCAACCGCCTGACGGCGGCGCGGGAAAATGAACTGCGGACGCCTGAAATCAATGCGTTGATCGAGGATGCCACGCCGCTGACTCGTCTGGCCGACCAGATGCGGGATCGTCATCTGGAGCGGATCCGTACTGGCGCCTGCCAGTCGGTCACGGCGCAGACCTACAGCGACATGTTCGTTTCGCTGCGGCATATCAAGAACCACGCCATCAACTATGTGGAAGCCTACGCCGGAATCTGACACGCTCCCTATCGTGCGCCCTCCAGTCGCGGCTGCCATGTGGCCGGAGTTTCGGGCCGGCCGAACAGGAATCCCTGATACTGCTGACAGCCGAGTGCTTCCAGACGGTCCGCCTGTCCGCGCGTCTCAACGCCCTCAGCAATGACAGTGAGGTCGAGGCTGTCACCCAGCGCAATGATAGTGCGCACGATAGCTTCATCGTTGGGGTCGGTCAGCAGATCCCGCACAAACGACTGGTCGATCTTCAGCTGGTACAACGGGAGACGCTTGAGGTAACCCAGCGAGGCATAGCCGGTCCCGAAGTCATCGAGCGAAAAGCGGATACCTTGTTCGCGCAGGGTCTGCATGCGTGATGAGACCTGTTCGAGGTCGCTGATCAGCAGGCTCTCCGTGACTTCCAGTTCCAGCCGGTCCGGTACTATCTTCCATTGATCGATGAGGCGCGACACTTCGTCCACGAATCCGGGGTGCCTGAATTGAGCGACGCTGATATTGATGGACAGAGACAGGTGCTGTGTCGCCCTGTTCCGCTGCCAGTCGGAGAGCAGGCGACAGGCATGTTCCAGTATGCACAGTCCCAGCGGTATGATCAGCCCGCTGGCTTCAGCCACCGGAATGAACTGAGCGGGAGACACCTGCCCCAGTTCATGGTGGTTCCAGCGCGCCAGTGCTTCCATTCCCAGTATACGCCCCTGACCATCCACCTGGGGCTGCACGTCGATGTAGATCTCCCCATTCTGGATCGCTGCGCGCAACGCCGTCTCCAGGCGCGAACGCCAGTTGATTTCGGTCTGCATGTCCTGGTTGTAGAAGTGCTGGGTATTGCGCCCCGCCGATTTGGCGGATGTCAGGGCCAGGTCGGCGGATTTCAGCAACTCGTTCACATTGTCTCCGGCGTCACTGAACAGGGCGATCCCCGCGCAGGCCGTCAGGACATGAGTCTGCTGTCCCAGTTCATACGGTTGTGCCAGGTGATCCATGACCATGCCGGCAAAGCGCTGGGCCTGCATCATGGCTTCGTGTTCGTCGGTGCTCATGTCCTCCAGCATCATGACGAACTCGTCGGCACTGAGACGGGCGGTAGTATCTGTTCCCCGGGCATGTGATTGCAGCCGCTCGGCCACCTGCCGCAGCAGAGCGTCACCCGCTCCGTAACCCAGCGTGTCGTTGACCGCCTTGAAATTGTCGAGATCGATCAGCAGGAGGGCTCCGTGGTAGCCGGTACGGACGTGGGCCGCCAGCGCGTGTTCCAGGCGGTCGATCAACAGGCGGCGGTTGCCCAGGCCCGTGACGGGGTCGAACCAGGCCAGGCGATGCAGCTGATCCTGAATGCGCCGGTGTTCGGTGATGTCGGTGGAGATCCCGCAAAGCGCGTAGATCCGGCCTTCCGGGTCGCGCAACGGGATCTTGACCGAAAGTAACGTGCGGCGCTCGGTGCTGTCGGCCAGGGTGTTGACCTCCTCGTCGGCATAACGCTGCCCATTCTCCAGCAAGGCCTGGTCGGTCCGTTCGATCCGGTTGGCTGTACGCTCATCAAACAGGTCACGATCCGACTTCCCCAGAATCCGGTTGGCGGGCCGTTGTAACCAGCCCGTCATCTTGCGGTTGATGTACTGGTACCGCAGGTCCGTGCCCTTGATATAGATGTAGGCGTCCACGCTGTCCAGGATGGTGTTGAGGTGCTCCTCGCTCCGGCGCAGCTCCTGCGTCTGCTGGGCCACGCGGTGGCGGAGCAGTTGGCTGAACCCGGTCATCAGCAACAGGGCGGCGCCCAGTCCGGCCAGTGTCCACCAGAGCAGCCAGGGGGGGGCGCTATCTTCCGGACCCGGTGCCCAGCGGTTGAGTGTCTCGTAGTAGGGAGAGTCCGTCGCACTGATCCAGTCTTCCAGGTAGCCGTCGATGGTGTTCAGCACCTGCGGGTAACGCCCTTGTGAACTGGCATAATACAGTTGGCTGGGCTCGAACATCACCGGTGAGGCAAACAGGCCCATCTCCGCAGCGCGGGCATTGCCGTAGTAATGATTGGCGGCCACGCCGTCCACGATGCCTTCGCCGGTGGCGTCGAACCCCTGTTCGAAGCTGTTCACGGCGAACCAGTCGACCGCGAGCCCGAAGTTGTCAGCCAGGTTCTCCAGGTACGCCTGTTGTACCGAGCCGGACAATACGGCAATGCGGCGCCCATCAAGATCAAGCAGACTGCTCAGCGGGCTGTTCGTGTGGCTGTACAACTGGGACCAGCTGCGGAGCGCGGGTCGTTGATGGAAGTCAAACCGCTCGGCGCGCTCCTCGTTGTGGGCAACGTCGGGGAGCAGGTCCAGCCGGCCCTCCTCAAGCATATCCAGGCAGGTACTCCACTGACAGCTGACCGGCTCGATGACCCAGTTTTCCCGTTGTGCCATTTCCATCAACAGGTCACCCAGGATGCCGGTCAGATCGCCACGGGCATCCAGCTGGATCTTCGGGGGATTCGCGTATACTCCCACGCGCAGTACGAGCCGGTTCTCGGCGGCAGGCAGGGGCAGGGGCAGGGGAGAGAGTACGAGGAGCAGGAACAGGTACAGGGCCGGTCCCGCAGATCGCGGCGGATCAGTCCGCTTGAATATCCGGGACCACATGGTCAATACTCTCTCCAGTAATAAGGCCCGGGCGCCACGCCCGTGTCCCTGCCATCCAGCTTTGTATCACTGAAAGTCGACGTGGCAGCGTGATCGTCATCACAGTTCTTGATACGGTGCGGATCATGGTGTGGATCAGGACAATAATGGAGGGCGAGGGCGGAGCGCCGGCCATGCGGTATCTGTTGAGATTGCTGCCCGGTCTGTTGTTTGCGGCTTCCACCTGGGCGGCTGACGCGGATGACCTTGCCTTCAATCGTGATGCCTTCGGGGCGTCCGGGTGGCCGTTATGGAGCGCGCTCACTCCCTTCGAAGAGCAGACCGTGTCCCGGTTCGCCCAGGCGGAGGCCGGAGATCCGGATGCCTTGCTGGCGTTGTATCTGGTGGCGTCCGGCGACGTGCGTTCGCAACAGGAATACGAAACGATCCGCGACCGGCTGTATGGCCAGCTGCCTTCATCCGCAGGCAACCGCGACGGGCGCCAGAAGGGGGAGGCGCTGTTGAAAATGATGTTCGAGCGGTTTCTGGAGACCGGTGACGGCAGTGATACCCTCAGCGGCTATGATGCCGGGCAGAGCCAGCTCAGCGCGATTTTCCAGTCCGGACGCTATAACTGCATCAGCTCTTCGTTGTTGTATATCGTGATGGCCAGACAGGTTGGCCTGGAAGCCAATGGCGTCATTCTTCCCTCGCACGCGTTTGTGGACATCACTCTGCCGGATGGCGAGATCGTTTCCGTGGAAACAACCTCGCCCCGGGGGTTCGGCGTCGAGCACAACCGGGCCTGGTTCGAGCGTACGGATGAAGCATGGTTCCGGGAACGGGACCTGGATATGCCGAGGTATGAGGACTACGAGGCCCGGCAGCGGGTGAGCGCAGCAACGCTGGGGCTGGAAAACATGTGGAACCAGCATGCCGCCAGTCTGCCGTACCCGGACAGGATGCGCCTCGCCGAGCTGCAGGCGCATCTTCAGCCGGACAACCTGCAGGCCCAGATGAACCGGATGATCTATTACAGTCGCGAGGCGGCGTGGCTGGACGAGCAGGGTGAGACGGCCACTCAGCGGCGGTTCATGCGCCAGACGGCCGCCTGGCGCGAGCACGTGGCGAACCTGCTGGAGCGATCGTCGATACCCCCTGATGAGGCTTTCATGGGCCTGTGGTACTGGCTGGAAATCCAGCGCGCAGCCGTGCTGATCGAGGACCATACGCCGCACGAGGGAGCGATGCGGGTGATGGATGTACTGGAGGCCTTGTCTCCCTCGGTCAATGACGCAAGGACCATCCGGCACAATGCCCATGTGGCTCTCGATGAGTACGTGCAACGCATTGTGGACCATTCGCTGCTGGACGATGCCGGACCGGTCATCGACCGGCTTCCGGCGGTGTGCGGCATGGCGGCTCTGTGCCAGCAGGCCCTGGCGCGGCTGTATTCCGGGTTGGCGGCCATCGATTGGGAGGAAGGCGAATGGTCGGCCGTGATTGAACACTTCCGCGCTTATCTGGACATTGCCGGCAGTAGTGAGTTCGTTCCCGCCATCCAGCAGAACATGGAGGGTGCCTGGTTGAACTGGGCGGAACAGAACTGGTACGACGAATACCGGGATCAGGCCATGGAGCGGCTGCAGCGTTGCATGACCGAGCTGGAGCAGGCCGAGCGGTGTCGGGAGCGCCTGGAGGCATACCGGGCAGCCTATTGAAGGGTGTCGACCGTCCAGCGGGGCGTCATCGGCTCGTGCGTCCAGGCCTCGGTCTGCGGAAACAGGGGTGGCCGGAGCACAGCGAAGCGGTCATCGTGGATGATCCGGGTGGAGAAGCGCGGTTCCGTGGCGGATACAGAACCGGCGGTAAGGCTGCCCAGGATGGTCATTCTGTCATTCTGTCGGGAACGAAAGCGTTGTACGCTGAAGCGGCGGCCCGCATAAATGGCCGCATGGATGTCCAGGTCACCCCGTCCGGTGACGCCCGGGCCCGCGACGATCACCGAACCGTCGCTGACCAGGCCCAGCAGGTCACGGCTCGCCGCGTTCAGATCGGGGGGGTGACGGTAGATCAGGCTGCCGGTGATTCGCAGGGTCCGTGGCGCGTATACCAGCACCTGGTGAGCGACGGTGCCCTGCACGGAAAGCGTGACCCCCTGACGGGCGATCAGATACATGACCGGGTGGCCGGGCTGTGTCCCGGACGTGCCGTCACCACTTTGCCAGCGATATCCTGCCTCGGCCAGGAACTCGATTTCGGTGTCCGTATCGAAAAAGCGGGCATGCTGATCCGCTCCGGCGGCGGCTGCTTCGATGGCAGCAATATCCACGCTGACCTGTGGCATTGGTACTGTCTCCACGCCCGTTTCGATACCGCTGCGGAAAATCTCCGGGTCTCGCATCCTGTGGCCCAGGTACATGTTGGCGGCCACTGTGACGGGCCCGTGGAACACCGGTTGCAGCCGCCGGGATGTCTCCACGCGAATGCGGGAATTGGAGTGGAAACGGCCGATGACTTCATCACCGGCCAGCCAGACGTCGTCATCCCATTGGTCCACGAACTTGGCGAAACGGGAGAAAGCCTGTCTGCGCAGCGTGACGGATGTGCTTACAGGCCGGCCGTCACGACGGGTATGGATGGTGAGAATCATCTGCTCGGGCCGGGTGGGCGAGTCGGCCCGGGTCTGCACCTTTACATGGTAGCTGTGCCCCTCGTGTTCCCAGCTGCTTTCCTGCTGGCTGATCTTCCGGGGGTTCTGCAGCCACATTTCGACGCGTTGGCTCAGTGCTTCGTGCACGGTGGCCGTCATGTCGCGCTCGGGAGTGGGTAATGGTGCGGGGGAGAAGTCTGGCTGCGGCTCGGGAACTGCCATCCGCGTATTCGCCAGGGCGGTTGTCGGTTGCGATGCCGGTTCAGGGACGGGCAGGGTTTCGAGTGGCAGCGGGGTTCGGGCCGGAGACGTCTCGGTAAGGGGAGTCGGCTCGGGAACGGGGAGCGGTTCCAGAGAGGGAGGGCCGGTTTCGGGCTCCGTGGAGGGAGGATGGTCCAGCGATGCGGGTGATGGCGCGGCAGCCTGCAGGGCGATCTCCAGCTGCGTTGTGCCGGTCGATGCCGGGGTGTCCGGCTGGCCTCCCGCCACCAGCGCTGTCAGCAATGCCACATGCAATACCGCTGACAGCGCCAGGGCAAGGTACAGGAGGCGCGGCCTGGAGGCATCTGTCGCTGTGCCGGTAGGTTTTTCCATCGCTTCCTATTCGTGATGTCCTTCATTCGACATTGAATGTTCCTCCAGCCTGATTGTCAATCAATCGTTCGTCAATCGTCAGGCGATCGGTCATTCAAGAAGCATATCATTGATGGACTGCTGTCTCTCAGCGTTGCGGTCCGTGCCGATGATGCTGCCCCCCAGCAGTGCCAGACGCTGACTGCGGCTCAGTGTCAGGCCGGGCCCGAAGCTGGCATCAAGAAAACGCTGCAAGAGGTCTGCCATCGGCCGTTCGGCGCTGTCGTCCGGCGTACCGTCAATGCAGCCCAGTGCATCGCCGTTGCGGGCGCGCAGGCACAGGGCCGGGCCGCCTCCGGTATCCAGGGTGATGGACAGGCCGGTTTCCGCAGTCCGGAAGCGCGGTGATCGTTGTAACAGCGTCTGCAGCTCCGGGTCCATGTTCCGGCCGTTGATCCGTACCGGCAATGCATCGCCGAGTCTGCGCAATACGGAAGGGTCATCCTGCAGTGCTGCCTCATAGAAATCCAGGGCCAGTTGTGGCTGACCACTGCGCCAGGCCGCATTGGCGATGCGCGCAGCGATCCGTGCCATGAGCAACACTTCCTCTGCGGGAAGCCGTTCGATGGCCTGTTGTCCCGCGCTGATCACCGTGTCCAGTTGGCCACGCTGCCAGGCGATTTCTGTTCTGTGTGCATGATAGTACCCCTCGTTCAAGGCAAAGGCACCGGCCTCCCGGGTCTGCTCCAGCAGGACTGCCATCGTGCCGCGCCCCATCAGGTGTACCAGTTCGGGTTCGACCCATTCCGGAATATGCACATCCAGCGGTGCATAGGGTCGCAGCCGGTTCTTAAGCATGTCATCGTCAGAAAACAGAGAGGCTGCCTGACGGGAGGCCCGCCAGGTACTGAACCGCAGGCTCAGGGCCTCGAATCGCGCGGGCAGTGACTCCAGCCAGCCCAGTGTGGCGATTTCTTCCTGCTTGCGCTGCAGCTTCTGTCGGGTGGCCAGGTACCGCGTCAATGCGGCAATGGCATCTTTCTGTTGTTCGTCCGCGCTGTAGGAGCCTGTCCGGTCCGGCTGGTCCAGAGCGCTGCGTGTCAGGCGTTCGGCGTCATCGGCGTAGCCGGTTAAAAGAAGGAACATGGCGCTGACCATCAGGTGTTCGGCCCGGTTCATGATGGTGACCAGCGGGCGTTGATTCTCCCGCCAGGACAACATCCGGTCCAGTGCGTCATTGGCCTCCTCGAAGCGTCCCTGGTTCATGTACAGGTACAACAGGTAGATCCACGGATTGCCGACACTGTCCGGGTTGGGGAACATGGTTGCTCGGTCCAGCAACTGCTCGGCTTCCCGAAAGCGCAGCAGGCTGAGTGAGACCTCGGAAGCATTAAGCAGATGAACGGTGTCGGTCGCCGTGCTGTCTTCCAGCAGGGAGGCACCTTCCTCCTCGCTCATCGAGTTCTCGCAGGCCTCCATGGATTGCAGGGGGCGCAGGTCGGCGAGTTCCACCGCGCACAGTGTATTCCAGGCACGGCTTCTTGCGCCGGGGTCATCGGTGCTGCTCAGCACCCGCTCGGCGCTGGCGCGGGCCTCGTCGAAACGTTCCATCTTGATCAGCGGCCAGCCTCGCAGCGACTCGGTATCCTGGCCATAGAAGTCCTCGATCTGTTCCAGGTAATCCAGCGCGCGTTGCTGATTGCCGATCAGCTGGTGGGCGTAGGACAGTTCGTTGAGGGTGAGGTAGTGCCATTCCAGATTGCCGTCGGCCATGGCCCGCCCCATCGAGGCGTAGTCCAGCATCTCCTCGGCTCTGTGCAGATGATGCAGGGAGCGCGGCAGATTGCCTTCCACGCGGGACAGGACCTCGGCCAGTGAAAAGTGGGCACCGGGTGAATCAGGCTGCTCGGCCACCCAGTTTTCGGCCAGTTCCCGGGCACGCACGTTCTGGCGCAGGAACAGGGCATCACAGATTTCCAGGGCGCGAGGCTCGGTGATGGTGTTCATGCCAAAGCACGAGGGGGCGGAGGCCCGGAACCCGCTACCGAGCTCACTGTCGTCCGGTATTTCCTGCGCCCGGAGGGGCATGGCCGTCAGCATCGCGGCAAACAGGGCAAAGGCGGCAAACAGGCGTGGCAGTGCGCCGTACAAGCGTCGATACAGCGTCCGCATGGTCAGTTCACGGCCCTCAGCGTACTGCGGGCCAGTGCCTCCATGGGTTCGCGGCTGCAGTCTTCCAGAACCCGGTCGAAATCGGCGATACCGGGCGCCATTTCCACACGGTGCTGCAGTACCGGGCCGAGCAGAGCGTGGATGTCGTCTGCATTGACGTAATCCCGGTCATGGAGCACGGCGTGGACCTGCAATGCCGGCAGCATCAGGACCATGCTGCGTGTGGAATTGCCCTGCAGCACCCGTTCGTCCTCGCGGAGGTTGCGCGAGATGTCGACCAGTGCTGTCTTGACGGCAGAGGCAATCTCGACCTGTGCGTCGATGGTCCTCCGGGCAGCCAGGATGGCGTCGCGGCTGACACGGTGTCTGCCTGCATCGCCGTCGCGTCGTTCGCGCCAGGTATCCAGCACGGCCAGTTCGGCATCCCGCTCGATGTGCGTCATGGTCAGTTTGAACAGGAAACGGTCCAGCTGCGGTGTCGGCAACGGATAGGTGCCGACAAGATCCAGCGGGTTCTGGGTCGCGATGACGAAGAACAGGGGGTCCAGCGGGTAGGTGGTGTTGTCTACCGTGACCTGCTTTTCGCCCATCGCTTCCAGCATGGCCGACTGCACCTTGGGTGACGTGCGGTTAATCTCGTCGGCCAGCACCACATGAGCGAAGATCGGTCCGTGCCGGAAATGGAAACTGTTGGTGCCAGTATCGAACACGGAGCCGCCGGTTACGTCGGACGGAAGAAGGTCCGGTGTGAACTGAATGCGCCGGAACGGGACGATGGGAGATAATCCTTCATTGCCGCCCTCGGTGGCAGGTTCATCCACGATGGTTTCCCCCAACGCCTTGGCCAGCGTGGTCTTGCCCGAGCCGGGATAGTCTTCCAGCAATACGTGGCCGTCCGCCATCAGGGCAATGATCACCAGGTCGATCACGTCATCGCGGCCCAGTACCTGGGCTTTCACCGAGTCCCTGAGTCTGCCCAGTACCTCGCTGGCCTCGGCCAGGGCGGGACTGTCTTCCAATACTGCGTTCATGGGGTGCTTCTCCGGTATGTCTGTTCGGTCAGTGGCTGATCAGCCATGGAAAGGGATGTAGCGTGGCCAGGCAGCGCCGCCACCACGGGCTGGTGTTCTTGAGTTGACGGTCCAGATCGCGCAGCTGTGACTGCCAGGCCTGTTGCGCGTCCTGTGCCTGTCCCGGCATGGTCAGTACGCTGCCGGCAGGTCGGTGACGGCCCAGTGCTGCGGCCAGGTGTGCATCGGTCAGGGTCTGGAGAGCGGGTAGCCGGGCGGCATGCCGCCTGGCGAAGGCTTCCCGTGATTCGCCTCGCCGGCGTGTGAGACCCGAGGCCGCCAGGGTGTCCAGGGCCGCCCGGTAGGCGTGCCGGTACAGGGCATCCGGGGCACAGAGTGTGGGGACCAGTTGGCGCCAGAGACGGACGATCCAGCCAAGCATCATCAGCAGGGCGGCCATCCCGGCCAGACCGCGCAGGATGGCGGTCAATGACAGTGACTCGCCCGCCATACTGTTGGTGTAGGATTCGAACGAAGCGTCATCGCGGAGCATGTCGCCCAGCAGTTGCTGCAGGTCATCCTGCGGATCCATGGACATGTCGACCAGCGTGCGTGACGGAGATGGGTCGACGATGACCCAACCCCGGCCCTGCAGGTAGATCTCCGGCCAGGCATGACCGTGTACAGCCTGTATCAATAACGCCGATCCGCCGGCCCGGTTCGCAGCCGGCACGGCATAGCCCACGCCGACCCGCGCCGGTATGCCGATACTGCGATACAGATAGGTGGCGGCATAGGCGAAATGGACGCAGTAGCCGGTCAGATCCCCGAACAGGAAAGAGCCTGCCGGATCCTGTTCCGAGGCATGGACGTTCTCCAGACTGTAGATGCCATTCTCGTCCAGGTATTCCTTTATCGCCATGGCCCTGGCGTACGGGTCCCCGGCAAATTCGGGCCGCACACCGTCGATGAGGTCGCGGGCCAGTTCTTCGTAGCGGGGATCGTCCGGCATCGTCAGGTATTCGTCCCATTGCGACAGGGTCCAGTCCTGCGCCCCGATCTCGCGGCCCAGCAGGTCGGGAAACTCGAACCGGGGGACCTGGGAGACCACGTCGTAGGTGCGCTGGAAACGCAGGCTGTTGGGGTTGGGTGCCTCAGAGAAGCGTGCCGGGGCGTCCAGTCCGAACGGGCGCCGGTGTTCGGTAAGCAGGCCAATGGTGGTGCGCACTTCCCGGCGCAGATCCAGGGCCGGCAATGTCTCTTCCACGGAGGTCTCTCCGGGGCCCAGGCTGCGCACCAGATCCCGGTCCAGGGCCGGGTCGGATGCTGTGGCCAGCATGCGGCCATTGAATTGGGAGTAGGCGGACTCCCGAAAGTAGTAGATACCTTCGTCCGGGGTGTAGTCATCCCGGAACAGTACCACTGCCACCGGTGCCTCGCGGTCCTCGGGGTTGTTCTCGCCGTCACTGAACGGGTTCTCCGATTCGTTGCCGGAGGCCCGGTTCTGCGCCTGGCCGGTCAGCCCCAGATTGTCGGTCAGGGTGGGGGTGGGCATGCCGAAGAACTGCACCCAGGCCAGCAATGCGAAACACAGCAGTCCGAGCGCCGTGAAATGATACGGCAGCCGCCGGTGATTGTTTTCCACCATCAGCAGGGCTGCCAGGCAGAGCACAGCGGCGCAACCGGTCGCCAGAAGGATGGAGGACGGGTCGATGCCGCGGATCAGGGCAAAGTCGCCGATGAAGTAGGGGCGGTGGATCATGCCCTGACGGTGTGCGGCCAGCGCCACCACAAACGCCGATGCTACAAACACAATCTCCAGCAGGCGTGCGGTCCGGTGGCGTTGCGCCAGGTGTCGCATCAGGGCGCTGCCGAGGCCGGCGGCGGTCATCCACCAGAGTATCTGGGACAGGTGAAAGGCCCTCATCGGGCCCAGCAGCGTGGCCAGCAGGGAGCTCGTGGTGATCCAGTGGCTGATCAGGGTCATCAATGTAAGCAACGCCGCCGCAAGCAGTATCGTGCCTGAGTGGCGGATTGTTCGGAGCCGTGGCCGGTTCTGCAGGCCATCGATCATGAACACGGCGGCCATGCCGCCCGCCGCTGCGGCGGCGGAGCCGCTGAGCGTCGTCAATGGCAGGCTCAATACCCACCAGGCGGCCGCCAGAATGAGCGCACGCAGCCCCGAGGGCAGAATGTGTATTGTCGGTGCTGGAACCGCTGTTGCCATAGAACGGAGACCGGGTCGTGGAAGGATGCCTGAACCTTTTGACGTTAAACTTTTTTCAGGGCCCGGTCAAAGCTCTGCCCGGTACGCCTGTCGATGATTACTGCATGACCGGCGATCCGGCCCAGCCCGTCCAGTGTCCGTCGCAATCGGGCTACACTCGACAGGGGACCGGAGTGGTCCGGGTCGTCTTCCCGCGGAGTGCGGAACAACAATCGGCGACTCAGTGGTTCGGGCCGCTCGTCCTCGAACCCGTCCGTGGCGATGACCACGGAAAACTGCCCCGGGTGCCGCGCTGCGGCCTTTTGCAGTGCCCTGGTCCAGGCCCCGGGGCCGGCCGGTGCAAACACGATACAGTGCGCACCACGGTTGTCAGCCACTCGAAGAAAGGTTTCGAGTCCGGCGCCCTGCGCGGCTTGTACCGGTCCGATTCCCGTCGGCAGCGTGCGGGAAGCGGCAATGTACTCCAGGGCTTCCTCGCGGTGGCGGGTGCTGCTGCCGCTACCGTCTGCACCGAAGATCCAGTCATCGCCCAAGGCGCCTGATTCCACCGCGACCCGGGCGGTGGCTGCGGCGGCTTCATCGTCGTCCGCGCTGATCAGATAGGCCAGGGTGCGGCGGCTGTGAAATACGCTTTTCTCTTCCAGGCGGACATTCAGGTGGCGGTTGCGGGCATAGACATTCCAGAGGATATGCCGGACAGGATCACCCGGCGTGTAGGGCCGGATTTCCATGCGGTCGCCGATCGGTTCCCCGCCGGGATCGGGGATGCCATCTTCGGCGCTGAGTGAGCGCAGCAGGGGCAGTTGATGGATGAGACCCGTTCGCGGCAGGGCCATGAGCCGGCCCGTTGTGGTATGTGTCCAGGAGTAACGGGCCAGCCCCAGCACGTCGCTGATCGTGAAGCGACGGGTCACCCGTTCCGTCAGACAGCGGCGCAAGGGCGTCAACTCCTCCTCCAGCCGACGCCCATCGCGGCTCAGGCGGATACGGGTCTCGATGGCATCCGGCCAGACCACCCGCCACTGCAGTGACACCAGCGGCAGCCACGGCAGGGCGGGGCGTGAAAATCCGGTCTCATTGGGGTAACCGGCCTCCAGCCGCCACCCTGAAGCGGGCATCGGGTCCCCTTTCAGGAAAGCCGGCCGGCGGCGCAGCAGCAGACCACTGAGCGTGGTGAGCAGCAGCGCCGCCAGGGTGATCACCAGGGCACAGACCGTCAGTGCGAACACCACCAGGTCCATGCGCTGGTAGCCGAATCCGTACAGTGCTGTCAGCGCCAGCAATAGTACGGCCAGACCGACTGTGGATAGCGGGAACCGCCATGCGAGAACGTCCCGGAGGCGGCGCCATGGAAAACGATGAGAGGCTTGTATCATGTGTGTCCGGCCCTGGCCCGGTTCAGGCATCGTTGCATGATCCGGTTGTTACAGCTATGCACCAGGTGTCTGGCATTCAGCATCTGGGGGATCTCGATGATCAACAGGGTGACCAGCACCAGGCTCCCGTACAGGGCGAGCTCATCGGTCAGCAGCAGGCTGATGCTGCTCGCGAATACCGCGAGATTGAGCAGCCCCCGTATCCAGCGATGCAGGTAGAAATGGTGCAGGCCCAGGAAGAACAACAGATTCAGCCACTGGTATCGGCCTGCATTCTTCAATGCGCCGCTCTCCAGCGCCAGATAACGCCGCCGGGTCTCTTCGGGCAGCGCCCTGATCTGTTCGCGCAGTTCGTTCTCCTCGAGATTCAGTGCTTTCTCGGAAAACATGATGTCGATCCGGTTCTGTGTCTGGGGTTCGTCTCGCGCTCGTCAGAGGCTCCCGGGTGCCAGACGATTCTGGCGCTTCTGCCAGAAGACCACGGCAAACAATAGCACAGCGCCGGCGATGTGGTAATACACGCTGAGCGGAGGCCACAGCAGCAGCGCGGCGCTAACCGCGAGCATCGGGGCGGTCAGGCCGTTCAAGGGCCGGTCGATGCGCCATTGCAGCAGACCCGCCATCGCATAGAGTCCCAGAGCAGACCAGAAAAACACATTCAGACGTTCCGGCCAGGAGCCCGAAATGATGGGTGAATAGGCGAACAGTACCGGCACCAGATAGAGACCCTTGGCGATCTTCCAGGAAGTGATACCGGTGGGCATCGGCTTGGTGCCGGCGATGCCAGCGGCGGCGAAGGCGGCCAGACAGACCGGCGGGGTCACGTTACTGTCCTGGGACAGCCAGAAGATGATCAGGTGGGCGCTGAGCAGCATGCCTGTCAGCAGCTCCGGGCTGAGCATCTCCTGACGGATGATCTGTTTCATCTCCAGCGGCATCTCGCGCAGCGCGGCTGCGGGGCCGCCTTCAAACAGGTCCAGCGATGCCTGGACGCTGGTCGGGATGTTGGCGGTCTGCAGTGCGTTCAGCAACGCGTCGTGAGTGATCAGGTCGAAGAGGATGGGCGCCGCCAGGGTAGCCAGTACGATGTAGGATGCGGTGACCGGCAAGCCCATTCCCAGGATCAGGGAAGCGATGGCGATCAGCACCAGGCTGGCCAGCAGGTTGCCCTGCGCCCACTCCACGATCATCAGTGAGAAAGCGTTACCGACGCCGGTGGTGGTGACCACGTTGATGATCAGTCCCACCGCCACCAGCAGCAGGGCGGTGGACATCATGGTCTTCACGCCGTCGACGGTGGCCTCGAAGCAATCTTTCGGCTTCATCGGGGTGGGTGACAGCCATGATGAGACGATGACCGCCAGGATCGCCACGGCCGAGGCGCGGATCGGGGTGTATCCAACCACCAGCAGCCCTACCAGCACCGCCAGGGGGATGATGAAGTGCCAGCCCTGTTTCAACACGTCCAGAACAGGAGTGTGCTCACCAACCTGGTCCGGTCTCAGCCCCAGGCGTCTGGCCTCGATACTGACGAAATAGGTGACCGTCAGGAAATACAGCAATGCCGGTAGCGTGGAAACTGCGATGATGGTCAGATAGGGGATCTGAGTGTAGCTGGCCATCACGAAAGCGCCGGCTCCCATGATGGGTGGCATCAAGGCCCCGCCAGTGGAAGAGGCCGCGACCACACCGGCCGAGAACTGAGCGGGAAACCCGGAGCGTTTCATCATGGGAATGGTAATCACCCCGGTCGAGACGGTATTGGCCACGGCGGAACCCGATACCGAGCCCATCAGACCCGAACCGACCACGGCCACCATGCCTGCCCCGCCGGTAAACCGGCCGGCCAGGCAACGCGCGAAATTGACGATGAAATCGCCGGCGCCAGAACGCAGCAGAAAGGCGCCGAACAGGATGAACATGAACACATAGGTGGCCGAGATGTTGGCGGTCATGCCGAACATGCCTTCCTCGCTGTAGAAACTGCGGTACAGCACGGTTTCCAGGGTCAGTCCCGGGAAACTGAATACCCCTGGTACATAGCGGCCCAGGAAGGTGATGTAGCTCAGTGAGATCAGGATCAGCACGGGCATGAACCAGCCGGTGGTGCGGCGCGTGAACTCGATGGCCAGCAGAATGGCGATGCTGGTGACGACATAGTCGGAGAAGATGAACTCTGCCTGCCGGTCGTACAGGGCGTTCTCGAACAGCATCAGGTAGACGGGCACCAGCAGGGCGAACATCGCCAGGATGATATTGAGTGCGAGCTGCCAGGCTGGGGGTTTTTCCCCGGTAACGGGATCGCGTTCGTTGCCGGTCAGTGCACACAGGGCGACGAATCCGCCGAAGTGGATGGCCGAGAACCAGAGCTCCGACATGGTGGCGAACACGTTGGTGTAGACATGGAACAGGGCGAAGAGAAACGCAGCCCATTTCAGGTAGGGTGAATGCATGGCAGCAGCTCTTGTTTTTGTCAGTATCCGGGTGTTGTCAGTCGTCGGTTTCCATTCCGGTTTCTGCATTCAGTCCCGCGGGGCGGTCCTCTCCGGGCTGGATCAGGTTGGCCGGAATGTCCATTCCCTGTTCGCGAAAGTAACGTATGGCGCCCGGATGCAACGGTGCGCCCAGTCCCCTGAGCGCCCGGTCCAGTGACATGTCTCGCGTGGCGCCGTGGATGTCCTGTAGCACCGCCAGGTTGTCCCAGATGGTACGGGTGATGTGATAGACCACGTCTTCCGGCACATCGGCGCGCACCGCCAGTACATTGGGGGAGGCGACCGAGCGCACGTCACGCTCCTGGTTCGGATAGGTGCCGGCCGGCAGGTCGTACCAGTCCCACAGGTCATAGCGCCGGTTGATGGTGGCCAGCTCGTCCTCGCTGAAATCCAGGATGGTCAGGTCCTCGCCCCGTTGGGCAAAGGCCTGTGTAATGGCGCTGACCGGCGCCCCGGCCGGTACGTTCATGCCCACGATATTGCCATCCTGGATGGCGTTGGCGGAGCCGCCATAGCCCATCCATGCCAGATCCAGGCTGTTCTCATAATCGACACCCAGGGATTCCAGGATATAGCGGCCGGTCTGTTCGGCGCCCGAGTTGCGGGCACCCAGTACGAATCGCTCGCCATCCAGCGTGCCGAGATCACGAATGGTGCCATCCCGTATCAGTTCAGACAGTAAAACGAAATGTTCCACGTTGACCCACATGGCACTGACGGAGCGCAGGTGCTCCTGGGGGCGCCGGACCGGTCCGTCTCCGGCCCAGCCCCAGGCGGCGAAGGCGCCCTGCAGCAAGGCAAACTGTGCCTGGTTGTCGCGCAGCAGCTTGATGTTCTCCTGGGAGCCGGCTGAGCTGATGGCGGACAGGGAGATGCCGGTATCCGGCTCCAGCTGGGATTTGGTGATGGTGGCCATGGCGACACCGATGGGGTAGTAGGCACCCCCGGTGGTTGCGGTGGTCAGGATGTAGGGCCGGTCCGCAGCAAGCTGATCCGAGCAGGCGGACAGCAGCAGCATGGAAACCAGGCATATGACAGAAGGTTTCATTGGTTTTGTTGTCCCCTTGTGGGCCACCCGCATGGCCTCTGATCCGGCCGCTGATCTAAACACAGTTGATGCGCTTCGGGCAAGCTGACGGACGATTGTATCTTCGGTACTGCTCGACTATGATCCCTTCTTCCGGGTTGTCCTGACGATGTCTGCCATGCCTCTTGACCTGCTTACGCTGAGCATCACTCTGACCAGCGCGGCCGTGTTCTCCGGGAAGCCTGGTCGCCGGCACTGTCCCAGATGCAGACGTCCCGAGGTGGTCTGTTATTGTTCCCTGATCCGGCCGGTGGACAACCGCTGGCCGGTCCACATTCTGCAGCACCCCCGGGAAAGTGGTCACGCCGTGGGGACCGCGCGCATTGCCGCGCTGAGTCTGACTCGCTGCGGTCTTGATATTCTGCAGCAATCGTTTTCTCCCTCTCCGGGGGACGTGCTGGTCTATCCCGGAGCGGACGCCCGTCCGCTGGAAGAGTTGACCGGCGAGTCTCCGCACCGGTTGCTGTTTCTGGATGCCAGTTGGCGCAAAAGCCGGCGGATGCTGCACGAGCAGCCGGCCCTGGCGGCATTGCCCCGCTACTGTCTGACGGATGCTCCGCCATCCCGGTACCGGATTCGCCGGGAGCCCGAACGGGGTTTTCTCTCGACGGTGGAAGCGGTGGTGCTGGCCCTGGAAACACTGGAACGCGAGCCCGGACGGTATCATTCGCTGTTGCAGGTCATGGACTGGATGATCGATCAACAGATCCATCATATGGGCGATTCGGTCTATCGCCGTCACTATGGTAATGGCAGCGAGGGCGAGTCCTGACCCGGCGCTTCACCCGGTAGCTCTGTCGCTATATGATGGACGAATCGTTGCAGGAATATGGAGTCCGAATCCGGAGGGGCGCCAGTGACACCCGACATGATCATCGTGCTTGGCATTCTGGGAGCGGCCGTCGTGCTGTTCGCGTCCGGCCTCGTACGCATGGATCTCGTGGCGCTACTGGTGCTGTGTGCGCTGTTCATCGCCGGGGTGGTCGACTCCGAGCAGGCCATCGCCGGCTTCAGTCATCCGGCTGTGGTGACCGTCTGGGCGATGTTTATCCTCAGTGAGGGGCTGGCCCGCGCCGGGTTGGCCGATGCCATGGGGCGCCGGGTGGTGTCGATGGCCGGTGACGGGGAGATGCGCCTGATTGCCACATTCATGTTGCTGGCCGGTTCGCTGTCGGCATTCATGAACAACGTGGGTGTCACGGCGCTTCTCCTTCCGGTCGTGGTTGGTGTGGCCAGACAGAGTCAGCTGGCACCTTCCAGGTTGCTGATGCCCATGACCTTCGGTTGTCTGATGGGAGGGGCAATCACTCTGATCGGGACGCCCCCGAACCTGCTGGTCAGTTCGGCACTGGTTGAGGCCGGGTACGAGGGGTTCGGCTTTTTCGATTTCGCGCCCGTGGGCATACCGGTGCTGCTGGCCGGTACCGCCTTTGTGGCATTGCTGGGCCGCCATCTGCTGCCGGACCGTGATCCGATCTCCCAGTCCGCGCGCAGTCGGGACCTGCGCCAGCTCTACAGCCTGGAAGAGCGTATCTTCGCGGTGAAAGTGACACCGGATTCCCTGTTTGCCGGCAAACGTATAGCTGATACCGGGCTGACTTCCACGGCCGGGTTGATGATCATCGCCCTGACGCGTGCCGGACAGACGCGTGCGCTGCCGTCGGCTACCACGCGTCTGCAGTCCGGCGATGTGCTGCTGGCGCAGGGGCGGCTGGACCGCTTCAACCTGTTGCGTCACTGGAGCGAGCTCTCGATCGAACGGGAGGCACCGATACTTCATGAAAAGCTGCTGGAAGGAGCGGCGTTGTACGAGGTGGTGGTCGGGGAAAAGTCGGACGCAGTGGGGGAGCGCGTCGTCCCGGCCCGTTTCTTCGAACGTTATGGAGCCTGGCTGCTGGCCATCCGTCATGATGACGAGGTGCGCCGTACCCGCCTGCGGGAGCGGGAAATCGTCCCGGGGGATCGCCTGTTGATCCAGGCGGATGATCGTGCCATGGAGCGATTGCGGGATCGTTATCCGAAACTGGAAGCCAGAATACTGAGCAAGGATCAGGTGCGCGAGGACTATCAGCTGGAGGAGCGACTGCTGGTACTGAAAGTGGCGCGCGATGCGGGCCTGGCGGGGCGCACGGTGGGGGAGTCGCGGCTTGACAAGGATTTTGATTTCCGCCTGCTGGCCCTGTTCCGGGACAGCGAGTTCCTCAGGCCGCTGCCGGCCGATCAGACCATCGAAGGGGGGGATCTGTTGCTGGTGCAGGGACGCATGGATGATTTCGACAGGTTGCGGGGACTACAGCAGCTCGAGATTCTCGATGATGCCACGCCCTACATGCGCGTGTTCGAGCAGGGCAAGGTGGACATGGTGGAAGCGACCGTACATCCCCATACGCCACTGAACGGCAAGACAGTCGGTGATCTGAAGTTGCGCGAGACCTACCAGGTGGATGTGGCGGCTGTATGGCGCGGTGGCCGTCCGCATCGGTCGGGATTGGGGAGCATGGTGTTGCAACGGGGCGATGCGCTGTTGCTCGTGGGGCCGTTGAATCAGCTCGCGCGGCTCAACAACAATCCGGACCTGATCATCCTCAACCCCGTCTCGGTCCGGGATACGGACACCAGCAAGGCACCCGTGGCCGGTGGCCTGATGGCTGCGGTGGTACTGGCCACGCTGGTCGGCTGGCTGCCGATCCAGATCGCCGCAATACTGGGCGCTGCCATGATGGTATTGACGCGATGTCTCAGTATGGAGGATGCCTACAAGGCGATCCACTGGCGTTCTGTTTTCGTGGTGGCGGGC
This sequence comes from Pseudohongiellaceae bacterium, assembly GCA_040882255.1. Classification (GTDB taxonomy): domain Bacteria; phylum Pseudomonadota; class Gammaproteobacteria; order Pseudomonadales; family Pseudohongiellaceae; genus PWQG01. The sequence goes on along the minus strand of JBBEBP010000016.1, from coordinate 215,272 downwards.
ATGATGCCGCTGGGGGTGGCCATGCAGGCCAGTGGCACTGCGGACTGGCTGGCCGGGACATTGCTGGGACTGACAGCGGGTCATTCACCGTGGTTGGCTGTGGCCGGCCTGTTCGGCCTGACGGTGGCAGCCACCATCATCATCCCCACGGTGGTGCTGGTGGTCCTGATGGCGCCCATCGCCCTGTCCGTCAGTATGTCACTTGGCGTGGCTCCACACGCACCGCTGATGGCTGTTGCACTGGCGGCGGCCGCCAGCGTGGCCAGCCCGGTGTCCCACCCCAGCAATGTGCTGGTGATGGGGCCGGGTGCCTACCGTTTCACGGATTTCCTCAAACTGGGTCTGCCGCTTACCGTGGTGATCTTTCTGGTCGCGGCTGCAGTGATGCCACGAGTGTGGCCATTGTAAAATGCACCGGGGAACTCGTCACGGCATAGGCGAGAAATCCGTGGCCTGCATGAACACTCTTTCCACGTTATCGAGAATCGGGCCATTGGCATTGGATTCCTCGGCCACCTCCTGCCACTCGGGATCACTGACGAATGCCTGCCAGGCCGCATCGGCCCGGGCCCGGCTCTCATGCCGGAGCACGTAAATCAGCGTGTCGTCGGCGAGTTCAGGGTCGGTGGGCACCCAGTATCCGACATTGGTCATGCCGTGCTTCTCGAAGATGCGCATCGTGTGGTCGCGGAAACGGCTTAGCAAGGCGTCCAGGTTACCGGGGGTCGATGTGTAGGTGCGAAGCTCGAATACTTCGTCTTCGGTCTGTGCCAGGGTGGAGCCAGGGAGCAGCAACAGGGTCAGGGCACAGACAAGGCCCAGGCGGTGGAACAGTCTGGTGGTATGGTTCACGTGACGATCTCCTGCGGGGGTCGGATGGAATGTACCGGCCAGAATAGCGCAGATTTCCCGGTGGCGCATCATTGCGCCGCGACGCGAGGCTGTAGTCTAATGGCCTGACGATTTCGCCGGCCCGAGGACATCCAGGGCCATCAGCAGTAGCGAAGAGGACGCCGGATGACCCCCCAGCAGATCACCATCATCGCCATTCTGATCGCTACAATGGGGATGTTTGTCTGGGGGCGGTGGCGTCATGACATGGTGGCCGGTGCTGCTTTGCTGGCATGCGTGGTGACCGGGCTGGTGTCCAGCGAGGAGGCCTTCTCCGGTTTCGGCCACCCTGCGGTGGTCACCGTTGCCTGTGTACTGGTGCTCAGCTATGGCCTGCAGAATACCGGTGCCGTGGATGCACTGGCGCATCGGGTGTTGCCGTCTGGCGGCAGCCCCGTGCTGGCAATCGCGGCCATCACGGCGTTGGCCGCGTTGCTGTCCGGTTTCATGAACAATGTGGGTGCCCTGGCGTTGCTGATGCCAGTGGCCATCCAGATCGCCACGCGGCTCGGCCTGCCGCCAGGCCGGCTCCTGATGCCAATGGCCTTCGGTTCCATTCTGGGCGGTACCATGACGCTGGTGGGTACACCGCCCAATCTGATCGTGTCCGGTTTTCGCGCCGACGCCGGGCTGGGCGCATTCTCCATGTTCGATTTCACTCCTGTGGGGGCCGCGCTGGCAGTGGCGGGTGTATTGTTTGTGGGCTTGATAGGGTGGCGGCTGGTGCCGGCACGAAAACAGTCCGATTCGAGCAGTTTCGACACCGGCAAGTACCTCACCGAGGTGTGTGTTCCGGCAGATAGCAAGGCGATCGGCAAGACGCTGCGCGAGGTGGAGGCTACGCTGGACAAGTCCGACGCCCAGATCGTGGGGCTGGCTCGCGGTGAGGTCCGTGTCATCGCGCCGTATTCCCGGCGCATCCTGCGGGAAAACGATATCCTGGTGATCGAGGCAGAGCCGGAATCGTTGGCGGCTGCCCTGTCCAGCGCGGGTCTCAAGCTTGAGGAGGAGGTCCTCGTCAGCAAGGAGAAAGAGAACGAAAACAGCGAGGAGGAAACGGAAGGCGCGGAGCAGGACGGCAAGAAGAAAAAACCGAAGTCGGCAGAACGGGACGGGAAAGAAAGCCGCCGTTCCCGGGAGGTCGACAAGCAGCCGGTAGAAAACGGGAATGACGGGGACGACAGCGAAGACGAAAATGACGAAAACAGTGACACCCGGCCTGCCACTCGTGATGAACTGGTTCTTCAGGAACTGGTGACAATGCCGGATTCCCCGCTGGTGGGCCGTTCAGCCTCCGATATCGAACTGAGAACCCGCTACGGTATCAACCTGCTGGCGGTGTCCCGTCAGGGCCGCCGTTCCATCAAGCGACTGCGCTCCACCGCAGTGCGGGCCGGCGATGTACTGCTGATGCAGGGCGTGCCGGAAGCGATTTCCGGGTTTGCCTCGGACTACGGCTGCTTTCCCCTGGCCACTCGTGACATTCGCGTGCCCGACAAGCGTCAGGCTGCCATTGCCTGGCTGGTCATGCTGGTCGCCATTTCGGTGGCTGCGTTGGGTCTGACGTCAGCCGCCATTTCCTTCTCGGCGGGCGTGCTGGCCTTCATGGTCCTCCGGATCGTTCCGCCGCGTTCTGTGTACCAGGCCGTGGACTGGCCCGTGATCGTGCTGTTGGGTGCCATGTTGCCGGTGGCGGGAGCCATGGGTAGTACCGGTACCGCCGACATTCTGGCGGGAGGGTTGGTGGATTCGCTGGCGCAGGGTGATCCGGTGATCGCGCTGGTGTTGATCATGGTGGTGACCATGACCCTGTCGGACTTCATGAACAACGCCGCCACGGCTGCGGTCATGTGTCCATTGGCAATCAGTATCGCGACGCAGCTCGGGGTTAACCCGGATTCTTTCCTGATGGCGGTTGCCATCGGCGCATCCTGTGCTTTCCTGACGCCGATCGGTCATCAGAACAACACGCTGATCCTGGGTCCGGGGGGATTCCGTTTCGGGGACTACTGGCGCCTCGGCCTGCCGCTGGAGCTGCTGGTCATTCTGGTCAGTGTGCCGATCCTGCTGGTGGTGTGGCCGTTATGATGCAGCGCATCACCTGATCAGTCATCCGGAGAGTCCGGGTCGTCCCCGGCCCGCTTGCCCGGCGCGGACTCAGGGGGCTCATCGTACCGGGTCAGTGGTATCTCGGTATCAGCTTGTGAAACCAGTGCCGCCGCCCCGGCGAAAACCAGCGTGATGAAGGTGATGCTGAGTACCACGGTGAGACGATAGGGAAGCGGAATGTGCAGGCCGGTGAAATAGTCCACCAGCCAGGCCAGGCCGTTGATGACCACCAGGGCTACCAGAAACGCTGTCCAGACTGCTTTTTTCATAGTTGCTACAGCATACCACCGATTTTTGTGCTGCTACGACCGGTCACCGGGTGAAGACATCGTCCACATCCAGCTCCCGGAACGTACCAAGGGCGCGGAGTTGTTCCCGATCCATGCGCTCGATATCACCCACGATGGAGATGAATCGGGGCTGGTCCGCCACGTGTCTGCGATGGAAGGCGGTCATGTCCTCCATCGTCATGTTCTGAAGTTCCTCGAAGCGGGCGGGACGTGGATCACTGCTGATGCCGCGGTGAGCCCAGCTGCGCAGCGCAGCCGGTATCTGCCGGAAGCCGATGACATCCGAGCGGAACCGGCTGAGCAACGACTCGATAGTTTCATTGAAGCGGGCGCTGGAGAGCGGTAGCTCATTGAACAGGGTCAGGAAGGTCGCGGTGGCCTCGGCGGCCTTGTCGTTCTGCGTTCCCACCACGCCAAGCAGCAGGTTCTCGTCATCCAGCCGGGTCCCCTGGGCGTAGCGGGCGGCTGCCGAATAGGCCAGGGCGCGCGACTCGCGCAGTTCCTGGAAGATCACACTGGACATGCCCAGTCCGAAATAACTGTCGTAGACCGATCCGGGTACGGTGAGTGCCGGGTCATAGTCCACACCCGGCGACTCGATACGTACCTGGGCCTGGGCCGTATCCTGGGCAATGAGAAGGACTTCGTTGCCCTCCAGCGGTCGTGCCCGGCGATGTACATAGGGTGGTGGCTCCCGGAGAGAGGAGGCGATCGGGTAGCGCTCCTGCAGAATGCGGCGCACCTCATCCAGTGGCAGTGACCCCGTGTAGGCCAGCTGTTGCTGATAGCCGGTCAGTTCACGAATCAGCGGCAGCAGTCCATCGACCGTGGTGGCTTCCACCTGATCCCGGCTCAGTCTGTCCAGGAAGGGCGACTGTTCGCCGTAGCGGTTGTACAGATACAGGGCATTGCTGATGGACGCGGGGTCCTGCCGCTGATCCGCACGATCCTTGTACAAGGCTGATTTGATGTCCTGCAGTACAGCGTCGTCCGCTGTTGCCTCGTTGAGGATCGTGAGCATCAGTGCCAGGCTTTCCCCGAACCGGGTGTCGAGTCCCGAGAGCGTCAGGCGTGTGGAGTGGGCCCCGGTCGTCACGCTGAAATCACTGCCCAGGCGATACCATTGCCGCTGCAGGTCAGCGGCGCTGGTACCCGGAATGGCGGCCTTGTCCAGCAGGTCGGCCGCCAGCGACAGACGTTTGTCCGCTTCGGTACCCTTGTTGACGGTAATGGAAAAGTGGAACAGTCCGTTGAGCGGATTGGGAACGTGCAGCAGCTCCACGCCCGGGGCGTGTTCGAGGATACGGTAGTCGACGCCGGCCTCCAGGTAGCGCGGCTCGATGGGCTCTACGGGCGTACTGAGCAGGCGGCGCGCGAAGTCCGACTGCTGTTCCGGGTCGATGTCCACCGCATCAATCTGCGGCTTCTCGACATCCGGTATGTCTGCCTCGCCATCGCGACGATACACGGCCACGTAGTTGTCGGGTTCGAAGTAGCGGTTGGCCACCTCCACGATATCCTCCGGGGTCACGGCCGCGAGGCGTTCCTGCTGCCGGAGACGGTATGCCCAATCCGAGTGATGGAGGAATGCTTCGCGCATCTCGGCGGCCCTTGCCCGATTGGACTCGAGTGACCGCATTTCCATGCGGCGGAAATCGTTGACGATGGCGGGGAGCAGGTCTTCGTCGAATTCGCCGTTTCGGAGTTGCTCCAACTGCTCCAGTAACAGGTCTTCCACCTCCTCCAGCGTCTGGCCTTCCCGGGGTACGCCCCACAGATGCTGTGCCCCGTAGTCGTTGTGGAAGGAGGGCGAGGATCCGGCGCGCCGCACTCGCTGCTGCTGGTTCAGGTTGAGGTTGATCAGTCCCGCCGTGCGGTTGTCCAGAATCATGTCCAGCATCATCAGGGCTTCCTGGTCCGGATGGTTCTGCGGTGCGGTGCGGAATGCGATCTGTACCTCTTCTTCTCCCGGATAATGGACGGTCTCCCTGCGCACCGAGGTGATCGGCTCTTCCTCCCAGGGGCCCACCTCGGGCAGGGGGGCGGCTTCCCAGGCGGAAAAGGCGTCGGAAATCACCTTGATGGTTTCCTCCGGATCCATATCGCCGCTGATGGAAATGGCCATGTTATTAGGCACATACCAGGTATCAAAATAGTCCTGTATATAGCGCAGTGACGGATTCTTCAGGTGCTCGGCGTCACCGATGGTGGTCTGTTGTCCGTAGGGGTGAGTCGGGTACAACAGTTCCGCCAGGGCGTAGGAAGACAGCCGGTCCCGATTGTCCAGGGTGCGATTTTTTTCCTCATAGACCACTTCCAGTTCTGTATGGAAAAGGCGGAATACCGGTTCGCGGAAACGATGGGATTCCAGCGCGGCCCACTGTTCCAGACGATTGGCCGGAACTTCGACGCGGTATACCGTTTCCTCATGCCAGGTATGGGCGTTCAATCCCGTGGCCCCCATACTGCTGTACAGTTTGTCGATCTCGTTGGGGACGGCATAACGGGCCGCCTCGCCGGACAGGGCGTTGATCTGTGCATACAACGCGGCGCGGCGCTGTTCGTCGGTCTCTACGAAATGAGCCTCGTACAATTCGGCAATCTCCTCGAGAAGGGGGGCTTCCGCCGCGTAATCCAGGGTCCCCATTTCCCGTGTGCCCTTGAACAGGAGGTGCTCCAGGTAGTGCGCCAGCCCCGTGGCGTCGGCCGGGTCATGCTTGCTGCCGGCCCGTACCGCAATCTCTGCATACAACCGGGGTTCCTGGCGATTCTCGCTGAGGTAGACGGTCAGTCCGTTGTCGAGTTCGTAGATGTAGGCTTGCAGTGGGTCGTCGGGTGAGGGCGCGGTAATCAGGGAGTAGCCGCGTTCCGGGTTCTTTGCAGGGGTGTCGCCCGCGACTTCGCCGTTGTCGGCCGGCGGCTGGCAGGAGGCGAGGAAGAAGCCAAGCAACAGCAGGGCAAGGTATCTGCCCGGACAATGAGGAACTCGTGACATGGGTGTCTCCGTGGAAAATCCTGAATAAGACAATCTAGCGGCAATGGTCAGGCAAGTCCATGCCCTGTGCGGCCGGGACGCTCTGGTACGGGCTCAGTCGCGCTGATCCGCCTCGCACCGCGCGGCTCGCTGCGTGGCCTCCTGAATGATGGAGGAAAGGTTGTTCATCTGTTGGCCGGCACTCTGCAGGTTGTCTTCCAGTTGTGTTACCCGGGTCTGCATGGCGCTGTTGCCGTCTTCGCATTCCGCCAGCGATTGGCGTAGTTGCTGGATCACGAGCTGTTGCCGTATGGCGACCACGGAAGAGGAGAGGGCGATGAGACAGGTAAGGGCAAACAGGAGGCGTCGTGTGGACATCACGTTTCCGGGCAATTTACGAAAGACTAGCATGCCAGATCAGAGGGTGGAAGTACCGGCTTCGCCTTGCCTTTACCAATAGCTCTCGTAATGCAATTGCCCATGGACGTCCCGGTTCTGTTCACCATCCCGGAAACCTTCCTCGCGCAACAGGGAGACCGTGTCGCGTATCATGCCCGGGTTACCGCACAACATGACCTGGGATGCAGCGGGATCCAGGGTCAGGCCGCCGACGCGCTTCAGGCTGCCGTCCGCAAGCCGCTCGGGGATATGGCCGCTGAGCGTGTCCGGGACTGCTTCCCGACTGACCACCGGGATCAGGGTGAAGCGACCCGGATAGCGCAGGTGGAGCTGGTCGAACAGTTCCCGGTAGCGCAGGTCCTGATGGTAGCGCACGGCGTATACCAGCACGATCTGACGGAAGCGCTGCCATGGTTCCTCCGTCTTGAGCATGGACAGGAAAGGTGCCACGCCGGTGCCGGTGGCGAGCAGCAAGAGCTCATCGCTATCCGGCACGGCCTCCAGTGTGAAGCCGCCAGCCGGCTGTGCGTCCACCCAGATGGGATCGCCCGTCTGCAAGCGCGTCAGGGCCGTGGACAGCTCTCCTTCCAGGCGCGTGTAGAAGAAAAACTCCAGGGAACGTTCATCAGGTGCACTGAGAATGGAATAAGGGTCACTGACGCGCTGTCCGTCGATATCCAGACCCAGATTCGTGTACTGCCCGGCCCGGAACGGTGCCACGTCCGCATCAATGGTCAGCGAAAAGAGGTTGTTCGTCCAATGCTGGTTGTCAACGACTTTGCCGCGGATCCAGTCGGTCATATCCGGGGTTTCCCCGTAGTAGGATAGAAGGAGCGTCGATGGCTGCGAAGCTGCGTATTCTCGCACAAAACCCCGGGCCGTAAAACATTGGCACCGGAGGCTGAATTTCTATACGCTCTGTCAGATTCCATGGTTCAAAAAAAAAGGAGCAGTCATGTTACCAGCGGTCATAAAGCGGAATGCCAGGAGGTGGCTCGAGACACCACTGTGGCAGCGGGTGTTTTTTGCGCTGTTGGCGGGGCTGGTAGCCGGTTTTTTCTGGGGGCCAGGCGCTGAATCGATCCGCTGGATCGGGGACCTGTTCATCCGCCTGATCCAGATGGTGGTGGTGCCGCTGGTGTTTGTCACCATCGTCTCCGGCATTGTCAGTATGGGGGACCCGCAGAAACTCGGCACCCTGGGCGTCAAGACTGTGGCCATCTACATGGTGACCACCGCCATTGCCATTTCCATCGGTCTGATCATCGCGTTCATCACTCAACCGGGTATCGGTGTGGACATCTCGGCCGCGGTGCCGGAAACCGTACAGGAACCCATTCCGTTGACGGAACGCCTGATGAACATCGTGCCGAGCAACCCCGTGGCGGCGCTGGCCGAGGCCAATATCCTGGCCATCATCTTTTTCGCCATCCTGTTTGGTATCGCGGTGCTGGTTACCGGCAAGGATACCGACACCGTTGCCGATTTCATGCATGGCTGTGCCGCGATCATGCTGCGGATCACGCACTGGGTCATGGAGGTGGCGCCATTCGGCGTGTTTGCCCTGATCGCCTGGGTGGCGGGGACGCAGGGACTGGCCACTCTCCTGCAGGTGATAGGCCTGGTGGTCACGGTCGTTTCGGCCTGTGTGATCCACACGTTGCTGATGCACGGCTCTCTGATGCATTTTGTGCTGAAGCTGTCGCCGCTGAAGTTCTTCAGGGCGGTCAAGGAAGCCATGCTGGTGGCGTTTTCCACCTCTTCCAGTTCCGCGACGTTGCCGGTGAGCATGACTGTCGCTGAATCGAAGCTCGGCATCAGACCCGTGGTGGTCTCGACCGTGCTGCCGCTGGGGGCCACCATCAACATGGATGGCACGGCCATGTACGTGGGCATTGTCTCCGTATTTGCGGCGCAGGTGTTCGGCATCGACCTGGCCCTGGTGGACTATCTGTTGATCGCCGGCACCACGACCCTGGTCTCGATCGGTACGGCGGCCGTTCCGGGTGCCTCCATATTCCTGATGGCAGCGGTCATGGATACCATCGGGCTGGATCCCGGTCAGATCGCCGTGGTTATCGGCTTCATCCTGCCGTTTGACCGGCCTCTCGACATGCTGCGGACCAGCGTGAACGTGACTGGCGACCTGTCGGTTGCCACTGCGGTGGCGCGCTGGGAGGATGAGTTCGACGAGGAGATTTTCGCTAGAAACTGACCGAGACGGTCGTGCCCAGTCGCACATCCTCGTCCAGACCCGGCAAGGGACTGCCGGCCTCCGCACGTGTCAGGATCAATTGGCCGCTCAGGCTCCAGTCATCGTTGATACGCCAGCCCGCTCCCAGGTTGAGCAGCGACATTTCGCCATGCAGGCTGCTCTGGGCGGTGACCGACAACTGCAGGTTTTCGTTCAGCAGGCTCTCACTGTACCGGAGCAGCAGATTGCCGCTGTTGCCGTCCTCGGCCAGCCTCAGCCGCGCCTGGTCTCGTGTTCGTGGTCCCTCGAACCGCTCCACTGCGACGCTGATGCTGAGCTGCCGAGTGGTGGTCAGTGCGTATTCCAGCCCCAATGAGGTAGCCAGACGGTCGGTCTGGCGGTAGCGGGGCATTGGCTCCGGGTCCGTGGTGAGGTGGGGGGCGAGCACGTCCCGGCTATACGCCAGGTCCAGGGTCAGTAGCAGACGTCCCATGGCCCGGTTGCCGCTGAAGCCAAGCAGCAGGTGGTCGTTGAGCAGCGGCCGGGCGTTGACCTGACCGGGTTCCGGTGGTGCATAACTGACGTCGTTCTCGTACAGCCATGCTGCCATCACCGCGAAGTCACTGCCCGGGACTGAACGCTGCAGGCGGATACCTGTCTCGAACAGGGGGGTGTCCCGGCGAACGGTCGGCAGTCGCCAGGGGAGATCGGGAAACAGGGGGCTGCCGGCGATCGGCAGGGGGTTGAACTGCGGGTACAGGTTCACGAATGTCGAGACTGTGCCGGCGTCGCTGAACCAGTCCCAGTTCACCATCCACTGGTTGCGGCGGGCGTCTTCCAGATCGATGACCGTGAGGTCGCGATACTCGGTGGTATTGATGACGTCCAGCACCGAATTACCCACGGTCTCGCCCCAGACGATGGTCTGCCGGCCGACTGTGACGCTGTGATACCGGCCGCTGCGCTGCAGGTACAGCTCCTGCAGTCGCAGCTCGTGGTCCGGCCGGTCGGTATTATCGTGTTCGTAACCACCTGGCAGGTACATTCGTGCCCGGCCACTGGCACGAAACAACCAGCCACTGTCGTGCAGGTGCTGGTAACGCAGGTCGCTGCCCAGCCGGTTGACTTCCAGTCCCCGGGACTGCTGCACGGGGCCGGCGGGGGTTTCGTGCCGGTTCCGGTTGAGGTGTCCCACTATCTGGTGGTTCAGCTCGATGGTCAGGTCATCCAGCCACGACCGTGATGTCGGCTCCCGGGTCTGTTCCTCCGATGCGCCGTCCCTGAACAGGTCGTCCGACAATTCGAAATCCTGGGCGAGCGCCGGCGCCCCGAGCAGGGCGGTGAGCAGGCAGAGGCAGCGCCGGCACCCCGGTCGATTTCCTGGCAGGTACAGTGGCATGGTCAGTCAGCGGTGCCGGTATCGGTCTGTTCGCGCAGCCTCTCCAGCTCCGACTCCCTGTAGGCCACATCGGTCAGTGTGCGCGGCGTCAGGAAATCGGCGGGAATATCTATGCCGGTGTTGATCTCACGGGTAGCCATGTTGGACAGCCGGTTGCTGACCAGGTTCAACATGGTCAGTGAGCGGGCTGTCCACACGCCATCCACCTGTTCAATCCGCGAGGCCATCAGTCGCTTTATTTCGCGGCCCTGGCGGTCGTACATGTCGCTGCGCAGGACCACAAAGCGTTCCTGGTCGACGTAGTGCACGATCCGGACGTAGCGTGTCTTGCGCATTCTTGCTTCGTCCGGAATCGCTTCGATCTTCCAGACCGGGCGGCCTGCTTCTTCTGTTTTCTCCAGGACCCGGATCGTGTAGTCATCCAGCTTGCCGGTGTCCTGATCTTCGGTGGTGAATTCAGAGCCGAACAGGGAAGCCGGCTCGTAGTCGTCCTCGGAATTGCCGGCCGCTATTCGCTTCACCTGTCCCAGTGCCGAAAGGTACAGCCATGTCTCGTTGTCGCGCTGGACGTCGTCATAGGTGTAGCTGAGCATACCCACGCCGCGCTCGGCGGCGGGCTCGCGCACGATGCTGATGGTCCGTGTGTCGCGAGAGTCGGGACCGGTATTGATATGGACGGTCTCCAGTGACTTGACACGAGGGCGCTCGGCGCAGGTGATCCGGTTATCCTGCAATCCGTACCGGCAGCTGGAAAGCTCTATGCGGTTGAACGCCGCTTCCGTAAGCGCGCGTTGATTGTCTTCCACCTGTTCCATGATCTCCCGACCCTGCTCGCTGTGGGCGGCAGCCGGGATGACAAGCAGGATCAGAGCGGTCAGTGTGGAGTGGAGTCCTCTGTGCCAGTTCGCTTCATTCATGCCGGTTTCTCCTCCCTGTGAAAAGGTTCAGTGTCATTTATACCAAAACGTGGCTTGAAGATCATGATCATGGCGGGCAGCAGGAACAGATCACACAGCAGTGCCACCACGATGGCCATTGATCCGAAGATGCCGATCCGGGCGATTCCCAGATAGTCGGAGAAGCCGAGCACCGCAAAACCGGTGGCGAGTACCAGGGTGGTGAACAGAACGGCCTTGCCGACGACCATCACGGTGGACTGCAGCGCCTGTTCCATATCTCTGGTACGGGCCAGGGCCACGCGGTAGTGCGTCATGAAATGCACGGTATCGTCCACGGCAATACCGATGATCACTGGCGCAATGAGCAGGGTGTCAGTGTCCAGGGGCAGGCCGATGAGCCCCATCAGGCCGAACGTGAACAGCGCGGGTATCAGGTTGGGGATCATGGCAATGAGCCCGGCCTGCACAGAGCCCAGTGTGACCACCATGATCACGCTGATGACCGCCAGCGCCAGCAGGAAGCCGCGGTACTGGGTCTGCGCGATTTCGTCCATGGCACGCATCATCAACGGGATGGAGCCGGTAACGTTGACCTGCAGATCCGGGAACGGTTCCTCCAGCGCGCCGAACACGGCGTCGATGTCATCGCCGAGCTCACGGAAAAAGACCTGATACTGATAGGAGCCGGCGTTATAGGCATTCAGCGTGATGTGCGTCCGGCTGTAGTCGTCGGAGACCAGGCTGCGGCGCTCTTCTGGATTGGCGCTGTTGAACAGGTACAACAACTGTGCGACCAGTGTGGCGGACTCGGGTATGCGGTCGGCGGCCGGATCGTCGCCCCGCATGACCCGGTGCGTCTCCCTGACGATGTCAGCGAGCGAGTAGCTGCGGGACACCTGGTCGGGATAACGCGCCTCCACCCGTTGCTGGAAGCGCTGCATGGCTCGCAGCATGTCCGGTTCCATCAGACCGTCCACCTGTCCGGTGTCGATCATGATGGCGATGTGCTGTGCGCCCGCCATGTGTTCATCGACCACTGCATAGGATTCGCGTGGCTCGCTGCCTGCCCGGGTCAGTTCGGAGACATTGCTGTCTATGCGCAGCTGTGTCGTTCCGTACAATGAGGCGCCGAACAAGGCGGCAAACAGCGCGAGTACCGTCCACGGCCGCTGGCGCACCAGTCCGGGGCAGCGGGGCAGCCACTGTTCGGGGGCGCAGTGACGCAGCCACCGTGCCGCCGGGAACCCGGCCGGCATCGGCTTGCGTGGGGTTGCGGCGCCTGGCCTGGTGGATGGCCGCCAGAAATCCAGCAATACCGGCAACAGTGCCACTGTCAGCAGAAAGGCGATAAATACACCGATCGCCGACATCACGCCGAAAACCCGGATGGGCAGCAAATCCGACCAGGTTAGTGACAGGACTCCGCACATGGTGGTAACGGTGGTGATCAGTATGGCCAGCCCGGTCTTGTCATATGCCCCGATCAAGGCTTGCTCATGGGTTGTCCGCTCACGACGCAGCGAGAAATAGGCGCTGAAAACGTGGATGCAGTCGGCCAGGCCCACGGCAAAGACCAGCATGCAGGTCAGTGTGATCATGGTGGACAGGGTCATGCCCGCCAGGCTGACAAGGCCCCAGGCCCACAGCAGACTCAGGCTCACGACGAGCATGGGCCAGACTACCGCGCTCAGTGACCGGAACAGCGACCAGAGCAATGAAACGAAGAGAAGGACGACCACGGCCGCCAGCCAGAGCATATCCTGCAACTCGCGATACACCCAGTCCATCAGCGGTGGATTGCCGACAGGGTGGAACGTCAGTTCATCAGCCAGGTCCGCGTACACGGCGCGGACCGCTGTAAAGAACTGGCTGTAGTCCGCCATGTCGACAGTCTGGAAAGGGATGTCCTGGATGGTTGCCTGAGCATCAAAGCCCACTCCGCTCCCCCCGTCATCAACGGTAGCCGAAAAGCTGTCGGACAGGGTGACGGACTGATTGTTGATGGCCGGTTCATAGCCGGATTCGGGGTCGGCGCCGAAGGTGGTCTGGATTCGCAATGCGCCATAGCGGCCGTCTGCTGACCAGAAGGCCAGACGGAAATCCTCTTCCTGCATGGCCCGCGTACGAATGGCTGTCAGCTGTTCGGGGTCGGCGGGTAATGGCAGTGGCACCAGCCGCTCGGAGAGCAGTGTATCCTCGGTGCCTCGCTGGATACGCAAGGTGGTGATGGACTCGACACGATGGACGTGCTCGAGCTCATCCAGGTGCACGGGCTGGCCGTTGACGGATTCAGGAAAATCGGACGGGGACAGGCTTTCTGCGTGTGTGAGCCGATCAGTGAGCGTCCGCACGGCCCGCAGTGATTCCGGGGAGAATACGTCGCCGTCGCGGGCCTCGTAGACCAGGTAAACGGAATCGTCGCTGCCGAACTGGGACCGGAAGCTGTTGAGCGCACGGATGGCCGGGTCATCCTGATCGATGAAGCTGTCGATGGTCATGTCCAGCCGGGTCTGCGTGGCAACAGCCCAGGCCATCACGGCGGTAATTCCCGAAACCACCGCTAACACCGTGAATCGATGCCGGATCATCCCTGCAGGCAGGCGCGAGAACCAGCCGCTCAGCGCCAGAAGCGAACTCTCCATGCTGTCACTCCGCCAGCATCCAGAGAATCTGGTGCTGAATCGTTTTTTTTATTATTCCTTCAAAAGGCTGCCATGCATGGCTGTCAGCTCACGGGCAACGGTGCACTCCGAATGTCTGGCGCCCGTCTTCTATGGTCGATTCAGGGACGACACGATTGCCCTCCATCAGACCGGCTTCGTTGCGGGCCAGTCGCACCAGCTCATTCTGCAGTTGCCGCGCACTGCGCTGCATGAAGCCTATGGAGTCGGCGCCATTGACGGTCGTGCTGCCAAGCCTGCGGCACTCGCTCACTTCGGACGGAGTGGCGAGGGAAACCTGTTCACCCTCCGGTGTCAGTTGTACCCACTCGGTGCGGCATCCGGCCAGGGAAGCGGTCAGTAGCAGGGCGGCGATGGCGATGTGGTTGCTGGACATTAGTGACTCCCTTTGCAGTTGATTATCAATGAATCGGTTCACACTCTGAAGCCGTCATCGGTGAATACTGTGAACTTCGTCACACCTTCAGGGCCTGCGCGTCGGGTTGCGCGGGGCCGCAGGGGCGGCTGCGGCTATTGTGATACCATTCGCCGACTACAGCCGTGCACCATACAGGGAGACAATACCATCATGTCAGCAGATCCGTTACCGCTAAAGGGAAAGCAGGTGGTTGTTATCGGGGGTACGTCGGGTATCGGTCTGGCAACGGCTCTTGCCGCCAGCCAGGCCGGCGCGCGTGTCTGGGCCGGTGGCCGCTCGCAGGCGCACAGGGAGAAAGCGCGAGAGGTACTGGGTGACGAGGTGGAGCTGGTGACGGTGGACACACATGATGACGCCGGATTGCAGGCGCTTTTCGGGTCGGTGGGCCGTATCGATCACCTGGTTTCGGCGGCAACGGGAGGCAGCCGTACGCTCAAGCCCCTGATAGAGCAGACGGAAGAGCAGTTCCAGGCGGCATTCGGCAAACTCTGGGGATACGCAAAAGTGGCCCGTCTCGGGGCACAGCATGTGCCGGAGGATGGCTCCATCACATTTGTCAGCGGCGCCCCGGCGCGCAAATACCGGCCCACTATGGGCGCGCTGAGTTGCGTTGGTGGAGCGGTCGAAAACATGGTGCGCTGTCTTGCTCTGGAGCTGGCTCCTGTCCGGGTCAATGTGGTTTCGCCCGGCATCATCGATACCGCGCTTTTTGACTGGATGGGTGACGAAAAACCACAGCGCGTGGCGGAGATGACCAGCCGGCAGCTGGTTCCCCGGATCGGCCGGCCGGAAGAAGTGGCGGGTGCGCTGCTGTATCTGATGCAGAACGGGTATGCCACGGGGACCACCGTCGATGTGGACGGCGGGCAGTTGCTGGGTTGAGCGGCGGAGGGAGGATCATGACCGAGGAAGCCGGTACGCCCGATATGAGCCTGGTGGATGCCATCCGCGCGCGTCGTTCCGTGCGTGGCTATCTGGAGCGGCCGGTCCCCGGCGAAGTGCTTGAGGCCGTGTTCGAGCTGGCACGCCATGCGCCTTCCAACTGCAATGTGCAGCCCTGGAAAGTGTATGTCGCCACTGGCCGTCTCCGGGATCGACTGCGGGACGCCATGCTGGAGCGTGTGGACGGGGGAGTACCCGGTACGCCGGACTATGACTATCGGGGTGACTTCAGCGGCGATTATCGGCGCCGACAAGTGGAGTGCGCGGTGGCGCTGTACCGGGAAATGGGTGTTGCAAGGGACGACCGACCGGGCCGTCAGCGGGCCGTGCGGCGCAATTTCGAGTTCTTTGACGCACCGTGCATGGCCTTCATCGGCATGGCGCCAGAGTTTGGTACCACTGTGGCCATTGATGTGGGTATGTACGCGCAGAACCTGATGCTCGCCATGGTGGCACACGGTCTGCACAGCTGCCCGATGGGGACCATGCGGCAGTATCCGGACCTGGTCCGGGACGCTTTCGGGATACAGGATGACACCCGGATTCTCTTCGGAATCGCTTTTGGCTATGAAGATCCTGCGGTGCCGGCCAACCGGACCCGCACCAGCCGGGATCCGGTGGAGTCCAATGTCGTCATCAGGGATGGGGAGTGAGAGCATGTCAGCCAGTAAACCGGTCATATTGATCCATCACCTCGACAACAGGCTGGTGGACGAGGTCGCCGCACTGCTGGGGGGGCAGGGAGGTTGCACCACCATCAATACCTATAACGAGGTGCACGCCATGGATGCCGTGCGGCAATACGAGCGCGGCTTCGGGTGGTTGACGGCGAGTCTGGACTGTATCGTCACGGGATGGAATGAGCACCGCAAGCCGGCCGACCAGTTTCTCTACCGCCTGCGGGCGCGGGAACGGCGTAGTCCGCTGCGCCGCCTGACGTCGGTCATTCTCATCACAGAGGATCACCGTGGCGATCTGGTGGAGCGGGCATGTGATCCGGCACAGGGTGCTGTGTCGGCCTACCTGCACAGGGATACCTTCCGGCAAGAGCTGCCCGGCCAGATCGATTCCATCCTCCGGCGAGGGAGTCAGTGATGTCCAAATTCGAGTTCATCATGATGTTTGTATCGGTGGTGGTGGCTTTTGCCATGGCCGAGCTGCTGATGGGCTGGGGCAAAATGATCCGCTACCGGCACCGTATCACCCGGCCCTGGTTGCTGGCCGGGTGGTCGGCGTGGCTACTGATCATCATGACCTACCACTACATGGGTTTCTGGGAGTATCAGGCGCACGATTTTGTCATGGTGGGTCCGATGCTGTTGTTTCTCAGCGCACCGATCATGATGGTGTTGCTGACCTTCGTGTTGACGCCCGAGGTCCGCTATTACCGTACGCTGGATCTGGAGGCCCATTACTTCGCGACGAAGAACTGGTTCTTCGTGATGATCATCCTGTTCCTGATCCTGGCGCGTGCCTCGGATCCGCTGTTGCCGAATTATGCCGAAACCTGGTTCAGCCGGGCGCTGGGATCGATCATCGTCACGGCGTCAGTGGTGTGGCTGTTGTTCACTGAGAAACCGCTGGCCCATTATGCGGCAATGGTCTTCAATCTGGTATACCTGATGCTGGTTGCCAGCACCATTGCGGTACCCGGGCTCAATGCCTTTTGAGCCCGGCCGTTCGCCTACGGTTAAATCAGGCTCCGCCGGTAATCAGCTTTCGCCTGCGGGCGCGTAGGAACCGTCTTCCCGGTGTACTTCCTTGCCGGTAACCGGTGGATTGAATACACAAGCCAGTTTCAGCTCCTCATGGGCCCAGAGAATGTGCTTGTCGTGGTTGTCCAGGATGTACAGGGTACCGGGAACAATCTGGTGTGTCTCGTCCGTGGCAAGATCCTTGATCTCCCCTTTTCCGGACATGCAGTACACCGACTCCAGGTGGTGCTTGTAGTGCATGTGGGTTTCCGTGCCGGCGTAGATAGTCGTGATATGGAACGAGAAGCCCATATTGTCATCGGCCAGCAGCATTCTCACGCTGTTCCAGGTCTTTGATTCAACGCGGCGGTCGGACTGTTCACATTCTGTGAGGGTTCTGACGATCATGGCGGTACTCTCTTGTTGTCCGGGCGCTTGGTTCCCGGGTGCTTGGGTTACCGGATGAGGCGGTCCCGTCAAGCTGATTTCGGGACCGCGCAGGGCTTGCTTTATGACGCATCCCCTTTCTGATCCGCTGTCTTGTTGTCGAACGGACCGATACGCAGCTTGTACTCCGAATCGTGGAGGTTCAGGAAGTGTTTCTGGCGATCAAACATGATCTCCTCGTTGATCTCGCAGTCCAGCTTGCGTGCGAGGGAGTCGAACATCGCTCGTGATGCCTGGTTGTCACTGGTCACGGTCGTTTCCACATAGCGGATCTCCCGACACGCGTCGCGATCCAGAATATGACGCAGCATCCGGCCGGCCAGTCCGCGTTTCTGGGCGGGCGTATCCACGGCCACCTGCCAGACGAACAGCGTATCGGGTTGCTCTGGCGGGATATAGCCGGTCACCACGCCCACCAGGTCGTCGCCCATGGTGGCCACCACCGTGGTCTGGCTGAAGTGGGTCGCAATGACCAGGTAGCAGTACAGTGAGTTGTCGTCCAGAAAGGCGCTCTTGCGGACCAGGTTGTGAATGGGAGCGCCGTCTTCCGGAACGGGAGAGCGTAATGAGATGTCTTCGTCAGTCTGAGGTCTTTCTTGAAGCGCGGGCGCTTCCTGGAAAGTATTCATGATGATGGAATAGGATCTCTGTTCAGGTTCTCTACAGCGCCTTTATGTACGGGCCTGGAGAGAGTGGCTTTGTGTTGCCTTATGCAGAGCATCTGGCAACGCTGAGTGAGTTATAATAACAAATCCAGCCTCATTTGTCCAAGTTATTGTTTTCAATGAATTTATTATGACTCCCGGACGACGGGCGCAAAAAAACCGGGGCCGCCTGTGGCAACCCCGGTTCCCTGGTATCGATGCATTGCTGCGGGTCAGTCCGGCAGCGTCAGTGCCACCAGTGCCGGCGTCGTGCCCCGGCCACTGATGGCCATCACGATGTACTGCTGGTCGTCGACCATGTAGGTCATCGGTGTGCCGGTCTGCGAGGCGGGCAGTTCGATCTCCGCCACAATCTGGCCCGTCTTCTTGTCATGCGCCCGGAAGGTCGGGCCGCCGCCCTGGCCTTCACCGGCAAACAACAGGCTGCGAGTGAGCAGCAGGCCGGAACGCGTCGGTATGCCAGTTCGCTCCACGTCCACACCCTCCAGTAGCGGGTGGTTGCGGATGTCCTCCGGCGTGTCGGCGTTGGCGACCTGCCACGCAATATCCCCTTCCGTCAGGTCGATGGCCGTGATCCGTCCCCACAGGGGCTTGACGATGGGAATGCCGTCCACAGTCGGAGCTCGCGCCGGACCCTGGATCCAGTCCACTGTGGAAGCATCGCCGCCGGGTACCAGTGCCAGAACGGCCACGTCAGTCCGGGACGGAACGTACAGCATGCCGGTTTCCGGATCGTAGGCGCTGCCCTCCCAGTTCGAGCCGCCCAGTGTGCCAGGCAGGCTCAGGGTACCGCCGTTGTCATCGGTCATTACGGACGCCGGCGCGAACAGCTCGCCGGTTCGATAGCCCTGGATGGCTTTCCGGGCCTTTTCCAGAATCTCCGGCGTGAAGTCCACCAGGTCCTCTTCTCCGAAGCCCTGACGATCATAGGCCGGCGGGGCTGTCGGGAACGGCTGTGTGTCGGCGGTCCATTCGCCCGGTACATCAGTCTGCGGAACCGGCGTATCTTTCATATCCCAGATCGGTTCGCCGGTTTCACGGTCCAGCACATAGGCGAAGGACTGTTTGGTCATCTGCACCAGTACTTCCCGTCCGTCCGGCAGGTCGGCCAGAACGGGTGCGGAAGGCGTGTCGTAGTCCCAGATGTCGTGACGGATATGCTGGAAGTGCCAGCGATACTCGCCGGTACGGTAGTCCACGGCCACCACCGAGCTGGTGAACAGGTTGTTGCCCGGGCGATCGCCCCCGTAGCGGTCGCCGGTGGCGGATTCGACCGGCAGGTAGATCAGGCCCAGGTTCTCATCAAAGGACATGGCCGTCCACACACCGCCGTTGCCGGTAAATTCGGCCGACCCGTTCTTCCATGTCTCGTACCCGTGCTCGCCTTCCTCGGGGATAGTCTTGAACGTCCACAGCTGCTCGCCGGTATGGACGTCGTAGGCCCGGACGTCGCCTTTTACGTTATGCGGGTACGGCGGGCGCATGCTGACCGTGTGCGCGGCACCGACGACGATCACATCATCGACGATGGCCGGCGGAAACGTCAGAGTGATGTCGATGTCGTCACGCTCCTCGCTGAGCCGCAAGCCCTGATGCAGGTCCAGGACACCCTCATCGGCAAAGCTTTCCAGCGGGCGACCGGTGTTGGCATCCAGCGCCACCAGGTAGTAGCCCGGCGTGACGTAATAGATGACTTCCTGCTCGCCGTCCGTCCAGTAGGACAGCCCCTTGCCGGAATTCTTCCGGGGGGAAGCATCGAAGCGGTCGCCTTCCTCGGGACGATACATCCAAAGGGTCTGGCCGGTGGTGGGGTCGATGGCGACCACATTCCGGGTGGCACCAGCCGTGGCATACAGTGTGCCATCGACCATCAGCGGCTCGGTTACATAGGTGCTTTCCGCGCGTGGGCCGAAGTTCGCCGCGCTCCACTCCCAGGCGATTTCCAGATCGCCCGCGTTGTCTGCGTTGATCTGCTCCAGAGGAGAGTAGCGTGTTGCGGAGGGGTCGCCGTTGAAATGTGTCCACGGAAACTCGACACCTTCGGAATCCCCGTCACCGGCCACCGAAACCGTGACGCGCGACAGATCCTCGCGCGACACCACGCCCGTCAGGCTCTGGGCGTCGCCCATGTCCATGACGAAGGCGGTCAGGTCCAGGTATTCCTGCTCACTGAGCACGCCGGGTGTGTCCGCCGGCATGGTGGTCTGGATGGATTCGAACAGCTCCTCGGCCGAGCGGCCGTCCCAGTCATTGCGAATGCGCATCTCGATCTCGCTTTGCACGTGGCAGCGGGCGCACTGTGACTGGAAAACGGCAGAACCGTCACTGACAGATGACTCCTGGGCATGCCCTGCCATGGTGGCCAGCAGCCCGGTGAACAACATCGCTATGACTCTGATCAAACTACCTCTCCCCTTGAACTCTTGCGCTGAATTACGAATCTGGTCCCGACCCGGATTTCCGGAAGGGACGCATCTTACCGGTTTTGCCGGGACCGAAAAAGTCGCTTTCGACACTCAACTGTGACGTTGTGTGGCCTGCCGCACGGGTGTATTCCGTGGTATGTTCTATGATCGATTCCTGGTTGGACGATCTGTGGAGGCTGTGATGGTGACCGATTCCGTGCGTGTTTCATTGCGTACAATGCGCGCATTCAACCTGCTTGCGCTCCTGCTGTTCTGGCAGAGCTGTGCGGTCAACCCGGTAACCGGCGACCGCGAACTGGGGTTTGTTTCGGCGCAGCAGGAGATTGCCATCGGGCAGGAAAACTACGGTCCCATGCAACAGAGCGAGGGCGGCCGCTTTGCCGTGGACCCTTCGCTCTCGGCCTACGTGAACGAGGTCGGGCAGCGCCTGGTGGAGGTCAGCGACCGTGACCTGCCCTATGAATTCGTGGTCCTCAACAACGGAGTACCTAATGCGTGGGCATTGCCGGGGGGCAAGATCGCCATCAATCGTGGCCTGTTGGTGGAGATGGACAGTGAAGCGGAGCTGGCGGCCGTGCTCGGGCACGAGATCGTGCATTCGGCGGCCCGACATGGTGCGCAATCGATGGAGCGGGGCATGTTGCTGCAGGGAGCCATGGTGGCCACCAGTATTGCCGCGTCGGACAGCCAGTACGCGGGCTTTATCGTGGGTGGGGCGCAGGTGGGAGCCCAACTGATCAGTCAGCGCTACGGACGCGATGCCGAGCGCGAATCGGACCGGTACGGAACCCGCTACATGGCCCTGGCCGGTTACGATCCGGCGGCAGCCATCAGCCTGCAAGAGACCTTTCTGCGCCTTTCCGAAGGCCGGCAGCAGGGCTGGCTGGATGGCCTGTTTGCCAGCCATCCGCCATCCGCCGAGCGGGTGGAGAACAACCGGCAGCTGGTGTCGGCATTGCGTGACGAAGGGTTTACTGGCGGAGAGCGGGGCGTTGACCGTTACCGCGAGCAGACTGCCTTCCTGCGCGAGAATCGCGCGGCCTATGAAAAGCTGGATGAATCCCGGCAGCTTGCTGTCAACGGCGAGCTCGACCAGGCACTGCAACTCATCTCCGAGGCCGTTGCCAGCGTGCCCGGCGAAGCCCGATTCCACGGATTGCGTGGTGATATCCTGCTGGCCCGGCAACAGCACGGCGAGGCGATACAGGCCTATGACGAGGCCATCCGGCACGATGACGGCTACTATGACTACTATCTCGGCCGCGGGCTGGCCCAATCCCGCCGGGGCGACCGTAGCCAGGCGCGAGCGGACCTGGAAGCCAGCGTGGCGTTGCTGCCGACGGCGATTGCGATGAGCGAGCTGGGGAGCATTGCAGAGCAGGCCGGTGATCGTCAGCAGGCCAGGAACTATTACCAACAGGCCGCGCAGGCGCCGGGAGAACTGGGTGAGGCCGCCATGCAAGCCTTCGTGCGGCTGGATATGGCCGACAATCCCGGCGAACACCTGGCGGTCCAGGGCGGCCTGGACAATGCCGGCCAGCTGGTGATCCAGGTATCCAACCGGTCTCCAGTCAATGTGGAAGGTGTGCGGATCCGGGTCGAGGCCGTATTGGGAAGCGAGCGGGGCGCCCGGGATCTGAATGTGGGCCGACTGAACGCCGGCCAGCAGCGAACTGTCGGCACCGGCCTGACGATGCCGGAGGGTAGCGATCCTTCACAACTGCAGGTCGGCACCACCATACTCCGGGCCCGCGTCAGGCAGTGAATCTTCGAAACTAACGGTATACGCCGCCGGGGGCACCCGCTATAATGTCGCCCCCTTGCACCCGTAGCTCAGCTGGATAAAGTAGGTGGCTTCGGACCACCTGGTCGGGAGTTCGACAAAACGCATCGCGTTTTGGACGGCCGAAGGGCCGCCCCGAAGGGGTGAGTAATCTGGCTGAGCCAGATTGCGAATCAATCTCTCCGGAACACGGTGAGAGGCAGGCACTGAAGGTGACAGTGAAGAAAAACACCAACACAGTTTATGCACCCGTAGCTCAGCTGGATAGAGTAGGTGGCTTCGAACCACTTGGTCGGGAGTTCGAATCTCTCCGGGTGCGCCAAATCAGCTTAGAACCACCGTCCGTAGAACTGGCTCCGCTCTCTGAGAAGAGAATGTTCGAACGACAGAGTTCGACAAAATCGCCGGGAGCAATTTTGCATGAGCGGCGCCAGCCGCGAACCCGAAGGGCGAGGCCCATGGATGGGCCGAGTAATCTCTCCGGGTGCGCCAAATCAGCTTAGAACCACCGTCCGTAGAACTGGCTCCGCTCTCTGAGAAGAGAATGTTCGAACGACAGAGTTCGACAAAATCGCCGGGAGCAATTTTGCATGAGCGGCGCCAGCCGCGAACCCGAAGGGTAGCGGGTCATGCGGATAACTGGATGCCGCTCTGAACTATTGTACGAGCACAATCCGGCGTTGCCTTCCTTGCCAAGGGAACCATCCTTGCCTGCGGAATGCGCCTTGGCTTGCGCTCGTACAATAGCTCAGAACAACATCCAGTTATCCGCATGACCCGCCAGGCCCATGGATGGGCCGAGTAATCTCTCCGGGTGCGCCAAATAACGATTAAAAATCAATTACCTGCAGACTGTACGGTCCGGTTTTTTCGATTTAAAAAACTGTCTGTGCGGGAGTTTGCGGGACTAATCGTCAGCCAGCCTGTTAACTGTTTTGAGAATTTCCCCCAATTTACGATGCAGAGTAATGTGTCGGGAATGCCACCATTGTGACGCCCTCGAATCACGCTGCTAGTCTCGTTTGACACGCTCGCTGCTCGCATTCGACCGCCCCAGTTATGCCGCAGTCAGGCGATCGGCAGTGGCATCCGAATCCGCGTCTCTCCGAAGGTGGCGGATTAGGCGGGTATCCGCTTCACGTCTCCAGCGTGACAGCAAGTTGGATGCAATGTTCAGCTCCCGGGCTACCTGAGCGCAATTGATACCACATTGACGGGTCTGCGCTGTGTGCAAATTCGGGACTGAAATTTCTGCGCTTGGACATCAACGCTTTTTTTGTCTATTGAAAGGCTTTTCTGAAGTGTCAGCAAAAATCGGCTCAACACCAAACCCTGACCCTGATCGAGCGGGCACAGCCCTTGCCCCGGCCGCCGCAAGATATGACGGGAGAGGTGCTGGAGTTTGTGGTGTCGGTGGAGTTTTTCCTGAACCGTTGACTGACAT
Source organism: Pseudohongiellaceae bacterium (assembly GCA_040882255.1). Lineage (GTDB taxonomy): Bacteria > Pseudomonadota > Gammaproteobacteria > Pseudomonadales > Pseudohongiellaceae > PWQG01. The sequence continues at coordinate 191,617 of JBBEBP010000016.1, read as the reverse complement.
TGCATCATCTTGCGTGGCGATATATGATGACGTCATCATATGCTATATCTTGTGGAGGCTTGCATGAGAACCATTGTCGATTTACCCGAGGAGCAGGTCGAAGCGCTAAAACACATGAGTGAACAGTCCAAACTGTCACGGGCGGCGTTAATGCGCCAGGCGGTGGCTGAGTTTCTGCTCCACCACCAGGCGGGAGTTGCCGGTGAAGCCTTCGGTATCTGGAAAAACCAGCAACGGGACGGCCTTGAATACCAACGCCGCTTGCGTGAGGAATGGCCAGCATGAATGCCGTGCTGGATACCAATATCCTGATCGACTATCTCAATGGTGTCGACGCGGCTCGCGACGAAATACAGCGCTACCCGCAACCCTTTATCAGCTCCATTACCTGGATGGAAGTGATGGTTGGCGTCGCGAGCGAGGAAGAGAAGCCGGTTCGGCGCTTCCTTGCCACCTTTCGGCAGATTGCCATCGACAGTGAGGTTGCGGAGCGGGCGGTTGCCATCCGCCGAAATGCGAGCATGCGTTTACCCGACGCGATAATCTGGGCCAGCGCCCAGTGTGCCGGCGCTTTGCTGGTAACCCGTAACAGCAAGGATTTTTCTGTTGATGAACCGGGCGTGAGAGTGCCTTATCACCTGTAAGGACGCACTGCATAACGTCGATGCCCGCAGCAACTTTTTCCAGTTGAGATTCAATAGAAAGAAACGTCCGGGACAATATGACGACATACTATTTAGAGTCTGCTCAAAAATTCTATCTCATTGAGATTAATATGAAATAGTGTCTATTTGAGGTATAATTCTGCACGAAAATCGTGTTTCAAGCCAGAAAAAGCGTGCACTCATGATCGGTAAAATTGTCTGGAACAATTTTGCATGAGCGGCGCCAGCCGCGAAGTCCAGCGCCATGCTGATCATGCCCTCTTCAGAACGGCAGTCCATTTGCGAGCGGGGGAAGCCGTGTGCTACGGTTCAAGCCTCATGAATCGCCATTCTATACAATCAAGCTGCCTCGGACGTTGCCTGACCGCTCTGTTGGCCATTATGGTGCTGACCCAGTCGATGATGACGTTTGCTGACCCGCACCGGCTCTACCAGCCGCAGAACGGCCATCTGGAAGCCGGTCACGCCCATGCCTTCGAACTGCTCGGCGATAATGACATGTTGTTGCCGCTGGACGAACATGAGCGCCATGGCGGCGACCAGGCACATGACCATGATCATTGTTGTCATTGTCATGGCTTCTTGTCGTTTTTCGTGGTACCGGCACTGACCCTTCCCGCCATTCCTGCCCAGACCGGACACTCGACCTACGGGTTCCTGGCCAGGACGCATACCCCCGCGCGGCTTTCGCGCCCTCCCATCAGCTGATTCCCGTAGACCATCTGAACCAACGGTAGCCCTGACACCACCGGGCTGTCCGGGAATCCATCGCGCTTGCAGCTTTTCCGATCAGTCGGAATGCCGTTGCATGCGCACTGACGGAATTCAGCCATGAAAGAATCTCTGTGTTGCCGCCCGGGGCCCGTGTGCCTCTGGCTGGTTTGTATCCTGATAGCAGGAGTGGCCGGGCCGGCCTTGTCGGCGGAAAACAGCTCAGTCAGCCTCCGGGAACATCAGGCAAGACAATCCCTGCCGCTCACACTGGAAGCCGCCGTGGAAGAAGCGCTGGCCAACAATCCGGCTCTGCGCACCGCCCGTGCTCGTGTCGACGAGCGCCGGGGACAGCGGCGTCACGCTGGTCGTCTCCTGCCTTCCAATCCGAGACTGGAAGTGGCCCGCCTGAACCGGGACGGACCCGTGGAAGACACCGATGACCTGGACCTGCGGATCAGCCAGGAGCTGTGGATTGGCGGGCAGGGCGGATTGGCGGAAGACTCCGCCGATGCCCGCCTGCAGGCCGCGCAGGCCGCCCTCCAGTACCTGGAAATGGCCGTGTCGGCCCGCACCCGTCAGGCTTTTCTGCTGTTGCTCTGGGCCAGTGAATCGGTCGATACCGCGCAACGCATGGTGGAGATCAACCAGCAGCTGGCCGAGTACACACAGCAGCGCCAGCAAGCCGGAGTAAGCACTGCCATGGAGGTCAATACGGCACAGATCGGCCTGCAGCGGGCGCGGGCCGCCCTGGAGCAGGCCCGTAACCGGGTCGCCCAACAGCGCCTCACACTCGCCGATCTGTTGGCACGGGATGCGGCAGCGCCCCTGCAGGTACGTGGCGAACTGGCTCCCTGGACCCTGGAGTTGCCCGATGAGACGCAATTGCTGAACCGCGCTGTCGCCCAGCGCAGCGATCTGGTCGAGGCCGCCAGGCAGGTCGAGGCGGCGCGTCATGATCTCACCCTCAGTCAACGCCAATGGATCCCCAACCTCACGGTCTTCGGCGTCCATGCCGAAGAAGAGGGGGCCACCATCAATGGCGCGGGCGTCTCATTCGAGCTGCCTGTATTCCACCAGTACGGGGGTGAGACCGATGCGGCCCGGGCTCGTCTCGAGCAGCAGCGGATCGCCGAGGACGCATTGCGGCTTCAGGTGCGGCGCGAGGTGCTGAGCGGACTGGCCGACTACCGCGCGGCCGCCAGCCGTGTGCAGTTGTTGGGAGAGAACACCCTGCAGCAGGCGGAAGACAATGTGCGACTGTTGCAGCAGGCTCTGCAGGCCGGTGAGGTGGGTGCGCCCGCCGTCACCAGTGCCCAGAACAATCTGATTCAGGTGCGGGACAGCTATCTCGCCGCGCTTCGTGAGCAGGTGGATGCCACCGCCATGCTGGAGCGCGCGACGGGCGGTCTTGTGACCGTCGTCCCGGACACGACAACAGCCCAGTAACGAGGAACAGGTCATGAAATACGAAACCGTCATACACAGATTGAGCGCCGGCCTGCTGGCCCTCTTGCTGATCACCGGCTGTTCAGATGATCAGGGCGCGGACGCGCAGCACGAAGACCATGCGGAAGGGGCTCATCAGGAGACAGTTGCCGCGGACGCGGAAGAGCACGCCGCTCATGAGGAGGATGAAGAGGTCCATCTGACCGTCAATCAGCGCAGCATGCTCGACATCGTGGTCGATGAAGCGCAGGCGGGGCAGGCTGATGCCCGGATCCAGGCGGCGGCCACCGTGCGTTTCGATCCGGATCGTACCAGTCAGATCGCACCGCGTGTGCCGGCCAATGTCGTCGAGGTGCTGGTGGACCTGGGGGACCGCGTGGAAGCCGGGCAACCGCTGGTACGAATGGACAGCACGGAGCTGGGCCGCGCTCGCACGGATCACCTGGTGGCGGCGGCCGAACTGTCGGCGTCGCGCCAGCGGCTGGAACGGGAAGAATCACTGGCCGAGCAGCAGATCAGCAGCCAGGCGGAACTGATCGAGGCCCGGTCGGCGTTCGAGCAGGCGCGCGCCAGACATCGGGCGTCCACCGAGACGCTGCGCCTGTACGGACTGTCCATGGAAGAGATCGAAAACCATGGTCCTCCGGGTGACGAGCCTCTTTCCCGCTACACCCTTCAGGCACCGGCCGACGGTACTGTCCAGCGACGCGATCTGGTCCGGGGGCAGCGCGTTGCCCCGGACGATGCGCCGTTGCTGGTCGTCGACACCCGTGAGGTCTGGTTGATGATCGAGGCCTTCGAGCAGTCCCTGTCCCGTCTGCAAGAGGGTGACCCGGTACGTTTTCGTACCCGGGCCCTGCCGGAACAGACTTTCCCGGGCGAAATCGACTGGATCTCCGCCAGTCTTGATGAAGCTACCCGTACGCTTCATGTACGGGCCCGTCTCGACAATCCGGGCGGGCTGCTGCGGGCCGGCATGACCGGCACCGCCACCATCGATTCCAGTGGTGGCCAGACGCGCGTGACACTGGTACCGATTGATGCCGTACAGCGCATCGGTGAGCGTGACGTGGTCTTCGTGCCAGGACATGAGCCCGGCGCCTATCTGGCTCGCACCGTGATCACGGGAATGGAGGCCAATGGCCTGGTAGGTATCAACGAGGGCCTGGTCCCCGGCGAGCAGGTGGTGGTGCAGGGTGCCTTCGACCTGATGTCCACACTCACAGCCGGTTCGCGCAGCGCCGCGCATAACCACTGATTCCAGCGCAGCGGAGACTGATACATGATTGATGCACTGATACGTTATTCCCTGCGCAACCGGTTGCTCATACTGGTCGGCGCGGCGGCCATTGCACTGGCCGGCTATGTTTCTTTCCAGAACCTGCCCGTGGATGCCTACCCGGATGCCACGCCCACAATGGTGCAGGTGTATACACAGGCGCCAGGTCTGTCGCCGGTGGATGTGGAAACGCTGCTGACCTACCCGATAGAAATCAGCATGTACGGCCTGCCGGGACTGGAACGGGTGCAGAGCACCTCCATCTTCGGTCTGTCGCGGGTCGATGTGTACTTCGAGGACGGCACCGACATCTACTTCGCCCGGCGGCTGGTCAGCGAACGCCTGGCCGATGCGCGGCGCGAGATCCCGGCGGGCATGGGCGAGCCGCAGCTGGGCCCCATCACCAGCGGCCTGGGCCGCATCCTGATGTATACGCTGGAGAACATCGATGGAGGCGATCATTCGCTGACCGAGAAGCGCACCATCCAGGACTGGATCGTCAAACCGCAGCTGCGCATCGTGCCCGGCGTGACCGGAGTGCTGTCGATCGGCGGGTACGAGAACCAGTACCAGGTGAATGTGGATGCCCGGGCGCTGCGTGCACGTAACCTGGATGTCGGCGATGTCCGGGAGGCGCTGCTGGCCAACAACCGCAACGTCGGTGCATCGTTCATCAATCGGGGCGGGGAGGAGTTCATCGTCCGTGGCCTCGGCTGGGTGTCCCCGGGAGATGAGGGACTGGCGGAGCTGCGTGACATCATCGTGACGCAGCATAATGGCAGTCCGGTTTATATTCGTGATGTGGCCACCGTGGAGTACGGACCCGCCATCCGCCGCGGGGCGCAGATCGCCAATGGCGAGGAGTCGGCCGGTGGCTACGTGTTCAAGCTGATCGGCGCCAATACGCAACAGGTGCTGGAGGACACCGAAGCCCGCATCGAGCGCATCAATGACTCGCTGCCGGAAGGGCTGGTGATCCGTCCTTTCTATACGCAGGGCGAACTGGTGGACACGGCCATCGGTACGGTACAGCAGGCCCTGATGATCGGCGCCGTGCTGGTGTTGCTGGTGCTGTACCTGTTCCTGGGCAACGTGCGTTCGACCCTGATCGTCATCGCCAGCGTGCCGATGGCGGTGTTGATCGCCTTCATCGCCATGCGGTTCTCGGGTCTGTCCGCCAATCTGATGAGCCTGGGCGGACTGGCCATCGGCATCGGCATGATGGTGGATGGTTCCATCGTGGTCATGGAGAACATTTTCCGTCACATGGAGACGCGGCGTGAGGAGCGGGTGACGTTAGCCCGGCTGGTCAGCGAGGCCGCACGGGAAGTGGCCCGGCCCATCGTGTTCGCGGTGAGCATCGTGATCATTGTCTTCCTGCCACTGTTCACACTCGAGGGCGTGGAAGGCAAGCTGTTCTCGCCGGTCGCCTGGACCATCAGCTTTGCGCTGGGCGGCGCCCTGGTGATGGCACTGACCCTGGTGCCGGTGCTGGCTACCCTGTCGTTTTCCCGCGAGGGCCGGCACGTCTCCGGTGAGCCGCGCCTGGTCCTGTGGCTGCAGCGGCTCTACGAGCCGATAATCCACCGGGTGGTGCGCTGGCCGCGCACCGTGATCGGCGGGGCGGGCGTGCTGTTCCTGCTCAGTCTGTCCGCCTTTCCGTTCCTTGGCGCCGAATTCGTCCCGACGCTGCGGGAAGGGACATTCCTGGTCCGCTCCACGCTGCCACCCGGTGCCAGTCTGGATTCCACCATTACCTATGGAAAACGTATCCAGTCGGTGCTGCGAGAGTTTCCCGAGGTCACCGGAACCTATTCGCGCGTGGGTCGTGCGGAGGTCGGCGGTGATCCGGAGCCGGTCAACGTGGTGGCTACCGTGGTGACCCTGCAGCCACTGGACGAGTGGCAGTCCGGTCGCGATTACGAAGGCTTGCAGAGCGCCATGGCGGAAGCGGTGGAGGCCCGGATTCCCGGGTTGGCCAACAACTTCTCCCAACCCATTCAGTTGCGCACCGACGAACTGCTGTCCGGGGTGCAGGCGCAACTTGTCGCCAGCGTCTATGGTGAGGACCTGGCGGAACTGGAACGCATCGGCGGCGAGATCGAGGCGGTGGCGGGAACCGTCGAGGGTGCCACCGACATCCGCATGCAGCAGCAGGGCGGCAAGCGCCAGATCGTGGTGGAGCCGGATCGCGCCGCCCTGGCCAGCTACGGGATCAATGTGGATGATGTCATGGCCACCCTGGAAGCCGGTGTCGGTGGTCAGCAGGCCGGACTGGTGTTTGATGGTATCCGTCGTTTCGATATCTTCCTGCGGCTTCAGGAGGACCAGAGAGACCGTCTGGATCGTATCCGCGAGCTGCCGCTTCGAACCGCGGGCGGGGCCATCGTGCCGCTGTCCCGTGTGGCGGATGTGAGCACATACTCTGGTCCCAAGCAGATCTCGCGCTCCAACGCCGGCCGAAGATTGTACGTGCAGATGAATGTGCGCGGCCGGGACATGGGCGGCGTGGTGCAGGAGTTGCAGAGCAAGGTGGGTGAGCAGGTGGACATGCCGCCGGGCTACTTCGTCGAGTTCGGAGGGCAATTCGAGAACCAGCAGCGTGCCATGCAGCGCTTGATGCTCGTGGTGCCCATCACGCTGGGGTTGATTTTCCTGCTGCTGTTCAGCGCTTTCCACAGCCTGCGCTACGCCGCGTTGATCTTCCTTAACGTACCCTTCGCGATCACCGGAGGGATCTTCGCTCTGCTGGTATCCGGCCTGTACCTGTCCGTGCCGGCCGCCGTCGGCTTCATCGCCGTGTTCGGCGTGGCGGTACAGAACGGCGTGGTCATGGTCAGCTATATCAATCAACTGCGGGACCGTGGCCGGGATATGGCCGAAGCCGTCACCACCGGCGCCCTGCACCGGCTGCGGCCGGTGCTGATGACCGCGCTGACCGCCATTCTGGGTCTGTTGCCACTGCTGCTCACCGATGGTCTGGGCTCGAACGTGCAGCGCCCGCTGGCGGCGGTCGTGATCGGCGGGTTGATTACTTCGACGTTACTGACGCTGGTGGTGTTGCCCGCTGTCTATGGTTGGTTCGCGGAATCCCGGGAAGAAGTGGAGGTATGACATGTTGGAGATAAAAACGTATGTACGTGAGGCCATCGTCGATCAGTTGATCGACGCGCTTGACCGGCTGGAATTGGTAAGTGGTATCGCCGTGGTGCCGGTGCGCACCTATGGTCATGCCCGGACCGGCGAGGTGATCCAGTGAGTGACGAACATGTGCGTGTGCCGTCTGAGTCCAGGGACAAACGGGTTGTCATCGCTATCTGGGCGAATGCCATGCTGACCCTGGCGCAAATCGTGGGTGGTATTTTTGCCGGTAGTCTGGCTCTTATCGCCGATGCTTTACACAACTTTTCGGACATGGCGGCACTGGTGATTGCGTTTGCGGCCCGAAAAATTTCGCGCCGTCCGGCGGATGCCAGAATGACCTTTGGCTACGCACGAATCGAAATGGTTGCGGCGCTCGTCAATTATACTACCTTGATCATTGTCGGCTTCTATTTAATCTACGAAGGCGGGATGCGGCTTATCGATCCTCCGGAAATCAAGGGATGGTGGGTCGTCTGGCTTGGCGGTATTGCCCTGGCCGTGGATACTCTGACAGCCGCGCTCACCTACTCGATGCAGAAGGACAGTGTTAACATCCGTGCGTTATTTCTGCACAATCTTTCCGATGCGCTCTCGTCGGTGGCGGTAATTGTTGGCGGTGCCCTTATCCTGCTCTACGACTTGCGTTGGGTTGATCCCGCCATCACCATCGGTATTGCGAGCTATATTCTCTATCTGGGACTGACTGAAATCGGGGCAACCATCAGAACGCTGATGCTGGGGAGCCCGGTACATATCGATACCGATGCCGTCATTCTGACGCTGACCAGGATTGAAGGCGTCATTGACGTTCATCACGTCCATTGTTGGCAAATGGGTGAGCACGAAGCGTCACTGGACGCTCACGTGATTGTCGAGACCAGCGCCTGGGAGCAGCTTGAGGACATCAAACAAAAGATAAAAAGGACGCTGGACGAAGAATTCAGCATACGTCATTCAACGCTGGAATTTGAGCACCCTGACTATCTGCACTGTGACGCCAATGTCTATGGGCACGGATAAGCTGGATCTTCAGCCATGGTACGAACACCTCTCGGTTGGCGAGACCATTGATATACTCACGTCTTTGGTTGGGCGTGTGGGTATATCGTGGACTCAACAAGCCTGACCGGAGATTATGTAATGAGCCTGACCGCCCTCGTTTTGCTTGCTTTTGCTATGTCCACAGACGCCTTTGCCGCTGCGATTGGTAAGGGCGCGAGCCTGCGAAATCCCCGCCTGATTGACGCCTTGAGAATCGGGTTGATTTTCGGATCAATCGAAACTATCACTCCGCTGATAGGCTGGCTAATCGGTAAGTCTGCATCATCCTATGTCGAAGCGTGGGACCACTGGATCGCATTCGGATTATTGTTAGCCCTGGGTTTGCATATGATTTATGAAGGGCTGAAACCTGGCGCTGAAAATACAGATAAACCTTCCAGGCACTCCTTCCTCAAGGTGTCTCTGACCGCAATCGGCACCAGCATTGATGCCATGGCGGTAGGCGTAGGCCTAGCGTTTTTAAACGTAAATATCTGGATTGCAGCTGCCATGATCGGCTTGGCAACAACATCCATGGTGACACTGGGCGTAATGCTGGGACGCACAGTGGGCGCTGTGTTGGGTCACAGGGCAGAAATATTTGGCGGTCTTACGCTAATCGGGGTGGGTGCGTGGATATTATCCGGTCACCTTTAAGGAGCCTCTGAAAAAGTATGGCATGCCTTTGCGCGAGTCTGGCGCAGGTCCTGGCAAGGCGCTGTGCGCCGCCAATGGCCGTAGCCCTTGGCAAGCACAGCAACGCGGCCAGGGGGTGCGCCAGGCCGCGCCCGCAGGGGCCTTCAGCCGATCCGCCTGGACTGCGTTGTTGCTTCTTGACGGGCCGCCAGCACGTCGGCGAAGCAGCGCCTTGCCAGCCGAATCGGCTGAAGGCCAAAGGCTTGCCATACTTTTTCAGAGGCTCCTTAACCGTCTGTAATCACAGAAAGCAATTTGTGCGACGAGCGTAAGGTCTTTGCGCCAACTGAACCGTGCGCTACATTTCTGCAGGGGTCTCCTGCTTGTCACGCATGACAAAATGTCTGATACCGCCCACAACATGAAGTAACAGCAAGGCAGGCAAAAGATAGAAACCAGTCATAATATGCATCCATTCCATGCCTTCGTGGATGATCGACAGGCTTCCCAGCGGTATACAGACTGAGAACCATCCGAAAACGTTCATGCACTCGTTTTCAGTAAAAAGATACATTGGACCGGTTAACACCTGCAGCGCCAGCAGAATCAATATCGTCCGGTGAACCAGATAGGCAGCCCAGCGCTCCAGAGCCGATTCTCCGATAGTCTGGGGAAAACCCTCGTAAAGGCGAAACGCAACTCGCCAGACCACGAAAAGAAACACAAAAAAACCGAGAGAAATATGGACGCCCAGAACATAGTCTTCAATTGCGTCTGACGGGGCAGCCGCTACTGTATAACCGAGCGCGATCATGACAACAATGAGAAGTGCGGTAACCCAGTGGTTGATGGTAGATATGCCTGAATAGCGATTAATATTATTCATGATTCTCTCCGGAGTTCCAACCCGGTTTACCGACACGTCCGAGAAGCTGATATGTCAGGATATAATCAGACTCTCATAGTATTTCTAACACGGGTTGTACTCTGTTTTTGCAGACACCACAAAGTAGCCCCATTCTATCTATTTTCCTGGGGATGTCTACAATTCTAAAGAGCATTTTCCGACTGTTACTGTGCGGCACTTTTGCATGAGCGGCGCCAGCCGCGAACCCGAAGGGTAGCGGGCCATACGGGTAACTGGATGTTGCTCAGAACTGCATCTCAATGCGCGTCCACAGAAATCGCCCATTGGCGCCCGCCGGCGTGATCACCTCATAGGCAAAGTTACCGCCGAAGTCGAGGCTTTCGTTGCTGCGCTGGGCGCGTCGATCGAATACATTGTCAGCGCCAAGGGTCAGGCCCCAGGAGGGGCCGAACTGACGGGTGACTGAAACATCGAACAGTGTATCCGGACTGAAGATCTGTGAGGCAAAACCTCTATCTCTTTCCACAGTGCCGTAGTACCGGGCTTGGCTATGCAGCAGCCATTCATCGTTCTGCCAGTCGAAACTGACAACGGCCTGATGTTCTGGGCTGGCCGTGGTGAGTACATTGCGGGCACCGGATTCGAACAGTTGTGCGCCAGGGTCGATCTTTCGAAGTCTTGGCGGTGCTTCGCGCAGGCGGCGGATGCTGGTATCAATGAAACTGGAGGCGGCGTTGACGCGGTACTGTCCGCTGCCCCACCTGTCGCTCCAATCCGCGACCAGTTCCACGCCTTCGCTGCGGGTGTCGATGGCATTGGTGAAAAAACTGACCGAACGCACGCCATCACCACCGGGTACGTCCTGCACGGTGGCAATCAGGTTCTCGCCCTGCAGGCTTTCCGAGATGCTTATGCGGTCGTCGATATCGATCCGGAAGGCGTCAATGGTGAGCTGCAGACGGTCCGCGGCCTGAATGGTAAGGCCCAGGGAGGCATTGCCGGCCTGCTCTTCACGCAGGTCTTCCACGCCCAGAGTCTGACCGATGGCGGAATCGCTTCGCACCAGACGAGAGGAAATGCGCTCGAAGGTCTCGCGGTCGAAAGTGTTGTCACTACGTGACCAGGCCAGTTGACTCAGGCTGGGAGCCCGGAAGCTGTTGGATACCGAGCCGCGCACGGCCAGAACCGGATTGATCCGCAGGTTGGTGCTGAGTTTGGCGGTCAAAGTGTCGCCAAAATCATCGTAGTCTTCGTAGCGGGTCGCGCCGGAAATGAACAGAGCTTCAGTCACCTGGGATGAGAGCTCTGCATACAGACTGTAGACATTACGGTCCAGGGTGGTGGCATCGTCCGGTGTGAGACCCTTGGCGCCTTGAGCGCCGATGTCGGGCAGGCCGAGCAGGGCTTCCGCGCTGATCTGGCTGCCGTCTGCCAGTAGGCGTTCGCCCGTGAACCGGTAGTCACCAGCACGGTGGGAAGCCGGGTCACCGGGGCGGCTGCTGAACTCCTCGTGGCGCCAGGCGGCACCGGTGGCCAGGGTGAACGGTGTGTTCTGCCATTCGAGCTGACGCAGAGCATCGAGCTGCACTTGGGTTTGCGCCATACGGAAGCGGCCTGAGTGGAAGCGTGTGGGGCTTTGCGGGCCCAGCGAGGGATTGAGGGAATTGCGAACGCCAAAATTGAAACGGTTTCGCCCGTGGCTCAGGCCCAGGTCCAGTTCCCAGTCAGCAAGCTTCAGGGCAAGCCCGGTACTCAGGCCGAAGTCCCGGTTGTCCCCCGTGGTAACCGGCAAGGTGCCCCGGGGATAAAGCTCGGGCACGTTCTGGCTGGAATCCGGGTGGCGGAAAAGTACGGCGCCTTCGGTGTCCTGATTCAGCCAGGTGCCCGTGTAGTAAAAATCCATGGTGTCATTGATCCTGTAACCCCCGTTGGCCCAGAGGCGGGCTTCCTCGGACTGGGGATCACCGCTGCGGCTGGTCCGCTGACCGCGAAAAGCCAGGTTGTTGATGGTGGGTGGCGCGACAAAACCGGGCACGCGGTTGCGTCCGGCACGGTCGGTGCTGTTGCGACTGCGCAGTTCGCCCCCGAAACGTACATGCCCATCCCCGGCGTAACGCAGCCCATGCTGGGCGGTCAGGTAGACTGTTTCTCCATCCACGTCGCTGGCATTGAGGATAGGGGAGTCGGACAGATGCACGCCCGTGCCGATAACAGCTTCTGTCCCCTCGGCATCATCGCGCAGGACGATATTGATGACCCCGGCAATGGCGTCGGAGCCGTATTGGGCGCTGGCGCCGTCGCGCAGGATTTCCACGCGTTCCACGGCAGACAGAGGAATGGTGTTGAAGTCGAAGGCATTGCTGCCCTTACCGAAGGTGGTGTTGTCGTTGATCACCGCCGACGGGTGGCGCCGCTTGCCATTGACCAGTACCAGCACCTGGTCGGGGCTGAGGTTGCGCAGGCGTGCTGCGCGTATGTGATCCGAGGTGACAGAATTGGACTGACGCGGAAAGCTGAAGGAGGGGGCGATGCTGGCCAGGGCCTCACCCAACTCATTGCCAGTAGCGCCCAGAGCGCGCAGATCCTGCTGGCTGAACACATCCACGGGGGCGGCGGCATCCACTTCAGAACGCGCTTCGCCGCGCTGACCGATCACCAACAGGGTTCGGATATCGGTGTCGTTGTTCTGGGCCCAGACAGGGCTACTGCTCAGCAAAGCCGCCAGTAGTGTCAAATATGAGGCCCGGCGGGTCATGGCTTCGGATGGTCGTTGCATTCGTTGCACGCGGGGATTCCTTGTTTCAGCTGCAGGACTCTCCCCCGACGCCTCTTGGCTGCGGATGTTACGGATGTAGAGTCAGTTATCTTCTGACTGGTTCAGGCGCTGTCGGCGCTGCCGATGCGAAGCTGATTGCGGTAGACGCTGGGACTGAGGCCGAAACATTGCCGGAAGGCGCGTGAAAAGGCTGCCTGGGAGTGGAAACCGACGCTCTCGGCGGCGCGGGCGACCGACTGACCTTCACCCAATAGATCGCTGGCCTGTTGCAGGCGCCACCAGTTGAGGTATTGCATGGGAGTCCAGCCCCCGGTTTCGCGAAATGCGCGGGCGAAGGCTGTACGTGACATGGCGGCGCTGCCGGCCATCTCTTCCAGACTCCAGTCGTGGTCGGGGCGTTCATGGAGTGCGTTGAGGGCGCGCGACAAGCGCGGGTGACTGTACAGGGCCAGCAAACCGGCCTGTTCAGGTTTGCCGCTCAGGTAATGTGTCAACGCATAGACAAAGATCAGTTCACAGAGCCGTTCCAGCACCGCTTCGGCGACAAAACGCTCGCCGCTGCTCTCCTGCAGGATCATCTTGCGCAGGGGTGGCAACCAGTCGGCCTGGTGGCCACGGATGATGAGTACCGGGGGGAGGCCGTCAAGCAGATACGAGGCAGCGCTGTGACGAAAATTGACCTCGGCGCAGAGCAGACCCGTGCCCTTGCGACCGGCCGCTTGTTCGTAGGGCAGATGCTCCTGGCTGCCTGACAGTGATTCCTCCGGCGTCATCTGGTGCGCCATCTCGCGCGGAAAGACCAGCAGATCCCCCGCCACCAGATGGTGGGGCTCCTGGCCGGGAATATCCAGGTGGCAGTTTCCCATGGTCACCAGATGGAAGCAGGTGGAGCCTTCGCTGTGTTCGCTGATGCGCCAATTCCCGCAAATCTTGGCATTGTGAAAGATGCTGACACGGAAGCGAATCAGTTGTAACAGGTCGGCGGTGGCTGCCATGGCATCTCCAATGGCGGATGGATCGGTACGCTGGAGCATAAATTATGCACGGAAGGTGACGCAGGGTACAAGGCTGCGGCAGTACGATGGTACCTCACGCAGCAGGAAGGAGGTATTACATGAGTGACTTCACCCGTTATGACAAGCAAAATGCTCCGAAGGCGAGTCAAGAGCTGCTCTCCAATATAGAGCGGGGCTTCGGTTTCATCCCCGAACTGTTCCACTACATGGCCGAGGCGCCGGTCACCATCAAAGCCTATACGCAGCTCGATGAGCTGCTCAAGGAGTCCTCGCTCTCCGACCAGCAGGTGCAATTGGCCCTTTTGACGGCCAGCACCACCAATGACTGTGAGTTCTGCAAGGTGGCCCATCATGCCATGGCCCGGCAGGCTGGTGTGGATACCGACACTATCAAGGCGATCAAGTCCGGGAATGACCCGCAAGATCCGAAGGACCGCGCACTGGTGCAACTGGTGCGCAGTATGGTGCAGGAACGGGGCTTTGTGCCCGAACAGATACAGAAGAACTTCCTCGACGCCGGTTTGGAGCGGCAACAGATACTCGAACTGGTGCTGGCCGTATCATTGAAGACGCTGTCCAACTACACCAATCATCTTACGCATCCAGAGCCCAACCCCGAGCTCAAGGCCATGACCGAGTGATCAGCGGAGCGCACCATGTTCTCATTGTCCGATGCTGAGTTGAACCGGCTGCGCGACGGCGATCCGGTACTGTTCACCGAGCTGGTGCAGTATTACCATCCGCGCCTGGTGAATTTCGCCGGGACCTATGTAGGTGACCGCTGGTCTGAGGAAGTGGTTCAGGACGCCTGGATCTCGGTCTACAAACATCTGAGCGGTTTTGCGGGACGCTCGCAGCTCAGTACCTGGCTGTATTCGATCGTGCGCAATGCTGCGCTCAGCCGTCTTCGCAAGGAGCGACGCTATCGCTCCCTGGCGGAAATGGCCAGGGATGAGAATGGGGGCGGGGCAGAGACCTGGCTGGAATCACAATTCGACGAAAGGGGACGCTGGCTGCAGGCGCCACAGGGTTGGGGAACAGCTACCGCGGCCGCCGTGCTGGAGGAGGAGGAGCTGCAAAGTTGCATTGATCGGGCCATCGGCCGACTCAGCCCACTACAACAGTCGGTGTTGATCATGCGTGATCAGCAACAAATGGCCTTGCAGGACATCTGTAACATTCTGGAGATCAGCTACTCCAATGCACGGGTTCTGCTTCACCGGGCCCGGCTTTCTGTGCGGGAGGCCATTGAATTGCATCTGGAGGGAAATGAATGCTCTGTTGTCGGGAAATAAGCGATCAGGCCAGTGACCATATTGATGGCCTCGGGTCCGCTGGTGTGCGACTACAGGTGGGTATGCATCTGCTATTGTGTCGTCATTGCCGCCGTTTCATGCGGCAGATGCGGCTGACCGTGGCGGCGCTGCGGACTCGGTATGAGGAGCCGCTGTCTGCCGGCCGCGCAGCAGAGCTGGCCAGCGCCGCCATGGCGATGAGCCCTGTACCTGATAATATCAAAGAGGAATGAATTATGACGGATACCACTGAAACTGTTGCAGTTCCGCGCGAAACGCTGGGCTGGTCCCTGTTGCTGTTGCGCCTTGGTGTGTTCATTGTCTTTCTGATGTGGACGCTGGACAAGCTTATGCAGCCGGATCATGCATCGGCCATTTACGAAAACTTCTATTTCATCGGGGGCCTTGGTGCTGGAGCCTTCTACCTGATCGGTGGGGTGCAGTTACTGATTATCCTGGCCTTTGTGGCCGGTTTGTTCAAGAAGTGGACCTATGGCGCCATTCTGGTTTTTCACGCCATCTCCACCTTTTCGTCCTGGTCCCAATATCTGGACGCTTTCAACAATCTGCTATTTTTTGCAGCATGGCCAATGTTGGCCGCCTGCGTGGCGTTGTTCCTGTTACGCGAGTTTGATACCAGGTGGACCGTGAAGCTGGGCAAAACTTGAACGGGTTCTACCCCGTCATCTCCGGGTGCGCCAAACAAAAAAGGTCCGCTTCGTGCGGACCTTTTTTGTTTGTGCGAGGTTGAACGAGCGCCCTCGGAGGAATCCCTTCCCCCGGACAGCATCACGCCACAGGACTACTCGCTGCTTTCTTCGCCAGCTGCCTCGCCTTCCTGGAACTCCACATGAATCTCCAGCTCGATGTCATCACCGACACCGAAAGACACCAGGTTGTCCATGCCGAAATCCGAGCGCTGGAAGGTGGTGTTGGCCGAGAAGCCCAGCGTGTAGCTGCGCGTCAGGAAGTTGCGGCCTCCGCCGTTTGAAGTGATATTGAGAGTCACCGGCTCCGTGTTGCCCAGTAGCGTCAGGTCACCTTCGAAAACGAAGGAGTTTCCGTCCTCTTCAATAAAGCGGGTGGTCCGGAACACGGCCTGGGGGTGGTTCTCCACGTCAAACCAGTCCTCGCGCAGATCGTTGGCGAATTCCGGATTGTTGACGTCAATCGATGCGGTCTCGACAATCACCTCGAGACTGGAGTTCTCGACGTTCTCCGGGTCGAAGTCCAGCGTGGCATCGAAATCGTTGAAACGCCCTGTGTAGGTGGAAAAGCCCAGGTGGTCCACTTTGAACAGCAGCGTCGCGTGGTCCTTGTCCAGGGTGTACTGCCCCGTCCTCAGTTCCGCCACTTCGGTACTGAAATCGGGTGATATCAGCCGGTCGCAGCCTGCCAGCGCAGCGGAACATGCCAGAATGAGGAATGGTTGACGTAGTTTGTGCAAAAAAGCGGTGTTCATGGGGTTATCCTGTTATTGCATGACAGCGTAGACGTCCACTTCCACGTCCACATCATTCGGGATGTCGGAGGTATTCGCCAGGTAGCCCTGGCCAACCCCGTACTCCAGCCGCTGGATTGTCACTTCGCTGGTCATGTGGAAGCGCAACTGGTCTCCCGATGTGTCGATATCGAGCTCGAAGGGAAACGTGATGGGCTGGGTCTGATTCCGGATGGTCAGCATGCCGTCCGCCACGAAGGAATTCGCTGACAGCAGGCTACACTCATCCGCCTCGAAGCTGGCCGTCGGATACTGGGCTACATCGAACATGTCCACATCCAGCAGATAGCTCAGGGTCTCCTCGTCATCGATGGCGATCTCATCCATGTCGATCGTCACCTGGAATTCGCAGGAGCCGGGGTTCATCGGATCAATATCGAAGGTCGCGTCGATATCGGTGAATGCGCCCTGGTAGGGCGTTCCCGAGTACTCATACTTGAAAATCACCTGCGAGTCATCCTTGTCGATGACCCAGGTATCGGCCTGCGCGGACAGACTGGTGAGTAGCAGGAGCGGCGCGAACGCCGCCCGGTACAACAATGTGTGCATGGTAATCATTACTCCTGGTTTCAGATTACGGAAGGGCGTAGGCGACAATCTCGGCGGGTTCACCGCCGCCACTGACGACCATGGCGATGTACTGTTTGCCGTCGTGCTCGTATGTGAACGGCTGGCCGGTCTGGGTGTTGGGCAGTTCGATGCGGGCTACAACCTCGCCGGTCTGCTTGTCGTGTGCATACAGCGTGTTGCCTCCGCCGGCGCCTTCACCCACGAACAGCAGGGTCTTGGTCAGCAGCAGTCCCGCACGGGTCTCGACGCCGGTGCGCGGAATGTCGACACCCTCCAGCGCGGGGTTGTTGGCAATGCGGTCCGGGGTGTCGGCGTTGGCCTCCATCCAGACATGCTCACCACTGTTCATGTCAATCGCCGTGACCCGCCCGTACGGGGGCTTGACGAGTGGCAGACCCTCGATCCGGGGGACACGGACGCCCAGCGCCATACTGAAGTCAACGTCGGAATTCTGGTCCTTGTCGACGGACAGTGCAGTCACCACGGTTCTGGAGGGTACATACAGCATACCGGTCTCCGGATCCATGGCCGCGCCTTCCCAGTTGGCACCGCCCGTGGCGGAGGGCAGGCTCAGCGTGCCCATCGTGCCATCGGCTGCGTCCTTGAGGGAGGGCGGAGAGTAGAGGTTGGTGCCCAGGCGGAAGTCCTGAATCGCTTCCAGAGCCGCTTCACGCAGTTCCGGCGTGTAGTCGATCAGATCGTCCTCGGTGATGCCCTGTCTGTCGAAACCTTCCGGTTTGGTGGGGAACGGCTGGGTCGCGGAGTACCATTCACCGGGAACATCCCCGGCCGGAACCGGCAATTCCTCAATGGGCCAGATCGGCTCGCCGGTTTCCCGGTCATAGGTATAGACAAAGGACTGTTTGGTCACCTGCATGACGATCTTGTTGCCATTGGGCAGGTCCGCCAGGATGGGTGCGGAGGGGTTGTCCCAGTCCCAGATGTCGTGATGGATCATCTGGTCGTGCCAGCGCCGCTCACCGGTTTCGATGTCCACGGCCACCAGGCTGCTGCCGAACAGGTTGTCACCCGGCCGGTCGCCACCGAAGCGGTCGCCGGTCGGCGCCTCTACGGGCAGATAGACCAGGCCCAGTTCCGGATCGCCGGACATGGGTGCCCATACGCCGGTATTGCCGGTGTATTCCGCGCTGCCTTCCAGCCAGGTGTCGTAACCGAATTCGTCTTCTTCAGGGATGGTGTGGAAGGTCCAGCGATGCTCTCCCGTGTGCACATCGAAAGCGCGCACGTCACCCTTGACGTTGGCCATGGACGGCGGCCGCATGGATACGGCCATGGCCGGTCCCACTACTACCGTATCGTTCATGACGAAAGGGGGCATGGAGGAGCCGATGTCGATGTCCTCGCGACCGGGGCCCAGACGCAGGCCTTCCTGCATATCGATCCAGCCGTTGTTGCCGAATTCCGGGTCGGGAAGTCCGGTTTCCGCGTCCAGCGATACCAGGAAGAAGCCGGGCGTGATGGTCAGGATGCGGGCCTCGTCGCCATCGCTCCAGTAGGCTACCCCGCGACCGGAGCCCTTGCGCGGCGCGGCATCGTATCGTTCTTCGGGCTCCTGCGGACGCCACAGCCACAATACCTGTCCGGTAGTGGCATCCAGTGCCGCCACGTTCCGCGTGGCGCCCAGGGTGGTGTACAACACCCCGTCTACCTCAAGCGGTGTGAAAGTGGCATTGAATTCCGGGCGGGGGCCGAACTTCTCGGTGGAAAAACGCCAGGCGATCTCCAGTGCACCGACGTTCTGCGCGTTGATCTGGTCCAGTGGTGAGTAGCGCTGGGCCGCCATGTTGCCATTGTAATCCGGCCAGTCCCCCTCGGAGACATCGGTACCGGACTGGCTCCACGCCATTGAGCTGGCGCTGATGATGCAGGCACTCACGATGAGTGACGACATCAGTTTTCTTGTTGTTATCATTCTATTTTCTCCCTCGATTCCGGTCTTTATTGCGAATACGTCAGCGCGGGCCAGCCGCGCCGTCCTGCTACCGAGACTGCACCGGTCGGAATGTTCTGCGGTGTGAAAACAGCCAAGGATCGGATATGCGAAGAATAAGCAATCCGTATTCCACAAGCAAGCCGAAAGGGGCCCCGGGGGCGATTCCGGTCACTGTTCCATCTGATAGATCAGGTCCAGACTCTGCGTCTCTCCCGACTGGGCTTCCAGCTTGAGTCTTTCGGTAAGGGTGTAATCGATGGCCAGTGTATTTTCGGTATCGAACAGGCCGACTGCGTAGCGCACGAATATCCTCGGGGTCAGGTACTTGCCCATCGTCAGGCTGCTGTCCTGCAGGTCTCCGCCTCTGCCGGCATCCAGTGCCAGCGTGTCGAGTCCAAGCTGACTGCGGATCTGATCTGTTAAACCCTGTCCCTGGTTGATGCCCAGCCGGGCGACTGCGCCGACCAGGGAGGGTTGTTCCTGCTCTCCGGCCTCGGCAAGTGGGCGGCCCGTGATCAGCATGGCGAGCACATCGGCGTCAGGCAATGCCGGGGTGGAGAACAGTTGGCTGCGGATGTTCAGCAAGGTGCCGCTCATCTGGACGCCCACGCGGGTATTGCCAACCTGCCGCACTGCGCGAATGTCCATGGCCGGATTGTTGTAGCTGCCCAGGAACTGCAGTTTGCCCTGTTCGATCTGTAGCGTCTGACCGTAGGTTTCGAAACGTCCGTTGACCACTTCCAGTTCCCCGTAGGCCAGCGGGGTCGCGTTCGGGCGTTGCGTGATATCCAGGGTCCCGGTCAGGCCGGTATCCAGACCGAAGCCCCTGAAGCGCACCCGGTCCCCCAGCGAGACGCGGATCTCGCCCTGAATGGGTGTGTTCTGGAGCATGCCCCGCTCGGCCAGTGCGGCATTCCGTACGCCGGGCGTACTGTTGGTGATGATCGTGTCCGCAGAGACATTGACGGCGGATTCCGGCAACTCGTTGACGGTGATGTCCAGTACGGGCACACGCACTTCGCCGTTCAGCTCCAGACCGTCCGGATCGCCTGACAGGGTGAGATCGGGAGAGAGGCTGGCCTGCAGCTCCGGCAGGTTGGCAAGCTCGACATTCTCGCCCTGCAGGGTCAGTGTCAGGGATCGGCTGTCGCGCAGTGGCTGCCGTATCTCGCTGTCGAGCCGCAGTGTTCCGTCGCCGGAGCGCAGCTGGCCGGTCAACGTGAAACGCTCGTCCTGCGGGTTCTCCAGGCGCACATTGATGTCTTCCAGCAGCAGCCCCAGTGCCGGCACCTCGGTCATGGCTTCCCGCAGCGACAGTTCAACGCCCAGGGTAGGCGTCGCCATTGTTCCGCCGACCCGCACCGTGCCCTGCAGGCGACCGGCGGGGTTGCGTAGTTGCGGAGCCACCGCTTCCACCCAGGCGATGTCGTCAAAACTCATGTCCATACTGCCTTCCAGAGTGCCGTCCCTGGAAAGCACCACGCTGGCGTCGGCGTTGCCCCGCATGCTCACACCGCTGCCTGCCAGCTCGTTCTGATAGATCACCATGCCGGACTGAGCTCGCCAGTCGCCATCGACCAGCGACAGAGAGGCGGTGGCCTGTTCCCAGAGAATCTGTTCCACGGTGGCACTGTCTTCGTCCGTCGAGTCGGGTTCGCCGTCAACAGGAAGAGGCGCCTCCGAACTCTGTAGATAGAGTGCCAACTCGTTGAATTCCGCCCCGGCCTCCAGTTGCAGGGCCTGCAGGTCGGATAATGGGCCGCTGACCGTGGCGGTTGCCTGTAGTGTTCCGGCCAGTGCCAGGGATTGTGGAAGGGTGAACGGGATGGAGATGCCATCCGGAGGTGCCCTATGGCCGGCTGGCAGTTGGCCATCATGAAAGTTGCGCAGAATCTGCTCCGCCCCGTCATGATTGAGTACGCCCAGCGGATAACCCTGCAACTCGACCATGCCGTCCAGTTCGCCTCCGGAAAGATCAAGGCGGGTGCACAGTTGCGCTGTCTCCTGCAGCCAGCAGACCCGGGACAGGCGGCTGCTTTCCGCCGCAGCCACCACGTCCGCCGGATTCTCCTGTTGCCAGCGGCCCAGATCGGACGTCACCACACTGTCCTCGATCCGTCCTTGCCAGCGTCCGTTCTGCAGGCCGCCAGCCACGTCAATCTCCAGGTTTCCGGGAGTACCTTCAGCCTGAAGGGATGCGGTGTGATCCGCCAGCGTACCTGCAATGCCGGCCGTGATCCGCCGGAATTGCTGACCGCCGCCGGACAGCCCTTCCATGGAGATATCCGCGTCGACCCGCTCGCCATCGATGCGGCCGTCCAGCTGCAGAGTCTCGAGTGACAGGCCGTCCAGGGTCAGGCCGGAGATCTGTGCCCGGGTGCTGCCGGAGAGTTGTTCCAGGCTGCCCGACAGCGTCAGTTCTGCGGCGGCGGAGCCATTTGCCGGGGGATACAGTGCGGCGACTGAGGGGATATCGATACTCAATGAGGCGTCCAGTGTCTCGCCGATTCTGCCGCTGGCCTGCAGAATGTTCTCTCCGGAGCGGATCAGCAGCTCGTCCACGTGCAGCAAGTCATCCTGCAGGGCAATCCGGCCGCCGCCGGTCAGGGGCTGGCCATTGAGTTCCGCCGACAGTTCTTCCAATACCACTTCGCCGGAAAGACCGGATTCGGACATCGTGAACTGCACGGCGGCCTGTGTCCGCAGTGCGTTCAGTTCCAGTCCGGCGGGCAATGGATAGACGGCGTCGGGGTCGGGCGCATCGAGCTGCAGCTCGGCGTTCCCTGCGAGGGGGCCGCTCCAGTCCACCCGGCCGCCGAGGTCCAGCCTGTTGCCCCGGGTTTCCACCCGGAGTTGATCAAGGTGCAGAGTGCTGTCTTGCAGCGTGCTGTCCCAGCGGGCCGACAGAGCGAAAGGGGTGGGGTTTCCATTACCATCCGGACGCAGAGCCCGGATTTGCATGTCCCCGTTCACGGTCAGATCGTCCAGTACGCCGCGGGTGGTCATGTTCAGGGCATCGATCTGCCATCCGGCCAGTGCGGCGACTGACAGACCGATCTCGCCGGGGATCAGTGATTCAGCCGTGTGTTGCAGGTCCAGTGACAGGGTTTGGGGCATCTCCACGCCATTGAGGCTGTCGGCAAGCCCTACTGTGATGGAGCCCTCTGTGGTCACCGTGGCCGGTGCCCGCAGCCGGTGTTCGATTTGCAGAGTGTTGAGGTCGCCCCGGGCGTCGAGTTGCCCCGACAGGGGAGGCAGTGCGCCGTCCCCTTCCCGGTACTCCCACGCCAGTGATGCATCCAGGTTGTAGTCGTCGGCCAGCCCCAGTCCCAGCCCGCCGGACAGTGTGGCTGGCGGGGCCTGCATGAGCAGGTCGGTCACGTCGAGCTGTCGATCGGTCAGCGAAATGCCCACACTGAAGGAACGCAGCGGCAGGGTGGTGCCGTCCAGTACCAGTTCCATGTTATCGGCACCCACCCGCGTCAAGCGCAGGTCGACCGGCAGCGGCAGCAGTGCGTCCAGCATGTCACCCGGCGGCGGGCCGGGCGGCACATCCGCATCACCTGGCGCGGTATGCCAGTCCACGGACACAGCCGACGCATGGAGGCGGTCGATGATCAGTGTACCGCCCAGCAACGAGGCTGGTTGCCATACCAGTTCCAGGCTCCCGACCGTGACCTGGTTGTCCGCCAGCCGCACTTCCAGGTCCCGCAGGGTCAGTCCGCCGAGCAGGCTGCCCTGGATGGTGTCGTGGCGGATCTCCAGGGTGTCGCTGTTGACACGCTGCAGTGCCTGCCCGATAACCCACCGGGAGCCGCCCTGTGTGCTGAGCAGGACGGCGGCTACGGATAGCACGATCAACAGAAAGAGCACGATGAATCCAATGCCCTGCAGTGCACGCCGGGCGATTTTCCATCCCGTGGAGGCGGTGGCAGCCGGTGTCGGGTTCGTCTCGCTCACAGGTCCGGCCCCATGGTCAGGTGGAAGCGGAAACTGCCATCATCCAGTGTTCGGGCGATATCCGCGCGGATGGAGCCAATGGGCGACAACCAGCGTATTCCCACGCCCGCCGAATCACGCAGGGTCATCGTGCCGAAGTCGTTGAAAGAGTTGCCGGCATCATAGAAGACGGCTGCGTTCCAGTTTTCCCATACCGGAAAGTCGAATTCCACACTGGTGACCAGCAGGTTCTTGCCGCCCACCACGTTGCCTTCGTCGTCCCTGGCTCCCAGGCTGTTCCAGGCATGACCGCGCACGCTCTGATCACCACCAGTGAAAAAGCGTTCGGATACGGGCAGTTGGGCTGTTTCATCGACCACCGTGGATGCCACTTCGCCGCGCAGCAGGAGCCGGCCGCTGCCCAGGGGGCGGATATACTTCGCACTGGTATGCAGCTGCAGGAAAGTGGTGTCCGACAGCAATGCTTTGTTGGCGCCACTGATCTGTCCGAACAGTCGCCATCCACGTTGTGGATAGATGGGATCATCCGCGCGTGTGCGGCTCCAGTTGACGCCCGATACCGTAGTGTTGGTCTGCTCCTGACTGCCGGCCACGACGGCGCGTTCGTGCTGAAAATTGGTGAATACTGTCTGGGACCAGTTGTTGTCGTATGTGTGCCGGTGACTGATCCCCACCCGGTAGGCGTTCGCCGAATAGCTGTCGGCCTCCTCGCGCTGGAAGCCACCCGACAGGCGGAGGCTGTCCCTGGCCGGGTTCTCCAGCGGTATGATGTAGCTGACGCTGGGCTCCTGGCGCTGCGTGGAAAGGGTCAGATCGGCGTTGAGCCGATGGCCCTGGCGGTTGATGTAACGGTCCTCGTAGGCGAGGCGCAGGCGGGGACCGGCATCGGTGCTGATTCCGGCCCCGGCCGTGTAGGAGCGGCGCACGCGCGGCGTCATGGCAATGGCCACGGGGACGCGTCGATTGCTGGCGCGGGACAGCTGCGGTGCGACGGTGACCTGCTGGAAGTACTGGCTGCCGTTGAGGTTTTCGCGCAGCGTCGCCAGCTGTGCAGCAGAGTAGGGTTCGTCCTGCTCGAATGGGACGAATCGTCCGATGAACTCCTCTGACAGGGCTTCTGTTTCGCCGATCTCTACTTCGCCGAAGCGGTAACGCTCGCCGGGTTCGAAGTCCAGGATGATCTCAGCGGTATTCGCCGTGGCGTCGATGTTCAGCTGCGAACGATTGAAGCGTGCGTCGAAGAAACCGTTCTCGATCGCCGCCGTGGTCAGGTTGGTCTTGAGCCGCTCGTAGGCCCCGTGGTTCAGCGTGCTGCCCGGCCGGATGCTCGTGTTCTGCCTGGCGTCCCGGAACAGTGGGCGCAGTTCCTCCGGAATGAGGATCTCGACCGTATCCACAATAACGGGCTCTCCCGGTGTCACGTCGACTACCAGCTCCCAGCATTCCTCTCCGGTGCTGAATTGCAGTGACTGCTCCAGGTGGTAGTAGCCCAGTGCCTGGGCGGCGCGCTCCACGTTGCGGCGCACCTGCGGAAGCAGGCGGTCGAGACGTCGCAGCGAGACGTCGCAGCGTTCACTGTCGATGCGCAGATGAGCCCGGATGTTGCTGGTAAGTGCCTGGTCCGCACCCTCGATACGGATGGTCGGGGACTGCGCCGTGGCCAACAGGGGCCATCCGGCCAGCAGCAGGGCAACAGTCGCCAGGCGCCGCCGGATAGACCGGGTGGTTCGACCGGGTGGTGGCGCGGGTGATACACAATTCATGGTCAATGCTTACGTCATCATGGGTACTGACGGATCAGTCCCGGGAACCGGGGATTCTGTCATGCTTTCCTGCCATCAACAACAGCCTCGTGGTCCGCTTACGTTGCCGCGATCACTGCGTTATACTCGAAGCAATCATACCGGTTATGGAGTGCTACTGATGACAGCTGAAACGTTCAATACGGATACCCTGAAAACGTTGACGGCGGGTGGGGAGACGTACCACTACTTCAGCCTGCAGGCCCTGGAAGATCAGGGGTACCATCAGGTGAGACGTCTTCCGGTAACGTTGAAGATCCTGCTGGAGAACGTGCTGCGGCACATGGACAAGGGGTTCTCGACGCCGGACGATGTCCAGCAGTTGCTGGACTGGGTGGATGAACAGCAGTCCGAGCATGAGGTGGCGTTTCTGCCGGCCCGTGTGCTGATGCAGGACTTCACCGGAGTGCCGGCCGTTGTGGATCTGGCAGCGATGCGCGATGCCGTGGCGGCGCGCAAGAAGGATCCGGCAATGATCAACCCGGTCAATCCCGTGGACCTGGTCATTGACCACTCGGTCATGGTGGATCGCTTCGCCAGCGGTTCCGCCTACAAGGACAATGTCGCCATCGAGATGGACCGTAACCGCGAGCGGTATGAGTTTCTGCGCTGGGGGCAGGAGGCGTTCGACAATTTCCGCGTTGTGCCACCTGGCACGGGGATCTGCCACCAGGTCAATCTGGAATACCTCGCCAAAACCGTGTGGTCTTCCGAGAAGAACGGCAAGCTGTATGCCTATCCGGATACCCTTGTTGGAACGGACAGTCATACCACCATGGTCAACGGCCTGGCTGTGCTGGGCTGGGGCGTGGGTGGCATCGAGGCGGAAGCGGCCATGCTGGGACAACCTCTTGCCATGCGTATTCCCGAGGTGGTCGGCGTCAAATTGACCGGGGCATTGCGCGAAGGTGTCACGGCCACCGACCTGGTGCTCACCGTTGCGGAGATGCTTAGAAAACACGGGGTGGTCGGCAAGTTCGTCGAGTTCCATGGCGAGGGACTGGGCCACATGACGCTGGCTGACCGTGCCACGATCGCCAACATGTCACCCGAATATGGCGCCACGTGCAGTTTCTTTGCGGTGGATGAGGAAACGCTGCGCTATCTGGAGCTGACCGGACGGGATGCCGCCACCATCGAGCTGGTGGAGAAGTATGCCCGGGCTCAGGGGCTGTGGCGCGACGATGACGATGGCATGGTGTTCAGCAGCACTGTGCATCTGGATCTGGCGGATGTCGAACCCAGTGTGGCCGGACCGAAACGTCCCCAGGACCGTGTGGCGCTGCCGAAGCTGCCGCAAACCATCCACGATCTGTTGCTGGGTCGCGACCATCGGGATGTGCCGGTCAAGGGCGAGGACTACACATTGACCGATGGTGACGTGGTCATCGCCGCCATCACGTCCTGCACCAACACATCCAATCCGGCTGTGATGATGGCGGCCGGGCTGCTGGCCCAGAGGGCGGTGGAGAAGGGCATGCAGCGCAAGCCCTGGGTCAAGACATCCCTGGCTCCGGGCTCCAAGGTGGTGACGGACTACCTGGAGAGCGCGGGCCTGCAGGAGCCTCTGGACGCTCTGGGTTTCCACCTGGTGGGCTATGGCTGCACCACTTGCATTGGCAATTCGGGACCACTGCCGGAGGCCATCGACGAGGCGGTGGGCGAAGGCGACCTGCTGGTCAGCTCCGTACTGTCGGGCAATCGTAACTTCGAGGGCCGTATTCACCCGCGCGTTCAGGCCAATTGGCTGGCTTCACCGCCGCTGGTGGTGGCGTTCGCGCTGGCGGGTACCACCGCCATCGATATCAGCAGCGAGGCGCTGGGCGATGACGCTGACGGCAATCCGGTCTACCTGCGCGATCTCTGGCCCTCCACCGAGGAAGTCAAGAAGGCGATGGAGCTGGTCAGTCAGGAAATGTTCCGCCGTAACTATGCCGACGTATTTACCGGTAACCAGGAATGGAATGACATGCCAGTGAACAAGGAGGCTACCTACAGCTGGGACAGCAGCTCGACGTATATCCAGAACCCGCCTTTCTTCTCGCCGGAACTGAACTATGTGCCGGGTGACATCGAGGATGCCCGGATACTGGCTGTACTGGGCGACTCGGTCACCACCGACCATATCTCTCCGGCTGGCTCGATTGCGCCGGACAGCCCGGCAGGCCGGTATCTGCAGGAGAACGGCATCAAGCCGGCCGATTTCAATTCCTACGGTTCGCGGCGCGGTAACCATGAAGTGATGATGCGTGGCACCTTTGCAAATGTGCGCATCCGCAACCTGATGCTCGATGATGTGGAGGGCGGCTTCACCCGTCTTCTTCCCGAGGACAAGGAGACCAGCATTTACGAAGCGGCCATGGAGTATCAGCAACGCGGCATGCCGCTGGTGGTCGTGGCCGGCAAGGAATACGGTACCGGCTCCAGCCGGGACTGGGCTGCCAAGGGAACCAGACTGTTGGGTGTGCGGGCCGTGATCGCGGAGAGTTTCGAGCGCATCCACCGTTCCAATCTGGCCGGCATGGGGGTCTTGCCCCTGCAATTCGAGGAAGGGGTCAGCCGCGAGACGCTTGGTCTGGATGGCACGGAGCTGATCAGTCTGCATGGCCTGGAGAAAGTCAGCCCGTCAATGTCGCTGACCATGAAGGTGACGCGCAGTGATGGCAGCACGGAAGAGTGCAAGGTGCTCTGCCGGCTCGATACAGCCAACGAAGTGGCTTACTACACCAGTGGCGGCATCATGCCTTACGTAACGGAAAAACTGGCCGGGTGAAAAGAGTCATGCGCGAGGAGAAAGACAGCATCGGACCGGTAAAGGTTCCCGATGATGCCCTGTGGGGCGCACAGACACAGCGTTCATTGACCAACTTCCCGATTGGCCGTCAGCAATTTCCGTCCGAGTTCATACGGTCTTTCGCGCTGGTCAAAAAAGCCGCAGCACTCAGCAACTACGAGCTGGGAAAACTGGACAAGGAGCGTTGCCATCTGATCGGCGATGCCTGTGACGAGATCATCGGGGGAAAACACCCGGAGCAGTTCCCGCTGTCCGTCTGGCAGACGGGCAGTGGTACGCAGACCAACATGAACCTGAACGAGGTGATCGCCAATCGCGGCAACCAGCTGGCGGGTGGGCAATGCGGCCGTTATGAGCCCCTGCACCCGAATGATCATGTCAATATGTCCCAGTCTTCCAACGACGTGTTCCCGACCGTAATGCATGTGGTGACCGCCGAGCTGCTGGACGAGAGACTTTTTCCCGCGCTTTCCGGGGTGCTCAAGACCCTGGATGCCCGCAGTGACGAGTTCGCGGCTCTGGTGAAGAGCGGCAGGACGCACATGATGGATGCTGTACCGGTTACCCTGGGGCAGGAGTTCCAGGCATTCCACGATCAGGTGCTGTACGGATATCAACAACTGAAAGACGTCGAACCGGAACTGCGACAACTGGCGCTGGGTGGCAGTGCCGTGGGCACCGGCCTGAACACTCACCCGGAATGGGCCGGGAGCGTGTCCCGGCATATCAGCGCGCTCACCGATCGGCATTTCCGCCCCGCCGACAATTTTTTTATGGCGCTGGCCGGGCATGAGGTGCTGGTGGATCTCCACGGCCGGCTCACGACACTGGCCACCTCGCTGTTCAAGATGGCTAATGACATCCGCATGATGAACAGTGGTCCGCGTTGCGGGCTGGGTGAAGTGCAGCTGCCGGCCAATGAGCCGGGCAGCTCAATCATGCCGGGCAAGGTGAACCCCACCCAGATCGAGGCATTGACCATGGTCTGCCTGAAAGTGATTGGCAACAATACGGCGCTGTCCACTGCGGGAACCCAGGGTCATTTTCAGCTCAATGTCTACAAACCGTTGATCACTCATCTGCTGATCGATTCGATCACACTGTTGGCCGATGCCGCTGCCAGTTTCGATACGCGCTGCCTTCAGGGGCTCAGGGCACGGCCCGAGCAATTGACGCAGTACATGGAGAGGTCCCTGATGCTGGTGACGGCGCTGAGCCCGGTGGTCGGCTATGATGACGCTGCCCGGATCGCCAAGTACGCACAGGAGCACGATACCGGTCTGCGAGAGGCGGCGCAGGCGCTCGATATCCTGTCCGGCGAAGAATTCGACCGGCATGTGGACCCGCGGCGTATGCTGTCTCCGGGCCCGGGGCGTGGATAGAGGTGCCCAAATGAAAGGACAGCAGGAGAGTGCAGGCGGTCATCGACACCGCGCGGCTTTGCGGGTGGTGATCTGAGCGCCGTGAAAAAGTCTGGACAACTGCAGTACCGCGAGCGGCTCAGGGCATTATCCGACCGGTTGATCGAGCTGCAGCGGCCGATCCGTATACTGGATGCCATCAAGTGGCCCGGGGACGTGCAAGCCGCTTTTCTGCGTCACGATGGAAAGCGCCTGCCCCGGATTCCCGCCGATCATTACCGGAAACAGTCACTCGGTTTCGAGCCCGCACGGCTGCGCGAGGAGTTCCGCGAACTGCGCGGTGACATCAGTCGGCAACTGGGGCGTGGAGACGGGCTGGGTCGTATTCTGCGCCAGACCGTGGACCAGTATCTGATGGTCATTGACCTGCTCGACAACCGGGGCACGCCGGAGTTTGGCCGGCTCAGTCGGCAGCTGTACGGTTCGGCCCGCGATCACATGCGTGGTGATCGCAAAACACTGCGTCAGCTGGGAGAACGACTGGGCGAGATCTTCTCCATGCCCGGCGCCTTGCACCTGGCACGGCCCTACGAGCGTGACATATCGGCCGGGACGGCGGTGACCGTGCTGCAACAACAGCTGGAGAATTTTTTCCAGCCCGGTGATATCCGGGTAATGCTCAGTGACGGTATTGTTTCCGATGCCGCCGCCGGCGGCGACTACATCAAGATCAATCAGGACGCCGATTTCACCGATTTCGATCTCAAGGTGCTGGAGGTGCATGAGGGCTGGGTCCACGTCGGCACCACATTGAATGGTCGGCAGCAGCCATGGGCCAGTTGGCTCAGCGTGGGTTCACCCCGGGTGACCGCCTGCCAGGAAGGACTGGCTGTCCTGATGGAGACGCTGACACTCAGCTCGTATCCGGCCCGCGCTCTCAAGGTCAGTGACCGGGTCACGGCGGTGGATATGGCTGAGGAGGGCGCCGATTTCGTCGAGGTATACCGGTACTTCCGGGAGCGGGACATGAGTGAAAAGGCCGCCTATACCATCACTCAACGGGTGTTCCGGGGTGGTATGCCGGAGGGCGGTGCCGCCTTTACCAAGGATCTGTCCTACCTGCGTGGATTCGTCGAGAACGTCAATTTTATCCGCAGTGCCATCCAGTCAGGGGTGCCGGAAATTCTGCCGATGCTGTTCGTCGGTAAGCTGACCCTGGACGATATACCGACGCTGTATGAGTACTATCTTGAAGGAACGATTGCCGGCCCCCATTATATTCCCGACATGTTCCGGGATCTTAACGGCCTGTATGTATGGTTCGGTTTCGCCAGCGGGATATCGGCTATCAACATGGCGCGCGTGCAACGGCATTACGCACGTCTTTTTGCCAGCCTGCCGAAGGGGTCGCCGTTGTACGAAAAGGTTATCGACTCTGTAGTGAATGAGGATGATGGATCATGAAACGGGTAGCATTGTTTCTGGCCACCAATATAGCCATCCTGTTGGTGCTGAGTGTGACACTCCGTCTGCTTGGTGTGGAGCGGATTCTGGATGAACAGGGCACCGGCCTGGATCTCAGTGCCCTGTTGATCTTCTCGGCGGTCATCGGCTTCGGTGGTGCGTTCATTTCACTGGCGATCTCCAAGTGGATGGCCAAGCGTTCCACCGGTGCGCGGGTCATCACACAGCCGCGCAACGCCACCGAACAATGGTTGTTACATACCGTGGGCGAGCAGGCGAAAAAGGCCGGTATCGGCATGCCGGAAGTGGCCATTTTCGATGCACCCGAGGTCAATGCCTTCGCCACCGGAGCGACCAGAAACAGCTCCCTGGTGGCTGTCAGTGCCGGGTTGTTGAACACCATGACCAAGGAAGAGGCCGAAGCGGTTCTGGCTCACGAGGTTTCACATATCGCCAACGGGGATATGGTAACGCTGACCCTGATCCAGGGGGTGGTCAACACCTTCGTGATTTTCCTGTCCCGGGTGATCGGACATTTTGTGGACCGGGTGGTGTTCCGGACTGAGCAGGGACACGGCCCGGCATTCTGGATCGTTTCCCTGATCGCCCAGTTTGTGCTGGGCATTCTGGCGTCCACCATCGTCATGTGGTTCAGCCGGCAACGCGAATACCGTGCAGACGCTGGCGGGGCGCAGTTGGCCGGGAGGCGCAACATGATTGCCGCACTGGAAAGGTTGCAGAAAGGGCAGCCCACGGCTCTGCCGGATGAGCTGGTGGCGTTCGGTATCAATAACAAGGCGCGTGATACGTACGCCAGACTGTTCATGTCCCATCCTCCGCTCAGTGACCGGATTGCCCGCTTGAAGCGGATGACCGGTTGATCATCGGGCGGAGCTGGTGGCGTTACCCGGGGCGGATGTCGATGATCTCATTGCGGTATTCCATAGTTACCTGGCAAGGGCTGGTGGCCCCGGTAACCGGCGCGGTGTTGCCAGCGTCGGGTGCGCAGGCCAGTGGTATATGACCTTCACTGGCCAGCAGGCCGGAGGTGGGATCCAGACCAATCCAGCCCGCACCCGGCACGAACACTTCCACCCAGGCATGCAATCCGGTGAAACCTTCCGCGCTGCCATCATCTGATGCCGGGGATCGAGGTGTGGCCCCGTCATTCACTTCGATCAGGTACCCGGACACGAATCGTGCCGCCAGGCCCAGGTGACGCAATGTCTGTATTAACAGCCAGCTGCTGTCTCGGCAGGAACCGCTCCGGCTCTGCAGGGTATCGCGACATGACTGTACGCCTGACTCGAAGCGTTGGAGGTACTTGATGGCCTGCTGCGTCCGGCGGTTCTCTTCCACCAGGAAATCAATAGTCCCGCAGTCGGTGGACCGTCCTGCCTCCACCCAGGCCAGCAGCTCCGTATCGGCTTCATCGGTCTCGAGAAAAGGCGCCAGGCCGCGCAACAGTTCATCGGGGTAGGTGAAGGGGAACACCGTGGCCGAGGGTTCCAGAAAGAAGTCGAACGGATTGAATGGTGTCAGCTGCGCAGTCAGCTCCACATCGATATCCAGCCCGTCGCAGGGTTCACTGAATACCAGGCGTGCCACATGATTGGCGAACGGATCCTGCTGCCAGTGCAGGAAATGACTGGTTGGTTCAATGTTGAGCCGGTACCGCGTTACGGGTGTACGGCAATGCGGCGCTGGCCGTAGCCTTACCATATGCGGCATAATGTCAACCGGCCGGTCGAACCGGTAACGGGTCAGGTGTCGGATGGATACTTGCCTGCTCATACGCTTCTGTCCACCAGGGAGGTGATATGCACATCGACTGGAAAGAGTACCAGACAGGCGGGTTTTATGACGAACTGATCAGTTCCCCGGGATATCCACGCAGTCCCGCCCGGATACTGGCCCGGTACCTGGCATCCCTCAGCAGTGAAGAGTTGCAGCAACGTAAAGCCGCCGCCGAACTGGCCATCAAGACATTGGGCATTTCGTTCACCGTCTACAGCGAAGCCGGCAACATCGATCGCGAGTGGCCCTTCGATATCATTCCCCGCATCATCAGCGAGAAGCAGTGGTTGAAGACCAGCGCCGGGCTGCAGCAGCGTCTGGCTGCTCTGAACTGTTTCATCCATGACATCTATAATGCGCGCAAAATCATCAAGGATAAAGTCTTTCCAGAAGAGTTGTTGGCGCAATCGGCCAATTTCCGCAAGGAATGTGTCGGCATGCAGCCCGCGTTGAATGTCTGGGCGCACATCTGCGGCTCGGATCTGGTGCGCGACAAGGACGGACAGTTCTATGTGCTGGAAGACAACCTGAGGGTGCCCTCGGGCGTGTCCTACATGCTGGAGAACCGCAAAGTCACCAAGCGGGTTTTGCCGGAGCTGTTCGAGAACTATCTCATCCAGCCTGTAACCGAGTATCCTGCCCAGCTGTTCGACACGCTGGCCGCGATCTCGCCCCGCCCCCTGGATTATCCCGAGGTGGTCGTCCTGACGCCGGGTATCTACAACTCCGCCTACTTCGAGCATTCCTTCCTGGCGCAGCAGATGGGAGTGGAACTGGTGGAAGGCAGTGATCTGGTGGTTGAGGATGACACCGTCTATATGCGGACCATACATGGTCTTTCGCGAGTGGATGTCATCTATCGCCGGGTGGACGACCTGTTCCTGGATCCGGAAGTGTTCAGGCCGGATTCGGCATTGGGCGTGCCCGGACTGATGCGTGCCTGGTTGAAGGGCAACGTGGCGCTGGCCAATGCGCCGGGAGCCGGTGTGGCCGATGACAAAGCCGTCTACGCCCATGTTCCGGACATGATCCGCTATTATCTGGGCGAGGAACCGTTGTTGCCCAATGTGCCGACGTACCTGTGCAATGATCCGTTGCAACGTGACCATGTGCTCAAGCACCTGCATGAACTGGTGGTCAAGCCGGTCAATGAATCCGGTGGCTATGGCATACTGATGGGGCCGCAGGCGAGCAAGCGGGAGCGGCAGCGATTTGCCCGGCTGATCAAGGCCAACCCGCGCAATTATATCGCGCAGCCACTGGTGTCACTGTCCACCGCGCCGGTACTCGGGGAGCGGGGCGTGGAGCCGCGGCATATCGATCTGAGACCCTTCATTCTGCAGGGCCGCCATGCCTGGGTGACCCCGGGAGGGCTGACGCGGGTGGCGATGACGCGAGGTTCCTATGTAGTCAACTCGTCACAGGGTGGCGGCAGCAAGGACACCTGGATCGTATCCGAGGGGGAGGGACGCTGATATGTTGTCACGAGTGGCCGAGCGCCTGTACTGGATGAGCCGTTATCTCGAACGCAGCGAGAACCAGGCCCGATTGTTGACGGTATACTCCAACCTGCTGTTCGATCTGCCCCGCGGAGCGCGTATCGGCTGGCATACCCTGCTGGAGATCACCGGTAGTGTGGATGATTTCCAGCGGTCTCACCAGATCACCGACGAACGTGCCGTGATCCGCTTTCTGCTGGCCGATGCCCGGTATCCCGGCTCATTGCTGAGTACTCTGGTATTGGCGCGCGAGAACGCCCGGACGACCCGCGAGATCATCCCGGCGGAAGCCTGGGAGCAGATCAACAACCTCTATCTTGTGGTTCGGGAAAGCGCCGGGCGTTCCGTGGCGAGGGGGCCGCGCCAGGACCTGTTGCAGCAGGTCATCGGCTGCTGCCAACAGCTTACCGGTCTGTTCGAGGGGGCGATGAGTCACAACAGTGGTTATCGCTTTATCGAGCTGGCTCGCTCCATCGAACGGGCCGATATGACCACGCGGATCGTGCATGCCGGCTCGGCAAATCTGCTGCCGGACAACGTGCCGGAGGAGGGGGAGTCAGCGGTGGTGGAACCCTACGAAAACCTGATCTGGATGAGCATCCTGCGATCATCCAGTGCTTTCCAGATGTATCGTCAGCACGTACAGGACCGGGTCAACGCGGAAGACGTGGTTACATTCCTGCTGCAGGACCCGCTGTTTCCGCGCTCCGTGCTGCACTGTCTGAACCGCCTGGAGGATGGATTACAACCTCTGCCGCACAATGACCGTGTGTTGAGGGATGTGGCCGGAGCCCTGCGCCGGGTGGGGGATACCCGGGTCAATGTCCAGTCGGGCCGGGAGCTGACGGAATATATCGATGCGCTGCAGCAGGAGATCGGGGTCATACACACGGCCATCGAACAGACATGGCTGCAACCGATGGTAGCCCAGAGTGAAGCTCAGTAGGGCGCTTCCGCGTCTTCGTCGCTGTGGCTTTTTGCGTTACGGTCCCAGGAGGAGGCCCAGGCAAAGGGAGGCATCTGCCGGAAGGCTTCCTTGAGCCTGAGGTCCCAGTTCCGCTTGACCTCACGCAGGAATTCACTGTCCTCGTCGAAACGCAGTGGCTCCCCCAGGGTCAGGGAATCCGCCTTGTAGATGAGCGTCTCGATCGGGGGACCGACACCGAGGTTGCTTCGCATCGTCGAATCCATTGATACCAGTGCGCACAACGCACAGGTGTCCAGATTCAGGTCCCGCGACAGAATGCGGTCAAGGATGGGTTTTCCGTACTTGCTTTCACCGATCTGCAGATAGGGCGTATCCCGCGAGCTGGTAATATGATTGCCCTCCGGGTAGACCAGCATGATGCGGTGCCGTGCCCCGGCGACCTGCCCGCCGATGATGAAGCTGGCTTCGAAACCGCTGCCTTTGCCTTCATGCTTTTCCTGTTCATTGCGCGAAATAGTACCCAGGTACTCGGCGGCTTCACCCAGACTCTGCACGGTCAAGAGACTGGTTGGTGCCTGTTGACGGATGTCCCGTTTGATGTGGTTGATGCAGGCCTGCGTGGTGGCCAGATTTCCGGCTGAGAGGATGATGAACTGGCGCTCGTTGTCGACACCGAAACGGTACATCTTGCTGTAGGTCCGGACCTGGTCCACCCCGGCGTTGGTGCGGGAGTCGGAGCAGAACACGATGCCGGCGTCCACGGCAATGGCAACACAATAGGTCATGGAAAAAGCTCGTTCTGGGCGAGGTGCCAAGGTACCGTAAATTACGCAGAAAGGGAACTGACCGGTTGCAGGGCCGAACGGGTCCGCAAGAGAAAAGAGAACCTCCGGCGGCCAGTGAGGCCGCCGGTGGCTGTGCTGCCGCACTGACCGGGTTCAGTGCTCGTCGAACTCGCTCGAGTCGCTCAGCTCGTCAAAGTGGTACTGCCTGCTGAAGCCCGGGCCATCATCGTATCCTTCCAGATGGTCCAGGTCGTCGAACTGCAGGTCACCGTATGCCCGTCTCCAGTCCAGACGCTCTTCCGTCCGGCGACGCAGTTCGGTCAGCCGGCGGCGTTGCAATCGTTTGTCGTTGATGTCCTCTTCAACCCCGGATTCCGGCAGCATGCCGATGGAGTCGAAGAAGTCCCTGGCGCTGTCATTCAGTTCGTCCCAGGAATGGCTCTTCATCATTGCACTCTCTCTAGAAGCCCAACGAATACTACACGCTTTTGAGGAAGTCCTCGACGCGGATTATGGGTATAAAACCGGAGAATGCAACAATTATTTGCGAGTACGGGAAACGGGGGGTTGCTGATCTCGCAAAGATCGCCAAGAGCGCAGAGGCGGGCATATAACGACGGGGGACGAGATAGGCATGGGTGATTGATACTATGCCAGGAGCCCCCCGGGCTGACCAGCTTTTTCACTGGTTTCTCTGCGCTCTTGGCGATCTTTGCGAGAGCAAACAATGACCCGTACAAATTTTCTGACGAACCCGTTTTTCAGGTCGCCTCCAGCTCCCGCAGATGCTGCTCCCGGAGGGCTTTCTTGGCGATCTTACCGCTGGCGATCCGCTCCAGCTGTGTGGTCTGGATACGGATGTGGACGGGCACCTTGAATACGGCGATACGCTCGGCCAGAAAGGCCTGCAGTGCGGCCTGGTCGACAGGGGCCCTGGGGCTGACCATGACGGTCGCGCCCACGATCTCCCCGAGGCGTTCGTCGGGGAGGCCGTAGACAGCCGCTTCATGGATATCCGGGTGTTCGGACAGGGCATATTCGACTTCGGCGCAGGCGATATTCTCGCCGCCGCGTATCACGATGTCCTTGGCCCGATCCTTGATGATCAGGAAGCCATGTTCGTCCAGCAGGCCCAGGTCGCCGGTGTGGAACCAGCCGTCCCGAAGTGCCTTCCCGGTGTCTTCCGGACGGTTCCAGTAGCCTTTCATGACGGTGGCGCCCTTGATAGAGATCTCGCCGATCTCACCATTGGGCAGCTCGTTGCCCTGCTCGTCGATGATCTTCATGGCGGTCACCGGCGGGGTCGGGCGACCGGTGCTGTCCGGTTTGGCCAGATAGAACGGACCGGTGATGGTGGCCGCGATGGCGTTGGTCTCGGTCAGCCCGTATCCCAGACCGGGTTGCACCACGTCATCGAATTTTTCCTGCATCAACTTCAGGTGCCCCGGAGGTCGGGCGGCCCCGCCACTCTGGACGATCCTCAGGCTGCTCAGATCGGTTTCGGCGAAGCGGGGGGAGTTCATCACTTCCCAGGTCATGGTCGGTACGCCATGAAGGACGGACAGGCGCTCTTTCTCGATCAGCTCCAGGGCCTGATCGGGATCCCATTTGTACATCATCACGAATTTGCGCAGGTAGAGAAAGCTGAGCAGAAACTGTGCATGACTGCCGGTGACGTGAAAGAGCGGTACATTGGAGAGGATGCCGGGCTCGTATTCCGGGTTCTCCTCCACCTGTTCCGGGCGGAGGATGTCCGTGATATCCCTGGCGAACAGCCAGGTGTAGAGCGCGCTGATGATGTTGCGGTGCGTGGACAGTACGCCTTTGGGCGCGCCGGTGGACCCGGATGTGTACATGATGGATGCATCATCATCTGGCTGGATGTCGATGGCGTCGAGGTCCTGGCGCGGACCACTGCGGCCTTCGGCAGCGAGCTGGTGGAATTCCGGGAAGCCCTGCCCCTCGCGCTCCGGTTTGATGGCGATGATGTCGAGTTCGAGCTGGTCGTAGTGTTCCTGGAGGTGGTCGATGCGTTGCTGGTCGGCGAACAACACGCGGGCACCGCTGTCCTGCAGCCCGTACACCATCTCCGGGCCTCGCCACCAGGAGTTCATGGGCACCACTATGGCGCCGATCATGGTGACGGCCATGTACGCCATGCACCATTCCGGGTTGTTGCGCGAACAGATGGCAACCCGGTCACCTTTCTCGATCCTGTACCGTTGCAGCAGCACCCGGGCCATGTCCTCGGCCACGGCCAGGGATTCCCGGAACGTGAAGCGCTCCTCCCCATAGACCAGGAAATCGCGATCAGCCGCCTGCAGCCCCTGCTGGTAGAGCTCGCGGAGGTTGCGCTCCACGTTGGCGAACACTTTCTGCTCCACACCCTGGATAGTCGTGGTGGCTGTTTCCAGCGGTTGGCCGGGAGCCTGGTGAGAGATGACGATATCGCGCAGTTTCGCCAGGTCTCTTTCGATGTCCTTGGAACTCAGCATGGGATGCTCTTCTGCTACGGAAAAAACCCAGCATTATACGTGCCGGTTGCCCGGAATCAAGATAGCGGCAGGGCAACCGGCCCGGCTGCGGGACGATTCATCTACGATAACAGCCGGGGTATCACTCCCGGCGGACTTCCAGCGTCATCTTGCCCATTGCCTTGCGGTTGCGGAATACATTGAACGCCTCCACATAGTCTTCCATGCGATAGGATCGGGTGACCACGGGGCGGATCTTTCCGTCCCGGTACAGATCAAGCAGTTCCTGGAAATTCTGCTCGTAGGCTTGCGGCTCTTCCTTGCGGAAGCGGCCCAGGAACACGCCGACCATGGATGAACCCTTGAGCAGGGCCAGGTTGGCAGGGTAGGCGGGAATGCGCCCGCTGGTGAAACCCACTACCAGCAGCCGGCCGTTCCAGTTGATGCAGCGGGTACACTGGTCGAACAGGTCGCCGCCCACCGGGTCGTAGATCACGTCGGCGCCTCTGCCGCCGGTCAGGGCCTTCACTTTTTCCTTGAGTTCTCCGTCCCCGTAATTGACCAGCTCGTCGGGCCCCGCCTGACGGACAAAATCCAGTTTCTCGTCACTGCTGGCTGCGGCGATGACCCGGGCACCCATCAGTTTGCCCAGCTCCACCGCTGCCATGCCGACACCGCCGCTGGCGCCCAGCACCAGGAGGGTTTCGCCCGCCTGCAGTCGGCCACGCTGTTTCAGCGCATGATACGAAGTGGTATAGACCATCGCGAAACCGGCAGCGGTCGGGAAGTCCATGTTGTCCGGGATGACACGCAGGCTGCCGGCCGGCACGATCACCTGTTCCGCCATGCCGCCGATGGAGGGTGTCGCCATGACCCGGTCACCCGGTTCGAGTCCGGTCAGCCCCGGCCCGACCTTGCGTACCACGCCACCGACTTCCGAGCCGGGAGTGAATGGCATGGGGGGT
The DNA here is from genome assembly GCA_040882255.1 of Pseudohongiellaceae bacterium. Taxonomy (GTDB): domain Bacteria; phylum Pseudomonadota; class Gammaproteobacteria; order Pseudomonadales; family Pseudohongiellaceae; genus PWQG01. Next base: position 152,883 of record JBBEBP010000016.1, on the reverse strand, counting down.
TGGAACTGGTACTTGCCTTCGATCTGCAGGGTGTCCGGAAAGTTCAGTGAGGCGGCGTAGACGTCGACCACGACTTCCTGCTCGCCGGGTTCCAGGTCATCCAACTCTTCCAGTGCCAGGTTCTCCGGTGGCCCATAGGATTTGCAAAGGATGGCTTTCATACAGTTCCCCCCGTGGAACAATTATCGGATCATCAATGGCTGATGATTCAAGCATTTTTGCCGCGCAAGCTCAATGGCCCGTATAATGCCCCGATCATGAATACACCGACCCCCATCAATGACGAAGCCAGGCAGCGCTACCTCCGCGAGATGGGGATTGCTGTCTATTATCCCCGGTATGCTCTGCCGGGGGCGGGCGCTTCGCGGCGATACCATACAGATATTGATACGGACACGGGGGCGGACCTGACCGCAGAGAAGGCCATGGCTGACCACGAGCCGGAATCGCGCGTTGCACCGGCCAGCCTGGGTGGTCTGAAGGACAGCCTCTCCGCCGGGTCACCTCCTGCCATCCCGGCACCGCCGGCGCCCTCCTCGCCGGTCACGGCGGAGCAGACTCCAGCGGCCGGAGTGGACGCAGATGAATCCCTGGAATTCCGGTTCACCTGGTTCAGACCGGATGAACGCCTCTGTGTCCTTGCCGGCCATGACACGCCCGGACTGTCTGCGCCGTCGCGGCAGATGCTGGAGCGGATTCTGGCGGCGCTCAGCCCCCGGTATCAGGGGGTGACATTGCAGGGGGAACCTTTCCACTGGCCGCTTGACGCCGCCATGCCGGGAGACATCGACACGGCCCGTCAGGTAGTGCGTGCCTTCCTGCGTCGCCGGGCCGGGGACAACAGCCCTCCGTTCATGCTACTGCTGATGGATGAACCTCCGGACTGGCTTTTGCCGGCCGAGTCGGGCGATGTGGCTGACAGGATGTTGGAATTGATGGACGTTCCCGGATCGTCGCAGCAGCTGTTGCGGGTGCCGGCCCTGGAAACGATGGCCCGCGATGCCTCGGCCAAACGTCCTGCCTGGAAGGCCATGCAGTCACTGATACAACCATTGGCACAATGTGATCGGGAATGACGGATTGATGCATTGCCGGCGCATGGAAGACTCCGACCTGGACCACGTTCTTCACAACGAGAACCTGTCCTACCCACACCCGTGGACCCGCCGCATATTCCAGGACTGTTTGCGGTCCGGTTACGAGTGCTGGGTGCTGGAAGAAGAGGGGGATGAGGGGGTAGTGGCGGCTCATGCGATCATGAGCATTGCAGCGGACGAGTGCCACCTGCTCACCCTGTGCGTCAATCCCGCCTGCCGGCGGCGTGGCCTGGCCAGGCAGTTGTTGCAGCATGTGCTGGAGCAGGCACGCGCCGCCGGAGCACAGTGCTGCTTCCTGGAAGTCCGGCCCTCCAATGAGGCGGCCCAACAACTGTACTATGGGGAAGGATTCGTGCGGGTCGGGGAGCGCCGCAACTATTACCCGACCCGATCCGCCAGGGATAAGCGCGAGGATGCACTTATCCTGTCCCGTTCACTCGGCGACGACCCGCAATAACTGGATGTAGTCGCTGTCTCCGTTGAAGATCTTCAGAATCCCGTCCTGCTTCAGCGTGCGCATACCGTCGGTGAGTGCCTGCTCGCGTATGGCGTCCAGTCCGGAGCGGTTATAGATCAGGCGGCGCAGATCGTTGCTGCCGGCCAGTAGCTCGTGAATGCCGGTGCGCCCCTTGTACCCGGTCTCCCCGCATTCCTCACAACCCACCGCCCGGTACAGGGTCACCTCTTCGGTATTGATGCCCAGTTCCGGAAAGTCGTCCCGGCCGTATTGGTCGATCAGGTGATCGAGCTCCCGCGCTTCGGGGCGGTAGCTTTCCTTGCAGTTACCGCACAGGGTACGCATAAGGCGCTGAGCCAGAACGCCCAGCAGGGCGTCGGAGAAGTTGACCGGATCCAGCCCCAGGTCGAGCAGGCGGGTGATGGTCTCGGGCGCCGAATTGGTGTGCAGCGTCGACAGGACCAGGTGGCCGGTCAGCGAGGCCTCGACGCCGATATTGGCGGTTTCCTGGTCGCGCATTTCCCCGATCAGGATGACATCGGGGTCGGCCCGCAGGAACGCCCGCATGGCGGCGGCGAAGGTGAAATTGATCTTGGGCATCACCTGGACCTGCTGCAGCCCCGGCTGGGTGATTTCCACAGGGTCCTCGGCCGTCCAGATCTTGCGGTCCGGCTGATTGATATGTCCCAGTATGCCGTGCAGCGTGGTGGTCTTGCCGGAACCGGTGGGGCCCACGACGAGCAACAGTCCGTGAGGGTGGGCCGCCATGTCGATGATCCTGTCATGGTTGGGCCGGGAAAGGTTGAGCTTCTCCAGCGGCATGGCACTGCCGGCTGCCAGCAGGCGCAGCACGGCGCTTTCGCCCTGTACGGTCGGTACCGTGGCTACCCGGAGTTCGAGCCGCTTGCCGCGGACCTTGAGCTTGCATTTGCCATCCTGGGGCAGGCGGCGTTCGGCAATATTGAGCCGCGAGATGACCTTGATGCGGGCGATCAGTGCACCGGTATGCTCACTGGGCACCTTGAGCAGTTCCCGGCAGATGCCGTCCACTCTGAGCCGGACGATACCCGGTGAATTGTCCTTGCCCGGTTCGACATGAATGTCCGAGGCGCCCAGGCGATCGGCTTCCGTGATGATGCGGTTGACCAGCTGGATGATGGCGGAGGTGGAGGCCAGTTGTTCCTCGTCATTGTCCTCTTCCTGATCCATCTCGATGCCGCTCTGTTCCTCCAGGCGCGAGAAGACCTCGTCGAACCCGGTTTCGCCGTCGGCTCCGTTGTCGTCGCTGAGATACTGGAGGATGTGCTCCGGCAGGCCCACGCGGAAAGCGTAGTTGCGGGCGTTGAGTACCCCCTGTATCTCCATGATGCGCTGATAGTCGCTGGGGTCGTCGATCAATATGACCGCTTCTTCCTTGTCACCGTCGACGGGCAGCCACAGGTTGTTGCGCAGGTAGCTGGTGCTGATGTTCTCGAACAGGGCGATCGGCAGGGAGTGTTCCGGCCGGTAGGGCATGAACGGGACGCGGTAGTAGTACGACAGAGACTTGCCGATCTCGTCGGCCTCTATGCCGTAGTCCTCCATCAGGACCTTGCTGATGGTGCCTCCATACCCGCTGATCCGTTGTTGAATGTCGTCCAGATCCGCGCTGCTGATCTTCCTGGTCTGTACAAGGTAATCCCACGGTCCCTGCGTACTCTGCAATTCGGCACGGAACTGCCGTGCCAGCATCTTGGCGACCACGGTGGCCTTCTTCAGATCCGTACGGTCAAAGGGCGGGTCACCCTCGAAGCGGATCAGTTGCAGCACGCCGAGCAGGATCTCGTCCTTGATGGGTACGACGACCTGCGACCTGACCTTCCAGCCACGTGCTTCGCTGAAGCTGCTGTCGAACTGCAGGCGAGGATGGATGGCGAGCAGTTCATCTCTGTCCGTGACATCACGAAGTTGCAGGCTGCGCTGGCTCAGGGCCACATAGCCGGCCAGCGAAGTGGGGCTGAGGGGGACGCGGATCTGGTTCGACTGATCGTCCTCGGGGTCGCCACCCTTGAACGTGGAGACGATCTCGCGACCGTTCTGGACAGTCTGGTAGATGGTGAAGAGCCGGACATCCAGCAGATCCACCAGGCTCTGCTCGACCTCCTTCATCGCCTTCTTGAGCTGTTTGCTCTTGCGGATGCGCTGATACACCAGAGTGAGACCCTGGTTGAATGCTTCCATGGAATCCGTCTGCCCGGTTTTTTCCGCCGTTTCGTCACTCATCTGTGAGCCTTTGCCTGTTATACTCATCACCATTCGACAGTGTGCATGAGCGTTCCCGAAGGAGATATCCAGGTGCCAGCCAGCACAGCCCCTCCTGTCCGCCGCCGTACATGCATCCCGCTCTGGATGCTGCTGCCAATGTTGTGGTGCCTCTGGACTCCTCTGCATGCAGCCGAAAGTCTGGCCGGGGACCTCGATGAGGCCCGGGCCCGATGGATCGGTGAACGCATTTTCGCCAATGAGTGTAACCTGAATGTTCGCTGCTTAACCAGTTGGAACGCTGGTGAGGACTTCCCTTCGCTGGGCATAGGGCATTTCATCTGGTATCGGGAAGGGCAGCAGGAGCGTTTCCGGGAGAGCTTCCCGGAATTGTTGCGGTACTACGAATCCCGTGGCGTGATGTTGCCGGACTGGCTGCGGACCATGACACCCCGCGATCAGCCCTGGCCTGACCGTGAGGCGTTTCTGGCTGATCTGGATGGTCCGCAGTTGTCCGGCCTGCGGACGTTTCTGGATGAGACCCGTGACGTGCAGGCGCGCTTCATCATCAGACGCTTGCAACGGGCCCTGCCTTCCATTTCCGCTCACTCGGAGGAGCCGGCCGCCGTTGAGTCACTGTTCCGCCGGGTGGCGGCGGCCCGGCCGCCACTCGGTCTGTATGCACTGATCGACTACGTCAACTTCAAGGGGGAAGGTGTTGCTGCCGGTGAGCGGTACCGGGGGCAGGGGTGGGGGCTGCTGCAGGTGCTGGAGTACATGCATGACAATCCGTCCCCGTCGCCCGTACTGCAACGCTTTTCCGAGGCCGCTGCCGCCGTTCTCGCGCGGCGTGTGGAGAATGCGCCACCGGAGCGCGGGGAATCCCGCTGGCTGGCCGGCTGGAACAACCGGGTGGAGACCTACTGGCCGGAGGGAGACTGATCTGCGGGATACCCTGGACCTGAGTGAAGCGCGGGAGAGCCTCAGAACCGGCATGACAAGCCCTGGAGCGGCCTGACACTTGTCCCGTGCCGCGCTTGCGGGTAATCTGCCCGCTCCCGAGTGGCGACTGGACAGACCATGAGTTACGAACGCCCCAATATCCGCGACATGCGCGGCTACACTGCCGGGGAGCAACCCGGCAGCAGTGACATCATCAAGCTCAATACCAATGAGAACCCTTATCCGGCCCCGGACACTGTGGCAGCCGCGCTGCGTGGCATCGACACGGCGGACCTGCGGCGCTATCCGCCTCCGTTGGCGCAGGGGTTCCGGGAGGTCGCCGCGCAGTTGCACGGAGTGACACCGGACCAGATCATTCCGGTCAATGGTGGCGATGAACTGCTGCGTCTGGCGATCACCACTTTTGTGGATCCCGGTCAGTCAATCGGCGTTGCCGAGCCCAGTTATTCACTGTACCCGGTATTGGCTGCGGTGCAGGGCTGTGGCGTGGTGCGGGTGGCATTGAACGGGGACTGGTCCTTGCCGGAGGCGTTTGCCGAGACCCTCAACGCGGCGGACGTCAAGCTGGCGTTTGTGGTCAATCCCCACGCTCCTTCGGGCCGACTGGAGTCGGTGGCGACACTGGAGAGGCTGGCGAAGGCGTTCAACGGAGTATTGCTGATCGATGAAGCCTACGCCGATTTTATCGACCCGGCGCTGGCCTACGATGCAACGCCGCTGGTACGGCGACATGACAATGTATTGATCCTGCGGACCCTGAGCAAAGGGTACTCGCTGGCCGGTTTGCGGTTCGCCTACGGTATCGGGGCCACTGACCTGCTGGAACCCATGCTCTACAAGACCCGGGACAGCTACAATACGGACCTGATCTCTCAGCGACTCGCCACGGCCGCCCTGCAGGGACGTGAGCAGGCGGCACGCGGTTGGCAGTCGGTGCGCGAGGAGCGGGAGGCCATGGCCGCTGCACTGTTGGACGCCGGCTTCGAGTGTCTGCCGGGGCAGGCCAATTTCATACTGGCGGCCATGCCGCCCGACGCACCACTGACGGCCGCTGCCCTGTATGAGTGGTTGAAGAAGCATGGCATACTGGTGCGCTATTTCGATCAGGATGGGTTACGCAACCGCTTGCGTATCACCATCGGCACAGCAGAGCAGAACCGGCGCCTGCTGGAGTGCATCAGGGATGGACTGAACAGAGCCGGGCAACAGGACTGATGTGATTTTTTCATTACTGAAGCGCCGTGGCAAAGGCGCCAGGCTCCGGATGGCCATTGGCGGTACCGTGCTTACGTTGGCCGCCCTGTATGCCCTGGCTGTTGCCTACGACATTCCGATGCGCGAGATGAGCGTCTATCTGTTGGGCAGTCTGGCATTACTGCTGGGTACAGCGTTGGGAGCCATTGTGGTGGTCATCGCCTTCAAATTGCTGAAGCGGGTGCTGAGCGTGTTGTTCGGGCCTGTAATCCGGCGCCTCGTGGCGGTGGATGACACCGATCGCGACGACTGAGCTGGAGCGGTCGGCTCTCAGGCGGCCAGCAGCCGGGTCAGGACCTGGAAGCGGCGGATCCGCCAGGTATCCTCATCCCTGTGAAGTCGGGTGCGAATGGTTGGTGCGTCGTTGGCGAAGCGGATCCGGAGTTCAATATCAAGACTGGCCTCACGGCTGCCCTGCCACCAGTCCGGCAGGGATTCGGCAGTGATTTCCACGGCTTCGACGGCCTCCCACTCACCGAGTGCGGACAGGGACCGGAAGTAGCGCGACCAGGACGAGGCCGGGGTTTCATCAAGCAGTTCCGGAGCCAGGTGGTCAATCAGCTTTTCGGCTTCCCATGAAGCCATGGCATCCAGCGTGACCTCCACTATCCATTCGCGGCCCGATTCACGCACCTGTTCCTGTGTGTAAAGATTGATGGCATGGGTCAGCGACCACGCCACGGCGAGCGTCGCCAGCAACAGGATGATCCAGGTCAGTCGGCGCTGCATGTCGATCTCCCGGTCTCCGGAACAGAAGGCTGAAGTATACGCGCTGCGGGTCTGTGGAAAAAGCCGCTGACGGGGCGAACAGGCAGCTGATGATAAGGATCAGCCCGACTGATAACCTGCTTTTATGCACATAATTCCAGCAATATCGGTTTTTTCGTTGTAAAACAGTGGTTTTTTTGATGGTTGAAAATTATTCAATTATAAGTTGTTGATATAAAAGAGTTATATAATTTGGCTAAAAAACATACAAGTTAACTCGGAGCGCCTTGTATTCAGTGTTTCTGGCGCCGGATTCGCAGTTATCAACCGAGTTATCCACAGATTCTGTGGAAAAATGTCAGCACTGTCTCTTTTGTGTCATAAGGTAGCACAATGGCCATTGGCGTTTGTTGAGAAGGGTGTATCAGTGCTATTGTGGAAGCGTAATTTTCATCCCCGATGAGCAGGATTTCATGGTCGAACTCACAGGCAATATCCCTTTCATGTGGCGTCTCAGTGCCGAGAGCGGCGACGGTGGTTGCTCCGTTTCCATGGTGGTACCGTTCGATACCGAGGATGACCGCCAGGATCTGACCATCGAGACCAGTGTGATCAGCTTTCCGGCTGACGCTTCACGAGCCGAGCAGGAAGAGATGCTGGAGTGGAATCAGGATGACATCAGCCTCTTCCTCAAGCTGGTGGCGCATGAGCAGGCAGGCGAAGAGGTCATTCCGGTGGAGACCGTGCGGGTGGACCTGACCGATCCGGCCATCATCGAGATCATCCACGTGGTGGCCGCAGCCGGTTTCGGCATGGCTTTTTCAGCTTCGGACCTCCTGCGTGACTCCACCGGCCAGTATCCGCCGCACCCCTGTGATGTGGGTGGCTTCGCCTCGCTGAACACTATTGACGGCTTCAAACGCTGTGTGGTGGTGGATATTGACGGTGAAGACGCGGTCTGCGTGCTGCTGGATGATGTCAGCACAGCGGTCACCGGCGAGCTGGAACAACTCTCCCGTCATGACCTGTTGCTGGTGCGCCGCAGTGACCTGCTACATCCCCACTTCTCGACGACGTCGGCGCCGCCGGCCGACGCGGTGCTCCACTAGGCTTGCCATACTTTTTCAGAGGCTCCCTAGTCGGGTTGTCGGGCCAGCAGCCACCACTTCATGGTGTCCGAGACCAGTCCAGCAGCATCCTGCTGCACGAAATGACCCGCCCCTGGCACCGTGACCAGGGTCATGTCGGCATCGATCCAGTCCCAGGTGTTGTTGAGTCCATCCGATTGCAGGGCGGTGTCATCCAGTCCGTGGAACAGCAACACGGGCATTTCCAGTGCCGGTACTTCTGTCACCGGCTCGTCCACCGTGTCCGCCGCCGGTGGCAGGGAGGGATAATTGCGTTTGTAATAGGCCAGCATGGCGTCGAAGTCAGAGCGTTCGAAGGCCTCGATATAACGCTGGCGTGCGTCCGGATCCGTAACCCAGGCTGACAGGGTCTGCGGGGTCATCGGAGCGCCGAAGAAGATGTCGGGATCCGCAGGTGAGCCCTGCTGGAAGCGGAAGGCGTACTCGCTGCCGGCGCGCTGCTCGGGATTGATGACCATTTCGCGGCCCAGGCCGTTGGGGTGGGGGAGGTTGAGAATGATCAGCTGTTCCACCATCTGCGGGTAGTTGAAGGCGAACTGCCAGGCCACCATGCCGCCCCAGTCGTGTCCGGCGACAATGGCGCTTTCCTGACCGTGCTCTCGTATCACGGCCGCCACATCCGCTGTCAGGTGACGCATGCCATACGGCTCCTCGCCGGCGGGCTGGTCACTGCCGTTATAGCCACGCTGATCAATGGCCACAACCCGGAAATGCGTCGCCAGTGCTTCCATCTGGTGCCGCCAACTGTACCAGAAGTCCGGAAACCCGTGGATCATCACCACCAGAGGGCCCTCGCCCATGGCGGCATAGTGGATGCGTACACCGTCATTTTCCGCAAACCCGTGTTCTACGCGGTCCCATAGTTCGGCATGTGACATGGTCATTGCTCCTGCCAGCAGGAGGCCGGTGATTCGCTGTGTCCATCCCATTGCGTTTTGCCTCCTGGTAGACTCATTCCTGGATGCGGAACTCCGCCTCCGGGTCCTGCAGGCGGTAGTCCGGTGCCATGAAGTGACGCATCTCTTCCATTTCCGGCATGACCTCCGACGGGGGCCGGGCTTCCGGTCCGAAAGCGAAGTGAAAGGTGCCGCGGATGACCCGTTCTTCCTCGTTGACCACGGCCCAGTCCGCAATATAGTAGGGGGCTTCGTGCAGTGTTGGCAGCCTGTGTGTGAACATCATTCCGGCAGCCGGGTCATAACGGAACCCGATATCCAGCAGGTCCCTGCTTTCCGGCGTGCGCAGCGTCAGTTTCACCAGGCGCACTTCCTCGTCGAAGTCCAGCATGATCTCCCCGGGTGGGCCGGAAAGGACCGCGTCGTCATGTGGCATGGTCTCGACGTCGATGGCGCTGTTGTCTGCCATTCCGTGCATCATGGGTTGCTGTGCATGGCTGACCGGCCAGTATATGGCCAGGCAGATGCCCGCCAGGGCGCACAACAGCGTTCTGGCCGCAAACGCGTGGTGAAATGACAGCGGTATGGATGGCGAGTAGGACATGATTATAGTGGACTCCTTGTGTTCTTTACTGCATATAACACGATTCGTTCGTGGACTGTAAAGGGTCAATGCTGACGCATTTCGGAAATCACTGGCATCCATGGATTCCGCAGGAATCCGCAGGTGCGGTTTGCAAGGATTTGCAGAAATCCGTCAGTATTTCTCAATTATAAGGGAGACGGCACAGCTGGCGTCGTGGTCCAATCGGACTGTTCAATGACAACCACAATCACAAGAATTCGCTAGAGAGGAGGTGTCCCGTGAGGATATGCCAACCCGATTCGCTGGCCAGGGTTGCTTCGGCAGCCGCGCTGGCGCTGGTGCTGCCGCTGGGTGGCAGTGCACTGGCACAGCAGAATGACGACGAAGTGACCTACCACGAAGATATTGAGCCGATCCTGCAACGCGCCTGCCAGAACTGCCACCGTGATGGCGGTGTGGCGCCCATGCCGCTGGAAACCTACGAGCAGGTGGCGCCCTTCGCCGGCCTGATCGAGTACAAGACCGGTCTGGTGGACCAGGCAGGAGCCATGCCGCCCTGGTACATGGAGCGGGATATCGGTATCCAGGAATACAAGCAGGACCCCTCTCTGAGCCTGGACGAGATCGACATGATCTCCCGATGGGCCCGGTCCGGCGCCCCCAGGGGAGATGCGGCCAATGCGCCGGAACCGATTGCCTGGGACGACGAGACCAAGTGGTCCGCCGGTGAGCCGGACCTGGTCGTGCGGACGGAAGATATCACCGTAGAGGGCGGCGCACCTGACTGGTGGGGCAATATCCCGCGGATCCCGATTCCGATCGAAGAGGATCGCTACGTGAAATCGGTCGAGATCATCGAAGTCAATGACCTCAATCCCGATGAGGTTGATGGCGCAGTCGGTGCCCGCAACATCGTTCACCACATGATCTGGAGCACCCAGGTGCTGGACGAGGAAGGCAATGCGATAGAGCAGCCGATTCCCTGGCCCGTGCACGAGATTGCCCGCAACCCGGACATTTTCGACGAGGATTCCGGACGACTGCTTCAGGCGGGATCCGTGATTGTTTCAGACTCTGTCCATCTGAACTCGGGCTCCGTGGACATCACAGGTCATCTGGAGATCGGTTTCCGGTTCCATGACAAGGATTACGAGCCCAAGTATCCGCCGGCACGTATCGGCCTGGGTAACGGGGTCGACATCAGCATTACCGGTAATGAAGACGATCAGGAGCTCCACGCCTATGCGGTGCTGAACGAGCCCACCAAGATCGTGACGTTCGAGCCGCACCTGCACGCTCCCGGCGAACGTATGTGCCTGGAGGCGATCTGGGGCTACACCATCGAGACGCTGTCCTGTGTGGGCTATGACCACAACTGGGTCCGGGGTTATCCCTTCGGTGACGATCATGCGCCGTTGCTGCCGGCAGGTACGATCCTGCATATCACCGGCTACATGAACAACACCGAAACCAACCCCAACGTGCCCGATCCGCGCAACTGGCAGGGTTCCGGCAACCGTTCGGTGACCAACATGTTCATCGATCTGGGTATGCGCGTGAGCATGACCGAAGATCAGTTCTTCCAGGAAATGGCCGACCGGCGGGAGGCGCTGGATCTGGGGCCGAATGATCATGTGATCGGCTGCCCGCTGTGTACTGTGCCGCTGGTGGCGCCAATGGATATCACCGAGGCGGACATGGAAGAGATGAGCCGGGAAGCCATCGAGTACTGGGATGTCAATGGAGAAGTGAGCCGTATGGAGCTTGCGGATGAAGAAGACCGCGCTGAAGACCTGGAAGGCATCAGCGGAGCGGTACTGAGCTACTGGAGGATTGATTGATGTTGTTGTATGCAGTAAGGCGCATGATGCCCATGATCATGATGATGGCCCTGTCGCTGGTGGCTTCGGATGTGTTGGCACAGCAGACCTATCGTGAGGGTCAACACGTCGAACCGGCCTTTGAAGGCTGGCGCCGGGCGGAAGACGGCTCCATCAACCTGATATTCGGTTACCACAACGAGAACTGGGAGGAGAAGCTGGACATTCCGGTAGGGGAGAATAACTTCTTCTCCCCGGGTGAGGCTGATCGCGGTCAACCGACGCACTTTCTCCCCCGCCGTAATCGCTTCACTTTCGCGGTCAACGTGGACGCGGAGTGGGCCGACCGGGATGAGGAGGTCGTCTGGGAAGTGACGTCGCCCAACGGGGAAACCCGGAGGGCCTACGCCACGGTGAATCCGGACTACATCATTGATGACGTGGTGATCGCCTCCGAAACGGGTTCTCTGGGCGCCGGCACCAGCACACCGGAATCGCGTGCCAACACAGCGCCGCAGGTGACAGTGCTGGGGGACCACGAGCCGGATGAGGAGATCGTACGCTACGCCCGTGTGGGCGAGCCGCTGGTGATCGAGACGAAGGTGGAAGATGACGGTCTCCCGACTACCCGTATGGGGCCTTCGGACCGCACGGTCGCCAGCGAGACCCGGCGTGCCCTTCGCCCCCCCACGAGGATTACCGTCGGCAAGACCAACGGTCTGTTCCTGTCCTGGAATGTCTACCGGGGTGGCGATGCGGCGGAGTTTGATCCGCCGCAGGTAAAGCCCTGGGAAGATACCCGGCATGGCGCCAACTCGCCCTGGGGGGCCATGTGGACGCCGCCCCCGGTGCCCGAGGACGGTATGTACACCACCGAAGTAACTTTCGACGAGCCGGGCACTTATGTGCTGTGGGGCCGGGCGGATGATGGTGGTCTGTTCGATGACCAGTGGATCACGGTTGAAGTGACCGAGTAACCGGTCGCTCCGGAGTGCCGCCCGCCTGCCGGGCGGCCTCTTCAAACAGTTCACCGCCCTCCCTGCTGTATCCTGCAACACGTTCACCTGATGCTATAATCCTCTGCGGTTCTTTCAGCGGGTTCCCGCGCTCTTCCAGAGGTTTTCAATGCACTGGACACACTATGCCAGCAGTTTCATGGCGATCTCCCAGCTGCTGTTCATGGGGCTTTTCTACCTGATCCACTATCGCCACCGGGTCCTCGGACGCCTGATGGCCCTGTTCTGCGTCTGCCTGACTGCCTATATCGTCAGTCGCTTGCCGCAGATCACGCGGGACCAGGCTGTGGTGTGGCAGCTGCTCAGTACGCTGGCCATTGCTGCGCCGGCCCTGCTCTGGGTGATCGCCCGGTATCTGTTCATCGACCGGCGACGCGTGCATCCTGCATTCTGGGCATTGATCGGGGTGTACATTCTGCTGCGGGCCATCGGCCTGTGGCTCTATGACGGCAGCCAGTCGCGCGATACCGCTTTTTTCCTGGTGTTTTATTATCTGCCGCAGGGGGTGATGCTGGGATTCGCCTGTCATGTGGTCTACATGGCCTGCCGGGACCGTGGGGGCGACCTGATAGAACTACGGCGCCGGCTGCGGTTGCCCTTTGCCGCCGGCATGGGCAGTGTGATTGCCATGATTCTGGCTTCGGGCTTCTTCCTGCCCGCCAGCACCGGACTGGACAGTGTGTTTTTTCTGGTCCTGTTCATCCTTGCCCTGATCATGAATCTGGCGGCAGTCGATCGCCGCCCGGATGTGGCCCGGCTGATGTCGTCTGATCCGGTCCCTGACGATGAAACGCATGGTCAGTCCGGCACATCCGCCGCCGGGAGAGGGGCGTCGGGTCTGGACAGGGCGCTCATGGAGACGGTGCGGCGGGCCATGGAGGATGACCGGCTGTATGCGCAGCCCGGACTGACCATCGGGGATATGGCGCGTCAGTTGTCTATCCAGGAGTACCGCCTCCGCCGCCTGATCAATCACTCCATGCACTACCGCAACTTCAACCAGTACCTGAACAGTTACCGGATCCGGGAGGCGGCGCGGTTGCTGCACGATCCGGAACAGTCCCGACTGTCGATCTCGGCGGTGGCGCTGGAAGTCGGCTACGTGTCTCTGTCGTCATTCAACAAGGCGTTCAAGGACATCCATGGCGTCACTCCCTCCGTATACCGTTCTGGTGAGCCCGGTCACGGATAGCGCCCGTGGACCGGAAACGATAGAATGTCCACCTTGTCTTTCCCTGCATGGCAGTAGTTGCTGATGACCGAAGATCGCGCTCTGAAATCCTATCGCCGTATCGCCTGGATAACGATTGCGGCGGTCTATTTCCTCATTCTGGTGGGTTCCACGGTACGTGCTTCCGGCGCCGGGATGGGCTGCCCGGATTGGCCGACCTGCTTTGGCAGCTGGATCCCGCCGGTCAGTGAGGCGCAACTGCCGGACAATTACCGCGAGATCTATGCGGATCGCGGTTACGCCGACACGCCGTTCAATCCCGTCAAGACCTGGACCGAGTACGTCAATCGTCTGGTTGGCGTCACGATCGGCCTGTTGATCTTCCTTACCGCGTGGAAATCATGGGGCTGCCGCCGTCACGATGCATGGATATTCCGTGCTTCGGTGGCGGCGTTCCTGATGGTGGGGTTCCAGGGGTGGCTGGGCGCTCAGGTCGTGGCCTCCAATCTGCAGCCCGGCATGATCACGTTGCACATGGTGATGGCGCTGGCCATTGTCGCCACGTTGCTGTTCGCGCTGGCCCGGGCCCGCCGTCACCCCGCAGTAGTACAAGCTGTGGACAATGCGGACCCCCGGTTCTACCGCTGGTTGAATATTCTGGTTGGAATGACCGTGCTGCAGGTGATCATGGGCACGCAGGTGCGGGAGATGAACGATTTCTTCAACCATACAGCCGGACTGGATCGGCCGGCCTGGGTAGCGGCCATGCCCTGGTTCTTCTTCGTGCACCGCTCGTTTTCCGCACTGGTGCTGGCCTGTGCGTTGTGGGTGCTGCGGCTGCTGTGGTTGTCGCTGGGTGGTTCGCACGCACTGACGCGTTTCATGGTGGCCATGCTGGCCGTCATGGTGATCGCGATCACATCCGGAGCTGCATTGAGTCACCTGGGCATGCCGGCTGCCGCGCAGCCGATTCACCTGCTGACCGCTTCACTGTTGTTCGGTCTCCAGTTTCTGATCTGGATGGAGTATCGTCACGCGCGGGATGCCGCGCCGGAAGATTTGCAGGAGGAAGAGCGTTTCAGAGCTCGATCAGCCACAGGCTGAACGCGCCGATACCGGTGCCGATGATCATACCGGCGACGATATCCGATACAAAATGTACTTTCAGAGCCACCCGTGACAATCCGATGGCCGAGGCCCATGCGTACATCGGGATACCCAGGACCGGAAAGTGAAAGGTGGTGATGTAGGCGACCATGAAGGCGGCTGTGGTATGCCCGGAAGGGAAGCTGAATTCATCAGAGGGCTTCAGCATCGGCTGCAGGGCCTTGACGACCGCGAAGGGCCGCCGGCGCCGGAAAGCGTTTTTCAGCAGCCAGTAGATGGGCAGCTCGATCAGAAAACCAAGCAGCCCGGCGATGAGCCAGCGCTCGCCGGAGGCCATGATGCCCGGAAGGATCAGCGCCATGACGGCGTAGCAATAGCCATCGCCGCTCCAGGATACGGTGCGGCTGAGCCGCCGCAACCGGAGGCGGTCATGGACTGCGTTGATACCCAGAAAGATCCGGGTATCGAGATCCGCAAGGCGGCGGATGGCGAGCAGGGTCCGGTACATATCTGTCACCCTATCGTCAAATTTTCAGCGCTGCAACAGAAATCGCACTGAAAGGGTGCCAGAAGCCCAAGACAGTACTATGTCAGGGCAATGACATTTTCGTGACAACCGGTGGTGATCCTTGCGAGACCATCAAATAAAGCGCAACAGGGATAGACTGGACGG
Organism: Pseudohongiellaceae bacterium; assembly: GCA_040882255.1. Classification (GTDB taxonomy): domain Bacteria; phylum Pseudomonadota; class Gammaproteobacteria; order Pseudomonadales; family Pseudohongiellaceae; genus PWQG01. The sequence goes on along the minus strand of JBBEBP010000016.1, from coordinate 137,746 downwards.
CAAGCCAATTATGTGTCATGGGTATCATATGCTTATACGTGGAATGCTGTTCCTGGCGGTTCTGGTTGGCCTGTCCCTGCCCCCGTCGCAGGCGGCCGATGTCCGTCCCGCCGGGTTCGATGAAGAGGCGCTGGTGGAGGCGGCGCGGCAGATGCCCCGCCTGGAAAGTCTGCTGGTGAGCCATGGCGGGGAGCTGGTGCTGGAGCGCTACTTCAACGGGCAGGATCGCTACCAGCGCGCCAACATGAAGTCGGCCTCCAAGAGCGTGATTTCCGCCCTGGTGGGTATCGCGATCGAGCTCGGTTACATCGAGGGGGTGGATCAGCCGATTTCCGATTTTTTCCCGGCGCTGCAGGGTGAATCCGTATCAGCGGCGAAGCGATCCATCACCGTGGGTAACCTGCTGACCATGCAGGCCGGGCTGCGCAGCACCAGCAATCGCAACTACGGCCGGTGGGTGGTGTCGGACAACTGGGTGGAGACTGCGCTGGAGCAACCTGTCGTGGCCGCCCCGGGCACCGACATGCTCTACAGTACGGGCAGTACCCATTTGCTGTCCGCCATCATCACCCGCGCCAGCGGAATGTCCGCGAAGGACTTTGCCGAGGAGCATCTCACTTCTCCGATGGGGTTCAGTATGTCCTACTGGAGCCAGGACCCACAGGGTATCTATTTCGGTGGCAATGACATGGAATGGACTCCGCAGCAGATGCTGGCCTTCGGTGAGCTGTATCTCAATGATGGTGTGCACGAAGGGGAGCGGGTGCTGTCCCGGGAGTGGGTGGCGCGGTCTCATCAGCCCTATGCCCGTTCGCCCCGGGGGCAGGGTCGTTTTTACGGCTATGGCTGGTGGCTGCGGGATCTGGCGGGATTGCAGGTGCCACTGGCCTGGGGATATGGCGGTCAACTGATCTTCGTGGTAGACGAACTTGATCTGGTGATTGTAGCCACCTCGGAGAGCGAGCCGGGCGGCAATCGTATCGGCCACCTGCGCGGCCTCTACGATCTGGTCGAGACCCGAATCATCGCGCCCGCCCTGTCGCAGCAACGCGGTACCGCTCCCCGCTGAAACAACCCGCGCAATATCATGTATAATCGCGCGCCTGATTCACCCGCATGCAGGAAACCGAATTCATGAGCTCCAGCTCAATGGCCAGCGAGATACAGCGGCGCCGTACCTTTGCCATCATTTCCCACCCGGACGCGGGCAAGACCACGATCACGGAGAAGCTGCTGCTGTTCGGGCGTCTGATCCAGACTGCCGGGTCGGTCAAGAGCAAGCGCTCCGACAAGCACGCCACGTCTGACTGGATGGCCATGGAGCAGCAGCGCGGTATTTCCGTGACCTCGTCGGTAATGCAGTTTCCCTACAAGGATCGCATGGTCAACCTGCTGGACACGCCGGGTCACGAGGACTTTTCCGAGGACACCTACCGCGTGCTGACCGCCGTCGACTCGGCGCTGATGGTAGTGGACTGCGCCAAGGGCGTGGAGGAGCGCACCATCAAGCTGATGGAGGTCTGCCGCCTGCGCGACACCCCGATCTTCACCTTCGTCAACAAGCTGGATCGTGAGGTGCGGGACCCCATCGAAGTGCTGGACGAGATCGAGACGGTCCTGGGTATCAAGTGTGCGCCCATCTATTGGCCGCTGGGCATGGGCAAGGCTTTCCAGGGCGTCTACAACCTCTATACTGACACGCTTCATGTGTACAGCCACGGCCAGGGCAACCGGATTCCGGATGACGTCCGTATCGAGGGGCTGGACAGTCCCGAAGCCCGTGAACTGCTGGGTGCCTATGCCGACGACGTGAAGGAGGAGATCGAACTGGTGCGGGGCGCCAGCCATGAATTCGACCTGAACGAATACCTGGCCGGCCGCATGACACCCGTGTATTTTGGCACCGCACTGGGCAATTTTGGCGTTCGCGAAATGCTGGAGGAGTTCGTTGAGTACGCTCCACCGCCGCGTCCCCGGGAAACCGAAACCCGGGTGGTCGGGCCGGATGAAGAGAAGTTCAGTGCCTTCGTTTTCAAAATCCAGGCCAACATGGACCCCAATCACCGCGATCGTATTGCCTTCCTGCGGCTGTGCTCGGGCCGGTTCAGCAAGGGTATGAAGCTGCAGCATACCCGACTGGGCAAGGAAGTGCGTATCAGTGACGCGGTCACCTTCCGGGCCGGGGATCGGGATGCTGCTGAAACAGCGGTTTCCGGGGACATCGTTGGCTTCCACAACCACGGTACTATCCAGATCGGCGACACCTTCACCGAAGGCGAGCCATTACAGTTCACCGGCATACCGCACTTTGCTCCGGAGCTGTTCCGCCGCATCCGCCTGAAAGATCCGCTGAAGACCAAACAGCTGCAGAAAGGACTGCGACAGCTGGCCGAGGAAGGCTCGGTGCAGGTGTTCATGCCGTTGCGCAACAACGATCTGATCGTCGGCGCGGTGGGTACCCTGCAGTTCGAAGTGGTGGCGTGGCGGCTGAAGGACGAGTACAAGGTGGAAGCGATCTACGAACCGGTCAATGTCCACAGCGCCCGCTGGGTGGACTGTGAGGACAGGGCGAAGTTCGAGGAGTTCAAGAAGAAGGCGCATGACAATCTGGCGTTGGACGCGGGTGATCACCTGGCGTATCTGCCGCCTACGCGGGTGAATCTGTCCCTTATGGAGGAGCGCTGGCCTCAGGTCCGTTTCCGGGCGACTCGCGAGCATTGACGGGGCCTTTTTGTGGTTATCTCGCGAGGCTTCGTGGCGGGACCGGCGCTCGAAAGACGCGCGTGAACCCGTCCATGGGGCGCTTGGCGTGCGCCATCCCTGGCGCCCGACACTTTCGCGCGCCGATCCCGCCACGAAGCCTCTCTGTCTGTGCCAGCGAATTGGCCTCGTCACTGCTCACGGGTCGGAAAGGGCGGACTGGCGAGTGTCACATTCAGAGCTGGACCGGAATTCATTGGCCGGTGGCTCGAGGGTAGCAGGTTGTTGCTGATCTCAGGGGTCAGGGAGAGATGATGAGTACGGAGAATGCGCAGAAATGGAGTCCTCGGGACTATAACGAAAGTGCGAAATTTGTTTCTGAGCTGGGGTTGCCTGTCATTGACTGGCTTTCTCCGGTGCGAGGTGAGTCTGTTCTGGATCTGGGTTGTGGCGACGGAACGCTGGCTCTGAAGCTTTCCGGAATGGGCTGCGAGGTAACAGGCGTGGATTCCAGTGCGGAGATGATTGAAGCCGCAAAGTCTCTTGGATTGAATGCGTCTGTCTGTGATGGGCACGAGCTGCCTTTCATCGGTGAGTTTGACGCGGTGTTTTCGAATGCGGCGCTGCACTGGATGACCCGGCCGGAGTCAGTAATCGCCGGGGTGTGGGCGGCACTGAGGCCGGGAGGACGGTTCGTAGGAGAGTTTGGTGGCAAGGGGAATGTGGCTACGATCATCGGCGTCATGGAGGGGGAGCTGGCCGCCGCCGGCGTAAGCTCGCCGAGCCCCTGGTTTTTCCCTGATCCTGAACAGTATGAAGAGATGCTCAACGATGCCGGCTTCGACGTCCGGCACATTACTCTGTTTTCGCGGCCGACGCGATTGCCCGGTGATATGGGTGGCTGGCTGAGAACGTTCGCCCAGCCGTACACCAGTCAGCTGCCGGAGTCAGAGCGTGAAGCGTTTATTGCCACTGTAGTCGAAAAACTGAAGCCGGAGCTCTGTGACGACCAGAATAACTGGACAGCCGATTACGTCCGCATCCGGTTCGCAGCAGTAAAGACTGACCATCGCTGACGGGCAGCCAGGGCAACGTAGAATAGAATTCATGACCGGTAGAAACCGGCACAGACGGTAGAGACAGGCGGGCGGGTACCGCGCTGCCGGGGCGTCGGGCGCCATGGATGGCGCACGCCGAGCCCCCCATGGACGGGTTCACGGGCGTCCCCGGCAGCGCGGTACCCGCCCGCCTGTCTCGGCGCAGAATCCCCGGACCAGACCTCCGGACACAACGGGACAGAGATGAAATTCGAACTGACAGCACAAGACGGCCTGGCACGGAGAGGCACGATCACCTTCCCGAGAGGCGAGATACGCACCCCCGCGTTCATGCCCGTGGGCACCTATGGCACCGTCAAGGGCCTGACCCCTGAGCAGATCCGCCAGACCGGCGCCGATATCCTGCTGGGTAACACCTTCCACCTGATGCTGCGTCCCGGCACGGAGATCATCCGCCAGCATGGCGACCTGCATGACTTCATGGGCTGGGACCGCCCCATCCTCACCGATTCCGGTGGTTTCCAGGTGTTCAGTCTGGGAGAGATGCGCAAGATCACGGAAGAGGGTGTCGGGTTCCGTTCACCCGTGGACGGGGCGAAGGTGTTCCTGGGGCCGGAATCGGCCATCCGGGTGCAGCAGGAGCTGGGCTCGGACATCATCATGATCTTTGACGAATGTACACCGTACCCGGTCAGCGAGCAGGACGCGGAGGCCTCCATGCAACTGTCCCTGCGCTGGGCGGCGCGTTGCCGGGAAGCGCATGGAGATCACCCCTCGGCGCTGTTCGGCATTGTGCAGGGCGGTATGTTCACCGGTCTGCGCGAACAGTCGCTGGAAGGGCTGAAGACGCTGGACTTTGACGGCTACGCCATTGGCGGTCTGTCAGTGGGGGAGCCCAAGGAGGAAATGACCCGGATCATCGATCACATCGGTCACCGGCTGCCGGCGGACCGGCCGCGCTATCTGATGGGCGTCGGCAAGCCCGGCGACATCGTCGAGGCGGTGCGCCGGGGCATCGACATGTTCGACTGCGTGATGCCCACCCGCAATGCCCGCAACGGCTACCTGTTCACCAGCCGCGGGCTGCTGAAGCTGCGCAATGCCCGTCACCGTGACGATACCGGCCCGCTGGATCCGGCCTGTGATTGCTACACCTGCCAGCACTTCAGCCGCGCCTATCTGCATCACCTGGACAAGTGCGGCGAAATGCTGGGCGCCCAGCTCAACACCATCCACAATCTGCACTACTACCAGCAGTTGATGCAGGGTTTGCGTCAGGCCATTGAACAAGGTAGATTTACCGCCTTCGCCGACGCGTTTTACAGACAGCAGACCGGAAGTGCCGGCCATGTCTGATCAGCTTTCTTGAAGCTGTTGCCTTGAAATGGGGCGCCATGCCCCGATAACGTACTGTATCAACCCGACAAGAGACCACTTTACTATGGATTTTCTGATTGCTACCGCTCATGCCCAAGAGGCCGCGCCCCAGGGCCCCGGCGCGATGTTCAACCTGCTGTTCATCGGTGGCATGTTCCTGCTGTTCTACCTGATCCTGTGGCGTCCCCAGGCCAAGCGCGCCAAGGAGCACCGCGAGCTGGTCAGTGGTCTGGCCAAGGGCGACGAAGTGATGACCAGTGGCGGGATTCTCGGCCGGGTGACCGGTGTCACGGACGAATACGTGACGGTCGAGGTGGCCGACAAGGTGGAACTGAACATGCAGAAGTCATCGGTGGCCGCCGCGCTGCCCAAAGGGACAATCAAGTCCATTGCTCAGTCGCAGTAAGAGTCCAGCATGCTGAACAGATACCCCTTGTGGAGGACGGTGCTGGTCGCCGTGGTGGTGGTGCTGGGCATCGTGTACGCCCTGCCCAACCTGTACCCGGATGACCCGGCCATTCAGATATCTCATGAATCCGACGCGGTGACTTCCACGCAGGTCGGCATGGCGACCGACGCCCTGCGTGCCGAAGGCATAGAGTGGCTGGCGGACGAGCTGGATGACGGCACCGCACTGATCCGCTTCGATTCCCTGGACACGCAGTTGCGCGCCAGGGAAATCGTGGAAAATGTACTCCCGGAGGGGTACATAGTCGCGATGCACCTGGCGCCCACTACGCCGGGCTGGCTGATGGCCCTGGGCGCCAGCAAGCTGAACCTGGGCCTGGACCTGCAGGGGGGTGTCCACTTCCTGATGGAGGTGGACATGGAGGAAGCCCAGCAGCGCCGCATGGAGAACATTCTGGGCAATATCCGGCGGGAGCTGCGTGATGAACGCATCCGTTCGCGCGGGATGGAAGTCACCCCCGATCACGAGATCGTGTTGCGGTTTGCCGATGAAGAGGCCCGCGACCAGGCCCGCAGCCTGGTGCGGCAGGATTTCGCCGATCTGGTAACGCAGACCCGTAGCCGCGGTGATGAGGCTGTGCTGGAACTGGCCATGACGGCCGAGGATGTTCTGCAGATGCAGCGCGACACCATTTCCGCCAACCAGACCACGTTGCGGAACCGGGTCGATTCGCTGGGTGTGTCGGAGCCACTGGTGCAGCAGCAGGGTGTCAACCGCATTGTCGTGGAACTGCCCGGCGTGCAGGATACCGCCCAGGCGAAAAGGGTGCTGCAACGCATTGCCACCCTGCAGTTCCATCTGGCGGCCGAAGCCGGTGCGCCATCCACCAGTTATACCGAATACAGCTACCAGGGGCAGCCGGTCCGCGTGGACGATGATGTCATCCTGCAGGGCGACCGGGTCAGCAGCGTGCGTTCCACGCTGGACCAGAACGGGCAGCCCCAGGTGCAGATCACGCTCGATGCCCAGGGAGCCCAGCAGTTCAATCGTGTGACACGTGAGAACATCGGCCGCAACATGGACATCCTGCTGGTGGAAACACGGACGCGTACCGTAGAGGAAGAGAACGAAGACGGCGAAGTGGTCGAGGTACAGGAAAGCTATGAAGAAACCCGGCTGATCAGCCATGCCGTGATCCGCGCCGCGCTGGGGCGCGAGTTCGTGATCACCGGTTTGAGCGCGCGGGAAGCCAATGACCTGTCCCTGCTGATCCGTTCCGGTGCCCTGGCGGCTCCGATGTATTTCGTCGAGGAGCGCACGGTGGGGCCCAGCCTCGGTGCCGAGAATATCCAGCAGGGCGCCTCGGCCGTCGTGCTGGGTTACCTGCTGGTGTTGTCCTTCATGCTGTACTACTACCGGGTATTCGGCATCGCCGCGAATATCGCATTGCTGTCCAACGTGACGCTGATCGTGGCCATCATGTCGCTGATATCCGCCACGCTGACGCTGCCCGGCATTTTCGGCATTGTATTGACCATCGGCATGGCCGTGGACGCCAATGTGTTGATCTTCACGCGCATCCGGGAGGAGATCGTGGCCGGAATGTCGCCGCAGAATGCGATTTCGGCCGGCTTCGACCGGGCCTTCTCCACGATCATGGATGCCAATATCACCACCTTCCTGGTGGCTATGGTGCTGTTCAGTGTGGGTAGTGGTCCGGTCAAGGGTTTTGCCGTCACGCTGATGGTGGGCATCATCACTTCGATGTTCTCGGCACTGATGGTCACCCGTGGCATCGTCAATCTCATTTACGGCGGACGCCAGGTGGAGAAACTGTCCATTGGCCCGTATTTCCGTGCCGCCTGAAGTGGCTGACAAGGTAGAACCGATATGGCATTGCTGAACAGAGACATCGATTTCATGAGCCCGCGTAAACGCCGGCTCACGGGGACGCTGTCCACCATCTTCATCGTGATCGCCTTGCTGTCGCTGGCCATCAACCGGCTGCAACTGGGCCTGGATTTCACCAGTGGCACGCTGATCGAACTGGGCTACGAGGGCTCGGTCAATCCGTCCGAGATCTCCGCCATGCTGCAGGAGGAGGGGTACGAGGAGGCCACCGTGGTCACCTTCGGGTCGGACAGCGATGTACTGATCCGCCTCCCCATCGACGAGGAGGAAGGCGAGATGGCGGCCGGCGCCGCCGTTTCCCTGGGGGACGAGATTCTCGACCTGGTGCGTGAGCGGAGTGACATGGCGGTGGAGATGCGGCGCTCCGAGTACGTGGGGCCCTCCGTGGGTGCCGAGCTTGCGGAGCGGGGTGGTCTGGCCTTGCTGGTTGCACTGGGCATCGTCCTGATGTACGTGGCCATGCGCTTCCAGTTCAAGTTTGCGGTCGGCTCGGTGGTGGCGTTGATGCACGATGTGGTGATCGTGCTGGGCGTGATCTCGCTGTTCCGGCTGACCTTCGATCTGACCGTGCTCGCGGCCCTGCTGGCATTGATCGGCTACTCGCTGAACGACACCATTGTGGTGTTCGACCGGGTGCGGGAAAACTTCCGCATCATGCGCACCGATAACGTGGAAGAGATCGTCAACACGTCCCTGAACCAGGTGTTGAGTCGCACGGTGGTCACCTCCCTGACCACATTGCTGGCCCTGTTCTCCATGCTGATCTTTGGCGGCGAGACCATCCGCGGCTTCGCGATCACGCTGATTGTGGGTGTGGCGACCGGTACCTATACCTCGCTGCATATCAGCAGCAACATCGTGATGGCGCTGAAGATCCAGAAGGAGGATCTGATGGTGCCGGTCAAGGAAGGGGCCAACGACGACGGCTCCATGGTGTGATCGCGATGGCCGGCGCCGGGCTTCTTACGGCGCCGGCAGTTCCAGCAATGTACGTAGTTCCCTGAACAGTGGCTTCAGGTCGTCCATGGCGGCCAGTTCGCGCTGCTCGTCCAGAATCCCCGCCAGGATCTCCAGTGTCGTCAGCGGATTGGCCAGTACGACACGGAATACCACCACCGGTTCCCGTTCATGTTGCAGCGGGTTGAGCCGCGTTCGGGAAACGAACGATCGGCCATGGCCGCGTTCTGTTTTCTGGATATAGCGTGTCACGCGATTCAACAGGACATTGGCGCTGGCCCGCACGGCCGTTGATGTGGCGTCCATGGCCTGTGCAATGTCTTCCGGCCGATAGCGGTAGGTGAGGATATTCAGTTCGGGCTCGGAAATCAGTTCGAAATCCGGCTGGCGGCGGATCATGTCGGCGAAGGCCCGGGTTTTGTCGATACCCTGGTCGATGAGCAGCTGGTAACCCTGCCGTCCGATGATGTGCAGACCGGAGTGGACCAGTATGGCCATGCCGGGGCGTGAGCCTTCCACCGAATGGCTGCCCAGGTCCTTCGACCCCTTGCGGATGATGTATTCGGCATGGTGTTCCACGCTGGAGAGGGTTTCCGGTGTGCGGAACACGCAGATGCCCGCGCCCATGGGCACATACAGCTGCTTGTGTGCGTCCAGCGTCACCGAGTCGGCCCGCTCGATGCCGTTCAGCAGACTGCGATAGCGGTTGGAGAACAGCGTCGGTCCGCCCCAGGCAGCGTCCACGTGGAAATGGATGCCGCGCTCGCCGGCCACGTCGGCCAACGCATTCAACGGGTCCACATGGCCGGTTTCGGATGCGCCCGCCACTCCGACAATGGCCATCACGCCAATGCCGTCGCGCCGCAGGTCATCGCAGCGCTGCTGCAGCAGGTCGACGCGGACTCGGTTATGGGCATCGGTTTCCACTGGCACAAGGGCATTGCGTCCGATGCCAAGGATGTCCGCCGCTTTTCGAAGAGAGTAGTGCCCGCGCTCGGAAACCAGTATGGCCAGCCCCCGGTACCCGTGATGTTGCATGCCCGCAAACAGTCCGTCGCTGCCCAGGCCGCGGTAGTCGCCGTCCGGTCTCAGGATGTTGTTGCGGGCCGCCCACAGGGCGGTCAGGTTGGCAATGGTACCGCCCGAGCAGAAGCTTCCGATGGCGTGCTCGCGGTCATGCATCCAGCGCTCATAGAAGTGTTCCGACTCGTCGTAGACCAGGTGATGGATCATACCGATGACCTGGCGCTCCAGAGGGGTGAAGGCCTTGGAAGTCTCCACTTTGACCAGGTTCTGGTTCAGTGCCGTCATGATACGTGACAGCGGCAGCATGAAATAGGGCAGGGCTGACGTCATGTGACCGACGAAGCCGGGTGATGCAATGTGCACCGATTGCGCCACCAGTTTGTCCATGATGAAACGGATCTGGTCGGAAACGAAGGTGGGCTGGTCCGGAATATGCGGGTCGGAGAAATCGCGTTCGATCTCGGAAAGATCCCGCTCGGAAGCCACGATGTTCGCCTGCAGGAAGCCTGCCAGATCGCGCGATATGGACTCGTCGATCTGTCCCAGCGTTGAATCCGGCGCTTCCGGTACCGTGAAAATGCGGTACAGGCTGTCCAGGCTGGCTTCGGCGGTCTTCCCGCCGTGGTCCTGCGCGGCTCTGTTTTGCTCACACATGGTGTATGTTCTCCCCCCCACGAGGGCAGGCAGTATAGTGGAATCGGGCACCAAGGGAAACGGGCGGGGTACACCGGTGGCAAGACGTGAAAGTTGACAGTAATCATTGCTGCGGGCAAGATCAAAACCTGGTGCGCCACTCCCGTAATCGTATGAAGCAAGAGTCCTGACCATGAACAGAAACAGTACCTGTCAACGCCTGATCGCGCTGTTTGTGTTTGTTTGCCTGTTCGTGCACGCCAGCTCCGCGCTGGCGGATGATGAAGCCTTTCCCAGACCGGCCGAGCTGGAACCGGCCATTGCTTTCTGGAAGCGTGTATACACCGAGATCGACAGCGATAGCGGTTTTCTGCATGATGCCCGTAATCTGTCGGTGGTCTACCGGCGGGTGGATTACGACCGTCCCGAAATCGAACAGTACCGCCAGCGTATCCAGGAAGACCTGCGTGTGCTGGCGGGAGGCAAGCGCACCGGTCTGACCGGCCACCAGCAACAGGTGCTGGAAGCCTGGCCCGACGGTGTCAGTAAACAGGAGCTGGCGGCAGCTGCCAATCGCGTGCGGTTTCAGCTGGGACAGTCTGACCGTTTTGTGGCCGGGTTGATTCGGGCCGGCGCATACCGGGAACACATTGAGCAGGTGGCGCGGGAACGTGGGCTGCCGGTGGAGCTGGCCGCATTGCCGCATGTGGAGTCTTCTTTCCATCCGGGCGCGTATTCCCATGCCAACGCCGCCGGCATGTGGCAGTTCATTCGTTCCACCGGGCAGCGGTTCATGCGCATCGACCATATCGTGGATGAACGCATGGACCCCTATGCCGCTACCTACGCGGCCATGAGTCTGCTGGAGTATAATCACAAGGTTCTTGGTTCCTGGCCACTGGCATTGACCGCCTATAACCATGGAGCGGGCGGGCTGGCCCGCGCAGTGCGTCAGCTGGGTACCGACCGGATCGAGGACCTCATCGCCCGCTATGACGGCCGGGCGTTCGGTTTCGCTTCGCGCAATTTCTATCCGCAGTTTCTGGCTGTGGTGGATGTGGAGCGACAGGCCCGGACCCTGTTCGGGGTCTTGCAGGTCGACCCGGCCCCCCGGTACGAAGAATTCGAGATGGATGCCTACATCGATGCGTCCACGCTGGCGGCCCATCTCGGGGTGAGCGTGGAGCAGCTACGCTTCGACAACCCCGCGCTGCGTCCGGTGGTCTGGGAAGGTGGCAAGCGTATTCCGCGCGGGTACACGGTCAAGATCCAGCGTGACTCACTGGACCGACCCCTGGACCGGTTGATGGCTTCGATGCCGGCCGATCAGATGTACACGGCGCAGATACCCGATGTTTCCTATGTAGTACAGCGGGGCGATAGTCTGTCCGTGATTGCGCAGCGTTTTGATACATCTGTATCGCGGCTCGCCTCCCTGAACCAGCTGAGCAATCAGCATCGCATCCGGGTCGGCCAGGAACTGATGTTGCCGCATGACACCGAGGCAGGCACACAGACTCTGCTGGCGGAGAACAACGAAGCCCGGCCCGCCGATGGTACCTACACCATCCGCCGTGGTGACACGCTGTCACTGATCGCCAGCCGTTTCGGCACCACGGAACGCACGCTCATGGCATTAAACGCCATGGACAATCCGGACCAGATCTATCCTGGCGAGACATTGCGTCTGCCTGCCGGCGATGAGCCGGAGGAAGTTCCGGGTCGCCGCGTGGCTGATGGTGAGCAGGACGATGAGGCTGCCGCCGTGGCCGCCACGCAGGCCGGAGAGGAGCCTGGTGTCAGCGAGCTCGCCGCCGCTACGCCGGCGCAGGAAACCCCGCCCACGGTGACCGAGCAGGTGGCACTGAGCAGCGAGCAGCTGGCTGCCGATCCATCCGATTATTCGGTCAACGGAAGCAACATGATAGAGATCCAGGCTTCCGAAACCCTGGGGCATTATGCGGACTGGCTGGACATCCGTACCCAGTCGCTTCGCAACCTCAATGGACTGGCTTTCAATCAGCCGGTGATCGTTGGTGACCGGTTGCGGCTGGATTTCAGCCAGGTCAGTGCGGAGGAGTTCGAGCTACGCCGCCGTCAGTACCACATCGCGCAACAGGAGAACTTTTTCCGTAACTACCGCATCCAGGATGTGGACGAGTATCGCATCGCGCCCAATGACAATATCGCACGGATCGCCCGGCAGCGTTACAGCGTTCCGCTGTGGTTACTCCGGCAGTACAACCCGGATCTCGATTTCCGCCAGGTCCGGGTCGGTGACACCGTCGTGTTCCCGGTGGTGTCCGCCGCTGAAGGCGCCTGATCAGTCGCGGATATCCGCAATCCGGTCCGACAACAGGCCGACCGCCAGCGCGTAGCGGAACGCCGGATTGTAGCGCATGATCGAGCAGAAATTGCGGTATACCAGATAGCCCTTGTCATCTCCTTCGTCGCCGACTATCAAGGCCGCCGGCAGGTTGCGCGTGGGCAGCGCAGTGCCATCCTCGCGGCGCACGCCGAGCTCCTGCCAGTCGTTCAGTCCCCGCCAGGCACCCATGGTCGTGTAGCGGCGGCAGGCCGGATCAGGCTGCATTCCGGCATCCTGTGGAGCGGGAAGCGACTGTTCACCGCCTGGCGGCAGGCTGACCACGCGCCCCCATGTCTGATCATCGCGCCACCCGGTATTGCGCAGGTAATTGGCTACCGAGGCGATCACGTCGGGTCCCACCTCCCACAGGTTGATGTGGCCGTCGTTGTCATGGTCCACGGCCAGCGCAAGAAAGCTGCTGGGTGTGAACTGGGGAGCACCCAGCGCGCCGGCCCAGGAACTTTTCATCATCTCCGGGGTGGCATAGCCGGCATCGACAATTTCCAGGGCGGCCATGAACTCGCGCCGGAACTGGGCGCTGCGGCGCCTGTCGAAGGCCAGGGTGGCAACGACATCGAACAGCGGCTCGGTGATCGGGAAAGAGCCATAGTTGCTCTCCAGCCCCAGGATGGACACGATGAAGCGGGGCTGCACATCATAATTCGCCGCCACATCCCGGATCATACGGCCATGCTCGTCCATCAGCTCACGGCCGGCGCGGACCCGCGCGGGGCTGACCCGCTCCAGGTAGTCCGCATACGTCTGCACGAACTCGGCCTGTGAACGGTCGGCTTCCACGGCCCGGCGATGCTGACGTATGCCCGGTAAAACCGCGTCCAGGGTAGATTCGCTGATACCCTGCTCCAGTGCTTCACTGCGCAGTTCCTCGAGGAAAGCCCGGAATTCCTCGCTGGATGCCTCGTCGTCCTGTGCGCTGGCTGGCGTGGACAGGAAAAGGGCGCCCAGTAGCAGGCAGGCAGTCATTCGCAGAATCGTGCGGTATTCATTTCGGATCGGTCGGATGAACATGAGGTGGTTCCTGTACAACGGGACTGGAGGTCGGCGATTCCGTCAAGGACCCGGAGTATCCCTGGAGGTCCGATCAGGAGATTACCGGATTCCTGCCGTACAGCTCAAGCGTTCCAGCAGTTTCCGGTACTGGACTGTCAAGTGGCTGGCCCGGAAATCCGGCAGTCGGGGGTCGGGGAGAGGCCGGCCTGCACGGCGGAGCGGCTCCCAGTCCAGAATCCGCAGCGCTGCCTGTTCCGACTCCTTCTCGATACTCCCGTCCCCGCCATACAGACAGTCGGGGGCAAGGTATTCCGGGTACACCAGGCGCGCCGGGGCCAACGGTGTGCAGCCACGGACGACGCCCTCCAGCACGGACAGGCCCTGGAAGTCATGGTCGGCTGTCGACAGCACGATGTCCGAGTCATCCAGCAGCGCAAGGTACTGTTCGCGATCCTCGATGAAGCCACAATGGCCGGCAGTCAACCCATGATCACGATAGTGTCCGTCGAGCAGACGGATTATTGTATCGAAGGCCGGTGGCTGCTGCCTGAACTGCTGGCCCACCAGGTGCAGACGGAAGATCAGCCGGGCATCGATCAGTCGACGCACCAGTGACAGCAGTCGTTCGGGCCCCTTGTCGTATTCCCAGCGATGGTTCCAGACCAGGGTGAGGGGTCTGTGATCATGTGCCGGAGGACCGGGGCCCCGGCGGCTTCCCTCGTAGAGCGTGTCCGGCAGGGGTACCGGGATGATACTGGTCTTTTCCAGTCGTCTGGTCAGGTCCGGCGGCACGGCGTCCGGCATCCTGTTCAGCAGGTCGGCGACCCCCTGCAGGAAGCTCTGGTGATTGAAATGACTGTTGAATACCAGCTCATCGGCACACAGCGCGGTGTAGAGATTGAGGATCTGTGGTTCCACACTGCGTACCTGCTGCTGGCGCTCCGGATAGGCAAACTGGTTCTCATGGAAGTACACAGCCGTGGGCAGTCGGGCCAGTTCGGGGACGAACCCCCGCAAGGCAGAAAGGTCCGTCATGGAGGTGCAGAGCAGGAAGTCGTAGTTGTCAGTCAGTTCCTTGCGGTGCTTAAATGCCCAGCTCAGACTGTTGCCACGCAAACGCCATCGGAAATGGCGGGGCGGCAGGGTCAGCCGGGTCCATTCGATGTCCGGAAACATGGCGGTCACGGTGTTGTGCCATTGCCGGTGACTGTAGGCATCATAGGCGGATAAAAGCAGGGCCCGGCCAGAAATAGTAGTCATTGATTCTTGTCTTGTACTGCCTTCAAGGAAAGAGTATGCAATCTAGCGATCTGGCCCTGCTGGGTCAAACACCGGAGCAGTTGCTGGCCGGCCTGCCCGACCGGGTCAGCGAACCGGTGTTCCGCCTGGCGCAGTCCCGCCCGGACGCCCCGGCACTGAAGGATCACACCGGAGACGCTTGCACCTATTCCGCGCTGGCCACGCGTATCCGGGAGTCACAGCAACTGTTGGTGTCACGGGGTGTGCGGGCCGGCGACCGGGTCATGTTGGTCTGTGAGAACAGTGTGGCGGCCTGCGAACTGATCCTGGCCTGCAGTGAAGTCGGCGCCTGGCCGGTGATCGTCAATGCGCGCATGTCCACGCCGGAGCTGGAAAAGATTCGGGATCACTGCCGCCCCCGGCTGGTGATCTGCACGCTGGCCTCGGAAGCGGCGCACCGTCATTTCAACGCCTGGCAGGCCGGGGACCGGTTCGAGAGTACCTGCCTCGGCAAGCGGTCGCTGGGTCTGTTGCATGACCCGGATGCAATTGCCGAACAGGATGAAGCGCAGGGCAATGATCGTGTATTCGCCCTGATCTACACTACCGGCACCACGGGAGACCCCAAAGGGGTCATGCTGACCCACCGCAACATCCTGTATGTGGCGGCTGTGACTGCTGCGTTGCGCGGCCTGCAGGACGATGACCATGTCTATGGTGTGCTGCCCGTCTCCCATGTGTTCGGATTGTCGGCGGTATTCCTGGCCTGTCTGTTCAAGGGAGCGGAACTGGTGCTGTCGGACCGCTTCGAGCCGGACCGCACCATGTCGGCACTGCTGCGGGACAACATCACCGGTCTGTTCGGCGTCCCCACGCTGTTCGCCCGCCTGGCCGATCATATCCGCCAGTATGGCCTGCCAACGGGCGGATTGCCCGGTCTGCGGTTCATGTATTCGGGTGGCGCGCCGCTGGAGCCGGGTCTCAAGGCGGATGTGGAGCAGCGCTTTGGCATGCCCCTGCTGAATGCCTACGGCATGACCGAGAGCGGACCCACGATCTGTCAGGTGCGTTACAACGAGCCGCTGACGAGTTGCTCCGTAGGCAGGCCGCTGCCGGGGCTGGATGTACGCGTAGTGGGACCGCAAGGGCGGGACGTGGCGCCGGGAAAAGTGGGGGAGCTGCATATCCGCGGACCCAACGTCATGCGCGGCTATTACCGCAATCCGGTGGCAACGGCAGCGGTGCTGGACAACGAGGATTTCCTCAATACCGGAGACCTGGTCTGGCAGGATGCGGATGGCAATGTCTTCATCGCCGGACGCAGCAAGGAGCTGATCATCCATTCCGGCTTCAATGTCTATCCTCCAGAGGTGGAAGCGGCGCTGGGTAACCATCCCGAGGTGCTTCTGTGTGCCGTGATCGGTGAGCAGGCGGATGGCAATGAGGAAGTGGTTGCCTATGTGCAGCGGGTGGAGGGCAGCACCCTGGATGAAAAAACGTTACTGGACTTCGTACGGCCGCTGTTGACCGCCTACAAGCGACCCTCGCGCATCGAGTTCCGTGACTCTCTGCCCAGCGCGCCTTCCGGCAAGGTACTCAAACACAGGCTGGAAACGTCCCGGTGAGCGGTGCTGGCTGCCTGGCTTGCCTGGCGGGCGGGATTCAGTTAAAAAGAGCAAGACGGGTCAGAAAAGGGGGCTGATCCGTTTGAACCCGGCCCACTGCCGGGTCAGGACGGGAGAGAACCCTATGGAGCCAAGGGCCGCCAGCACCGTTGTACTGGTCAGAGACAGTGGTGCGACGGATGATATAGAGACACTGTTACTGTTGCGCAACAGCCGCCTCGTGTTCGAGGGGGGCGCCTGGGTATTTCCGGGTGGCAAGATCGAGCCGGATGATTATCCCGGAAGGCATGGCTCTGGCGGCACCCATGATGCGGAGTTCGAGGCAGCCCGGCGGGCGGCCATTCGTGAGACTCGGGAAGAGGCCGGCATAACAGTGGATGCCGGGCAGTTCATCCATATTTCCCACTGGACCACGCCACTCGGACCACCACGCCGTTACGCTACCTGGTTTTTCGTCTGTCCCTTCCCCGACAGGGTGCCGGTCGTGGTCGACAACGACGAGATCCTCGATCACCGGTGGCTGACACCTCGCCGGGCACTGGCCCTGTGCGAGACGGGAACGATCCGTCTGCCCTTGCCCACGCGTAAGACACTGGTAACCCTGAGTGCCTATCGTGATGTGCGCTCGCTCTGCCGCGCCATGCGCCGGGCGGATATCGAAGTGTACCCTCCCGACTCCGCGTTTTACGTGCCCCCGGGGGTGGCCGGACCGAGGCAGACGGACGGCTGAGACCGGTGGAGCCGACTTGCCTTGGGCGGTGAGTTAGTGGGATAGTTGTGGGCAGGTACACAGGGGATATGTGGGCCCGACCGTTCCGGACCGTATAACCAAGGCAGATACGCTTATGTCCTCTCCGACTCTGCACACCCTGCGCGATACCCTGCGTCAGGTCCGCCAACGACGCAACCGGCTGTACATCCTCTATCACGGCAGTCTGCTGATCAGCGGACTGTTTCTGTTGACCCTGCTATTGAGTGTGCCGGCGGCATTGTTCGTTCTGCCGGTGGCCGTCCAGGGGCTGCTGTCCCTGCTCTGGCTCGCCGGAGTCGGCGGTCTGGTCTGGCTGGGCTGGCGGCGGTTGCGGGCGCTGCGTTCCGATGACCGGCAACTGGCCCACTATATTGACGAGAATATTCCGGATCTGGAGCAGCGGCTGCTGACGTCCCTGGAGTTTGGCGAGGATGGTAACGGCCGGCAAGGCGTCTCAGTCCGTTTTGTCGAGCAGCTCTGGGAGGATGCCGGGCAGTACGTTACGCGCGAGCACGAAAAGATCGATCGCGTGGCGTTTTCCCGCAACGCACCGGTTGCCGGGCTGTCGGCCCTGGCGGTGCTGGGTGTGACGGTGGCCCTGTTGTCCGTTTCGGACAGTCTGCTGCGTTCGGGCGGCCAGCTGCTTTGGCCTTTTCCCGGTCCGTCAGAGCGCCTGGCCATGGAGGTCATTGAAGAACCCGCCGCTGTTGATATCCGTGTCGAGCCGGGTGATCAGCGTATGCAGCGCGGCGACGGCCTGGATATCGTGGCCCGTGTTCACAACGCCGATCCCGCCGAGGTATCCCTGCGCATGCGCGGGGATAACGTCAACTGGCAGACCGCCGACATGTCGAGGGCCGGCGGAGACGCCAGCGAGTCAGTGTTCCGTTATGAACTGCCGTCTCTGCGGGAAGATATGACCTACTATGTCAGTTTCGATGATGGCGAGCACCGTTCGCAGGAATTCCGCGTGACCCTGTTCGACCTGCCGCGGGTGGAGCAGATCGATGTGGCCTATCGGTACCCGGACCATACGGGCATGGAGGATACGGCCGAGGAAGACACCGGTGATATGGTGGTGCCGGAGGGCACAGACGTCTCGCTGCGGGTTCATTTCAACAAGCCCGTGTCGGAGGCAGCGCTGGAGTTCGGTCAGCCGGGCGCGGAGGATTATCGCCGCGTTACCCTGAGCGTGGATGCGATGGTGGGAAGTGCCTCGTTCCGGGTAGAAAGCGATGCGGTGTACCGGGTGACCGCAACCGACCGTGAACAACTGGAGATCGACAACCCGCTGGACTATTACATCCGCTCTATCGAGGATCAGCCACCGGAACTGGCGCTGCGCACCCCGGGCCGGGACGAGGAAGTCATGCCCCTGGAGGAGGTCTTGCTGGAGGCCGATGCCACGGACGATTACGGTGTCAGCCGCTTCAGTCTTCATTACACCGTCATCGGCCGTGAAGAGCAGACGGTGGATTTCATGCCAGCGGACGAGCAAGCAGCGCCGCGCGACTCGGTCAGTGGACGCGAATGGCTGTACCTGGAAGAGCTGGATGTGGAGCCGGGAGATTTCATCAGCTATTACCTGACGCTGGCGGACAACAACGGACTGAACGGTCCCAGTGAAGTGATTTCCGACATCTATTTTCTGCAGATCACGCCCACCGATGCCAGTTACCGGGAAACCGGCGGCGGTGGTCAGGGTGGTGGCGGCGGTCAGGGCGGCGGCGATGACAGCGCCCTGGTGACAATGCAGAAGGACATCATCGCTGCGACCTGGAAGCTCAGGAACCAGGTGGACAGTATGGAAGCGGGACAGTTCTCCGATGATGTCGCCGTACTGGCCGAGTCGCAGCGCGAGGCCGTACAGCGCGCCCGCATGTCCATTGATCGCCTGTCCGAGCGCCTGGACTTCGCCGACGACAGTTATGCGCGCGCCGTCTCCAGCCTGGAACAGGCCATCGCCGGGATGCAGGCGGCGGCTGGCGCGCTGGATGAGGAGCAGGTGACCCGAGCCCTGCAGCCGGAGCAGCAGGCCCTGCAGTTCGTGATGCGCGCCGAGGCGGCCATCAACCAGACTGATGTCAGCTTTCAGCGCACCGCCGGAGGAGGCGGTAGTAATGGACGACAGCAGGAGAACACGGATCTGCGCGAACTGTTTGAAATGGAAATGGGACAGAACGAAAACCGTTATGAGACTCCACAACGGGGCGGACAGCAGGCGCAGAGTGAAGAAGCCAGCCGCCTGGAAGAACTGGCACAGCGTCAGGAGTCCCTCAGCCGGGCGCAACGCGATCTGTCACGCCGCATGGAGGACATGACGGAGGAGCAGCAGCGCCGGGAACTGGAACGTCTGCGGCGGGAGCAGGAACGGCTGCGCACCGAGCTGGAGCAGATGCAGCGTCAGATGGCGCAGCGTCAGAGCGGCCGGCAGCCCGGGCAATCGTCCACCGACCAGTCCGGCACGGAACAGATGCAGCGGGCGCTGGAACAGATGCAGGATGCGGCAGAGGCAACAACGCCCGCCCAGGCGGCTGCCCGCAGTCAGCGGGCCCTGGAGACGCTGCGGGAACAGCAGCAGAACATGCAACGGCAGGAACAGGAAAGCGGATCGGTCAATCAGCTGGCGCGCAATATCAGCGAACAGGGGCAACAACTGGTCCAGCAGCAGCGGGATTTGCAGCAGACACTGGACGAGTTGAGCCGGGAACAGGGCCTGGGGCAGGACCGCCAGAGCGCCCGTAGCGACGAACGGGTGCAGGAGCTGATTGATCAGCAGCGCCGGCAGCAACAACAGTTGCAGGATATCGAGAGCATGCTCAGGGCCCTGCTGGCCCGTGGTGGTGAGGAGGACCGCGCCCTGCTGAACCGGGCGCAGCGGGCCAGCCGTGAAGCCAGTCCCCTGCGGGAACAGATGGACAATGCCAACCGGGCACTGAATAGCGGCATGGTGAACCTGTCTGCGGAGATGGAGGGGGATATCAGTGAGCAGCTCGCCTCGCTGGAACGTACCCTGCAGCAGATGAACCCGGTGGACGACTCGGGAGAAGGGCTGCAGAGCCCGGTCATGCAGGCCGCTGAGGATGCGGCACAACTGCGGGAGCAGCTGGAGAGTCTGCGGCAGCAGGCGGAAGCCCGGCAGCAATCGCAGCAGGCCGGGGGTGTGGGGGAAATGAGGGAGCAACTCGAATCCTCCCGCCGGCTGGCACAGCAGTTGACCGACAATCTGCAACGGCAGCAGCAGGGGCAGGGTCAACAACAAGGACAACAGCGCGGCCAGAGTGACGCGAATGGCGGAATCCCGGAAGACGGTGAGGCGTTGGCGTTGGGTAACGCCCGCTCCGTCCGCTCTCTGATTACACAACAGGGGCTGGAAGACTTCATGAGTCAGCCGGAGTTGCTGGAACGGTTGTTGGAGCCGCTGGTGGAGCTGGAAGGTGAACTACGGAGCCGGGCCGAGCTGGAAGCGATCGAGCAGCGTCTGTACGCACTGGCGGATGAGGAGGTGCCGGAGCAGTACCAGCGCCTGGTGGAGGCCTACTACCGGGCGCTGTCCGATGGCGGTGCAGACAATGGGGGTTCCGCGGAAGCCGCGCAGTAACGATGGACTTTTTCCTGGAACCACATGTATTGGAGGCGCTGCGCGAAGGACGGTTCGAATTCGCCCATGCCCTGCATCCGCTGCTGGCCGTCCTTGTGGTCGCGGCGCTGGGCGGATGTGTCTGGTGGCTGTATCGCAGCACGACCCGGCCGGTTGCCAACCGCTGGCGTCACCTGTTCATCGGTCTGCGCGTGACCGTGCTCTTGCTTTTGTTCCTGATGCTGCTTCGCCCCTCGGTAACCACCGAACAGGTCCGTCCCCAGGAGACCTGGCTGGCGGTGGTGGTGGATGATTCGGCCAGCATGACGGTAACGGATACCGACCAGGGTTCACGGCTGAATTCCGTACGGCAGGCGCTGGAGGGCGAGAATGGCCTGGTGTCCTCACTGAGTGAGCTCTTTCAGGTGCGGCTTTTCGGCTTTGACAGGGACACACGACGCCTCGAGTCTGCGCAGGCACTGCAGGGTGGCGGCAATGATTCCCGGATCGGACAGGCGCTGTCACGGGTCAATGAACAATTGGGCGGCCTGGCACTGGGCGGCGTGGTGGTGGTCAGCGACGGTGCGGACGCCAGTGGGGAGGAGGCCGTAAACCTGGCGAGAGATCTTGGTGCCAGGGATGTGCCGGTGTTCACGCTGGGAGTCGGGCAGGAAGAGATTGCCAGGGACATCAGCATTGTCGACGTGCAGGCCGATTCCACCATACTGGACGACGAGGTGTTTACGGTCCAGGTGGAGGTGCGGCAGCGTGGCTACGCCGATCAGCCGATGGAGCTGCGCATTCTTGATGGCGAGACCGAAGTGGCGAGTCAGAATATACAGCTGGCCCCCGATGGTGCCACCCGGCGCTATGAACTGACCCTGGAGCCGGCGCGCCGGGAAGCGATTGTCTACGATGCCATACTGGAGTTGCAGGATGGAGAGCGGATCGCGCCGAATAACCGGTACCCCTTCCTGGTGGATAACTCCCGCAAGCCACCGCTGAACCTGTTGTATGTGGAAGGCCATCCCCGCAATGAATACAAATTCATCCGCCGCGCTGCGGGCAATGACGATAATCTGCGCCTGGCGTCCCTGCTGGAGACCGGTCCGGGCCGCCTGTACCGGCAGGGGCTGGACAATGCCCGGGAGTTGAGTGGTGGTTTTCCGGATGACCGAGAGGACCTGTACGCGTACGCAGGTTTGGTCATCGGAGATGTGGGCCGTGATTTCTTCACCGCCGAACAGCTGGAGATGATCCGGGGTTTTGTGGATGAGCGGGGTGGCGGATTGCTGGTCAGTGGAATGGTGGAAGACACGCTAACCGACTCGCCGTTGGCGGAAATGTTGCCACTGAGCCTGGTGCGCAGCGATGTGCTGCCTGACCATCTGCAGGGCGGTATCCGGCGTGGCAGTCACGCCACCGGAGAACTGTACAATCCCCGTCTTACTGCGGACGGAGCGCTTTCACCGCTGCTCCGCCTGGATGACAACGAGAGCGGTAACCGCGCCCGCTGGGCGGGTCTTCCCGCTTTGCAGGGAATCTACGCGACTGGCCGGCCCAAGCCCGGGGCCACGGTGCTCATGGAGCATCCGACATTGACCTGGCAAGGCCGGGCTCTGCCAGTACTGGCCACCCAGCGGTATGGCAGTGGCCGCACCGTGTCGCTGACCACAGCCAGCACCTGGCGCTGGCAGATGCTGATGGACTCCTCTGACGACAGTCATGAGCGATTGTGGCGGCAGATGCTGCGGTGGCTTTCCGCGTCTGCCCCGTCACGGATCGAGTTGACCTTTGACGAGCCGTTCTATCACACCGGGGATGAAGTGAACGTGACGGCGCGGGTTCGTGATGATCAATACCGGCCGGATAACGATGCGGCGGCCTGGCTGCAGGTGGTTGACGCGGAAGGCAACGTCGAAGACCGGCAGATGGAATGGGATATAGACGAAGACGGTGTATACCGGACCCGCTTCGTTGCCGCTTCGGAAGGAGTACACCGCGCGACCGTAGACTCGACCAGTACGACCGGGCCCGGCCTGGACGAAGAGGTGCGCGGCGCCTTCGTCGTGACGCCATCGCGGCGCGAATTCGTCGATCCCGGCCTGGATCGCAATCTCCTGAGCCGCCTGGCCGAGGCGGGCGGTGGTCGCTACTACGACATCGGGGCTCATGGCAGGCTTCTGGATGACATTGAATACACACCCAGCGCGTTTACCGAACAGGTACGGGAGGATCTGTGGGATCAGCCGGTCCTGTTATTGTTGCTGATTGCGTTGTTGTGCGCTGACTGGGTGTTACGCCGCCAGAAGGGGTTGTCATGAGTGCAGGATCTCGACGGCTGAACCGGCTGCCCCCCATCGTCCTCCTCCTTGTTCTGGGGCTGGTGTCGGGTAGTTTATCGGTCCATGCACAGGACAGTGGCGACTCCCGGCAGGGACCGGACGGCATCGATAATGAGGAAATGCCCTGGTTTCGGGAGGTGCCCGGCCGGGAGAAATACCTGCTGATCATCAATGGACCGGGTGCCACCCCTGCAGCCCGGCAACGTTTCGCCGAATGGAGTGCCGACCTGCATGACCTGTTTCCGGCACTCGGGTACCGGGAGAACAGCATCACGTTGCTGTTCGATGAAGGCAAGACGGATGCGGCGCCCGGCGAGAGGGTTGATGGTTCCACCCGGCGGGAGGATGTCGCCTCTTTCATGGAGGATCTCGCCACGCGCGCGGCGCCGGGAGACCAGCTCACCGTGATCCTTATCGGCCATGGCTCCAGCCGTTTTGGTGAGGCGCGTATCAACAACGCCGGGCCGGATGTCACGGCCAGCGAATTCGCCGACATGCTGGAACCCTTCGAAGGCGTGGATATCGCCGTGATCAATACAACAAGTGCCAGCTATCCCTTTTCCGAGGCGTTGTCGGCGCCGGGGCGTGTGATCATTTCCGCGACTCGCTCGCCCGCAGAGCGCTATGACACCATGTTCAGCGGATTCCTGGTTGAGGCCCTGGAAGAACGCAATGCGGACCTGGACCGTAATGGACGGCTGTCATTGCTGGAAGTGTTCAATCATACGCGGCGCAGTGTGGAGGGCTGGTACGAAGAGCAGGGCCGTCTTGCCACGGAGCATGCCGTACTGGATGATTCGGGAGACGGGAATTTCGTGGCAGAACCGGAGCCGTTGCAGGGAGACGGCTTGTTGGCGGAAGTGGCCTATCTCGATAGCCCGCAGATGGCTCGTGAACAGCTTTCGCCGCAAGCACAGGAGCTGCGGGCCCGCATGCAGGAGCTGGAGCGGTCCGTGGTGCTGTTGAGAGGCCGTAAGAATGACTATCTTGAATCCGAGTACTGGCAACGGATGGAGTCATTGCTGGTCGAGCTGGCTCAAACCACCAGGAGGTTTCATGAATTGCCCTGATTTTCTGCGACGACAACGAGCCGTTGCGTTTGCCGTGGGGCTGGCATTGTTGCCCGCCGCGACGGTGGCTCAACAACCGGATCGGCAGGCTGGCTCTACTGATCTGCTGCTGCAACGGGCCCATGAGCTGGCCGACCGCGGTTCCTGGCAGGCTGCCGCAGAGCTTTATCCCCTGGTGAGTGATCCGGATCTGGTGGGCGAAACGGCAGCGGGAGAGGCCCGCGCACGCGCAGCCATCGGACAGTACGAGCAGGCCATCGGGCGCCTGGAGACCCTGATCGGTGACGATTACGCGGAGTGGCGGGAGCACAGTGTGCAGCTGGCTGAACTGCTGCGCGACACCGGACAGTCGGCCCGTGCGGTGGAGATACTGGGTGAGTTGATCCGGGAAAGTGTGACACCACCGGTCCGGGCCCTCGTGCAGTACGGAGACCTGTTGATGTACCTGGGCCGTGACGGAGAGGCGGAACCTTACCTGGAACAGGCCATACAGCGGTACATGAACGGTTCGGTGTTCCGCTCGGAAGAGGTGGCGATGGTGGCTCTGGCGAACTGGCGTCTGGACCGGTTCCATGAGGCCAACTCGCTGTTCAGCGAAGCCGTGCGCACGGACGGGGACAATGTCGAGGCGCACGTCCTGTGGGGGCGATTGTTCCAGGAAAAATACAATGAAGCGGATGCACAGCGCTCTTTTTCCGATGCACTGGAGGTCAATCGGCGCTATACCCCCGCCATGGTCGGTCTGGCCCGCATCGGCAATACCGAGCGCCGGCTGCGTGATGCCCTGGAAGTGAATCCGGGAGACGCCGGGGCATTGACGCTGTTCGGTGAGCTCATGGTCCGCAACGAGCGCTACGATGAGGCACGCGGTTTCCTGGAGGAGGCACTGGCGGTCAACCCCGAGTCGGTCACCGCACTGGCGACACTGGCCGGTCTGGCCGCGATGCAGGAAGAGATGGATCGCTACCGGGAGCTGGAGGAGCGGGTTGATGCATTCAGCCCGGACAACGCCTCTTTCTATGCCACCGTCGCGGAGATGTTCGGGCATGATTACCGTTTTACCGAGGCGGTTGAATACGCCCGGGAGTCGATAGAGGCCGACGCCGGGTACTGGCATGGCCGCACTGTGCTGGGTAATAACCTGGTGCGCCTGGGGGAGGAAGAGGAAGGCCGAGAGCATCTGGAACTGGCATTCGATAATGATCCGTTCAACGTGCTGACCTCCAATCTGCTGCAGCTGTATGACACCCTGGACGGCTACGCCACGCTGGAGACCGAGCACTTTCGCGTCAACATGAGTTCGCGGGATTCACTGGTCCTGTGGCCCTATATGTCCGAGTTGCTGGAGGAGAGCTGGGACGTGCTGGTGGAACGCTACGGTTATGAGCCACAGGTGCCGGTCATCATACAGGTGTTCGAGAACAGCGAGGATTTCGCAGTGCGTTCAGTCGGCCTGCCCGATATCGGCCCGCTGGTCGGTATCTGTTTTGGCCGGGTCGTGACATTGATCTCGCCGGATGATCTGGAGGCGAACTGGCAGGAAATCCTGTGGCATGAGCTGGTTCATGTCTTCACGTTGCAGATGACCGACAACCGGATACCGCGCTGGCTGTCGGAAGGCATCTCCACCTGGGAGGAGAGCCAGCTCAGGCCCGAGTGGGGCCGGCGCCAGGGGCTGGACCTGGTCCGTGCCGTGCGCGACGATCAACTGCTGCACGTCGGTTCACTGAATGCGGGATTCAGCGGCGCACGCAGCAATGCGGATCTCGGTTTCGCCTATTTCCAGTCCTATCTGGTGGTGGATTACATCGTCGAGGAGTACAGCTTTGATCATCTGCTGGCGTTGATCGACGAATATGGCGAGATCCGCAGTAATGCCGAGCGCTTCGAGAACGTCTTCGACATGGATCTGGATACCTTCGATGACGGCTTTCAACGCTGGATACGCCAGCGCGTGGATGACATGGACGTATATGTACACAATGAAGATGCCCCGGACGAGGGCGCCGGGCATGGGCACGGAGTGCGGGAGAACAACAGCGCTGTGATGGCGGAGGTCTACAACAATGCCTCCATCAAACGCTACATGGAAGCGCGAGTCGAACAGAATCCCCGTGATTTCCAGGCGCATCTGCAGCTGGGTATCGTCCTGTTCAGGGAGGGTGACTACGCCCTGGCCCGGCAGCACCTGCGGGAAGCACACGATATCCTGCCCACCTACGCCGGTTACCCCAGCCCGCCATTGGTGATGGCCCAGGTATATGAGGCACAGGGAAACCGGGAAGCCCGGATGGAATGGCTGGCCATCCTGCTGGAAAATCAGCAACACGACTTTGGTTCTGCGATGGTGCTGGCGCAGGATGCCATTGATCGCGATGATCTGGAACGTGCTGATTATTACATCGATCGTGCCATGGCCATCAACCCCTACCGCCTGGATGTGCATGAACTGGCCGCCCGGGTGGCGGAACAGCAACAGGAAACCGCCCGCGCCGTGCAGGAGCTGGAGATAGTCACAACGCTGGAGCGCAATGATCCGGTCGACGCCCGTACCCGGCTCGCGCGGGCCTACCTGAATAACGGGCAGCCGGGTGAGGCGCGTACCACCGTCCTCAGGGCTCTGGAGCAGGCGCCGACCTATGAGGCAGCGCAACGGGTCCTGCTGGACGCCCTGGAGGGAGCGCCGTGAATTTCCGGCACTACTCACTTGACCAGGTCTGTTTCGCCCTTGTACTGGTGCTGACCAGCTTTGCTGTACAGGCGCAGCGGGAGCGCGGCCCGGGTTTGCCTCCCGGATTCGATGCCGGGCCGATAGCGGAAGAGCAGCCCTATCAGTACCAGGGCAGCGGCGAGCCCGGATTCGTCTGGACCCGTGGCCGCTATGAAAACCATGCCGGCGGGCGCAGTTGGCGCCGCGGCTGGTGGGATACCGACTATCCGGACGCGGAAGCGAACTTTCTGCGTGGTGTCGAACGCTACACCAACATCGACGCCAATACAGGGCACCACCGTTGGGTGGATCTGACCGACCCCGCGCTGTACGAACAGATTTTCCTGTACATGACCATGAAGCGCGTACCCGTCGGCACTCCTCGCAGTGGTCCTGATTTCACTCCGGAGGAGGTCGAGTCACTGCGCGAGTTCATGTTGCGCGGGGGCTTTGTCATGCTTGACGACTTCTGGAGCGAGGCGCACTGGCAGGATTTTCTGGTGGAAATCGCCAGGATCTTTCCGGAGCGTGAACTGGTGGAGCTGAACAACGACCACGAGATCTTCCACATGTTCTATGACATAGAGCGTGTGGCGCAGGTGCCGGGCCGGATGGTGACCTGGAACAACCGGACTTTCAATCTGGATGATCCCGAGTACCCACCGTCTGTGCACGCCATCCTGGATGATGACGGGCGCGTCATGCTGGTGGCCAATTACAATACCGACCTGGGTGACGGCTGGGAACACACCTTTGATGAATATTACCCGACGGAATACAGTAACGAGGCATACCGGCTGGGAATCAACTACCTGATCTATGCCTACACCCATTGAGCGCGGCCGGTCCGCGCCTGACAACAGGAAGCTGCTATGAGTGACACCATCACCGGGGATACCCCCGCCGAGGATGCCGCCGGCCTGGAGAACCAGGACGACCTGGCGCTGGTGCAGCGCATGAAGGAGGGTTACGAGGAGATCGTCACCGAGATCCGAAAGGTCATCATCGGTCAGGACGAAGTGGTCGACGAGTTGCTGATCGCACTGTTCGCCGGTGGTCACTGTCTCGTCACCGGAGTGCCAGGCCTGGCCAAGACGCTGCTGATCAAGACCGTGGCCGATATCCTGCAGGTGGACTTCAGCCGCATCCAGTTCACACCGGACCTGATGCCGTCTGATGTCGTGGGTGCGGAGATCGTGGAGGAGACGGATGGGCAGCGCAAGCTGGTGTTTGTACGCGGTCCGATTTTCACCAGTATCCTGCTGGCCGACGAAATTAACCGGACGCCCCCCAAAACGCAATCCAGCCTGCTGGAGGCGATGGAAGAGCGACAGGTGACGGCGGCCGGTCATACCTACCCGATGGCCAGGCCGTTCTTCGTGCTGGCCACGCAGAACCCCATCGAACTGGAAGGCACCTATCCGTTGCCGGAAGCCCAGTTGGACCGCTTCATGTTCAAGATCGACCTGGGGTACCTGTCGGAGGAGGACGAGGTCCAGGTCGTATCCAATACCACGCAGGTGGTGGACAATACCGTGGCCCACCCCCTGAGCGGGGAAGACATACTGGCCTTCCAGCAGATCGCCCGGCAGGTGCCGGCGGCGACACCGGTGATACAGTATGCGGTCCGTCTGGTGCATTCGTCGCGTCCGCAGAGCGAGTTGGCACCGCAGTTCATCAAGGACTGGGTCAGCTGGGGTGGTGGTATTCGTGCCTCGCAGAACCTCGTGCTGGCCGCCAAGGTCCGGGCGCTGCTCAAGGGGCGCTACAATGTTTCCTACGGGGATATAAGAGCCCTGGCCCCCTCCGTGCTCCGGCACCGGTTGTTGTTGAACTTTCATGCGGAAGCCGAACGCATTACCACCGACGAGGTCATCCGCCGTCTTCTGGAAGCGGTAGCCGAACCCAGAACCGGCCTGTAACGGGAATACTGACGCCATGGCGCAGAACGAGAACTTCATCGATCCCACCGTGCTGGGCAGCCTGGACAACCTGGAGCTGCGTGCGCGGGTCGTGGTGGAGGGTTTTCTGGCTGGCCAGCACCGCAGTCCCAACCGGGGTTTCAGTGTCGAGTTCACCGACTACCGTCACTACCAGCGTGGCGATGACATGCGCCATGTGGACTGGAAGCTCTACGGGCGCAGTGACAAGCTGTTCATCAAGCAGTACGAGGACGAGACCAATCTGCGCTGTCATATCCTGCTCGACAGCAGTGCGTCCATGGCCTACGGCTCCGGGGGCATGAACAAACTGGAGTATGCACGTACCCTGGCCTCTGCGTTGGCCTACTTCATCATGCGTCAGCGCGACGCGGTGGGCCTGATCACGTTCGACGAGGGTGTTCGGGACTACATCCCGGCCAGGGCCCGTCAGCCCCATCTCATGCAGTTGCTGCGCACCCTCCAGGCTCTGAAACCCGGCACGACCACCAATATCGTCAAGCCGCTGCGGGAGCTGGCGCAGAACCTCAAGCGCAAGAGCATGGTGGTACTGGTCAGCGATCTGCTGGAGGACGAAGAGGGTACTATCGCCATGTTGCGGCAGCTGCGTGCCATGGGGAACGAGGTGATCGTGTTTCATGTCCTGGACCCGCAGGAATTGCACTTCGAGTTCGGAGACTCCTCGGAGTTTGTTGACATGGAGACGGGCGACACGCACATCACCACGCCGGGAGCGGTTCGCCAGAGTTATCTCGAGCAGTTGCAGCAGTACCTCGACTACTGCCGCACTGAATGCCAGCGAGGGGCGGTCGACTATTGCCTGATGGATACGTCGAAGCCACTGGACCAGGCGTTGTTCACATACATGTCACGCCGCGGTAGGAGGTTCTAGTGGGATTTCTGGCACCATTTTTTCTGTTCGGTCTGTTGGCCGTGGCGCTGCCGGTGGCGATCCACCTGATCCGCCGGGAAAAGCCGCCCAGGGTTCCATTTGCCTCCCTGCGTTTCCTCAAGGCCACCAGGCGCAAGCGTGTGCTGTTCCAGCAGATCCAGCAGTGGTTGTTGCTGGCGATGCGCGCCGGGATCATTGCGCTGCTGGTCTTCGCGTTTGCCCGGCCGCTTTTTTTCCAGGGATCCATTGGACAACTGATGGATGGCGAACCGCGTTCCGTGGTTTTCGTGCTGGACCGCTCCCTGATCATGCAGCATGGCGACCGGAATGAGCACCTGCAGCAGGCGGTTCTGGAACGACTGGACGGTCTTCAGCCGGGTGATGAGGCCGGGCTGGTGGAGTTTGCGGGCTCGCCGCTGTCCGTGAGGGCGCTGACCACGGACCGGGAGACAATGCGCGGGGCGGTTTCGGATATGGAGGCACCCGGATATCAGGCGCCCCGCTTCGGACCGGCACTGCGGGCGGCCAATGAGCTCTTGCGGGAAGCCCGGCACGAGCGGCGCGAGATCATCATGTTGTCCGCATTCCAGACCATTGGCATGCAGGGCATTGACTCCGCCTGGCAACTGTCACCCGGTGTCACTCTGCAGACGGTCGATATGGTGGGCGACCCGGCGCGGAATCTGGCCATACTGGACGTCAGGGCGCCGGATCAGCTCGTGGAGGGCGGAGGCGGGCACGAGGTGCTGGCCCGGATTCGCAGCAATGGCTCTGTGCACACGGACGAGGCCAGAGTCACCCTGCTGATCGATGACGAACCGGTCAGCCGCGACACCCTGTCGCTGGCTGATCGCTCGGAGGCCGTGGCGCGGCTGCCCGTCGAGTTTGAATCGGCGGGGCAACGCGATGGCGAAGTGCGCGTGGAGGGTGACGACTTTTCTGCGGATAACCGGCATTTCTTCGCCATCGACGTCCGGCCGGAGATCCGGGTGTTGCTGGTGAACGGCTCACCGTCCGGGAACTGGTATGAGGACGGGGCGCACTGGTTCGAGTTGGCCCTGTCGGGTGAGGGGGTGGAGAGTCCCTGGTCGGTCACTTCTGTAACGGAGGACGAATTCGATCCGGGTGAGCTGTCGTCCCATGACGTACTGGTGCTTCTTGATGCCGGGCTATCCACTGCCCGGCAGGGTGCCGCTGTGTCCCGGTTTGTCGGGAATGGCGGCAGTTTGCTGGTGGCGCCCGGGCGCAACACCGGGGGCACCGAGCTGAGTGAGTGGCTTGATGTTCTGCCGGCGCGCTTGCGTCAAGCTGAAGCGCTGGGAGGAAACGACTACCTGTTGCTGGCGGACCGCGATCGCCGCCACCCTGTGCTCGAGCCGCTGGATATCGACTGGTCCGCGCGGTTCCGGGGCTACTGGCAGAGCGAGCCGGCGGCGGGCAGCCGTGTCCTCATGCGCTTCGATAACGGCGATCCGGCGTTGATCGAGGGGGAGGCCGGAGCAGGGCGTGTATTGCTATTGACCACTGCGCTGGATACCAGCTGGAGTAACCTGCCATTGCAGGGACTGTATCTTCCCTTTGTGCATGAGATGCTCGATTATCTGGCACAGCCGCCACGGATGCCGGGTGCGTATGTGGCAGGGGACCGTATCAATCTTTCTTCATGGATGGAGGCGGGCGAAACGTTGGAGGTGCGTCACAGCGAAAGGGAGATGACCACTCTGTCATCCCTTGATCCGGTGCTGGTAGCCAGCGAGCCGGGGATCCTGCGCGTGGGGCGGAACGACAGTCAGCGGTTGCTGGCGGTCAACGTGGGCGCCGATGCCGGTAACATGGAGAAAGTGCCAGGCGCCACGTTACAGGACCGCCTGATCAATCCGGAGACCGCTCCCGTACAGAGTGAGCGGGTCAGGAGCGCGCAACTGATGAGCGAGGTCGAGCAACCTCAACGCGTCTGGTGGTGGCTCCTGCTGCTGGTCATGCTGCTATTGCTGCTGGAGACCCGGGTGGCGAACCGCACCTACCGCTGATCGAGCGATGGCTGTTGTGCGCGGCCGGGCAGGGGCAGGGGCAGTGCCCTCAGAATTTCCCGGAGCCGTTCCGGCATCGCCAGCATGGCAGGCGTTACGATCAGCGTCAGCAACGTGGCAAAGGACAGCCCGAAAACGATGGCGCTGGCCAGGGCTTCCCACTGCGAGCTGATCGGTCCCCCCGCCTCGATCTCGCCATTGACCAGGTCCACGGAAACGCCCAGCGCCAGGGGTAACAGGCCGCAGCCCGTCGTGAACGTGGTCAGGAACACAGGGCGAAGGCGCTGGGCACCGGTCTGTACGATGACATCCCGTATGGCCCACTGCGGATACTTGGTTCGCAGGTAATTGAAGGTATCAATCAGCACGATGTTGTTGTTGACGATAATGCCCGCCAGCGCCACGATGCCGATGCCGGTGAGTATGACGCTGAAGGTCTGACCGGTGATCAACAGCCCCAGCAGGACGCCGGCGGTGGACAGCAATACCGACGACAGGATCAGCGCCGACTGATAGAAGCTGTTGAATTGCGTCACCAGCAGAATCGCCATCATGGACAGGGCCAGCACGAAGGCCTGCAGCAGGAATGCGAATGATTCTTCCTGCTCTTCATTGGCACCACGGAAGCGGTAATTGACCCCGGGCGGTGGTGGATTCCCGGCCAGCCACTGCGTCAGTTCCTGCACCTTGTTGTCGGTGAGATAACCGTCGGCCGGATTGGCCCGCACGTACATCACCCGCGTGCTGTCCACGCGCTGAATGGAGGTGACGGCTTCATTGGCCTGGCGGGTGATGAAGCTGCTGATGGGTACCAGCCCCTGGGAGGAATTGATGCGGATATCGTCGATCGATTCCACACCACGATAGCGTTCGGGATACCGGATACGGATCTCCACTTCCTCTTCGCTGTCGTCCGGCCGGTATTCCCCCATCATCACACCATTGGTGAGCAACTGGACAGCAGCGCCCACTTCGGAGATGTTGGCGCCGGACATCGCCGCCCGCGCCCGGTCCATGGACAACGTCCATTCGATACCCGGCACCGGTGTTGTATCATCGATGTCGATCAGCCCTTCCATGCCATTTTCCATGTGATCTCGCACACGGCGGGCTTCACTGATCAGTGCGTCCAGGTTGTCTCCGTAGAACTCGACCTGCAGCTCCTTGCCCACTGGCGGTCCCTGTTCCGGAGTGACGATCTCCGCACTGATGCCGGGCAGGTCTGACACGGCATCGCGGTACAGGTTCTCCACCTCGAAACCGTCGAGGTCCCGCTCCCGCCGGTCGGTGAACTCCAGGAATATGGTGCCGACCAGGTCGGGTGCCGCTCCCTGTCCGCCGCCCAGGCTTCGGCCGGCACCAGTCTGGGTGACCATGTTCTTGTAATGGCCGATATCACGGATGCGTGATTCCACGTCCAGTACGATGTCGCGGATCTCTTCCGGTGACTGATTGCCGCGGGCGAAAATCCGGACCTGGGTCTGGTTGGGCTCCACGCTCGTGAAGAACTCCACGCCACGCCCGAAGGAGAGATAGGTGATGACGATCACGACGAGCGTGGTGATACTGCCGGCAAATACGATGACGGGCATGCCTACCGCTACCTTGAGAATCCGGGCATAGAGGCCGGTAATGCCGTCCAATGCGGTGGGGTCACCGGTTTCCAGCTCACGAAGTTGCCGATTGCCGGTTGCCGCGCTGGCGGTACTGGATTTGCCGAACAGGGCACCCAGGGTCGGGGCAAACAACAGGGCGTAGAACAGGGCACCCACCAGTACTGCAAATACGGTGATTGGCAGGTAACGCATGAACTCGCCCGAAACACCGGGCCAGAACATCATCGGCAGGAACGCGGCCAGTGTGGTGGCCGTGGAAGCCAGAATGGGCCAGAACATGCGGTTGACCGCTTCCTGGTAGGCATCCCGGCGCGGGTAACCTTCCGCCATCTTGCGGTCGGCAAACTCCACCATGACGATGGAGCCGTCAATCAGCATGCCCAGGCCCAATAACAGGCCGAAAATCACCATGAAATTGTACGTGAACCCCAGTGCGGAAATGATGATGAATGCGAAAAAGAATGAAAAAGGTACGCTCAATGCCACCAGAATGCCGGAGCGCACGCCCACGGCGGCGATCACCACGATCAGCACCAGGAACATGGCCGTTGCCATGTTGCCCTGCAGACCGGAGACCTGTTCGATCACCAGCGGAATAGTGTTATTCAGGTAGGAAATGTCCACCGCCGGAGGCAGTGTCAAGCGCGCTTCACGGACCAGCTCATCGATTTCGTCCATGGCGGCGATCAGGTTGGCACCCTTGCGTTTCTGCACGTCCAGGGAGATGGACTGCTGGCCGTTGGCATAGGCATACCGCTCGGCGTCCTTGAACGTGCGGCGTACCTCGGCGATGTCGCTGAGGACCAGAACGCCCTCCTCGTTGGCTGCGATCGGCAGATCATAGAGGTCATCGGCCGTCTCGATCAGGCCGGGAAGCTTTACCGAGAAACTGCCCTGTCCGGTATCGATCATGCCGGCAGGGATCAGCCGGTTGTTGCTGGTGACCGCCTGGACGACCTGATTGTTGGTCAGCCCGTAGGTTTCCAGCCGGGCCGGGTCGATGAGGACTTCCAGCAGCTCCTCACGGGCGCCGATCATATCGGCTGACAGGATATCCGGAAGGCCCTCGATCTCGCGCTGCAGGTCCTGGGCTGTCTGCAAGAGCACCCGCTCCGGGACCCCTTCGCCGCTGATGGCAATCTGTACAACCGGCACGGTAGCCGCAGAGACTTCCTGGATGACAGGCTCCTCGGTCTCCTGCGGAAAGCGGGCCTTGGCCCGGTCGATGGCGCTGCGTATGTCATTCAGTGCCAGGTCCGGATCGAAATTGACATCGAACTCCGTGATGATGGTAGCCGCCCCTTCATTGGAGAAGGAGCGGATCTGCTCGATGCCATCCACGTTCTTCAGTTCGATTTCCGTGGGGCGGGCAAGCAGGCGCTCGGCATCCTCCGGGGAAATGCCCTGATGCACGATGGTGGTGATGATCACCGGTACCGTGACATCCGGGTTCAGTTCCACCGGAATGGTGCGATACGAGATCAGACCAACCAACGCGACCACCACGAAGATGCTGAGGGTTGTTCTGGCGTGGGAAACGGACGCCTTGAGATACCGCATGGTTTTGACCCGTATTCAGTTCGTGGTGGAGGAGTCAGTGCGTACGGCCTGACCCGGGAAGACGAGTTCCTGTCCCAGCGTGACCACCGTGGTCGTCGTTGGCAAACCGGTGACCCACAGCCCTCTGCGGTCCGGACCGGTTTCCTCGCCGACGATGCGGATCTCGTGGAACTCGACCACGCTGTCACGATTGACGGTCTTCAGTCCGGGGTTGCCCGCGTCGTTCAGCGTCAATGCGGAGGCTGGCACCAGGTGTGCCCGGAGCTCACTGGAATCCACAAAGATCTCCGCAGTCACTCCCTGCCGGATGACCTGTACGGAAGGGGCCAGTTCCACTTCGATCCGGTAACTGCGGCCGATCGGGTCCGCCACTCGCGACAGGTAGGTGACCGTACCCCGTATCGGTTCACCGGTGATCAGTCGACCGGTCACGGCGGCTCCCTGCTCCAGCTGGCCGATCTGGTGTTCCGGCACCATGCCGGTGACCAGCATCGGGGCATCGTCCAGTACGGTGCCGCACTCGCCTCCCATGTCCAGGTAGTCTCCGGTTTCCACGTCCCGGCTTTCCAGGATGCCGCTGAAAGGTGCCCGGATCTCGGTGCGCTCCAGAGCCAGCCGGGCCTGGGCCACGGCCGCTGTCGCGGCATCCAGCGTGGCCTTGCGTTGGGCGATGGCCACGCGTCCCTGCAGGCCGCGTTCCTGCAGGTCCAGTTCGGCCTCGTATTCCATGCGTGCCTGTTCTTCCCGGCTGACGGCTTCCTGCAGATCGGTATCGCGGCCGTTGACCTCCAGCCGGCAGAGCAGATCGCCCTGCTCGACACGTCCGCCGCGGGGTACCGGTGTCGCCGTCACCTGCCCGGCGACCTCGGCCCGCACCGGCACATGACGATCGGCCCGGGTCCGGCCGCGCACGCTGACCGTGGACTGGAAGGTGTCCTCGCTGATCCGTGCCACGCGAACCGACACGGTATCCGGATCCGGGGGCGTCTCGTCATCAGCGGACAGGGCATATACGGTGGTGTCGCGTTGCAGGGGAGCATAGGGCTGCGGCGCGCTGTGTTGGCGGGGCAGAGCCATCCAGCCCACCATGAGACCAAACAGGATCATTGCTACCAGGTGACGGGCGTTCACATCGGACTCCGGACTGACTGCGTAATGGGTGACGGGATCAAGCGGTGTATTGTAACGCCCTGATGCCGGCATATACTGCACACTACGTGACATACAACGCATTGGAGCTGTCATCTGCCGAAAAATACCGGGTTTCACGGGTTCCGCTGGCTGGAAGCGCAGCTCTCCTTCGGTATATGATGCGCTCTATTGTCATTGCCGCATCACATCAACCCGCAGGGAGTCATTACATGGCGACACGATTCTTGCCCCCGGCCCTGCTCATTATCAATGGTCTGCTCTATGCATGGGTTGCCTGGCTGTTCATCAGTGCGCCGCTGACCTGGTTCCGGGCCCTGGAGATCAGCTGGCGGGCGTCGGCGGGTTTTACCGAGCTGCGCGCCGCCTACATTGGGCTGATGGCCGCACTGGCCGTCTTTTTCTTGCTGTGCGCCTGGAAACGCAGCTGGCAGATGCCGGGGCTGGCCATGATGGCGGTCAGCTATATAACGCTGGTCGCGTCCCGCAGCTGGGGTATTCTCGTGGAGCAGGCCTACAACACCCTGATTTTGCAGATCTATATCGCGGAATGGTTCGGTCTGTTGCTCAGTCTGCTGGCGATATTCGTGGCGCGCCGCAGCCACTGAAT
Source organism: Pseudohongiellaceae bacterium (assembly GCA_040882255.1). Lineage (GTDB taxonomy): Bacteria > Pseudomonadota > Gammaproteobacteria > Pseudomonadales > Pseudohongiellaceae > PWQG01. The sequence goes on along the minus strand of JBBEBP010000016.1, from coordinate 101,179 downwards.
CCTTTCCGCAGATCCGCTACCTTGCCACTGGCTTCTTCTGCAGCTTGCGCTGCAGGGTTCGCCGGTGCATGCCCAGCTGACGCGCGGTTTCCGAGATATTGTCATGGTTCTCCTTCAGTACCTGCTGGATATGCTCCCATTCCAGCCGGCGGACGGACATGCGGCCCTGGACCTCAGGTTCGGACGGGGCATTGGTGACCATTGAGGGGGTCTGCAGGGCCGTCAGTATTTCGTCTGCGTCTGCCGGTTTGGCCAGATAATTGGACGCCCCGAGTTTGATGGCTTCGACGGCCGTGGCGATGCTGGCGTAACCGGTCAGTACCAGTATGGTGATATCCGGGTTATGTCTTTTCAGCTCCGGAATCAGCGACAGGGAAGAGTGTCCTCCCAGGTTGAGGTCCAGAATGACCCAGTTGAAGCGCTGCTCTTTCAGCAAAGCCGGCACGGCATCGGCGTCAGTGGCATGATGCAGGGTATGGTTTCTGTGTGCCATGGCACGGGTGATGACGCGCGCAAACACCTCATCATCCTCCACCAGCAGAATGTCCCGGTCACTCATGATTCTGTTCCTGTTCCTGTTCCTGTTCCTGTTGCGGTTCAGCGTCGGTCAGGGGCAGCAGGATCAGCGTTGTGGCGCCACCCTGTCTGAGATTGAACATCTGGATGGATCCTCCGCAGCGGCGGACCGCCGCGTTAGCCAGAAATATGCCCAGCCCCATGCTGTCCTTGTGTGTCGAGATGAAAGGCTCCCCCATGTTTTCCATGACCTCCGGCGGTATGCCTGGGCCATCGTCGATGATGGCGATGCGCAGCGGCGTATCGCTGTCCGCGTCGACACTGATGGTGATACGCACCTGCCGGCGGGCCACCTTGACCGAGTTCTCGACGATGTTGATGACAGCATGTTTCAGCGCCGGGTCGGCGGATACGAAAGTCGCATCCGGCCCGGGCGGGAAATCGATTTCCAGATTAGCGCCAGGTCGTACATTCACTATGTAGTCCCGGGTATCGTCCATGAAGCGTTTCAGGGAAAGACTCCCGGACGGGCTGTCGGCGCGATTGTAGAACCGGGTCAGCGATTGCAGCGAATCGCGGCAGCGGGTGACCTGCTCGCGCAGCAGGCGGATGTCGCCTTTCAGTGGCCCGCTTCTCAGCTCCTCCTCACTTTGCTGGTCCAGCTCATTCAACAGCACGGCCATGGTGGATAGTGGGGTGCCCAGGGCGTGGGCGGTGCCGGCCGCCAGGGTACCGATGGCCACCAGTTGTTCGTTGCGCATCTCGTTTTCACCGACCTGGGCCAGTGTCACTTCGCGCTGACGGATGGTGCGCGCCATGCGAGTAATGAAAAAGGTGATCAGGATGGCGCTGACCACGAAGGTGACCCACATGCCGACCAGGTGTAGCTGGAAGCTGCTGTCGTGGTTGAGGTGGGAGGCTTCGCTACGCAGATCCAGTACCAGAAACAGGGTGTACAAGGCCGTGGTGAGCAGTGCATAGGCGTTGACCATCAGCTGGGGTAGCAGCGTGGCAGCAACTGCCAGCAGCACCAGCAGGTATGAAATCAGTGGATTGGTGATGCCGCCGGAATAGTAGAGGACCATGGCGAGGAACGCGGCGTCCATCATCAGCTGGATGAACAGTTCGTGGCTGGAAATCAGTTGCGAGCTTCGCAGGCGCCACACGCCGAAACCGATGGACAGGGCGATCAGCGCCGGCGCAAAGATGAGGAGAGCGGCCGGCACTGCCAGCAGGTCCAGAACGGCGAATACCGCCGCAGTACCCAGCGAGGTGATCAACACCAGGGTGCGCAGGGCCAGGATACGTTGTAGACCCTGGCGTGCCGCACTGCTGCGTTCGCTGCCCAGCAGTGATTCCATTCCCGAGAGTGTGCGATTGGCCATGCGCGATAGTGTACCTCAGCATTGGTGGTAGCCGTGGCCAGTGCGACAACCGGTCGCAGGCTCAGTAGTGGCGGATGATGTCACCTGTGATGGCGCTGTCATCGATATGCAGGTCCACTTCACGGTACAGGTGAATGTCTCCCCCGATCACGACATCAGCGCCGATATCGAGACGGCTGCGCTGGGAGCCATTACCGAATCCGAACAGTCGGTGTAGCCAGCCGCTCTCCACGCCGGCCTCGCTGAAGGTAACATCGCCACCGATGGTGGATCTTTCGCGGATCAGCACGTTGCCGTTGACCGTTTTAATGGAGCCGTTGACGGAGGCCCCCTCGAGGCGGATCAGGCCATTCACTGTCGCCACATTCCCTTGCACCTCACTGCCGGACTCCAGGGTGATACCACCATTGACGGCCTGAACAGTGCCCTCGACACTGGCGTTCGCGCCGATGGTGATTGTCCCGTTCACGGTCTGTGCCGCCTGTAGGGAGGCGGGACCCGCCACTCTGATGGGGCCGTTTACCGTGCTGATCGCGCCAGCCTTGCTCCCGGATTGCACCTTGACGCCGCCATTGACGGTTTTCAGTTCGGTGCCGGGTGGGTCGCTCTGATGGAAGTCGATGGACCCGTTAATGCGGTGGATGCTGTCGGGTTCCTGTGATGCCTGGGCCCGGCCGTCACCCGGATACAGAATGAAGACGAAAGCCAGTAGTATGGGTAATACCGGGTGTGCAGGGTGATGCATGGCGGTCTCCACCGGTGCCGTGAACGTACCGAGTTGTGTGTTGAGACGGAGCAACCGGCTACTGGCGGAGCCAGAAAGCGCAGCCGTTGTCCGTCCAACCGACCGGCTCAGTATACGGGATTTTCGGTCCGGCATGCAGCCGGCAAGGGAGGAGGGGTGCCAGAGGAGGTGCTCCCCCTCCGGCACGGGCTGTCAGAGCCGGGCCTGCAGGGTGACCCGGAACATGCGCGGTTCGGCCGGATGGAAATGGATGTCTTCCGCAGGAGTCGTTTCCCCGGCCAGCTGTGACTCGTAGAAGTACGTGATGTCGTGCTCGTCCTGGTCCAGTGCGTTGATCAACTCGACCGACAGGTTCAGGCGGGATGTCATCTGCCAGCTGCCGCGCGCATTGACCAGGAAGGTATCCGGGGAGCGGGGCGAACCGGATTCTGTCAGCGGCGCATCACCCAGGTAGCGCAGCTGCAACCCGCCGGTCAGACCGTTGCCGCCATCCAGAGACAGACCGAGCGAAGCGGTCTTGTTCACCGCGTTGGGGATGCGGTCCTCGTTGCCCGCATGACGCAGGCGGGCGCGCGTGAACGTGACGTCCCCGTCGACCAGCAGCCAGGATGTGGGCGACCAGAGCGCGCCAAATTCGGCGCCGTAGCGCCGGCTGGGGTTCAATGCTTCCGTATTGCCCGCGTCGCCCACGTAGATCAGCTCTGATTCCAGGTCCATCAGAAACGCCGTGGCGCTGAGCCGCATACGTGGCAGGATGGAACTGCGCAGGCCGATCTCCACGCTGTCAGCGGCGGCCATCGGGTCGATGGTGTCGACGGGCTCTCCGCTGGCGGGGTCAGTGCTGATGACGGCGCCCCGGGCATCGTTGCTGTGAAAACCGCGCCCGGCGCTGAGAAAGTATTCCGTCTGACTCTGCGGACTGTAAATCACGTTCACGGCAGGGCTGATCAGGGTATCGGTGCCCGAGCCACTGTTGACTGCCGTCCCGGCTGTCACGTCATAACGGTAATGGTCCAGGCGAAGCGAGGCGACAGTACGCCAGTCCGGATGCCACTGCTGATCCAGTTGTCCGTAGAGGCTGTTCATGGACTGGTCAACGTGATCGGTCCGGACGGTATCCCTGTGCTCGCGGCGCTCGGTCCAGTGCAGACCGACATCAATGTCGTCGGAGCGCACCTGGAAACCGATGTCCAGCTGTCCGGGAATGTCACCGAAATCGACGGGTTGGCGATAGCGGCTCTCCAGACCCATAACATGACGGCTGTCTTCCTGGTGGAACTGGTCGCCGCGCTCCGGATGTTCCAGAAAGTAGGTGAAGTTGGAGTACAGGTCCAGTCCGTAGTCCAGGTAGTACGCCCGGCCTTCCCAGGCGCGGTCTCCCGGGTACTGCCGGGACCAGTCCGCCGACAGGCTGTGGCGGTGGGTTTCGCCGCCGTCACTGTCGTCAACCGTCCCCCAGCGCCCCAGTTGACCGGCATCCACGGCGCGCTGTGGAATCTGGTCGGTAGCCTGCCAGGTGTTGTCGTAGAATGCGCCAGTGACGCGCCAGCTGGTCTCGCCATCATCATGGTGGTAACGCAGCAGTCCCTGTCGTTTGTCCATGTCCTGGTCCAGTTCCCAGGGGCCGTCATAACGTGTCAGGGCGCCGGCAAGGGTGAAGGCGCCGCGGCCATCACCCAGTGTTTCGCCGGCGTAGACCCGTTGGTAGCCTTCTTCCCCGATGGTCAGATTGATCGTGCCTTCATCAAGGCGGTTCAGGTATTCGAAATCGGCCGAACCGGCTGTGGCAAAGTCGCCGGCATCCGCGTAGTACGGGCCCTTGCGGTAGCGCAGTGTATCGATCAGCTCCGGGATCAGGAAGTTCAGGTCCGCGTAGCCATGCCCGTGGCCGTGTGTTGGCATATTGACCGGCAGGCCGTCCACCTGGATGGCCAGATCGGTACCATGGTCGAGATTGAAGCCCCGCATGAAGTACTGGTTGCCCTTGCCCTCGCCACTGTGCTGCGTGGCGATCAGCCCGGGAACGAATTCCAGCAGTTCGCCCGGGCGTCCGACGGGACGGGTGGCGAGCTGCAGGTCATAGACGACCCCTTCCGTGGCATTGACCGGGTTGCCATTCAGTTCCAGGTTGCTGCCCAGTACCAGTACTTCCTCCAGGTTGCTCTGTTCCTGTGCAGTAGCGCTGTGAAGAGAGCCGCTGCAAAGCAGTGCGGTGGTCCATGTGATCAGGCTTCGGTTCATGAATCTTTTGTCCTGTGTCCATTGTGATAAAGTAAGTGCGGTAACCTGCGGGTGGGCAGTATAGTCGCTCAGTGCGCGGCGACCCGAGTCTGTCGGGAAATCTGACTGATCGTTATTCTCAAGTGAATGAAATGAAAGAAGAAAAAAGGAAGATAAAAGGCCGATTCCCCATCGGTTTTCGGGGGGCACGATGACAGTGAGGCGATCCTCCTCCAACACGCTGTCAGGCAGTACGCTGGGAGAGCGGGAGCTGCGGGTCATGGAGATCCTGTGGAAGACACCCCATCTCGATGCACGCGACGTGACCAGCCGTCTCACCGGGCGCCGACCTTCGTTGAGCACCGTGCAGTCCACGCTGGAGCGCCTCTATCGGAAAGGTCTGGTGGACCGGGAAAAACGGGGCAGTGCCTATCACTATTTCGCGTTGGTGAGCCGTTCCTCATTACTGGCACGATTGATGGGCGATGTCATCCACCTGCTGCACGATGGACGCATGGAGACCATTCTGAGCAGTTTCGTGACGGTGGCAGCCGACATGGACGAACACTCCCTGGACGAACTGGAACAGTTGATTGCGCATCGGCGTCGGCAGGAGGAGCAGGGAGATGGCTGATGGCGCCGTATTGACCGCAGGCTCGTTCGCGGTGGTCTGGATCGGTGCCTGGCTGATGCTGACTCTGTTGTTGCTGGTGGTCCACCGCCTGTTGCGGCCGCTCTTGCTCGCCCTGCATCCGGCCGGCGCCTCGGCCGTGTTACTGACGTTCTGTGCCGCCCCGTTGCTGATGAGCCTGTCCGGTTCACTCCTGCTGTATCTGCCGGTCGCGGAGTCGGCATTGGTCGGGCCGCATTGTCATGAAGACTGTAGCGCGCATGTTCCGCTCACCACATCGTTGCCGCTTGCCCTGCTGGGGCTCGCTGCCACGGCGTTCATTCTGCTGTTGCTCTCCTGGCGGGTGTTTGTGCATCTCCGGGAGTCTGCCCGTCTGACCCGGCAATTGCGGCTACTGTCCGGAGCGGACGCTGCGAACGGGTTCCGGGAGCTGGAGTCGGACCAGCCACTGGTATTCACGCTCGGCTGGCTGCGACCGGAAGTCTATGTGAGCCGGGGGTTGCGCGACCAGTGTGACGGGACCGATCTCCAGGTGATCCTGGCACACGAGAGGGCGCATCGCCTGCGGCTGGATAATCTCAGAATGCTGCTGGGCCGGTTGCTCTGTCTGGTTGCCCCGCCGGCTTTCAAGCGGCGCCTGCTCGATGATCTGGAATTGCTGTCCGAGCAGGCCTGTGATTTCAGTGCGGCGCAGATTTTCGGAACCGTGCCGGTTGCCGAAACCCTGGTGCGTGTGAAGCGCATTGTCCAGTCCGCCCCAGCGGCCTCGCCTGTTTTGCAGCGCTTCACTGGTGCGGAAGTGGAAACCCGAGTACATGCACTGCTCAACGCCGGACGGTATATCAGTCTGGGCCCGGCCCGTTTATCGCTATTGCTGTTTCTGATTCTCGTGTTCGTGCTGCTTGGCGTGGAACCACTGCATCATGGCACTGAATGGATCCTGAGTCTGGCAGGCTGACACCAGGCTGACAGAATGTGGCCGAAAGCTGGCAACCGGCTTCGGGATATAGGCAACAGGACGCGGCTGGACTACACTCGACATCATGTCTTTGCAGAGCACGTCAAAGCGATCTGTTTTCCGGCTGCTGTTCTGGCCGTCAGCCTTGTGCTGCGGGGCGGTCTTCGCAGCGGAGGAACCGGCTGACGGCGGGGCGGAACAGGTGGAGCGACCGGTCTGGCAGCGCGCTATCGAGGAGATGGAGCTGGATAGTGCCTGGAACTGGCTGGAATCACGGCGCGATGATGTATCGCGCAATGTGGATACGGTCGGACGTTCGCTGGATGACTGGCTGGCCGGTGAGGTGGTGGGTGAACGGGCCAACGAAAGCTACCTGCGCATCAAACTGAACCAGCGGCTGGGCCGTCATGACACCTATTTTTCCAATGTGCGGATCGGTGGTTCACTCGATCTGCCGCGTGCGACGGAGCGGTGGAAGCTCATATTCGAATCCGAGGACAATGAGCGCAATTCGCTGCGTGAGCAACGCCTGGACAATATTGTACCCTCCTCTTTCAGTGGTGCCTTCAGCTATGAGCTGGAGGAACGCAATGGCTGGCAGTTCAATCACGATTTCGGTATCCGGGGGCGTCTGCCGCTGGATCCGTTCTACCGGTTCCGGACTCGGTTCGGAACCGATTTCGCCGAGCACTGGCAGGTAGGGTTGGATCAACGGTCCTATTTCTACCACTCTGATGGTTGGGGCAATGACCTGCGGGTTTATTTCGGGCGGGAGATCACGGATAAAGTACAGTTGCGGATGACGACCGAGGCGCATTATCGCCACCATTTGCGGGAAACCGAATTCGGTCAATACCTGTCACTGTATCAGACGCTGGGAGAGCTGGAGACCATGAGTTACGAGGTGGGTCTGCTGGGTGTGAACCGCCCGAACACCCGGGTCGAGGATTACTATGTGCAGATAGTTTACCGCAAGGCCATCCATGAAGACTGGCTGATACTCGAAGTGGTGCCCCAGGTGTTGACGGAGCGGGCGATGGACTGGAAGACCGATCCCCGCTTGCAGATCAACCTGGAGGTGTACTTCTTTGAATCGTGACAACCCACCCGCTTTCGGCGGGGCGCACTAGCGCACTAGCGCACTAGAGAGCGTCGTTGCCGGTCTCGCCGGTTCTGATCCGTACCGTTTGCTCCAGCGCAGTGACGAAGATCTTACCGTCCCCGATGTGCCCTGTATTGGCTGCCTTGCAGATGGCTTCGATGGCCTGGTCGACCTGGTCGTCCTCTATGGCCACCTCCACTTTGGCCTTGGGCAGAAAGTCGATGACGTATTCCGCGCCCCGGTAGAGTTCGGTGTGTCCTTTCTGGCGGCCGAATCCCTTGACTTCGGTCATGGTCATGCCATTGACGCCCAGCTCGGACAGGGCTTCGCGTACGTCATCCGACTTGAATGGCTTGATGATGGCTGTGATCAGTTTCATGACTTGTCTCCGGCTTTCGGAATACTGGACGGAATCGTATTGATCCGTTTTGCCGAGCGAAACTGTAGCATGACAGCCCGTAAACCGCCATACGGCGAGATGATCCGACATGGCCGGGGCAGTTCACTGCCCGGCCATGTCACTTCTCTGGCGGGTTGATGCTCCCCGTGCCAGCGGAGTCCATTTCCGGGACGGGCAGTGCGTCCAGCCATGGTTGCAGTTCCTCCCAGTCCAGGGGGAAGACATGGTTGGCATCCGGGACCAGTCTGGCGTTGACCTTTGCTCCGGCCGAGGTCAGTTGCCGGGTCAGGTCGGGCAGGCGGCGATCCCAGCGTAGCAGGTCATTCTCGCCAATGCGGATGTAGACCGGCAGGCCGCCCATGTCCCGGTTTTCCATGGTATTTTCATCGCGGATGATACCCGGCACGGCCACCACGCCGTAGTAGCGTTCGGGGTCGCGGGCAGCAATCTCGATGGCTGAACTGCCGCCGTTGGAGACGCCCACCAGCAGGGATTGGCCATCCCGGATCCCGGGCATGGCTTGCAGCTGATCGATCACTTCGGGAATCCGTTCCCCGTTGCGTCCGAAAAAGGAGCTGGAGTCCGGCGATACCGGGACAGCGATCGCCCAGCCACGGCTGGCCAGCTCATAGCCCAGCCAGAACTGGGCCCTGGCGATATACTCGTTCGCCGAACCGCCGGGCATCAACACAACCAGTGGCCATGGACCGTCGCTGCCGTCCCTTCCCTCGAACACGAACACCTTCATGCTGCCGCCGTCCTGCAACTGTAGCATGCGCTCCGTGCCCATCTTGGCATGCAGAGGGCTGCTGACGGCAAGCGCCAGGAGTAGCAGTAGTGTGAAAAGTGGTCTCATCGGCATCGATTCCGGGACTGGTCAGCCTGTAATCAGTACGGTCAGTGTATCAGGTAATTACCGTCCGGATAGCGGAAAGCGGCAAAGTGAGGGCAGGAGGTCGACCACCTGCGGAGGGCTGCGATAAACCGAACAGTTCTACAGACCAATGACTTCCATGCGCTCACTGTCGGCCACGGTGACCCGGGTTCCGTCCAGCGTGGTGAACGCGCGCGCGTCGAGATCCCGTTTGCGGACCTCATACGTGACCGGTTCGCCATTGCCGCTGTGCAGAATGACGGTCACGGGTTGCCGCGCATCGCGCCACGCCAGATAGTACAGGCTGGCTCCGGTGGTCACGATAATCGCAAGAGTGATCCACAGCAGAATCTTTCCGGTATCTGCCGGAAGGCGATGCCGGGCTTTGCCCGGAGGGATGTCCCGGGACTGGCGGTTGTCGGTATTCCGGTGCCAGGGATTGTGCGATGCCGGCTGGCGGGCGCGCTCCGCGTCCCGGTTGGTAACGCGTTGAGCGCGCGCGCGATGGCGTATATACAGGGCGGCGATGACAATCACCACCAGGGTCAGGGCAAGTTTACCAAGCATCCGACAAGCATAGCACATTGAACCGCCGGCTCCGGGCTGCAATAATCGGCCGTGATTCACGATGAGGGAAAGTCATGCAACGATTCATAGCCATTCTGCAGGGGGTGCTGGCCGTGGCGTGTGGCGCGCTTGCTCTTGTCATTGCCATCAATCTCGGGTTCATACTGGGAAGGCCGGACTCCGTATCAGTGGCCAATGTGCTGGTGGCCCAGGGGTTGTGGATTGTCATTCTGGCTGCGGCCGCCACCGTTCTGGCAAGAAAAGCCAGGCGCAATCTCTCCGGTTCACGCTGAAGCGGGCCATTCCCGCTGTGCCAGTGGCGTTCCGTGGTTGGGAAGCCTGCTGTTACAGGGTATAATCGGGCGCTTTTCTGCGGCTTCCGGCGACAGTACATGGAACATCCGGCATGAAAGTCATTGAATCAACCCGGGCGTTCCGGGAGGTACACTCGCACTGTGTCGCTACCATCGGCAAGTTCGACGGCGTTCACCGCGGTCATCAGGCCATAGTGGGTCAGTTGCTCGAGCAGTCCCGTCATCATGGCGTGCCAGCCGTTGCCATCGTGACGGAACCCCACCCGGAGGAGTTCTTCGCCGGCGATACCGGGGACTGCCCGGCGCGCCTCAGTGAACCGCAGGAGAAGATCGCGCTGCTGGACGAGCTGGGAGTGGACTGCGTCTACCTGTTGCGATTTGACCGGGCACTGTCCGGGTTGAGTGCGCAACAGTATATCCGGGATATTCTGGTGGAAGGCCTGGGCATCCGGGCGCTGATCGCCGGTAGCGATTTCCGTTTCGGCCACCATCGGCAGGGCGATTTCGCGCTGCTGCAGCAGCACGGAGCCCGCTACGGCTTTGACGTCATCGAGACCGCGAGCTGCTATGAGGGTGGGGAGCGTATCAGCAGTACCGGAGTGCGCGAGCATCTGCAGCGGGGCGATTTCGGCAAGGTCGAGGCCATGCTGGGACGACCCTACGGCATTGCCGGGAACGTGGTCCGGGGGCAGCAACTGGGCCGTGACCTGGGATTTCCGACCTGCAATGTGCAGCTCGACCGGCGTACGTTGCCATTGCATGGGGTATATGCCTGCCGGGCCCGTATCGAGCCTGCGGAAGGGCCGTGTTTCGACTGGCCCGGCGCAGCCAACATCGGGTACCGTCCGACGGTATCCCGGGACCGGGAGGCGGTACTGGAAGTCCATCTGCTGGATTATCGGGGCGACCTGTACGGGGCGCACATGACCGTGTTCTTCAGCCACAAAGTACGGGACGAAGAGAAGTTCGATTCACTGGAAGCGCTTAAAGAACAGATTGCCCGGGACGTCGAGCAGGTGCGGGCTGTGTTGCAGGGCGAAGAGGATGGATCACAACCGAACAGACTACAGGACAATGAGTCAACCCAATGAGTGACTACAAACAGACGCTGAATCTTCCGCAAACCGATTTTCCGATGAAGGCCGGGCTCGCGCAGCGCGAGCCGGAGCGGCTCAGGCGATGGCAGGAAACCGGCCTGTACCGGAGGATTCGCGAGCACAGTGCGGGCCGCCCCAAGTTCATTCTGCATGACGGGCCTCCGTACGCCAATGGGGATCTGCACCTGGGGCATGCGGTCAACAAGATCCTCAAGGACATCATCGTCAAGTCGCAGACCATGGATGGCCGTGATGCTCCCTACGTTCCCGGCTGGGACTGTCACGGCCTGCCCATCGAGCACAATGTCGAAAAGAAGAAAGGCAAGGCCGGTCAGAAGATCAGTCATGCCGAGTTCCGCAAGGCATGCCGTGCCTATGCCGAGCGCCAGGTCGAGAACCAGAAGAAAGACTTCGAGCGCATGGGCGTGCTGGGCGACTGGGATGACCCTTATCTGACCATGAATTACGGCACCGAAGCGGATATCGTGCGGGCGCTGGGGCGCATCGCCGCCAAAGGCCATCTGGTGAAAGGCTACAAGCCGGTCTACTGGAGCGTGGTTGGCGCATCCGCCCTGGCCGAAGCCGAAGTCGAGTACCAGGACAAGGAGTCCTTCGCCATCGATGTGCGTTTCCCGGTGGCCGATCCGGTGGGCTTCCTGCGTGCATTCGGCGTCGAGGCCGGTGCGGTGCCGCTGCCGGTGTCTGTCATCATCTGGACGACCACCCCCTGGACCATCCCCGCCAACCAGGCGGTATCCGTGCATCCGGAGCTGGAGTATGCGCTGGTTGAGACCCGTCTGGACGGGGACGCAGGTCCTGAAACCATGGTGGTGGCCCTGGATCTCGTCGAGGAGGTCATGCAACGGTTCGGTGCCAGCGAGCACCGCGTGGTGGCCACTGTCAGCGGGCAGTCGCTGGAGCGACATGTGCTGCGCCACCCGTTCATCGACAAGCAGGTGCCGGTCATACTGGGCCAGCATGTCACCACCGAGGCGGGTACCGGCTGTGTCCATACCGCGCCGGACCATGGCATGGACGACTTTCTGGTGGGCAAGGCTTATGGTATCGGCACGCTGAACCTGATCGATGACAATGGCGTGTTTGTCGAGGCGGCGGGGCGCTTCGCTGGTGTGCATGTCTACAAGGCGGATGAGCAGGTTCTTGACGTGCTGAAAGCAGAGCAGGCCCTGGTGTTCTGCGAGAAGGTCGTACACAGCTATGCACACTGCTGGCGCACCAAAACGCCCTTGATCTATCGCGCCACACCACAGTGGTTTATCAGCATGAACGAGAAAGGGCTGCTCGCCGACTGCCTGAAAGCGGTGAATGAGGTGCAGTGGATTCCCGAGTGGGGCAAGGCGCGTATCGAGTTGATGCTGAAAGGCAGTCCCGACTGGTGCGTCTCGCGGCAGCGCACCTGGGGCGTGCCGATCACCCTGTTTGTACACCGGGAGTCCGGGGCGCTTCATCCGCAGACTGACGAGCTGTTCGAGGCAGTGGCGCAGCGTATCGAGAAGGAGGGCATGGATGCCTGGTACGAGCTGGACGCCGCCGAACTGCTGGGTGATGAGGCCGGAGAGTACAGCAAGGTGACCGACACCCTGGATGTCTGGTTTGATTCCGGCGTCACGCATTATTCCGTGCTGCAGCAGCGTGAGGAGCTGACGTACCCGGCCGATCTCTACCTGGAGGGCTCTGACCAGCACCGTGGCTGGTTTCAGTCGTCGCTGAAAACGTCCGTGGCCATGAATGGTCAGGCACCGTACCGGCAGGTGCTGACGCACGGCTTTACGGTGGACGCGCAGGGCCACAAGATGTCCAAGTCACTGGGCAACACGATTTCCCCGCACGAGGTATTTGCCCAGTATGGCGCCGACATCCTTCGCCTATGGGTGGCGGCCACCGACTATCGTGGCGAGATCCCGGTTTCGCAGGAGATCCTCAAACGGGTGGCGGATGCCTACCGCCGCATCCGCAATACGGCGCGCTTCCTGCTATCGAACCTGAATGGATTCGACCCGAAACAGCACCTGGTCCCGGCCGGCGACATGCTGGCACTGGATTACTGGATCACCCGGCAGGCCCAGTTGCTGCGGGCCAGCGTGCAGGAGGATTACCGCAACTACCACTTTCTGGGGGTATACCAGAAAGTTCACAACTTCTGTGTCAACGAGCTGGGCAGTTTCTATCTGGATGTCATCAAGGACCGTCAGTACACCACGCCGGCTTCCAGTCTGGCCCGGCGGTCCACGCAAAGCGCCATGTATCATATTATCGAGATTCTGGCCCGGTTGATTGCACCGGTGCTGAGCTTTACGGCCGATGAGCTATGGGAGCATATTCCCGGCAAACGACAGGATGCGGTGTTCCTGTCGCTGTTCGATGACGGTCTGGAGTCTCTTCCAGAAGCTGACGGGCTGGATGATGCTTTCTGGGCGCGGATCATGACAGTGCGTACGGCGGTCAACCGGGAGCTCGAGAACCGGCGCGCCGCCCGGGAAATCGGTTCGGGACTGGGCGCCTCGGTGACGCTGGACTGTGACGCCGGGCTGGCCGGGGAATTGTCCCGCCTGGGTGACGAGCTACGGTTCGTATTGCTGGTCTCCGGCGTGATCGTGAATACGGTGGACGACGGGGAAGATCTCGGCGAGGTGGCCGGCCTGAGCGGCATACGGGTCCAGCCTTCGGCGTACGGGAAGTGTGTGCGCTGCTGGCATCACCGCCCTGATGTGGGCACTCACAGTGAGCACCCCGAACTGTGTGGCCGTTGTGTGGAAAACATCGAGGGTGAAGGGGAACAGCGACTGTATGCCTGAAGCGCACGACGCACCGGCCATCGCCCCGGGGACCAGGGTCACCCTGCATTTCTCGCTGGCCCTGAGCGACGGTACGGAAATTGATTCCAACTATGATCGCGAAGCGGCCAGCTTTGTGATGGGTGACGGGTCGTTGTTGCCGGGCTTTGAGGAGGCGCTGGCCGGGTATGTGGCCGGTGATCGCATCCGGATAAGGCTTCCGGAGGAACAGGCCTTCGGGCCAGTCAATCCCGACAATGTGCAGACCTTCGCCCGCGACCGGTTTGCCCGCTTGATCGCCAGCAGTCCTGAACCGGTGCAGCCAGGCACAGTGCTGGCTTTCGCCGACGGCGCCGGCAACGATATTCCCGGTGTGGTACAGTCGATTGATGACACACTCATGGTGGTGGATTTCAACCACCCGCTGGCCGGACGCGAGATCGATTTTTCGGCAGATATCATCTCGGTCATGCCGGCCGGTGTCCAGGCAGTGGAGGTCCGATGAACAGTCATACCGACTCCGGAGCCGATGTTACCGGCATGGTGGATCCCGGGCCGGACGATGCCGGCATGGCGATCCGCCTGGCCAACCCGCGCGGTTTCTGCGCCGGTGTTGACCGGGCCATCGATATCGTCAATCGTGCCCTGGATGTCTATGGTGCGCCGATCTACGTGCGGCATGAAGTGGTGCACAACAAGTTTGTGGTCGACACCCTGCGCCAGCGCGGTGCGGTATTTGTCGACGAGCTCGAGGCGGTGCCGGAACAGGACAGCCGGGGCCGGCAACCGATCGTGATCTTCAGTGCCCACGGGGTGTCGCAGCAAGTACAGCAGGAGGCAGAGCAACGGGACTTTCGGGTTTTCGATGCCACCTGCCCGCTGGTGACCAAGGTGCACCTGGAAGTCAGCCGCTACAGTGGGGAGGGGCGCGAATGTATCCTGATCGGTCATGCCCGCCATCCAGAGGTGGAAGGCACGATGGGGCAGTACGACCGAAGCAAGGGCGGCGATATCCATCTTGTCGAGTCGGTCGATGATGTGGAGTCCCTGACCGTGCGCGATGCCAGCCGTCTTGCCTATGTGACACAGACCACGCTGTCAATGGACGATACCGCACGTATTATTGATGCGCTGCGGGAACGGTTTCCCCGTATTGAGGGGCCCCGTAAAAAAGATATTTGCTACGCTACCCAAAACCGCCAGGACGCCGTAAAGCAACTTGCCCTGGAATGCGACCTGCTGCTGGTGGTCGGTTCCCCCAACAGCTCGAATTCCAACCGCTTGCGTGAACTGGCCGAGCGGATGGGCTGTGAAGCCTACCTGATCGACTGTGTGGATGACCTGCAGTCCTCCTGGTTCGACGGAAGGAAGCAATTCGGCATTACGGCCGGTGCCTCGGCTCCCGAAGTCCTGGTGCAGCAGGTAGTGACCCGTTTGCGAGAGCTGACTGGCGTGGCGCCCCGAGAGCTGGAAGGCGTCGAGGAGAGCGTCGTCTTCCGCATGCCCCGCGAGCTGGCGGACTGAACCGGGGCAGATCGGATACAGGGCCGGAAAGCCTGAGTACATTACAGACTATTGAAGGAGGCCGTATGGCTTTGACCGAATCAAGCATGCTGCCACTGGGCACCCCGGCACCGGATTTTGCCCTGCCGGATACCGGCGGCAATACTGTCAGTCTGTCGGATTTCGCCGACCAGCCAGCACTGCTTGTGGTTTTCATGTGCAATCATTGCCCGTTCGTGAAGCATCTGCGCGAGGGGCTGGCCCTGTTCGCCCGGGAATATACGGAAAAGGGTCTCGGTATGGTTGCCATCAGTGCCAATGACGCCTCCTCCTATCCCCAGGATGGGCCCGAGGAGATGGCTCGCGAGAAAGAAGAGGCCGGATACGTGTTTCCCTATCTCTATGATGAGACGCAGAACATAGCGCGCGCCTACGCCGCCGCCTGCACGCCGGATTTCTACCTTTTCGACCGGGAGCGCCGGCTGGTCTATCGTGGACAGTTTGATGACAGCCGCCCCGGCAACGGCCGTCCGGTGACCGGCGCAGACCTGCGTGCCGCTGCGGATGCAGTACTGGCCGGGCAGCCTGTTACGGACAGCCAGAAGCCCAGTATCGGCTGCAATATCAAATGGAAACGCTGATGAGCAGACTGCGCATGGCGGGCCTGGCGATAGTGCTCGCCGCCACTCTCAGCGCTTGTCTTGGTACCGTGGTGGGCACGGCGGCCGATGTCACGATCGAGGTAGCCAAGGTGCCGTTCAAGGTGGCGGGGGCGGCCGTGGACGTCGCGTCCGGAGACGATGACGATAGTGACGAAAAAAAGGATTGAGCGGGACACAATCGCGCGCCCCGGCACTCATCAGTCCTGTTGCTGTGCCTCTTCGGCGCGTGCACCGGAGAGGATCCCCATCAAGGCGTAGTTGCCCTCGTGGCAGGCGTATTCGTAGATTTCCCCGTCACTGGCCGTGTAGTTGATCACTGCCGTCCACGGCCGTTCCCATGTGGTCGGATCTTCCAGTGTGAACTCGTATTCAAGGATGTCCGGTGCTACACGCGTGTAGCGCTCGGTGAATACGCGATTGGCGCCAGCGCCGCGGAACAGGCTCTCATCCGAGAAATTACGGGTTTCCACCACCAACGTGTCTCCTTCCCAGTAACCGCGTGAGTCGCCATGCCAGAGCCGTACACGCTCATCGACGTGGGGCTTGCCAGTGAGAGGAATGATCCGGACATCGTGGATCATTTCCTGGATGATGGCCACGCTGTCTTCGCTCTGGACGATCTGGTAGTAACTGTTGTACCCGGCCATGATGTAGGGCATGCCCCAGGTGATGCAGCGCTCCTGCAGAGGACGGTCGGAGTAGTCCCCCGACGCATTTTCCCGGCGTTGACGGGCGCGGCGTGTCATCCGTTCCCCGGCCTCTTCTGTAAGGTCCGGGAGGCGGCCATCTGGCGGATCTACAATCAGTGAGGTGCGGTTCTCCAGGTTGCGGTCCACCATCCAGTTCTGGTCGTAGTTGCCGGTCTCGGGGTCGTAGGACTGTACCTCGCCGCTGACCACGGCATTCAGGAAACCGTCCCCGAACAGGGCATCGCCGTCACCCGACTGGATGCGTTGCGCCTCTTGCTGGAGCATTTCGTACTCCTCATCGGTCAGGGTGGCGCGATTGCCGAAAACTTCCGGCCGTTCCAGTGGCGTGCTGCTGTTGTTGGCCCACACACCCTGCAGGTCAGGTTGGCCGTGAATCGTGCGCGGCACCTCCCAGTCATCATTCTGTGCCTGTGCGGTACCTGACAGGACAGCACCCATGGCGGCAACCAACAGCAGGGCAGTGTGCGGGGCGGGTGTTCGTGTCTGTGTTGTGTCTGTCATGGTCAGGCCTCCGGATGAATCAACGGATGTTGAAAGGCAGGCCACGGGGTGGTTCCCGGTCCGGGTCTGCATCGCGGCTCAAGTGGCCGTATATCAGTTCCTCGGCGAACTCCACGCATTTGAACTCCAGCAACTGCGCGTTGTCTTCCATGCGCCGGTACAAGGGCATCTCCATGGTCCACGGGCGGGTGAACGTCTCCGGATCGCGGATCTCCGCCTGGTAGCGGATCAGGTTCGGCGATTCCATGGTGTAGCGCTCGATCACTTCCAGCTGATCACTGTGATGGTTCCCGGCATGATCGAACCAGGTGTACGGCATGAAGTCGGTGACGCGGATGACGAGGGTGTCGTCCTCCCAGTGTCCCCGGGAGTGGCCCATCCAGGCGCTGACCGGGGCATCGAAATCGGGGCGGTCCATATAGATGATCCGCATTGCACTGGCGAACTCATAGGCCATGGTGATGTGATCGGTAGACTGGACAATCTGGAAGGGAAAGGGCATGTAATTCGCGCGCGGGACACCCGGCATGTAGCATTTGACCACCGGATCCAGGGCCAGCCAGTCGTCCCGGTTGGCGTCACGTTCCGCCAGGGCTTCTTCGGTGTAGGGCAGAGGACCGTCCTGGACTACACCCAGGCTGGGCCGCACTGCGCCGATCGCGCCCCATTCAGGATCCGGACCATGATCGGCGGCCTGTGGCTCGATGTTCCAGCCGGCGTTGGTCATGGTCTGCCACAGCCCGCTGAGGTCCGGAGTGCCGTCAGGCAGGCGGGGAATTTCCTGGGCGCTGGCCGGCGTCAGGCAAAGCAGGGCGGCGAGACCGCTGGCGGTCAATGCACGGTGCAACAGTGCAACCATCAAGAGCTCCTCACTGATTTTCATTATTATAAGGACGGCTCCATCGGATCACTTTCTGAACCCGTTCATGAGGGCCGTTTACCCGAATATCACACGGCAGGGCGCCAAAATCAATGATCCCGGGCCGGGATTCCGTGTCAGCGGACTACGAAGACGGAAACGTCGGTGTGGCGTACCAGCCACGCGGCGTTGGAGCCGATCAGGTGCAGGCGGTCGGAAACCCCCGGACTATGGGACGCCATGACCACCAGGTCCGAGCCGGTGGTCCTGATGGCTTCCAGCAGCTTGTGATCCAGTTCCGCCGGCACGTCCACGCTGGACATCGTCAGGCTGGACGTCTCGATGCCATGGGCGTCCGCCTGATCGCGGGCGAACTGCTCCAGGGCTCTGGCGAACTGCTCGGGAGTGGCCGCCACCTCGTTCGGTGCACGGCCCGCCACCGCCACATAGCAGACCGGCACGGAATAGCTCGTGGCCAGTTCGGCGGCCCCGTGCAAAGCCTTCTCCATATGGTCGACATGCTCGAGGTCCACCGGGACCATGATTCTACGGTACATCACTGGCTCCTCGTTCTTCCGGTCCACTGTCTTCCAGAATCAGGTTCAGTTTTGTGAGGCGGCGTTCGTGGTGCAGGCCTCTTGCCAGGCTCGCGCACATCGCCAGCAGAACGAGTGTGAAGGGCAGCCCGGTGCTCACTGCCGCAGCCTGCAGGGCCTGCAGAGCGGCACTGCCACCCACGGTCAACAGCACGGCGGCGATGATGCCCTGGATGGTGGCCCAGAATACCCGTTGCGTAACAGGAGCGGTGGTTTTTCCGCCGGCCGTGATACTGTCGATGACCAGAGAGCCGGAATCGGAAGAGGTCACGAAGAACACCAGTACCAGACAGATGGCCAGCGACGAGGTGATTGCGCTCAATGGCAGTTGGGTGAGCATCTGGAACAGCGCCAGTGATTCGTCCGTTATCCCGTCTGCCAATTCGCCCACGCCGGCGGCGGCCTGGTCGATCCCGAGGCCACCGAAGGCGCTCATCCAGATGATCGTCACCAGTGTGGGGACGATCAATACCGCCGTCAGGAACTGCCGGACGGTGCGGCCTCGCGATACGCGGGCGATGAACATGCCCACGAAGGGCGACCAGGAAATCCACCAGGCCCAGAAGAAAATGGTCCAGTTGTGATAGAAGGTCTCATCGGTACGGCCCACGGGGTTACTGAGGGGCAACAGATACTCTGCGTAGCCGGATACCGTTGTTCCCACATTGGCGATGAATGCGCCCACAGAGCCGGCCAGTATTGCGAAAAACAACAGCAGGAAGGCAAAACCCATGTTGATGTTGCTGAGCAGCTTGACACCGCCATCGATGCCCCGCACCACCGAGATCAGTGCCAGGCCGGTCACGCCCACGATGATCACTACCTGGATCATCAGCCCGCTGCCGATGCCAAACAGGAAGGATAGCCCCCCGGCGGCCTGCTGCGCGCCCAGGCCCAGTGACGTGGCCAGCCCGAAAATGGTGGCCAGCACCGCCACCGTATCGATTACATCCCCCATGCGACCCCAGACGCGCTCCCCCAGCAGGGGATAGAACGTCGAGCGTATGGTCAGCGGCAGTCCCTTGTTGTAGGTGAAGAAGGCCAGGGACAGGGCGACGACGCCGTAGATGGCCCAGGGATGCAGACCCCAGTGGTACATGGTCGCGCCCAGCGCCGCCCTGCGGGACTCTTCAGTGTAGCCCTCGATGTTGAAGGGGCTGCCGAACCATTCGGTGAAGTAGCCGGTGGGTTCGGCCACGCTCCAGAACATCAGGCCGATGCCCATGCCGGCGGCAAACAGCATGGCGAACCAGGAGAGCAGGGAGAAATCAGGAGCCGCGTCTTCACCGCCCAGCCGGATTCTGCCCACTGGCAACACGATCAGGGCCAGGCAGAACAACACAAAGAAGTTGCCTGCGGACAGGAACAGCCAGTCGAAGGTGGCCTGGATCCAGTTGCGGGTGGCCCCCAGATACTCCAGCGACTGCTGCGGGAAGGCAAGGGAGCCAAGCACGAACACCAGAATCAGCAGGGTGCTGACCACAAAGACGGGGTTGTGGATATCAAAACCCCACTTTCTGATATTGTCCTGCCCGACGCGGTAGTTGGTCTGGTAAATCTGCTCGATCTCTTCCGCCTGCTCCTGTACAGCAGTCAGCTCGTCCGTCAAACCTGCTCTCCCCGGTGTGGTTGATCAGATCGTAACCCTACCACAGGGCCCGCCGCAGAACTACGTGGCATGGGGACGGCATGCCAGTCTGCACGCTACAGGATGGGCCTTCAGAGCATCCTGTTCTGCCAGCTCCCCCGCAGGAACAGCGCCGTAGCCACAATGCTGAACAACATGTCCGAGGACAGCACCGACCAGTATACGCCCAGCGGACCGAGACCCAGCGTGGTGGACAGGAACCACGCCAGCGGGATCTGGACCATCCAGAAGCAGAACAGATTGATCCAGGTCGGTGTCATCGTGTCGCCGGCGCCATTGAAGGACTGCACCGTGATTATACCCACGCCCAGTAGCACCAGGCCGTAGCTGAGGATGCGCAGACTCTGGATGCCGTTGGCCACCACGTCCGCCTCGCTGCTGAAGAAACCCATCACCCAGGCCGGGTTGGCGATGATCAGCAGCGTAACTAACCCCATATAGCCCGCCGTGTACCGGGCCACCTGTACGACCGTGGCGCGGGCCCGTTCGGGTTTACGTGCGCCCAGGTTCTGCCCCACCAGCGTGGCGACCGCATTGCTGAGGCCGAAGGCCGGCAGGATCATGAACATGATGACCCGGATCGCAATGGTATAGCCGGCCACCGCATCGCTGCCATGCACGGAGACCAGGCGAACCAGGAACATCCAGCTCGCCGTGGCAATCAGGAACTGGGCAATGCCGCCCACCGAGATCCGGCACAGGTGCAGCAGTATCGGTAACCGCAGCGTCAGATCCGCCAGGTGCAGGCGTATACGCCGGCTGCCCCGGAACAGGTGCCAGAGCTGATAGGCCACCCCGGTGCCCCGACCGATATTGGTGGCCACGGCCGCGCCGGTCACCCCCATTTCGGGAAACGGGCCCAGACCGTAGATCAGCATCGGATCGAGCACGATGTTGATGCCATTCGCCAGTATCAGCGAACGCATGGCGATGCTGGCATCCCCGGCGCCACGGAAGATCGCATTGTTCAGGAACAGGAAAAGGATCGTGAACGAGCCGCTGAACATGATGGTGGTGTAGCCGCGCCCGGTTTCTATTACCGCTGGCTCGGCGCCCATCAGGCGCAGGATGTCATCGGCGTGGTACCAGCCAGCGATCCCCACGGCGGCCGAGATGATCATTCCCAGCCACAGGGCCTGTCCGGCCGCTCTGGCCGCCGCTTCCGGGTTCCCTTCACCGATGCGGCGGGCCACCATGGCGGTGGTGGCCATACTGACGCCAATCGCTACCGCAAACAGCAGGGAAATGACGGCTTCGGTCAGGCCCACGGTAGCCACAGCCTCGGCGCCCAGGCGGGCGACGAAAAAGATGTCGACCAGCGCGAAGATAGACTCCATGGCCATTTCCAGGATCATGGGAACGGCGAGCAGGAAGGTCACCCGGGGGATGGAGCCTTCGGTGTAGTTGATGTGCGGATCTCCGGCCACCGCTTGACGGAACAGGCGGGCGAAGTCCCTGATTTTAGTAAACATGAGGGGGTCGGATTATAGGCTCGTCTGGCGATCAGTGGAACCGGCCATCGGAAGGAAAGCGTTGCAGCTGTGACTCCAGGCACAGGAACCCGGCCGGGGGCCATGCACTCCGGCCACTTCTGTTCTTGCCTGAAGTTTCCAGATATCTGATAGGATGTCTTCTGAAAAATAATAACGGGCGGCACGGCTCTTGCCTTCTTGTGAAGGATCAGGGGCTTCCGGATTGTACAGGACGACCCCTGCCGCCCATTTCTCTCTCAGGAGGCTTCATGTCCAGTCCGTTCCGTTTCGTCTGTGCCGTTTCACTAGTATCCCTGCTCACTGCCTGTGGGCCCAGGGAGTCGCCACCCGCATCGCAGGAGACCTCGTCCTCCCCGCAACCCGCCATGGACAATCCATCCGGCACCGGGCCGTCGGAAGAGGAAGCGCTGGTTGCCCGGGCCCGTGATATCCACGACCGGGTCATCACCATCGATACCCATGTGGACATCAATACCAGTAATTTCACCGCTGACAACAACTACACCTCGGACCTGGATGTGCAGGTCAATCTGCCGAAGATGGAGGCCGGTGGACTGGACGTGGCCTGGTTCATTGTCTACACGGGGCAGGACGAGCTGACCGAAGAGGGATTTGCCGCCGCGTACGACAATGCCATGGACAAATTTGGTGCAATTCACCGCCTGGCGGACGAGTATGCACCGGATCGGATCGAGGTGGCCTACAACTCGGACGATGTGCGCCGCATTGCTGCTGAAGGCAAGAAGGTGGCCATGATCGGTGTGGAGAACGGGTATCCACTCGCCATGGAGCTCGACCGGGTGCAGGCGTTTCACGAAATGGGCGCCCGCTACATGTCCCTGACCCACAACGGGCACAACCAGCTGGGGGACTCCAATACCGGCGAGCGGGATGATGTCTGGATGCATGATGGCCTGAGCGAGCTGGGCCGTGAAGTGGTGCGGGAGATGAACCGCCTCGGCATGATGATCGACCTGTCGCACCCGTCCATTCAGACCAATCTGCAGTCCATGGAGCTCTCGGAGGCCCCGGTCATCGCATCCCATTCCTCGGCGCGTGCGCTGGCGCCGTCAGTCAGCCGCAACCTGACCGATGAGGAACTGCTGATGCTGGCCGAATCCGGTGGTGTGGTGCAGGCCGTGGCCTTCCGTTCCTATCTCGACCCGGAGAAGCATGAACGCAACCGCGAAGCGCTCCGCGCCCTGCAGGAAGAGATCGCAGAGGAGATCGGACTGGTTCTGCTGGACAATGACGAGCTGAATGAGCTGAATGGCCCGCAGCGAGAGGAATACGACGAGCAGTTTGCCCGGCTCGAGGAGCTTGCCGCGCCCCGCATCGAGGCCGAGGTCGATGCCATCGCTCCGCCGGTGGATGTGGCCGACCTGGTGGACCACATCGACTACATGGTTGAGCTGATCGGCATCGATCATGTGGGCATCACATCGGACTTTGATGGCGGCGGAGGTGTCGAGGGCTGGATGAACGCCTCCGAGACCTTTAACGTCACCCTGGAACTGGTGCGGCGGGGCTACACCGAGGAAGAGATCGCGAAATTGTGGGGCGAAAACCTCCTGCGGGTGCTGGACGAAGTGCAGGCGGTGGCAGAGTCGATGTAATGGACACAGTGCACTGGCGGATTACCAAGTGTGAGCTATACGAGCAGTGACCCCGCCAGGTCATTGTTCGGAGGCTCTTCCGAAAAATTCGTGGGTAAGCGAAATAGAGTTTGTTGATCTCGCCAAGCCCGCCAAGCGCGCAGAGAAACCAATAAGAAAGCCGGCTGTTTCGGGGGTTCATTACATAGATAGCATCAACGACCAGTGCCTAATCTGCTTCTCCGTGAGGGTATATCCTCCGCGCCCTTGGCGATCTCTGCGAGAGTACAACAAAATGCCTTTCTCCGCGCCCTTGGCGATCTTCGCGAGAGTCCAACACCGACTGCCCTTTTATTGTCCTGCGTCGGCTTCCTCACGCCTCGCGCCGGCCAGTACACCGGGCAGAGCATAGTTACCCTCGTGGCAGGCGTATTCGTACATTTTCTCACCTTCCGGTTTGGCGTTGAACAGCAGTTCGCCAGTCCACGGCCGCGAGAACACTTCGGGGTCTTCCACCGTGAAGGTATAGAGTATGCTGCTATCGGAAACGCGTTCGAAACGTTCGGTGATCATCGCCTCCTGCGTGGCGCCGAAGATGCTGTGTTGCGGATGAAAGCCGGTGGTCTCGACCACCAGCGTGTCGCCTTCCCAGCGTCCGATGGAGTCACCCATCCACTTCTCCATGCCCGGGTGGTGCTGTTCGTCGCCGCCGAGCCGTATGATGCGGGCGTCATTGATCATCTCCGCGAGGATCATGACATAGTCCCCGTTCTGCACGATCCGGTAATTGTTGTTGTACATGACCGGCAGCATCGGTGGTCCGGAGTGGTTACCGAAGGAAATCAGACAACGTTCGGATAGCGGGCGCCCTTCAGGGCCGTCACTGCGGCCGGGGGCACCTTCCGGCTGCCGGAAGCGGGCCCGGGGGTCGCCGGCGTACGGGATCTGTCCGTCGGCGGGATCGACGATGATGGAGGAACGTGGCTCCCCGTCGATGACCTGCAGGCGGTCGCCCACTTCTTTCCAGAACTCGTTGTAGCCGTCATTGGTGTCGCCGTCGTTGCCACCCTGGGCGCCGGCGCCGGCCTCGCGGTCGGGGTCGCTGGGCGCGAATTCGGCGTCCAGGAATTCCTGGTTGGCCCCCTCGACCGCTGCCACCTGTTCCGGGCTCAGCACCAGTGTTTCGCCGAACTGACTGTCCCGGGTCAGTGGCGTGAGGGTCTGGTTGCTCCACACGCCCTGCAGGTCAGGATGTCCGTGCGCGGTGCGTGGCACGGCATAGTCATCACTCTGGGCGATAGCTCCGGCACAGAGGATGCCGGCGATAACGCCGCTGAGTACCCGGACGGCCGGGCTTCGATTCATTGCTGCCTGCATGGCTGTACTCCCCCTGCCTCGATCAGTATGGTCTTGATTATTGAACAATCGAACGCCGGGTTCAAGTGACGGGTCGGCGGGTTGCTTCAGGCTGCGATAGAATGTACGCCACACGAGACAAGGAGTGATCATGAGCGAAGAAAATCAAGGGCTTGTCGTATTCTCGCACGGCAAGGAAAGTGGTCCGCAGGGGACCAAGATCCGCGTGTTGTCCGGCATTGCGGAGAAACACGGCTGGGCCACGGACAGCATTGACTACACCGACATGATGGATCCCGACGAGCGAGTGGGGCGGCTGCTGGATGAACTGGAGGGAGAGTCGCGCCGGCCGCTGGTCCTGGTCGGCTCCAGCATGGGCGCCTATGTGGCGCTTGTGGCTGCCGCCGCGCTGCGTCCGCAGGGCGTGTTTCTGATGGCACCGGCACTGTATATCCCGGGTTGGAAGGAACAGCAGTACCCGGAGGATCTGGAGCGGGTCAGCATTGTGCATGGCTGGCACGATGAACTGATTCCGCCGGACAATGTCCTGCGCTACGCGAAAACCGCCAACTGTGATCTGCACCTGTTGCCGGCCGATCACCGTCTGTCTGCAGTGCTGCCGGAGCTGACCGGCCTGTTCGAGGCGTTTCTGCGACGAGTCCGGGGTGGTTCATAGGGCTCCCCTCGGGAATTTCTGTGTCTGTACCCGGGAACCGGTTTTGTTCCCCGGCCTAAAGACGGTACACTGACAGGCCCTTAGGCCAGTACCCTGCATAATGACTCTGCTGATCCTCTTCGCGGTAACCTCGATTGGCTTCTCGTTTCTGTGTTCCATCCTGGAAGCGGCCCTGTTATCGGTGACGCCCAGCTATATCGCGTCGCTGAAGAGCGCTCGCCCGGCGCTGTTCCAGCGGTTGCGGGACCTGAAAGACAACATCGATGATCCGTTGTCCGCCATCCTGACGCTCAATACCGTTGCCCATACGGTGGGTGCCACCGGCGTCGGGGCGCAGGTCACCGTACTCTATGGTGAAAGCTGGCTGGGGGTTGCCTCAGGTGGCATGACCCTGGCCATCCTGATTTTCTCGGAAATCATTCCCAAGACCATCGGTGCCAAGTACTGGAAAAGCATCGCGCCAGCGTTGCCTGCCACGCTGCGCTTCCTGATCGTGGTGCTGATGCCGTTCATCTGGCTTTCCAAGCAGATCACCCGCCGGCTGGGAGACGGCGGTATCGAGACTGATATCCGGGCGGAGATCTCGGCATTGACCGAGATCGGGCGGGATCAGCAGGCACTGGATGAGGACGAGCGCCGCGTTATCCAGAACACGCTGCGGCTGCACGAGATCAAGACCAGTGCCATCATGACTCCGCGCACGGTCAGCAAGTATTTTGCGCCGGCCAGCACGGCGGGCGAATTCCGGGAGAAAGCGGTCAGTCTGCCTTTCTCGCGATTTCCGCTCATCGACGAGGAAGGCGGAACGGTCGGCTATGTCCACAAGTCGGACCTGCTGTGTGTGGATGATGCCACGCCGCTCAGCGAGATAGCCCGCGAAGCGGTGACCGTTAACGGCACCACCAATATCGAGTATCTGTTTGGCGAAATGCTGGTCAACCGTCAGCACCTGGCTGTGGTGTACGATGAGCTCGGCACCTGGATCGGTATCGTCACCATGGAGGACATCATCGAGACCATGCTGGGCCGCGAGATCATGGACGAGACGGACAATGTCTCGAATCTGCGCCGCTATGCCCGCCAACGCTGGAGCCGCCGGCTGAAGAAGTCCCATGAACGCGGTGGTGACGACAATAGTGGCAAGGCCGGTGCGGGTGGCTGAAAGGAGGGCTGGACTTTTCGGTGACAGGGTTTATGCTTTCAGGTTGAGCCCTTGCGCGTGAGGGCGAACCTTCCATTTGACAGGAGTCTGCCGATGACCCGGTTTCCCTTCCACTGTTCGCTCCTGACCACTCTGTTTCTGTTCACCGTTCTGTCCGCTTGCAGTCCGCCGTCCACGGGATCAGAAGACGACACCGGGCGTCTGGCCGGTATCGCTGAGCGTATCACCATCTACCGGGATGATTTCGGGGTTCCCCACATCTATGCGCAGACTGACGCGGAAGCCGTGTTCGGGTTACTGTACGCGCAGGCCGAGGATGATTTTCCGCGCATCGAGCGCAATTATATCTGGGCCATCGGGCGTCTGGCCGAGGTGGAAGGCGAGAGTGCGCTCTACAGTGACCTGCGGGCCAGGCTCTATATGAGCCGCCAGGAAGCCGAGGAAGCCTACGAGACGTCGCCGCCGTGGCTTAAGGAGCTCGCCGAGGCCTTTGCCGACGGCTTGAACTATTACCTGGATACCCATCCGGAGGTCGAGCCGATGCTGCTGGAGCGCTTCGAGCCGTGGATGCCGTACTACTTCTTCGAGGGGTCCATCGGTGGCGATATAGAGCAGATTCCGCTGGACGGCATCCGCGCCTTTTACGGAGACCGCTCCACGGCACAGGATAATAGTGCGGATCTGACGCAGATAGCCTGGGGTCCGGGAGGGGTGCGCCCGCCGGCCCTGCCGGATGAATACCGGGAACCGGGCGGCTCCAATGGCTTCGCCCTGTCCGGTTCCCGTACGGCCTCGGGTGATTCGCTGTTATTGATCAACCCGCACACCAGTTTCTACTTCCGCGGCGAGGTTCATGTGGTCAGCGAGGAAGGCCTGAACGCCTACGGCGCGGTGACCTGGGGGCAGTTTTTCGTCTACCAGGGCTTCAATGAGAATACCGGCTGGATGCACACCTCGACCGGCGCCGATTTCATGGACGAGTTCGTGCAGGACATCGTGCGGGAAGATGACGAGCTGTTCTACCGGTATGGCGACGAGCTACGGCCCGTGCAGACCTCTGCTGTGACGCTGCGATACCGGGATAACGAGGGCATGAGCGAGCGGACCTTCCCCACCTATCGCACTCACCAGGGGCCGATCACCCATGAGCAGAACGGGGACTGGGTGGCGACGCGGATCAACTGGGACCCCGTCAATGCGCTGCGGCAGTCCTACCAGCGCATGAAGACCGCCAACTATGACGAGTTCCTGGAGATGATGGAGATTCGCACCAACTCTTCCAACAACACGGTGTTCGCCGACTCCTCGGGCAATATTGCCTACTTCCATGGTAATTTCATGCCGAGGCGCGACCTGCGGTTCGATTACTCGCAACCGGTGGATGGCAGTGACCCGGATACGGACTGGCAGGGGCGCCATGAAGTTGATGAGATGATCACTCTGCTCAATCCGGAAGGAGGGTGGCTGCAGAACACCAATTCCACGCCGTTCACTGCGGCTGGTGAGCACAGTCCCGAGCGTATGGAGTATCCGGTGTACATGGCGCCGGATGATGAGAATTTCCGGGGTGTGAGAGCCGTTTCACTGCTGGAAGAGACACAGGACATGACGCTGGACAGCCTGCTCGAACTGGCCTATGACCCGTATCTGGTGGGATTCGAGCAATTGGTGGGTGGTCTGGTGGACGCCTGGGTGAACAATTCGGAAGAGTGGCTGGAGCTGCTGGAGCCGATTTCCTATCTCAGTGAATGGGACGGTGAAGTCAGCACCGACTCCATCGCCATGTCCCTGGCGCATTTCTACGGCACCCGGGTTATGGCGGAGCTGGATGCTCCCGATGACATGAGTGCCATGCAGCAGATCAACTGGATGGGCACGGACAGTGACCCGGAGCGGCGTCTGCAGGTATTTTCCGATACGCTGGCGCAACTGGAGGCGGACTTCGGAGACTGGCGTATGCCATGGGGCGAAATCAACCGCTTCCAGCGCCTCAGCGGTGCCATCGACGCGGGTTTTGATGACGAACAGCCCAGTCTCCCGGTGGGGATGGCATCATCGCGCTGGGGTGCGCTGGCGTCATTCGTTCCGGCCCGTGATACGGACACCCGGCGCCTGTACGGCGCTTCCGGCAACAGTTTCGTGGCGGTGGTCGAGTTTGGTGACCGCGTCCGGGCCAGAACGCTGCTGGCCGGGGGGCAGAGCAACGATCCCGATTCGCCGCATTTCGACGATCAGGCAGAGCGCTATGTGGACGGTGAATTCAAGGAAGCCGCCTATTACCGCGACGATGTCGAGCGCCGGGCGCAGCGGCAGTACTCTCCCGGCGAGTAGCGGTGACAGGTATTCCTGTTACCGCTCAGGTCAGCAGGGCCCGGAGACCGTCGATGGCCCGATCAATATGGGCGTTCGTGTTGTAGATGGTCGGGCAGAGGCGGATGCCCCCCGTGGAAGCGCCGGCGATGCCGTATTCCGTATACAGGCGGTTGCTGATCTCGCCACCCCGCCCCTCTGGTGCTTCAGTGATCACCACCCCCAGGCTCAGTGCCGGGTCCATCGGAGTGACCAGGTTCAGCCCGAGATCAGTGATCCCTTCTTTCAGCCGCTGTGACAGTTCCCGCACCCGGTTCTCGATACGTACCGGACCGATTTCATCATGAATGGCGGCCGTCACACCCAATCCGGCCAACGCGGCGTCGTCCCGCTGACCCAATGATTCGAACTTCCGGGCGCCTTCCAGGCTTGTGTCCGCCCCGTCGCCCCATCCGGGTGCGATCACCGAGGGCCAGATTGCGTCGATCCGGTCCCTCCGCACATACAGCAATCCCACCTCCTTGGGGCCCATATACCATTTGTGGGCGCTGGCGGTGAACGAGTCAGCCCCCATGGCGCGCAGGTCCAGCGCCATGGCGCCCCAGGTCTGGGCGCCATCCACGTGCACATGAATGCCCCGGGCGTGTGCTGCCTCGGCCAGTTCGGCCACCGGCAAGCGGACGCCGCTGACGTTCGATACATGGGTCAGGGCCAGGACCCGCGTGCGGTCCGTGAACTGCGAGGTGAATGCATCCAGCAGTTCTCCGGGCCCCGCCGGCTGTGCCGGCGTGCTGACACGCCGGAGCCGGATACCGTAGCGTGCGGCCCGCACCTCCCAGGCGACGTTATTGGTCGGGTGGTTCTGATCCCACAACAGAACCTCATCGCCGGCCTCCAGGTCGAGGCCGTTATTGATGATGTTATTGGCTTCACTGGTGTTGCGGACCAGCGCTATCTCGTCGGCACTGACGTTGAGCTGCGCCGCCACACTGCCGCGTGCTTCCTCCAGTAACGGGGAAAACTTCGCCCGGTTGTTGAAGGAACAGTCCCGGTCGATATCGGCGGTCAGCCACTCCACATTTTCCGCCACCGCCCGGAATGACGGGCACAGATTGGCGGCGTTCATCGGGACGGCTGTTTCGGCGAAGGAGAACTGGCCGCGTACCAGCCGCCAGTAGTCCTCTCCATTGCCGTTGCCGGGAATCTGACTGGCGGCATCATTCTGTGCCGTGGCGATCCGGGTCTGGATGGCGGTCACGCCGGCCAGCAGCGCGGCCGAGGTACGCAGGCTGGTGTTCAGGAACTGGCGGCGGGAGCTGTCTGTCTGGTCATGGTGCATGATAAAAATATCCGTTCAGGGTTGCCGGGGCTGCGTGTTATCGCGCTGCTTCTCCATAGTATCTTATGTTGCAGACAAGCGCAGCTGTGCGGCGTTATGTCACATTCCCGAGCGCTCAGACGTTCCCTATACTGCTTCCACAAGGGCGTAAAGCTGCTGCAACGGAGAAAGACGGAATGGTGTGCATTGAAGGCCGGATGTTGCCGGTATGGCTTGCTGGCGCATTGCTTGCGGCGAGCCAGGTCGCCAGTCCTGTGGCGGCAGCGCCCGATGAGGGCGGCCGGGTCGAGGAAGTGCTGGTCCTGGGTGAGAGGCAGCTTTTTTCGGATGGGGGCGGTTTCAGTCCGGTTTCCAGAGTGGATGCGGATATGCTGGAACGTATCAACATGACCACTATCGAGGACGGTATCAGCTACGAGCCGGGACTGGTGGTGCGCCGCCGCTTCATTGGTGATCCGAACGGCACGCTGGGCATGCGTGGCTCCAACATGTTTCAGGGGCCGAGGACCATGGTCTTTGCCGATGGCCTGCCCTTGCACTATCACCTGCAGGCGCGTTGGAACAGTCCACCGCGCTGGTCCCTGGTAGCGCCGGATGAAACCGAATCGATCGACGTGGTCTATGGCCCGTTTTCCGCCGAATACAGCGGCAATGCCATGGGCGGGGTGGTCAATATCCAGACCCGCATGCCGGAGCGGGAGACAGTCACCCTGGAAGGCGCCTTCTTCCAGCAGGACTATGATGTCCTGTCCACGGATGAGCGCTATGATGGTGGAAGACAGTTTCTTGCCTACGGCAACCGCTGGGGAGATCTCAGCGTGTACACTTTCTACAACCGTATCAGTAACCACAGTCAGCCGATGGACCAGTATGCGGGAGCGGTATCTCCGGCACAGGGCGGTGAAACGCTGGTGACCGGTGCGATCCCCGGACGGGACAGCGAGGGCGATGCGGTCATGTATTTCGGTGACTCGGGTAGCGAGAGCGCAGTCACCAATCTCTACAAGACCAAGGCTGAGTATGATCTGGGCCGCTATACGGTGCGCGCCACGGTGGCCTACGAAGAGCGTGACCGGGGCCTGCGGGGCAAGAACAACTTCCTGACCGACGAGCGAGGCGAGCCGGTATGGGGAGGCACTGTGGCTGCCGGAGATAGCCGGTTCGCGGTTGGCGGCGCCTGGGCCAACCCATTTGCCCTCAGCGAACAGGAAAGACAATCGTTGCTGCTGGGAGTCGGTATCAGTGGTCCCCTGGGCGACGATGACTGGTATGTGGATGCCTTTGCCACGGATTTCGATATCCGCAAAGACGAGGAGCGACGCTCCAGCGAGCACCCTCGGACGCCGGGTTTTGACGGTAGTGGCCGGGTGGTGCGGCATGACGGTACCGGCTGGCAGACTGCCGACATGAAAATCAGCCGGGAAGGGTTCGCGGGTGCCGACTCTTTGTTATTCAGCACCGGATTGCACTACAGCCGCTACACGCTCGGAGTGTTTGACTACACGTCCCCGGACTATGCCAACGGGCGGACCGGTTCATTGACAGGGGCCAGTGGTGGGAGCATGTCGACCCGCGCTGCCTATGCCCAGACGCGATGGACGTTTGCCGATGATTGGGAGCTGGGGTTGGGGCTGCGATACGAACACTGGGCGGCCGATGGGGGATTCATCGATGATGCGCAGTATCCCGGGCGCTCCGATACGGCTTGGTCGCCCAAACTGTCATTGGGGTATAGACCGGCACCGCAGTGGCAGATGAGATATTCCCTGGCCAGGGCTGTGCGGTTCCCGGTGGTGGAAGAACTGTTCCAGACACTGGATGCCGGCCGTACGGCCCAGGTTTCCAATCCGGGCCTGGCACCGGAAGCCGGCGTCCACCACAACCTCGGTCTGGAACGTGTTATCGAGGGCGGCGGCCTGGTGCGGTTCAATGTGTTCACGGAAAGTATTGATGATGTGATCTTCGGGCAACGTGGCGTCGTGGATGGAGTGGACCTGAACACCTTCCTGCCGATAGACCGGGTCCGGACGGACGGTGTTGAACTGGTCTGGAACCAGCGCAGCCTGTTCGATACCCCGCTGGGCGTGCGATTCAATGTCAGTCACATCCACGCGAAGATCGAGCGAAACGCGGTGAACCGGGCAGTGGAAGGGAAGGATTTCCCGCGTATGCCGCGCTGGCGAGCCAATCTGTTACTGGACTATCAGCTGACCCGCACAGTCGAGGTCAGCGGTGGTATGCGTTACGCGAGCAATCAGTACAACACCATGGAGAACAGTGACACTGTCAGTGGTGTGTTCGGTGCGATGGACAGTCATCGCATGGTGAACCTGCGGGCCAACTGGGCGGCAAGCGAACGGCTGAGACTGTCGCTCGGTGTGGACAATGTGACCAACGAGGAGGCCTATGTGCATCATCCCTGGCCGTTCCGTACCGTGGTCATGGAGGCGGCTTATCATTACTGACGGGACATAATCACTGCAGGGCGCGACATTTTGCCACAGCACAGGCTGACTCCGGCACAGGTACACTGAGGACATGAACAGAAAGGACCCGATGATGATGGAACATGCTACCGGCCGATGTGCTGCGGCGATGATGTTGTGTGCTCTGGTACTGTTGGCCATCCGGTCTGGACCGGCGTTGGCCAGTGTGGAATGTCAGCCATCCGGTGAGGACGGGGCAAGGCCCGTGGTATCGGTGCACTGCGGCACCACACCCAGCGCCTGGTTCGACAGTGCTGGTACGTTGTGGGTGGTGTTCGAACAGGACGGCTATGCCTGGGTCAGCCGTTCGCGGGATGAAGGCGATACCTACGAGACGCCGGTGCAGGTCAACGAGGATCCCGAGGATATCGAAACCAATGGCGAGAATCGGCCCAAGATTGCAGTGGATCAATCTGGCGATCATGTCTATGTCAGTTGGACACAGAAGACGGAAGGGCAGTTCACTGGCGATATCCGCTTCAGCCGCTCGACGGACGGGGGACGTAACTTCGAGCCACCGCGCACTGTCAATGATGACGGGTTGCTGACCAGTCATCGTTTCGAGAGCCTGCATCTGACCGGTGACGGCGATTTGTACCTGATTTGGCTGGACAAGCGTGACCTGGAGACAGCGCTGGATGCGGGCGGGGAATACACTGGAAGTGCCGTGTACTACGCATTCTCCAATGACCATGGTGCGAGTTTCTCTCCCAACCGCAAGGTGGCCGATCACAGCTGTGAATGTTGCCGTATTGCCACCGCTCCCACCGTCGACGGCGGAGTTGCCTTGTTGTGGCGCCATGTCTTTGAAGGCAACGCACGGGATCATGCTATGGCCGCCATTGATCCGGATGGCGTGGTCAGTGAACCGGTCCGGGCCACCGACGATGACTGGCGGATCCAGGCCTGTCCCCACCATGGTCCGGCACTGGCTGCCTCACAGGATGCGGACCATGGCTATCATATGGCCTGGTTCACCAATGGGGAGAAGCGCCAGGGCCTGCATTACGCACGGCACGATCTCCGCAGAGAGCATACCGGTCAGGTCCATGAGGTGGATGGCCGGCCGGGCGCCGGGCATCCTCAGGTCCTGGAGCACAATGGTATCGTTCACCTGGTCTGGAAACATTTCGATGGAGCGGTGAGCACGTTGCTTGCCACCCGTTCGGCGGATGGCGGAGAGCACTGGAACGAGCCGGCCATTGTGCTGGAGACAGAAAACAGCAGTGATCACCCGTTGTTGCTGCAAGGCCCGCAGGGGCCGGTGGCGGCGTGGTGGACTCGTGCCGAGGGTTTCCGTACGGTTTCGCTGCAGGCGGACCGTGCACAGAACGAACAGCAGGCAGCAGAAAACGGGGGTGAAAAGGAAGTTTTCTCCGGATCAGGCGGAAACAGCGGCGTTGGCACGGAGATCGATATCCGGCCCTTCACCGGGGAAACCTTTGCGGCGATTCAGGAAGAGTACGAGGGACGAGAATTCCTGCTGGCCCTCTGGTCCGTTGACTGCCCACCCTGCATGGTGGAACTGGATATGCTGGGCCGTCTGACGGAAGAGCATCCGGAGCTGCCTTTGGTACTGGTTTCTACCGATCCCATTGATCAGCGTGAGGATGCCGAGGATTTTCTGCTCGATTACGATCTGGCCGCCATACGGTCCTGGATGTTTGCGGATCCGTTTGCTGAACGCTTGCGTTTCACCATCGATCCGCAGTGGTACGGCGAGCTGCCCCGCAGCTACTATTTTGATGAAGACCACCAGTCCGAGGCGCACAGCGGAATATTGACCGAATCGCAGGTGCGGGCCTGGCTGGATCTGTAATGGTTCCGTCTTACGGAGCGCTGCAACTGGCTCCGAATCGGTAGCAGGCAAAGCAGCGGTGATGACGCAGCATGATGCGTTCGTCCAGACTTTCCCTGAGTGTGCCTCCCAGGTCGTACTGCGGATCATCATCCACCAGCGTGCAGGCATAGACCCTGACCCGGTCACCCCGTTTGACCAGCATCCGGGTGTAGGTACACATGAAATGCGACCGGCTTTCCCGGGTGGGGTACTTCTCCATGCAGGTCTCGGTCACTTCCGGGCTGCCGTCTTCCGTGCCGGGTGTCCCGAAGTCCGGGAATGCGGTGAAGGCCAGGTCCTCCGGAATTCCGTGTTCCCGGAATATGTCCCGGAAGTCCGATTCCACCGCCGCTTCATCTTCCCCTTCGTCCATTTGCCGGGCGATGGATACCTCGAAGCCGTTGTCATGCAACCAGCGTATGCCCTGCAGGGATTCGGCGAAACTCCCGGCACCCCGGTCCACGTCATGGCGCGCCGCATCGGGGTAGTCCAGACTCACGCGGAATCGAACGGGGAAGGGGTTGTCCCTGAGGGGCAGGATCTGGTGTGTGCGCCGCAGTAGTGGAGCGGTACCGTTGGTCAGCACGAAGCAGGGCCGGTGCCGGCTGGCCAGATCAAGGATGCGGGTGAAGTCGCGGATCACGAACGGCTCGCCGCCCGTGAAGGAAAACTGCTCCACGCCCAGTTCCACGGCTTCCCGGATGAAGGGTCTGATATCTTCCAGCTTCATCGCAGGCAGCCGGTTATCTCCCGGATGGGACCCTTCCAGGCAGAACGGGCAGGACAGGTTGCAGGCCGTGCCGGTGTGGATCCACAGTTCGCGCAGACGGTCCGAGTCAATGTGCCCGCGCGGTTCACCGGCGCGGGTGTGCGTCCAGCTGTCCGCGTGCCGCGGGGAGGTGATGTCGTGAATATCGATGGCTTCCATATTTTCCAGCATACCAGATCCCTGCTGCTTGTAGGTCTATGAAGCTTGTACGAATGTACAAGGGGGCCGGATTTTTCGCAGCGGCGCGGTGACGCGCCAAAGCGAAAATATCCGGCCTCATCTACTGCAGTATCGGATACAGGGAAGTCAGCAGTAGCACAGCCATGAGACGATTGAACCAGCGTTCGCGCGCCGGATTGGCCAGCCAGTTGTGCAGGGCGGCTCCGGACAGGTTCCAGAAGCCGATGACCGGCAGGCTCAGAACCAGGAACAGTCCGGCAATGACGGCGATGCTGCCCGTCACGTTATCCGGTTGACTGTAGGCGGCGAGCGCCGTGACCATCATCATCCAGGCCTTGGGATTGACCCACTGGAACAGGGCGGCCTGCCAGAACGTCAGCGGGTGGGCGGCCGGCGTCCCTTCAGGCACTTCGTCATGCAGGGCGTTTTCATGAGGCGCTGATGGCCTGAGCAGCAGCCAGGTCAGGTAGAGCAGGGCGCCGATGCAGAGCAGCTGCAGTGCCCGTTCGGCAATGGGCCAGGTCTGCAGCAGGCTGCCCAGGCCCAGGGCGATGCCCAGCAACAGCGTCTGGCACCCGGCCACGATACCCAGAATATGCGGAATGGAGCGCCGGAAGCCGAATCGGGCCCCGGAAGTCATCAACATCAGATTGTTGGGACCGGGTGTGCCGGTCATGACGATGATCAGGCCCACCAGGGGCAGTATCTGATCGGCTGGCATGGGTTCTCCTGTGCTCAGGTCGCTGCAGGGCGCCATTTTGCCCGGAAAAGGCGCACAGGAACAGTCCGTGCTTCAGGGGCTGCATTGCGCGATCACCTGCACCACGGCGCCACGCCCGGTATGCCCGCTGCCCTCGAAGACGTCCCGTTCCGTTTCCAGCAAATGTCTAAAGTTCAGAGAAGACAGCTCCGCTTCCAGGATGTCGGCGCTCTGCATCAGGTCCACATCCGGCGGGCCTCCGGTGCCGAGCGACAGCTGCGCTGGTGTGTAAGCTTCCAGCAACAGCACTCCCCCCGGCTTCAGTGCGGCGGGGATCTGAGAGTGCACATGGCTGCGGATGGTCGGGGGCAGGTGGCAGAAGATGGCCACGATGGCGTCCCATTGCTGCGAACCCAGTGGCCAATCGGCCAGGTCGGCCTGCACCAGGGTGATGGACACATCCTGTTCCCGCGCCAGCCGGTCCGCTTTCTCCAGCCCCACGGCTGACTGGTCGACGGCCGTGACGTCGAACCCCAGACCGGCAAGGAAGACACTGTTACGGCCCTCGCCATCGGCCAGACACAACACCCGGCCATTCTCCGGCAGGCAGTGGTACTGCCCGGCCAGGAAATCATTGGGAGCGGTTCCGTAGAGGTATTGTTCGGTTTTGTACCGTGTGTCCCACATAGGTTCGCTATCCGTGGGCGTCGTGCCTGTTTCAGGTCCGCCCGGGGTGATCATCGGGGCACAGACCCGGCAATCGCTATCGGGATTGCCGCCTCCGGACTCCACATAACGGACCTGGTGCCGTGCCCGGCCGCGGTTGGCGGATACCGCAAAGCGCCGGCTCTGCCGTTGCTTGTCACCCAGTGGGTCATCGGGCTCTTTCATGCTCTGGCTGGCTCCGTGTTGTCGCTGTGCCGTGCACCATCCGATCATGCTACATTTGCCGTGTCCGGACGTAACAGGGCGTTGGCGCCCGCGTCCACCGGATGGCATCCACACTGACAGCGAGGAAATAATGGGACGAATACAGTTTACCGCAAGAAACGGAACAACGCTGCAGGGCAGTCTGGAATTGCCGCCGGGCGGACACTGGCGAGCCACGGCCGTGTTCGCCCACTGCTTCACCTGTTCCAGCCAGAGCCGGGCGGCCCGGACGATCTCACGGTCGCTGGCGCGTGCCGGCTATGCCGTACTTCGATTCGATTTCACCGGACTGGGCGAGAGCGAGGGGGATTTTGCGGACACGACCTTCACCAGCAATCTGGATGACCTGGAGGATGCGGCCGCCTGGCTCGGCCAACAGTACGAAGCACCCCAGGTATTGTTGGGGCATTCACTGGGCGGTACGGCCGTGCTGGCCATGGCCGGACGCCTGGACAGTGTGCGGGCCGTGGCGACGCTGGCCGCGCCATCTTCTCCCCGTCATGTTCTGCGCCAGTTTGAAGAAAAACTGGATGCCATCAGGCAGGAGGGAAGTGCGGAGGTGGAGCTGGCCGGCCGGGTCTTCCGGATACGCCGTGATTTCGTGGAAGACGTCAACGAGCAGGACCTGCCCGGCCGGGTAGGCGGATTGCGGCGCGCGCTGCTGGTCATGCATTCCCCGACGGATCGTGTGGTCAATATCAGCAATGCCGAGGCCATCTACCGTGCCGCCAGGCATCCGAAAAGTTTCGTCAGCCTGGATGATGCCGATCATCTGCTCACCCGGCGCGCCGACGCTGAATACGCGGCGACCGTCATCGCGGCCTGGGCCGGCCGTTTCCTGGCCGAGGAGACTGCTGCTGCCGCGGATGGTGTACGAGTTTCCGGTCGCACCGAGGACGGTTTCCTGTGCCGTGTCCAGGCCGGAAGCCACGGTCTGGTAGCCGATGAACCCCGTGAGGCCGGTGGCGGTGACCAGGGACCGGACCCCTACGCCTTGCTGGCGTCGGCCCTCGGCACCTGCACGGTGATGACGATCAACATGTATGCCCGCCACAAGAAGCTGGCACTCGAGCGAGTCAGCTGTGATGTCAGTCACCGGAAAGTGCATGCCGAGGACTGCGAAGGGTGTGAGGCGGGCAATGACAAGGTCGATGAGCTGTCCCGCACCCTGTATTTTGAAGGCGAGCTGAGTGATGAGCAGCGCGAACGCCTGCTGGAGATTGCTGATCGGTGCCCGGTTCACCGTACGCTGCATGGCGATATCCGGGTGGTCACGTCGCTTTCCGGATCCGGTTCCCGGAACGGGCACATGGTATAATCACAAAATGGTTACCGAAAGGTCAGAGAACAACATGGCGGCTGGCATTGCCGCACCGATCACCGGCCGCAAGAGCAGCCGGCTGTCTGCCGTGCTGTTCCTGGCGGTTTTTGTGTTGTTGTTCCTTGTGCCCATGCGCATCGACTGGCAGGAGCGCGCATTGCATCAGGCCCGCCTGGAACTCGACCATGAATCGCATCTGATCGGCCGGATGGTGCGGTTCATCGACGAGGAGCTGGTGGCGGTGGTCTCTCCGCGCCAACTGGAGCAGGTCAGCGGTGAGCTGCATCAGTGGTGGGCGGACTCGGCGCCGGTGGCACAGGAAGCCTTCGAATCGGATCTGGATGCCCTGCTGCGGGAAAGGCTGACCGCCAGTTTTGACCGGGTGCGTGTCCAGGTGGCCGAAGTCGCGGACTGGCACTATGCCGTGGGTACCAACTACCGCCTGTTGTACGAGATGGGGCGCGAAATGACCGGAGAGGGGAGCCTGGACCGCTACATCGCCGGCCGCATGCAGGGTATGTTGCTGGAGGACAGTGGCCTGGCGGGCCATCTGGAGGCCGACATGGCGGCTGCCGGACAACTGTATGCCCGGCGGCTGCGGGAGCTGGAAAGTAATCTGGACCGCGTCACCCGCCAACGGATACGGCACATGGCGGCGTCGGAAGGACGCCTGTATCAGCGAGGCCAGTTGCCCACTGATGCGGTGACACAGAGCGCCACTCCCATGGAGTGGGACGCCTTGCGCGAAAAGGCGACGGATGGTCTGGTCGTGCAACCGGCTGTCACCACCCTGACCGCAGGGCTGGTGGCGGCGGGCAGTTCACGACTGGCTGGCAGCGCGGTCCTGCGGGGTGCCAGAGCACGACTGGCGGGCAAGGCAGCCGCCCGGGCGGGCGCGCGTGCCACCGGAACCGGAGCGGGTCTGTCGGCGGCCGGCGCCGGTGCTGCGGTCTGTGGGCCACTGGCCGTGGTGTGCGCGCCGGTGGCCGGGTTGGCGGTATTCAGTGTGACCTGGTTCGCCACCGACTATGCCCTGACCCGGGCCGATGAAACCTTGCACCGGGAGGCGTTTGAGGCCGAGCTGTACAGGCAGATCGACGCCATGCAGGCGAATGCCATTGACCGGATGAATACGACGCTGGCGCCCGCCTTTTTGCATGCCGCTGCCGATCTGGCTGCATTGAACGTGCATCAGTTGGAGGAGCAGATTGACCGCAGCCGAAACCCGCCATCCACGGTCATTCCCCATGAGCAGATCCGGGGGCTGTAGATGCTCGACGAACAGCCTTTGCCGCCATCGCGTTTGCGCCCGGCGTCGCTGCTGACCGTCCTGTTCGCGCTGGTCCTGCCCGCACTGTCACGCCAGCTGCCCTCATTTCCGGAGTCCGCCGCCTGGGTGGTCTGGTGGCTCCCGGTGATTCCCCTGTCGCTCTGGCATTGGCAGTATCGCCTGCACCGCCGCCGTTTCTGGCTGCGTCATCACATGAACCCGGAAAGCCGCTGGTATCGTCTGTTGCAGGGTGGCTACCTGATGCTGCCCTGGTCCGTGTTGCGTGCCGTTTTCCTTGCTGCCATGCTGTTGGCCGGCGTGCTGGCCTCCACACTCTCGCTGTGCTTGATTGTGCTGGCGCCGCTGTTGACAGGGCTGGCCGCCCATCGGCTGGACCGGGCACTCATGTCAGCACTGAATCCGCAGGCGCTGACCCTGTTCTCTGAACGCTCGGCCCGCTGGCTGGCCCTTGCCTGTCTCACCGCGCTGTACGCACTGCTGTCCCTGTTTCTGCCGCAGCCGGATTACGCCGGTACGGATTTCAGTGATGCCGCGTCGCAAGCGCTCTACAGTGCCGCCGCCGGCAGCGAGCTCGTGTCCCTGATACAGGCGGCAGATACGCTGCAGACTTTTCTGTTCCACTGGTCCGTGCAGAATCTGCTGCAGGACGATGCCGGTTTCTGGTGGTTGCTGGGCGGCTGGCTGTCCCTCCTGCTCAAGGGCGCGGTGTTTTTCCTGCCGGCCGTTGAGCTGTCCCTGGCCGGGCAGCGCTGGCTGGCGCGGCGCTGATGCGCGGGTTCTGATGCCGCAGAGGATCGTGGTGCTTGAAGCGAGTGTCTGGAAATCACTGAAGAAAATGGTTACGCTACCAGTAATAACTATAAATTATGGAATCCTCTGTCAAGAGGGGTTAGCAAGGTGCGCCAGTGAATAACGATACCCATAGTCCTGCAGGCGAAACCGTGGACACTGCCCAGCGGCTGCGATTGCATCGGACGTACTGGGGGTTCGGCTACCAGTTGTTCACGCTGTTCCTGGTGGCGGCTCTCGTTCTGATGGGCATGTTGCCGGCCTCCCGGGTGCCGGAATTCCTGGCGCTTGTCGTCGCCACCAATCTCGTTTTCGTGGTGCTGATCCGCAGTGGTGTCAACCTGCGCTTCAAAGACCCCAGCCTGACAGCGGGACAGATTGTCGCCGCGCTGTGGCCCTCTCTCTACATCATGTTTTTTGTCACTGACCCGCAGGCCCGCACAGCGTTTCTGTTCCTGGGCACCGGGGGCCTGCTGTTCGGCATGTTCGGACTGAGACGCAGGGACATGTTGCTGGTGGGCACCATCATCGTACTCGCGTATGTGGCGCTGCTGCTGGTCCTGCAGCAGTGGGCGCCCGAGCGCATCAATTGGCGTGTCGAGGTCCTGATCGTGTACGCCTATGCGGTGGTAGTGCTGATGGTGGGGTATATCGGCAGCCATATTGCAGGCATGCGGCATCAACTCAAGGAGCAGAACCGGCGCCTGGAAGTGCTGGCCACGCGGGACCCGCTGACGCGCCTGCCCAACAGACGGTCACTGTTGACCCAGCTATCGCGGGAAATCGGCCGTTCTGAACGGCGTGCACCGGATCAGGATGCACTGTGCGTGAGCATGCTCGACATCGACCACTTCAAGGAAGTCAATGACAGCTTTGGCCACGATGTGGGTGACACGGTACTATGCCGGATCAGTGAGGCGTTGCAGAACATTCTGCGCGAGGGCGACTTCATCGGACGTTTCGGTGGTGAGGAATTCGTGCTGGTGCTGCCCGAGACCACGCTGGAGGCAGCGCAGGCCGTCGCCGAGCGGGTCCGGGCAACGGTAGAAGGGCTGGTGTTCGAGGAGCTGCCCGACGGAAAGCGGGTGACCGTATCCCAGGGGGTGGCATGGCATCATTCGGGCGAGTCCATCGACAGAACCCTGAAACGGGCCGACGAGGCTTTGTACCAGGCCAAGTCGGAGGGCCGCAACCGGATCGTCACCTGCACATGACATGCTATGCTGTCCTCCCTGATAATCTTCACCTGCAAGCGAGGCCCGGAGTCCGTGTATGAGCCGTCTTTATCCACCCATTGAGCCCTATGCCACCGGTACGCTCACGGTCTCCCCGCTTCACACCCTGTACTATGAAGAGGCCGGCAATCCGAAGGGACAGCCGGTGGTGTTTCTGCATGGTGGTCCGGGCGGTGGTGTGAATCCGGGATACCGGCGCTATTTCAACCCGGCGAAGTGGCGGGTAATCCTGTTTGACCAGCGCGGCTGTGGGCGCAGCACGCCGTTTGCCGAACTGCGCGAGAACACGACCTGGGACCTGGTGGCGGACATTGAGCGCCTGCGGGAACATCTGGGTATCGACCGATGGGCGGTATTCGGGGGCTCCTGGGGCTCCACTCTGGCTCTGACCTATGCGGTGACGCATGCGGAGGCCTGCCGGGCCCTGTTCCTGCGCGGCATTTTCCTGCTGCGCCGCAAGGAGATCCAGTGGTTTTACCAGGAGGGCTGTTCGCGTCTGTTTCCCGACCTGTGGGAATCCTACCTGGCACCCATACCGGAGGACGAGCGTGATGACCTGGTGGCGGCCTATCACCGGCGCCTGACCTCGACCGATGAAAAGACGCGCAAGGAGGCCGCGAAAGCCTGGTCTGTCTGGGAAGGGTCGACCTCCCGGCTGCACTTTGACCCGGCCGCAGCGGCGGGGTTCGGGAACGAGCGCTTTGCCGATGCCTTTGCCCGT
Organism: Pseudohongiellaceae bacterium; assembly: GCA_040882255.1. Classification (GTDB taxonomy): domain Bacteria; phylum Pseudomonadota; class Gammaproteobacteria; order Pseudomonadales; family Pseudohongiellaceae; genus PWQG01. Next base: position 58,903 of record JBBEBP010000016.1, on the reverse strand, counting down.
ATCGAGTGTCACTATTTCACCAATCATGGTTTTTTCAGCGAGGATGACTACCTGCTGCGCCATGTGGACCGGATCCGTCACATCCCCACTGTTATTGTGCACGGGCGCTATGATGTGATCTGTCCCGTGGAGAACGCCTGGGATCTGCACCGGGCCTTTCCCGAGGCAGAACTGCACATCATCCCGGACGCCGGACACGCGTTGTCAGAGCCGGGTATCACCGAACGGCTGATCCAGTACACCGATGCCTGGTAAGAGTCTGTCCCGTCCGCGCACAGAAGGTGGTGACCCTGTGCGCCAGCCTGGAGGTAAACTGTCGAAATGAATCCCGTCATCCATCTGCGCCGGGTATACGAAGAGCCGTTGAAGACAGACGGGAGTCGCGTGCTGGTAGACCGGTTGTGGCCACGTGGCCAGTCACGTGATCGGTTGCAGCTGGACGAGTGGTACCGGGATGCTTCTCCCTCCGGCGGTCTCAGACGTCGCTGGCATGAGCGGAAGCTTTCGTGGGAGGAGTTCGTGACCGCTTATACTGAAGAGCTGGATCACGATCCTGCGGTGCTGCTGCCGCTGATGCGCTACGCCCGCCTAGGCCCGGTGACCCTGCTCAGCGCAGTTCGTGACCTCGACCATTCACACATGCCTGTGCTCAGGGATGTCCTGCTGGAAGCTCTTCGGGAGGAGGATCGGCTCGTTGATCGTGACGGGTTGTCATCGCCACCCTGTCTTGCAGAGTATATATCACGATGAAGGGGAGGCGGTCATACGTGAGTCTGTCAATGGTCCGGAAAATCCGGCTATAATCGTCACCATTGAAGTATTGTTGCATCATTCATCTGAACCGGAAACCTGTCCCATGACACAGTCCCGATCCTTTCTACTGTTCGCTGTCCTGGTGGGGAGTCTGCTGACCGGAGTCTCCGCTCTTGCCCAACCTGCAGGACAGACAGTCCTGCTGCACAACGTCAACGGCTACACGCTGGACAGCCAGCGTGAGCTGGTGTCCTTCCATGCCCTGCAGTTCACCGGAGATACCGTCGAGCGTGTCTACCGTGAGGGCGAGTCCCTGCCCGGCCAGGAAGGGCAGCGGCGCATCGATGGCCAGGGCCGGACCCTGTTGCCCGGCCTGATCGATGCCCATGGTCACGTACTCAGCTACGGCTTGAGCCTGTTGCGCGTGGACCTGACCGGTACCGCCACCGAGGCAGAGGCGGCTGATCGGGTGCGGAACTTCCTCGCGGCCAATGATGGGCTGCAGTGGGTGCAGGGACGCGGCTGGAACCAGGTGCTGTGGGACAGCAATGCGTTCCCGGAAGCCACCAGTCTGGATGCCGTGGCGGATGATACCCCGGTATGGCTTACACGCGTGGACGGGCATGCCGGCTGGGCCAACAGTGCGGCCATGGAGCTGGCGGGTATCGATGCCAGTACGGCGGACCCCGAGGGCGGGCAGATTCTGCGCGATGACGAAGGGCGGCCCACCGGTGTCTTTGTCGACAATGCCATGTCGCTGATTTCCCGCCATATCCCCGATACATCGCTGGAAGAGCGCAAGTACGCTCTGCAGCAGGCGCTGGAATCCCTGGCATCGCAGGGACTGACCAGCGTACACGATGCCAGCGTGTCGGCGTTGACCGTGCAGGCCTATCAGGAGCTGCAGGCGGAAGGGGCGATGCCTGTCCGGGTCAATGCGATGCTGGCGGCCACCGATCCTGAGCTGTCCCGCATGCTGGAGGAAGGTCATGTGATCAGTGAGGATGGCATGTTCAAGATCGACAGCGTCAAGATTTCTGCCGATGGTGCGCTGGGCAGCCGGGGTGCCGCGTTGATTGAGGAATACAGTGATGATCCAGGCAATCGGGGCCTGCTCCTGCATGAGCCGAATACGTTGGTCGATTACATGGAGCAGGCCATGGAGGCCGGCTTCCAGGTCAATATCCATGCCATCGGTGATCGCGCCAATCAGCTGGTGCTGGACGGGTTCGAGCAATTGATTCCCGCTACTGGTACGCGGGATCTGCGCCACCGGGTCGAGCATGCCCAGGTGCTGCGTTATGAAGACATCCTGCGTTTCGACGAGCTGGGAGTGATCGCCTCGATGCAGGCCACCCACGCCACCAGTGACAAGAACATGGCGGAAGATCGTCTGGGGTCGGAGCGTATTCTGGGCGCGTATGCCTGGCGCTCGCTGCTGGAAGCCGGCGCCACCATTGCCAACGGCTCCGATTTTCCGGTGGAGTCACCCAACCCCTTCTACGGTCTGCATGCCGCCATCACCCGCCAGGATCACCAGGACCAGCCGCCCGGAGGCTGGTATCCGGAGGAGCGTATGACGGCTGCGGAGGCCTTCACCAGTTTCACGCTGGACGCCGCGCTGGCCGGACACCAGGAGGATCGGCTGGGGACGCTGGAGCCGGGCAAGGCCGCCGATTTCATCCTGGTCGACCGTGACATCTTCGCGGTGGAACCGGCCGACATCTGGGAGACACAGGTGTTGGAGACCTGGGTTAACGGCGAGCGGGTAAGCCGGGCAGAGTGATCTGCCCGCTTGTCGCCGGGTATCACAGCGACTCGAGCAGCTCCGCAAAGCGTTCGTTGTCGGGGTAGTTGCCTGATGTCCAGCCCAGGCGGACCATGACCGTATCCCTGGAGGGAATCACCATGACGCGCTGTTCCCGGTTGCCCTGTGCCGCAAAGGCATCGGCCGGCAGATCCGGCCAGCGCAGCTCCTCTCCGCCACGGTTCAGCCACCACTGGTAGCCATAGGCAGGGCTGTTCTGCGAGCCGTTGGGCTGTACTGCCTGCTCCACCCAGTCGCGGCTGACCAGGCGCTCGCCGTTGATCACGCCTTCGTTGAGCATCAGCAGACCGAGCCGCGCCCAGTCCCTGGCTGGCGCATAGAAATAGGAGCTGCCGCTGAAAACACCGACAGTATCCACTTCAAAGGTGGCGTGCTGGAAGCCCATGGGCGTGGCAATGTTATCGATGTAGTCATCGTAGGCGGATTGCAGGGTGCCGCCGGTGTGCCGGTGGTGCAGCCGGGCCAGCAACACGGCGGAACCGGAACTGTAGCTGAAGTGCGTACCCGGCTCATGCAACAGAGGCCGTTGCAGCGCGTAGGCAGAGGCCGATGGCCGGGTAAACAGCATGGTGGTGGCGTCATCGCCCGGGTCGTACTCCTCCGAGAAATCCAGCCCGTCGGTCATCGTCAACAGATGCGGAATACGGATCGCGGCCCGCTCATCGCCCGCCCAGGCCTCGAACTCCGGAGAGCCTTGCAGGTCGATCCGCTCCCGGTATTCCAGATTGCCCAGCATCACCGAGATCAGGCTTTTGCTCATCGACCAGCCAAGCAGCGGTGTATCCGGTCCAGCGCCCCCGGCGTAACTCTCCGCGATGACCTCTCCGTTTCTGACGATCAGCAGTGCCCGTGTCTCCAGCCCTTCTTCATTGTCACGGGCGACCATCCGGTCAGTCACATCCTGTACCACAGGGTCGATACTGGTCACCCGGTTGCCATGCGGCCAACGGCTGGCGAGTACCGGCAACTCGTGGGGAGTCAGTGATTCGCGCTGGTCGTGGCCCGGGAAATCGATAGCGCAGCCGATCCCCGGCTGAAAAGAGGCAGTGCGCTCGCTGAGCCCGAACAGCGACGCGGTTACTGTTCCGGCCTCCTCGTCGTAGGTGACATCCAGGTATTCCAGCACGGGTGAGTATTGCAAAAGATCATCGAACGCCCGTTCGCGGGACTGTCCGGTGACGTAGCGGGCGCTGCACAGCAGTTTGGCTCCAATACCGGAAGCCACGGCGGGTGCGTGGTAGAGGTAGGCCGGCGTGTAGCCCTGCAGTGACGCATATCCCAGTGATGCGGCAATGAGGATGACCAGGGTCACGGACAGTTTCTTCATGGGCTGCTCCGGTACGTTGTTTTCCTGAGATAGTAAAAGGACAGGTCTGGCACGGCAACCGGAACCGCAACTTTTTCAGAGCGCCCCCTGGGAGATTGTGACAGCGGCAGTCGTTCAAACTCGGGTGATTGCCGGGAGGGTAGCACTCGTAGCCCGATCCCGAGGGTGGTGCGATAGCCCCTCGGGAGACGCCCGTGGATACATCCGTGTAGGGCTCGGCGTGCGCCATCCATGGCGCCCGACGCTCCCGAGGGGCTATCGCACCACCCTCGAGATCTCTGCCGGTGTTAGCGTCCGCCGAGGCCGGAACACTCGGGCTACAGCGTGTCTAACTACAGCGCCCTGATGCGCGCCAACTTGTCCCGCAGGGCGGCCAATGCACTCTCGGCCTCCCGTTGCCGCTGCCGCTCCGCCTCGACTACCTGTTCCGGCGCATTGTCCACGAACTTGCTGTTGGCCAGCTTGCCATTGATCCCCTGAAGCTGCTTCTCCAGCTTGCCGATTTCCTTTTCCAGGCGCGCCAGTTCGGCGTCCTTGTCGATCAGGTCGGTCAGAGGTACCAGGATCTCCATGTCGCGGTAGAGCTGGGTGGCGCTGACCGGAGATTCCTGGTCAGCGTCCAGCCAGCCGAGTTCCGAAAGCTTGGAGAGCTTCATCAGGTACTGGCGGTTGGCGTCCAGCCGCTGGCGGTCCTGGCCGCTGCCGCGCAGCAGGGCAGGGAAGGCCTTGCCCGGGGCAATATTCATTTCGCCGCGGATATTGCGGACCCCTTCGATCACGCCTTTCACCCAGTCGATGTCGGCCTCGGCCTGCTCGTCGATCAGATTCGCTTCGGCTTGCGGGAACGGCTGCAGCATGATCGTCTCGCCCTCGATGCCCAGCAGGGGAGCGACGCGCTGCCAGATCTCCTCGGTGATGAAAGGCATCAACGGATGGGTCATGCGCAGGCTCGCTTCCAATACGCTCAGCAGGACCAGGCGGGAGGCGCGGGCTTTCTCCGGCTCCTCGTCGGCATTCCACAGCAGCGGCTTGGACAGTTCCACGTACCAGTCACAGTACTCGTTCCAGATGAACTCGTAGATGTCCTGCGAGATCAGGTCGAATCGGTAGTTCACCATGTGTTCGTGAACACGGGCTACCGTGCGCTGCAGGCGTGACAGGATCCAGCGGTCGGCCATGCTCAGTTCGGCATCGCGTAGCGCCGCGTGATCGTCCGCCGTGAACCGGATGGCTTTCTCTTCCGTGTTCATCAACACATAGCGTGAAGCGTTCCAGATCTTGTTGCAGAAGTTGCGGAAGCCTTCCATGCGGCCCATGTCGAATTTCACGTCGCGGCCCGTGGAAGCCAGCGAGTAGAATGTGTAGCGCAGCGCATCGGTGCCGTGACCCACGATGCCGTCCGGATAGCTCTTGCGTGTCATCTTATCGATCTGCTGACGGAGCTTCGGCTGCATCAGGCCTTCGGTGCGTTTGGCCACCAGGGGTTCCAGTTCGATACCGTCGATCAGGTCGATGGGGTCCAGCACATTGCCCTTGGACTTGGACATCTTCTGGCCTTCGCTGTCACGGATCAGGCCGTGGATGTAGACCTTTCGGAATGGCACCTCATCCGTGAACTTCAGTGTCATCATGATCATGCGGGCGACCCAGAAGAAGATGATGTCGAATCCGGTGACCAGCACGTTGGTCGGATGGAAGGTTTTCATGGCTTCCGTGTCGTCGGGCCATCCCAGCGTTGAAAACGTCCACAGTGCCGAAGAAAACCAGGTGTCCAGTACGTCCTCGTCCTGCTCCAGTGCAACGTCTGGCGCCAGGTCATACTTTTCACGGACCTCGGCCTCATTGCGCCCGACGTAGATAGTACCTTCCGTGTCATACCAGGCCGGGATGCGGTGCCCCCACCAGAGCTGACGGCTGATGCACCAGTCCTGCAGGTCGCGCATCCAGGAAAAATAGGTGTTCTCCCAGTTTTTCGGAACAAACTCGATATCGCCACTTTCGACGGCTTCGATGGCGGGTTTTGCGAGCTGATCGACGGCCACATACCACTGGTTGGTCAGATAGGGTTCGATGACGGTGCCGGAACGGTCGCCGCGCGGCACCTTCAGTTTGTGGTCCTCGACCTTGATCAGCAGGCCGGCCGCGTCCATGTCCTCGACGATCCTTTTCCGGGCCTCGAAGCGATCCAGGCCCCGGTAGGCTTCCGGGGCATTGTCATTGATGGCGGCATCCCCGGTGAGGATGTTGATCATCTCCAGATCATGGCGCTTGCCCACTTCGTAATCGTTGAAGTCGTGCGCCGGTGTGATTTTCACACAGCCAGTGCCGAGCTCGGGGTCGGCGTACTCATCGGCAACAACGGGGATGCGGCGGTCACACAGCGGCAGGTCTACGTACTGGCCGATCAGTGACTGATAGCGCGGGTCATCGGGATGTACAGCCACGGCAGTGTCGCCCAGCAGTGTCTCCGGACGGGTAGTGGCGATGCTGACATGCGTGTCGCCGTCCGCAGTGGTCGCGCCGTCCGCCAGCGGATAGCGGAAGTGCCAGAAGTGCCCGTTCTCTTCCTCGGCGATCACTTCCAGGTCGGAGACCGCCGTATGCAGCTGCGGGTCCCAGTTGACCAGTCGGTTGCCCCGGTAGATCAGCCCTTCGTCGTAGAGGCGGACAAACACTTCCTCGACGACTTTCGACAGGCCCTCGTCCATCGTGAAACGCTCGCGTGACCAGTCGATGGATCCACCCAGCCGGCGGATCTGCTGCGTGATGGTGTTGCCGGAGTGTTCCTTCCATTCCCAGACTTTTTCCGTGAACTGTTCCCGGCCGATTTCCGTGCGGGACAGCCCCTGTTGCTCCAGCTGTCGTTCGACGACCATCTGTGTGGCGATGCCCGCGTGGTCGGTGCCCACCTGCCAGAGCGTGTTGCGGCCCTGCATGCGATGGTAGCGGATCAGCGCATCCATGATGGCGTTCTGGAAACCATGCCCCATGTGCAGCCGCCCGGTGACATTCGGGGGCGGGATCACAATGCTGTATGACTCTCCCTCACCGGAGGGCCTGAAATAGCCTCTCTCTTCCCATGTCTGGTACCACTGCTGTTCGATTTCGCGGGGTTGGTAGGTCTTGTCCATCGTCTCGTTTCTGTGCCGGTGTGCGGTGGGCGGAAAAACGCGCAGTATACCGCACCCGTGGCTGGTCCGTCAGGCATCCGTTCCTGGTGGAGCCCTCCATTTCGCCAATCACCCTCCATTCCGGTCCGTGGTCGGGGGTCATACCCGCCGGAACTCGCTCAAGTACGTCCTGTATCGCTCCGCGCCGGCCATCCATGGCCGACGAGGGTTCCGGTGGCTATGACCCCCGACCACGGACCTGACGTTGGGGGCTATTCCCGGGGCGGTCTCAACGGCACTCGAGGAAACCTCAAGTGATTCGCGGAATCCTGGCTACAAGCACTGAGCGGGACCTTGTCGCTGCAGTCAGGTCCGGCCGGGCGCGGGTATGCCGGGCAGAACCCTCGTCGGCCATGGATGGCCGGCGCGGAGCGATACAGGACGTACTCGAGCGTGTTCTGAACGGCATACCCGCGCCCGGCCGGACCGGAATGGAGGGTGCCCCCCGGAATCAGGCCTTCTGGCGCCGCAGATACTCCAGCAAGAGAGGCACAGGCCGCCCCGTCGCCCCTTTACTGGCCCCGCTGTTCCAGGCCGTACCCGCGATATCCAGATGCGCCCACGGGTACTTCTCTGTGAAACGGGACAGGAAACACGCCGCCGTGATCGTACCGGCTCTGGGCCCGCCGATGTTGGCGATGTCCGCGAAGTTGCTGTCCAGCAGGGGTTGGTACTCGTCCCACAGGGGCAGTTGCCAGGCCGGATCCTGCGCGTGTTGCCCGGCTTCGAGCAGGGCGTCAGCCAGTTTCTGGTCGTTGGCGAGCAGGGCCGAGGTTACGTCTGCGAAAGTGGCCACGGCGGCGCCGGTCAGTGTGGCCATGTCGATCACCACGCGGGGGTTGAAGCGCTCGACATAGGTCAGGGCATCGCAGAGTACCAGGCGACCCTCCGCATCCGTGTTGAGAATTTCCACGGTCTTGCCGGCCATGGTGGTCACCACGTCTCCCGGTTTGGTGGCCGTGCCGCTGGGCATGTTCTCGGCCGCCGCGATCACCGCCACGACATTGATCGGCAGCTCCAGTTCGGCCACCGCCTCCATGGTGCCGATCACGCTGGCCGCACCGCACATGTCGAACTTCATCTCGTCCATGCCCGCGCCCGCTTTCAGGCTGATGCCGCCAGTGTCGAAGGTGATGCCCTTGCCGACCAGCACTACCGGTTTGCTGTCCTTTTTCGTGGTGCCCTTGTATTCGATCACCACCAGGCGGGCTTCTTCCCGGGAGCCGGCGGCCACCGACAGCAGTGAACCCATGCCCAGCTTCTGCATCTGCTTCTCGCCCAGGACCTGCGTCTTCAGGGTCTTGTGGCGAGTACCCAGTCGACTCGCCTGCTGAGCCAGATAGGTGGGCGTACAGATGTTGCCCGGAAGATTGCCCAGTTCGCGTGCCGTGTTCATGCCGGCACCCGTACTGGCGCCGAAGCGCAGGGCGTCCTGCAGGGACTTGCGGGCGCTGCCGGCCGCCACGTACAGGGTTTTCAGCGCCGGAGCGTCGGCCTTGCTGCTTTTGGTCCGGTCATACCGGTAGCTCTGTACACTGCATTCGCGCGCCAGCTGGGTCACCGACCACTCGGCATCCCGTTCCTGCACGGCCAGTTCGGGGAGGGTCACGATGGCATTTTTCGCGTTGCTGGCGAGAAGGACTTTCATGGCGGCACGCACCGACTTGATGTAGGCCGCCGGCGTGAACGACTTCGCTTCCCCGCAGCCGACCAGCAACAGGCGCTTTGCCTTGAGACCGGCCGGGGCGTGCAGCATCAGTGTCTCGCCCGGCTTGCCTTTGATGTCGCCGGCGCGCAGCGTTTTACTGACCAGTTTCTCGGCACTGCTTTCCACAGCGCTGGCCGTCCCCGTCAGGCCGCCTTTGCTCCATACGCCCACCACCAGACAATCGGTGGTCTTGTTCAATGCATCAGTGCTTTGCAGCTGGTATTTCAATGTCATGGGGACCGCCTTGTTCGGGTTTCGTTGTGAGAGGCTCCGTTACAAAGCGCAATCGTAAAGATTTTCAGTGTGTTAAGCAATGTGCGTGGTCTGTGGTCCCACACCGGGTCGGGTATGGCAGATGGATTTCCTGTCAGTAACGTATACTTCTGTCCAGTGTCTGATTAGAATTGGCGACCCGTTATGGCTGGTTGCCGGAGACGTCTCCGGTTCATTGAGTGACACGAACTGACGACCCGCAATCTGGGAGCGATTATGGCCCGAGTAAAGCTGAACATGCCCGAGACCTTCCTGTTCCGCATGGAGTATCCCGTCCGGTTCAGCGATCTGGATTACGCCCGTCACCTCAACAGCGTGGCCATGGTGCACGTGCTGCACGAGGCACGGTTGCAGTTTCTCGCCAGCCTGGGGCTTACCGAGTCGAATATCTTCGGTCTGGGCATGGTGGTGACGGACATGGCCATCGATTATCGCTCGGAGTCCTTTGCCAGGGACGTGCTGGTGGTGGAAGTCGGTGTCGACAAGTTCAACCGTTATGGCTGTGACATCTGCTTCCAGGTGACCAATTCCGCGCTGGACCGCAATGTCTGTAATGCCAAAATGGGCGTGGTATTCTTCGATTTCGACAAGCACAAGATCGCGCTCGTACCCTCAGCTTTCAAGTCGCTGATCGATGAACCCGAGTGATAGCCTTTGATACTGTTCCGCTATCTCAGCACCCAGATCCTGCAGGTGATGACAGCAGTGACCCTGATACTGCTGGTGGTCTCCTTCACCTCGCGGTTTCTGCAGTACCTGGCTGACGCCGTCGCCGGGCAGATGACCACGGATATTCTGTTGTTGCTGATGCTTTCCCGTCTGCCGGAGTTCCTGCTGGTCATCATTCCCCTGGCGTTCTTCCTGGGTGTGTTGCTCAGCTACGGTCGGATGTACGCCGACAACGAGATGACGGTGTTGAGCGCCTGCGGGTACAGTCAGCGCCGACTGCTGGGAGTGACGATGAGCTGCTCGGCACTGGTGGCGGCACTGGTGGCGATACTGAGTCTCTACCTGTCCCCGTACGGTCTGCAGAGCACGGGGCGGCTGCAGCAGATGCAGCAGGAACTGACCGAGCTGGACCTGATCGTGCCCGGTCAATTCCAGGCCTTCAACAGGGGCCGTCGCACCACCTATGCCGAATCCATCTCCGAGACGGATATCGGCCGGCAGCTGAACAACAGCTTCGTGGCGCTGCGGGAGACCCCTGGCAGTGCCGGGCAACCGGGCCTGCGGGTGATGGTTTCGGAGACGGCCCGGCCGGAGCTGGATGAAGAAAGCGGGCGACGGTACATGGTGCTGGAGAACGGTTATTATTATGAAGGTCTGCCTGGCGAAGCCGACTTCCAGATTACCGAGTTCGAGGAGCAGGGCATTCTGCTACCCGAGCAGGTCAGCTTCACGCCGATCCTCGAAGAGCAGGCCATGCCGACCACCCGTCTGTGGGGTGCCACGGAGCCCCCGCAGCGCGCTGAGCTGCAATGGCGGTTGTCGGTGATCCTGATGATACCGGTGCTGGCCCTGATGTCAGTGCCGCTGAGCCGTGTCGGTCCCCGTCAGGGGCGGTTCAGCAAGCTGGTACCGGCCACCCTGCTGTATGCCGGTTATTTCCTTCTGCTGGAACTGGTCCGCGAGCGGGTGGCCACCGGGGAGATGGCCGCCTGGCCGGGAATGTGGGGCGTCCATCTGGTGTTCCTGTTGTTGGCCCTGATGTTGCTGCGGCCGCCGGCGGCGCTGAGCGGGTTACCGGGTTTCGGGCTGGCGAGGTCCTGACATGGTAATTCTGGAACGCCATATTGCCCGCACCGTATTGTTGTCCATGCTGATGGTGCTGGGCCTGATGGGCGCCGTGGACCTGGTGTTTTCGCTGGCCGACGAGCTGGCGGACACCAACGAGAACTTCCGGCCGGTGCATGCCATTCTCTATATCCTGCAGACTACGCCGACCGCCATCTATGAGTTGCTCCCGTATGCGGCGCTGGGCGGAGCACTGATCGGCCTGGGTCTGCTGGCATCACATGGCGAACTGATCGTCATGCGGGCGGCCGGAGTGACCACGATGCGCATCGTCTGGGCGGTGATGAAACCGACCCTGCTGATCATGCTGCTTTCGCTGGTGATGGGCGAGTGGGTGGCCCCGCAGCTGGAGCAGCGGGCGCAGAGTCAGCGGGCGCTGATCGAGAGTGGCGGCGAGGCGATTGCCACCGCGCAGGGCAACTGGCGCAAGGTCGGTAACGAGTACATCCATATCAATGCCATCGCGCCCGGGGGGCAGGAACTGTTCGGGGTCACCCGCTATGTGTTCAATGATCAGCGCGAACTGCAGAGCGCCAGTTTCGCGGAGCGGGCCCGGTATGAGACTGCCGGCGGTGACAGTTGGTGGCGGCTGGTTAATGTCCGGATCACCCGCTTCGAGGAAGGCCGCACGGCAGCGGAGCAGCGAAACGAGGGTCGATGGGACGTCAATCTTTCGCCGGAACTGCTCAGCGTATTGCTGGTCCGCCCCGATCGTCAGTCCATTTCCGGTCTGTACCGGTTTGCCCGGTTCTTCGAGTCGCAGGGGCTGGAGAGCGGCAGCTATTTCCTGGCGTTCTGGAAGAAACTGCTGCAGCCCCTGTCCACGGCGGGCCTGGTGCTGCTGGCCGTCGCTTTCATCTTTGGCCCGCTTCGAGAGGCCACCATGGGGTATCGCGTGTTCATTGCCATTCTCATCGGTCTGGGCTTCACTATCATTGAGCGACTGATGGGTCCCACCACCCTCCTGTACGGGCTGAGTCCGTTAATGGCGGTTCTGTGGCCGATTCTGGTCAGCGCGGGGGCCGGTATACTGCTGCTACGCCGCGTCTAGGGAGGCGTTTCAGAACGGACGCGCATGCTTGGGCAACAGCACCGTTTTACTGCCCGACAGGCGCTCATGAGCCGCGTCTCGCTGCGGATCCACGTACATCCAGAGGTAGCCCAGCCCAAGCAGCCAGAAAGCCGGCCAAGCCAGGAAAAACCGGGACAGTCCCGCTTTTACGTCGAGGGGGCGGTTGTCCGTACCCAGTACCCGAATGCGCCAGGCGATCATGCCCAGTGTCTGCCCGGTCTTGCGCCAGAAGCCGATGTAGAAGGCAGCGGCGCTGGTCACCATCATGAATAACATGACCCGGCTGACCACGGGGTCGGTCTGCACTTCACCTTCCACCAGCTCGCTGGTGCCGGGCCCGAACAGCAATTGCAGGACGAACCCCAGGCTCATCCAGATGGCGGCGACCAGGAACATGTCATAGAGCAGGGCGGCGATACGGCGCCACAGACCGGCTCTGGGAAGGTCGGCGATTTCCTCCGCAGAGAGCAGGGTTTTTCCGGTTTCGGGGCGCGAATTCATGCGGGTGACCACGGAACGATGAACAGAGCCGGCGAGTATACCGGATTCGTACGATGGTCAGAACAGTTCCGGCGGATTCCCGGATGGCCGCAGATGCTCACGCAACAGGTCCTCCCGCTCGAGTTCCAGATCCAGCTCATCTCCGGCCAGTGAAGCTTCAGGCTCCTTACGGGGCGCTTTCTGCGTTTCCAGCATATCTGATAGAATCGACCGCCTTCTCCGGAGCATGGACCGACGATGACTACACAGGCAGATACCCGCCACATCCAGTTGCTGGATACCACGTTGCGCGATGGTGAGCAGACCCAGGGCGTTTCCTTCACGGGCAAGGAAAAGCTGCATATTGCCCGGGCGTTGCTGCAGTCCCTGAAGGTGGACCGTATCGAGGTGGCCTCCGCACGGGTGTCGGAGGGCGAACGCCAGTCGGTGGCCGATATCATTGCCTGGGCGGAAAGCGAAGGCGTGGCGGATCGCGTGGAGGTGCTCGGCTTTGTAGACCATACCCGCAGCGTGGACTGGGTCCGGCAGGCCGGTGGCCGCGTGATCAATCTGCTGGCCAAGGGCAGCGAGAAGCATTGCCGCGAGCAGCTGGGCAAGACGCTGGACGCCCATGTCGAGGACATCCTCACCACGGTCCGTTACGCGCAGGAATGCGGTTTGCGGGTCAACGTCTATCTGGAGGACTGGTCCAACGGCTACGCGGACAGTCCCGGGTATGTCTATGCGCTGGTCGAGAAACTGGCCGATTCCGGTATCGGACACTACATGTTGCCGGATACCCTGGGCGTGATGACCCCGGAAGAGGTACACGTGGCTCTGACCGATATGACCGCCCGGTTCCCGGACCGGGTGTTCGATTTCCACCCGCATAATGATTACGGCCTGGCGACGGCCAACGTCATGGCGGCGGTACGGGCCGGCATCGACACCATCCATTGCACGGTGAACTGTCTGGGCGAGCGGGCCGGTAACGCCTCTCTGGCCGAGGTGGCGGTGGTTCTGAAAGACAAGATGGGCATGCAGCTATCCCTGGATGAGACGCGCATCACCATGCTCAGCCGGATGGTGGAAAATTTTTCCGGCAAGTGGCTGGCGGGTAATGCCCCGGTGGTCGGCGAGGATGTCTTCACCCAGACGGCGGGTATCCACGCCGACGGCGACCAGAAAGGTGGCCTCTATATTACCGAGCTGCGCCCCGAGCGCTTTGCACGCCGGCGCAGCTATGCACTGGGCAAGATGAGTGGCAAGGCATCCCTGACGCACAATCTGGAAGAACTGGGCCTGGAGCTGTCCGGGGAAGATCAGCAGAAAGTGCTGCAGGAAGTGGTCAAGCTGGGTGACTCCAAGGCTGTGATCACTGCGGACGATCTGCCCTTCATCATTGCCGACGTACTGGAGCGCCGGGAGTACCGTCATGTGGAGCTGCTCAACTGTTACATCAGCAGTGGACTGGACGTGGACAGTACCGCGAGTATCCGGGTCGCCATCGACGGTGAACAATACCATGCATCAGGTTCGGGCAACGGCGGTTTTGCCGCGTTCATCGACGCCATCGGTTGTATTCTGGCCAGGCGTGACTTCGAGATGCTTCCATTGCTGGATTTCGAAATCCATATTCCGCGTGGCGGCAACACCAATGCGCTGACCGAGTGCATCATCACCTGGGAGCTGGAGGAGCGCGAGCTCAAGACGCGGGGGGTGCATGCCAATCAGGTGTTGGCGGCGGTGAAGGCGACGTTGCGGATGATCAATATGGTGATGCACTCGCGGGCCGGGTGACTCCCTTCTTATGGACCAGGGTTCGTACCCTCCATTCCGGAGGTGACGCGAACCGAACTGCTGGCCGGATGGGACGGGGCTCAGGATCGGCCATTGTCCGGCCCGAAAAATCGGACTCCCAGGCGATCGGCGAGGGACCGCCGATCGTTCTGTCCGTGTCTATCCGATTTTCCGGGCCGGCCAAAACATGGCCTGATTGATCCTGAGCCCCGTCCCATCCGGCCAGCAGCTCGGCTCGCGCCACCTCCTGGCAGCATTGGGTGATTCCAGTAAAAGAGGGTATAGTCAGCTGATTGACGAGTGTGATCCTGGAGAGAAAACGGAGGGAATCATGGCCGATACGTTGGAGCTGTTCTTCGTGATGCTGGCGGTGGCATCGCCGGTGGTGTTGATCGTGTTGATCAAGCAGTACTTCCGTTACCGTTCGGAGGTCAATGCGCGGCTGGCCGCAGACGACAGGGTCACAGTGGAGCTGAAGCAGGAGGTGGCACTGCTGCGCGAACGCCTGCAAGCGGTCGAAACCATCGTCACCGATGCCCGCTTCGACCTGCTGAAAGACCTCAACACCATCCGCTGACTGCCCTTCCCTGAAGGAGTGGGGCAGACCTGGCGCTAACCACTACAGTCAGGACCGGGCGGGCGGATGCCTCCGTCAGGAGCGTCGACCGCCATGGATGGCGGGCGCCGAGCCCCCATTCACGGGCGTCTCCTGACGGAGGCAACCGCCCGCCCGGTCCGGCATGGAGGGTGATCCCCCTAGCCTTTCTTCAACAGTTCTTTGACGACGAGATCGCCAAACGCATCCGTCTTGATCAACTCGACCCCGCTACCGGGCCGCGACAGATCCGGCGTCGAATAGCCGTTGGCGAATACACTCTGCATCGCATGCCAGACATTCTTCGCCTCGTCCTGCATGTCGAAGCTCATCTCCAGCATCATCGCCACTGACCCGATCATCGAGTAGGGGTTGGCGATGTTCTGCCCGGCGATGTCCGGCGCCGAGCCGTGGGAGGGCTCGTAGTACGCTTTCTCGTCGCCAATGCAGGCCGAGGGCATCAGACCCAGGGAGCCGAGGATGCCGCCACCCTGGTCGCTGAGGATGTCGCCGAACATGTTCTCCATGACCATGACATCGAAGCGGCCCGGGTTGAGGCATAGGTAGGTGGCTGCGGCGTCGACCAAAATGTGCTCGACCTTCACCTCGGGGTAATCCTGGCCCACTTCCTCGAGCACCTCGTTCCACAGTACGCTGGACTTCAGCACATTGCTCTTGTGGATGTTGTGCAGCACCTTTTTGCGGCGCATGGACGTGTCGAACGCCACTTTCGCGATGCGGCGGATCTGGTCCTCGTCGTACTCCAGCGACTCGCTGACATAGCGTTTGCCCTGGTCGTTGACGCCGGTTTCCTTCTTGCCGAAGTACAGGCCACCCACCAGCTCTCGGATCATCATGATGTCGATGCCGTCGCCGATGATCTCCTTCTTCAGCGGGGAGAAGTGGGCCAGACCCGGTGGCAGGAATACCGGACGGAAGTTGGCGTAGGTGTTATAGCGCCGGCGCAGCGGCAGCAACGCGGCCCGCTCCGGCTGCATGTCCACGGGGATTTTCTGCGACTCCTCGTGACTCAGGCCGATCGGGCCTTTGAGGATGGCATCGGCCTGGTCACAGACCTGCTGCGTCTGCTCGGGGAACGGATGGCCGTGATCAAAGTAGGCACTGGCGCCGAATGGCGTGTGCTGCAGGTTGAATTCGACGGGGTTGCGGTCGGCAATGACGTTCAGGACCTTGACGGCCTCGGCCATGATCTCGGGGCCGATACCGTCACCGTCCAGCAATGCGATCGTATATTGGGTCATGTCTGCTCGATTTCCGGCGTGGTGGATTAGCGTGTGAAAGGCGCGTAATTTACCACGCGAGGGGAGGGTGGACAACTTAGTCCGGCCAGGCAGGGCTGGGGCAGCGGATGTGGCAATGCCGTCATCGGCACTGCTTGAGGATGATCACACAGAATTCAGAACAGCACAGAAACCTGGCGGATGAAAATGATTGCCAGCACGATTACGACAATATAGGTGACTGTATCGCTCACTTCGAAGCCGAAGAATTTTCCGGGTTTGTCGGTATCTCGCTGCTCGTCTGATTTCATGCGTGGCGTCTCCATGACCAAAAGCCCTATTGTGGCACAGCGGCTGTCCCGAAATGGTCCTCTTTTCGGGAAAAAACAGGGTAAAAACAACCCACTCGCTGTAATCTAGCAGGAATAGGCCTGATCCTTCAATCCTGTAGCGATAAATTGCGGTTCAGCGCGACGGAATGCCGCAGCCGGCTCATCCGGGGCACTCATGCATTCTTCAAGTCCTCGGTGGCTGCCTCCGGCGTTGCTGCGTCCCTTTCGCCATCCTGTGCTCTACCGGCTTCGTAGTCCGCCAGCATTCTCTGCATGCGCACCTCCAGCATCGCCACATGGAGTTCCTTCTGGCGCTGTTCTTCGCGCAGCGAGCGGAGCAGCGCGGCGGCCATGAAAATCATCAGTATCATGAACGGGAAGGCCGCGACGATGGACATGGTCTGCAAGGCGCCCAGTCCGCCGCTGAGCAGCAGTACCCCGGCCACCAGTACCTGGATGATCCCCCACCCCACGCGCAGCCAGCGGCTCGGCGTGAGCACCCCCTTGCCGGTGAACATGCCCAGCACGAAGGTGGCCGAGTTGGCTGATGTGATCACGAACAGTACGATCAGGATCAGAGTCAGAACACCGAGCGCCTCCGTGTAGGGTAGCGACTCCAGCATCAGGAAAAGACCTGAACTGATCTCATTGCGCACAGCTTCGCCAATGCCCGCTGACTCGAACAGCTCGTAGTACAGCGCCGATCCACCGAAGGTCGCAAACCAGACTACGCTCAGCAGCACCGGCATGCCGACCACGCCCGACACAAACTCGCGGATCGTACGCCCGCGCGAGATCCGCGCAATGAAGCTGCCCACGAACGGCGCCCACGATAGCCCCCAGGCCCAGTAGAAAATGGTCCAGCGCTCCACCCAGTCCTCCCCGGTATAGGGCGTCATCACCAGGCTCATGCCGATCACATTATTGAAGTAGTCGCCGATGGCATTGGTCATCGCTGCCGTGATGAAGTCGATGGGACCAGCAAAAAAAACAAACACCAACAGCACCGCAGCCAGCATCATGTTGGCATCACTGACATAACGCACCCCGCTTTCCAGGGGCAGGAGAGAGCAGAGCAGGAATATCACGGACACACCGGCCAGGATGGTCATCTGCTGGCTGGTGCCGAAGCCGACGTCGGCCACGGCGCCGAGACCGCTGTTGATCTGGATGATGCCCAGGCCCAGCGTGGTTGCCACGCCAAACACGGTCGATACCACAGCGAGGATATTGATGCCGTGGCCCAGGGGACCATCGACGCGGTCTCCCATTGTGGCGCGGAAGGTTTCGCTGATCAGCCCGGCCCGCTGTTTGCGGAAACGTACATAGGCGATGGCCATTCCGACCACCGCGAAATTGGCCCACTGGTGGAAACCCCAGTGAAACAGCGAATATTGCATACCAAGCCTGGCCGCCTCCGGTGTTCCGGAGGATGCCTGACCGAGCGGCGGATCGTTATAGTGGCTCATGGGCTCGGCCACGCCCCAGAACACCAGACCGACCCCCATGCCGGCCGAAAAAATCATGCCGAGCCAGGCGGGATAGGGGAATTCGGGGCCCTCACCATCGGCGCCCAGGCGGATATGGCCGGCGGAAGACAAGGCCACCCCGAAGCAGAACAACAGAAACCCCGTCGTGGCGAACAGGTACAGCCAGCCGAAATGTTCCGTGGTGAAGGTCAGCGCCAACTCGGCGCCCTGCGCCAGCTGTTCGGGCCTGCCGATCCCCATTGCCACAAATCCGGCCAGGCACAGGACGGAGAGATAGAAAACCCATCCGGGTCGCTGTTGCATGTGTCCTCCTTTCGCCGGTGCCGGTCATTTGCGGGCAAAGCGCCCCAACAATACCGGCAACAGCAGCATGTTCCACATCAATGCCATCCCCATGGCCAGACTGGCGAGCAGGCCGAACTGTACACTGGGGATGAAGTCGGAAAAGCCCAGCTGGGAAAAGCCGAGCATGATGATCACCGAGGTGTAGAGCATGGCATATCCGACGCTGAAGCTGGTTGCCGTGATGGCGGCACGGGCACCATCCGCGCCTGCCTTGCCGAGCTCTTCCCGATAGCGATGTATGTAGTGGATGGTATTGTCGACAGCAATGCCCATTGCGATGGAGGCAATGGTGATGGTCATAAGGTCCAGGGGAATCCTGAACCAGCCCATGACGCCGAGGACTCCTATGGTGGAAAGGATATTGGGCGCAATGCCGATCACGGCCAGACGCGGGGAGCCGAAGATGGCAAGAAAGGTGAGGGTCAGCACGATGTAGACAAGGCCCAGGGAGACCATCTGGGAGAAGAACAGGCGCTGGAGAATATCCTGGTAGAGCACGAAGAGGTTGCTCAGGGAATACTGTTCCCGGTCAATGCCGAGCTCCGTCATGCCGGCCCTTATGTTCTCGATCAACTGCGCCCTGTTCAGACCTTGGGTGGCATCCTGGACTCGAGCACTGATGCGCAGTTGTGAATGCTCTTCGGAAAAGAAGGAGCCCAGCAGGTCAGCCCGCAGGTTCTCGTCGATGGTCCGGTAAATGGCGGTGAGTTCATATTCCGTCAAGGGCTGGTCGTTATTGATTTCCCTGGCCAGCTCGGTGAAGTTGACTATGGAAAGCACTTTTCCCATACCTTCCTGTTCTTCCAGCAGAGCCTGAATGCGCTGCAATTGCTGCACATTTGCCGCGCTGATCACCAGATCGTTCTCCGGAGCGTCCGCTTCGGGGAATGTGAGTACCAGGTCCAGGGGGGTGGAACCACCAAGTTCCTGGTCAATGAAACTCAGCTCCCGATATGCATCTGTCGATTCGCTGAAATAATTGATGAAACTGTTTTCCACATCCAGGCGCAGCACTCCGCCGACACCGCCCGCCAGCGCTGCCAGGCACAGCAGCATGGTCGCCCCGGGGTGCCGCTGTGTCATGTAATGCAGCCCCTGCAGCGACCATCTGGCGAGATTGTGCCGGCCTGGATGCTTCTCCCGTGGAAACAGGGCCATCAGGGCCGGGAACAGCAGCAGGCTGACGGTAATCGAGAAGGACATGGCGATGATCATCATCCAGCCAAAGGCAATCACCGGCTGGATACCGGTAAACAGCAGGGAGGCGAAGCCCACCGAGGTGGTCAGCCCGGCGAAGAAACAGGGTGCGGCCTTTTTGAGAAAGGCGGCCGAGATCAGTTCCTGCTGGCTCAGTTCGGGTGATTCTGCGTTCAATTCCCGATACTGCACGATCAGGTGAATGACAATGGCCAGTGTAAGGATCAGTTGCAGAGCGATGAAGTTCGAGGAAATCACCGTGGTTTTCAGGCCCAGCAGTCCGAACAGGCCCATGGTCAGCAACACGCTGAAACCGCAGCACAATACGGGTAGTAGTACCCAGCGAAAACTGCCGAAGAAAAACAGCAGCACCAGCGCCATCATGCCGGCAATGAGGCTGCCGAACAGGAACAGGTCGGTTCTGATGATGTCGATGAGCTGGTAGCCGAGCACATGGGCGCCGCCCATGTAGATGTCGGCATTTTCTTTATAGTCACCCAGGAAAGCGCGGATGTCTTCGATTTCCTGTATCCGGGTGGCATTCAAATCGGCTTCCAGGGGTTCGGCGCGGGTCCGCAGGGATGCGATTTCGTCCTGTTCTTCTCCGGAGAGTTCCCGCTCAAGGGCGTTCTGGCGGAGATCGGTGATACGGGACTGCAGGTCTTCCAGTTCTTCATGCGGACTGAACAGCACCTGCAGGGCCATGGCACTCTGGTCGGCATTGACCAGCAGGTCTTCGTAGATGGGGTTGCCGGCGAAGGCGGTGGTCAGTTGTTCACTACTGAACTGTTGCTGTTCATGGGTCCAGGCATCCGCATCAAAGTTGCCCAGCCCACCCTCCATCAGACTTAGCAAGGGGACATTGAGAACGGAGCGGACGGATTCCACCCGTTCCAGCGCCAGGAGCTGCTGGCTGAGTGAGCGCAGATCCGCGAGGCTCTGTTCAGAAAAGAGCTCTCCATCTTTGGGCGCATAGGCCACCAGCAGGAATTCCTGGGGCGCAAAACGCTGGTTCATGACCTGTGTTCTGATGTAGTGCTCGTTATCCTGGGTCAACAGGGTGTCGGCCGATGCGTCAATCTGGAAATGCCGGGCCTGCCAGCCCAGGGCGGCTGAACCGACCACAAACAGGGCAAGCACCACAAGGGGGTGACGGGTGATGACATCAACGAGTCGTTTCACGGGTCCTGTTCTTCTCCCTCGGGGGAATCCTGATACTCTGCATCGCGCAGCATATTCTGCAGGTACATGTTACGCATGAATATGTAGGGATCGTCGCTCTCCTCGAGCAGGTCGGTATACAGCAGCAGTTGCGGAACCACTTCCTGGAAGTTGCCGATACCCTGGACAATGATCCGCTCCCTGCCCTCGAAAAACAGGCCTGTGGGATCCAGAAACGATTCGGCAACGGTGGCAGTGCCGCCGCGCAGGTCCGATGATCCGATCAGGGGCAGCACCAGGTAGGCTCCATAGCCCATACCGTACTGCGTCAGCGTCTCGTTGAGACTGGTGTCCGCCCTGTCCAGATCGAGCCAGTGCCGGGCCGGGTCAAAGAATCCCAGCAGTCCGACGGTGGAGTTGATGCCGAAGCGCAACAGGTTGGTGCCAGCGGCGGCGGGCCTGAGTTGCAGCAGATTGTTGATCAGATAGAGCGGAGACCTGATGTTGTAATAGAAATTGCCCACTCCCTGTTGTACGGGTTCCGGAACACGTCCGGTATAGCCCCGGGCCAGGGGAATGAAGGCATAGCGATAGCTTACCTCGTTGAAGGCGAATATGACGCGGTTCAGACCCATCAGGGGATCCCCGTAGTCGTCGTAGGCCACTACCGTAGGCTGGATGCCATCAGTACCGCTGATGACGTCCTGTCCGGAGGGAGTATCTGAAGGAACGGGTCGGGCGTCATACGATGTGTCGTCTGTGGATGCGCAGCCGCCGGCCAGTGCTGCCGTCAGCAGTAGCAGCAGTGCAAGCGGGGTTCTGCATCGAAGCTGTGTAAGGCAGTGTGATCTCTGCATGGGCCTGTGGACTTCCCAGAGTGTACTAGACACTTTCCCTGCGAAAAATAGCTTGTTTCATAGGCTGCCGGAGATAAGCCTCCGGTGTGACTATTCCGCTTGACCGGATTGTAAAACATTTCGATAAAATAGAAGATCTCTGCTCGCGCATCGGCCCGGCTATTGTAGATCTTCTTCTTCTGAGTGACCCGCCGTAGTTCAGGTTTCAATTTGGCGATTGCCGCCCTATATCCGCCGTGAGGACGGACCGGAGGACGAGGAGCGGTACCAAACCGTGTTCGGTGATCGCAGTGGAGTGATGGCGGCGCCCACCGACGGGCTGCATTTCGACGAGGCGTTGTAGCAGCGCCTGCGCGAGCGGGGCGTGGAGTCGGCCACCAGGACGCCGACACCAAGGCCGAGGAATATGCCGACCAGGACCTTCAACCACAGTCGGCCCCGCACCAGTCCGGTCAGGTAGCTGCCAAGATAACGCAGGGAGCGCGTTTCCGATGGAGTATTGGCCGGTCCGGTGCTGGAAGGCATGGTCTCCCCGTCTTATTGATCCATGGTTCCTGTCTCAACCATGACGACGTCGACGCAGCACAAGTCCCGCCAGGCCAAGGCCCATCAATATCAGCGGAGATGGCAAAGGCACAGTTGCGATGGTGCTGGATGGCAGTATGGTGACACCGCTGCCATCAGAACTCACGTCAAGGCCGCCACTCAAACCGTCGCTGCCCGCGAGCATGCCTGTGCAGATACCCGAGAGGCTGTTCTGCTGCAGGGTTACGGCGCCGTTGCTTGCCAGGGCCCTGCCGCAGACATCCGTTGCGGTCGTATTCATGGAGATGCTCTCGGATGCCAGTATGTTCCCCAGAAATGTGCTGTTCACGTCAATGGTCGCGGAGCTGCCGACATTCCAGAACAGGCCGGCCCCGGAGCCGGCATTGATCATGTTCACGACCGAGTTGGGCGAGGTGATCAGTGTGCTCGGCATCTGGAAGACCCAGGCCGCATTCGCATTGTCCTCTCCATCGAGGGTAACTGTGCCCGACAGATTGGTCGTACCTGCAGGGAGCGTATAGACGCCAGGAGTGAGGGTGAGTCCAGCCAGGTCAGCCAACGACAGCGTCGTTCCCCCTCCGAGAGATGAAAGGTTGTTTATCGCTGTAGTGAGCTGCCCCTGGGCCGACTCCGCGAGTGCGGTGCTTGAGTGGACCAGTCCACTGGTGACCTGCGGGTCGGATACCGCATCGCCCGAGGAAGAGTCGAAGCCGGTGATTGCGCTCCCGGGCCAGACACCGACATTGCCGGTAATGGTACTTGTGGGTACATTGGTGACTTCCGACGAGCCCAGGACTGTAAAGCTCGCGAGATCGGAACCCAGAATGGGTCCCCCGTATGCCGGTGAGAAGCCGGCCAGCGTGCCGAGCAGCGCGGCCGACATGAGTGTCTTGCATTGTATGCTGTTCATGCTGAATCCTCTTTGCCAAGGTGGCATTGCCAGGAAAAATTTTCTCTGACATTGGCGCGGATGCTATGGCCCAACGGATCAGCCGGTCTGTGCATCAACGTACACAGGATGTGCGATTCCCTGCCGGCCATGTGACAGCTTCTGAGGCGCACAGGCACGTTTGTCAACCTGTTGACCAGTTATTTCGCGAATCCTGATGACGAATAAAGAGGCGGGGCGCATATAAAAGTGCCCCTGGCGGGGCGGGTTTCTGGCTGGTACCGGAGGCCGGACTTGAACCGGCACGCTATCGCTAGCATCGGATTTTGAATCCGACGTGTCTACCAATTCCACCACTCCGGCAGGACAGGTGGCCTCCGCGCTGATGCAGCGGTTGGCGAGGGCGGCCATTATGGGGCTTGCGGAAAAGTATGGCAAGCCTCGGACATGCGGCCCCGGCGACTGGTTGCGACTTGGCGAATCTCCCGATTTCGGGCACACTGCGCCGCTGTTCCGAAAATGTCCCGGTCCGGCCCATGAAACTGTCCGATTTCCATTATGAACTGCCTGAAGAGCTGATCGCCCATCATCCGACCGGACGGCGCAGCGATAGCCGTCTGCTGTGTATGGATCGCGGCTCAGGCTCCCTGCAACACCGCATTTTCCACGAGTTGCCGGAGCTGCTGACCGACCGTGATCTGCTGGTCTTCAACAATACCCGCGTGATCCCCGCCCGGCTGCTGGGTGCCAAGGAATCCGGCGGGCGGCTGGAGGCCCTGCTGGAGCGGGTGCTGTCCGCCGATGAGGCGCTGGTCCAGCTGCGCGTCAGCAAGTCGCCCGGTCCCGGCACCTGGCTGCGCTTCGATGCCCGCCGGGACGGAGAGGCACCGCTGGAGGCGGAGGTGCTGGGTCGCGAGGACAATTTTTACCGGTTACGTTTCCGGGCCGGGAGCGCATTGCCCGGTGCGCTGGACGGCTATGGTCACATGCCATTACCGCCCTATATCCGCCGTGAGGATGGTCCCGAGGACGAGGAGCGCTACCAGACCGTGTTCGGCGAGCGCAGCGGTGCAGTGGCCGCGCCCACCGCCGGGCTGCACTTCGACGAGGCTTTGTTGCAGCGTCTGCGCGAGCAGGGTGTGGAGTCGGCCACGGTGACCCTGCATGTCGGTTCCGGCACCTTCCAGCCTGTGCGCACGGAGGACATCAGGGAACACCGGATGCACAGCGAGTGGATCGAGGTCTCGCCGGCGGTGTGTGACCGGGTCCGGGCCTGCCGCGAGCGGGGTGGACGCGTGGTTGCCGTGGGCACGACGGCGGTGCGCAGCCTGGAGAGCGCGGCACGTGACAGTGAGGATGGCCTGCCCCGGCCGACCCGGGGAGAGACCGACATCTTCATCTACCCCGGCTACCGTTTTCGCGCGGTGGACGCCATGATCACCAACTTTCACCTGCCCGAGTCCACGCTGATCATGCTGGTCAGCGCCTTCGCCGGGCGCGACAATCTG
Source organism: Pseudohongiellaceae bacterium (assembly GCA_040882255.1). Classification (GTDB taxonomy): domain Bacteria; phylum Pseudomonadota; class Gammaproteobacteria; order Pseudomonadales; family Pseudohongiellaceae; genus PWQG01. The sequence goes on along the minus strand of JBBEBP010000016.1, from coordinate 34,537 downwards.
TTGGCGGCCTACCGCGAGGCAGTGGCACGGCGTTACCGCTTCTTCAGCTACGGAGACGCCATGTTTCTGGGGAGCCTCTGAGGCGGGGGGCCTCTGGCGCTCCCTCGTGCTATACTCTCGGCCCTCGAATTTTCATAAACCATTCCTCAACTGAACAGAAGGTCAGACAGAATCATGAAATCACCTGTACGCGTTACCGTCACCGGGGCGGCTGGTCAGATCAGCTATTCACTGCTTTTCCGCATTGCTGCGGGCGAGATGCTGGGCAAGGACCAGCCGGTCATCCTGCAACTGCTGGAGATCACTCCGGCTCTGGATGCGTTGAAGGGCGTCGCCATGGAATTGGAGGACTGCGCTTTCCCGCTGGTCCAGGACATCGTGCAGACCGATGACCCGAACGTCGCTTTCAAGGACGCTGATTACTGTCTGCTGGTCGGTGCCCGCCCGCGCGGACCCGGCATGGAGCGCAAGGACCTGCTGGAAGCCAATGCCAAGATCTTTTCCGTGCAGGGCAAGGCCATCAATGACAGCGCCAGCCGCGACGTGAAGGTGCTCGTGGTCGGCAACCCGGCCAACACCAATGCGCTGATTGCCTACCGCAATGCTCCGGACCTGAATCCGGGCCAGTTTACGGCCATGACGCGACTGGACCACAATCGCGCCATCGCACAGCTGGCCGAAAAGACCGGCAAGCAGAGCACCGAAGTCGACGGCATCATCATCTGGGGCAACCACTCCTCCACGCAGTATCCCGATGTCTCGCATACGAAGGTGGCCGGCACACCGGCGAAGGACCTGGTCGACCAGAACTGGCTGGTGGACACCTTCATCCCGACCGTGCAGAAGCGCGGCGCGGCCATCATCGAGGCACGTGGCGCTTCCAGTGCCGCTTCCGCAGCCAATGCGGCCATCGAGCATGTACGCGACTGGGCGCTGGGCACCGACGGGAAAGTCGTCAGCATGGGCATCCACAGCGATGGCAGCTACGGCATCACCGAGGGTCTGATCTATTCCTTCCCGGTCACCTGTGCCAATGGCCAGTACGCCATCGTCCAGGGGCTTGAGATCGATGACTTCAGCCGCGATCTGATGCAGAAGACCGAGCAGGAGCTGAAAGAAGAGCGTGACGGCGTGGCCGCGCTGCTCCCCTGAAGCCCGTTCGCGAGCTGACTGACGGCCGGTACAGGAGGTACGGGGCATGAGTCGCAACAAACAATTCTGGTTGTTTCAGCTGATCGGCTGGGGTGCCTGGGTGTTGCTGCTCTTGGTCCGGGACATGACTTTTGTGCCGGCCGAGTACATGCGGGACCGTGTGCTGGTGTTCATCCTGGATGCCAGTGTCGGTGTGGCACTTTCCACCGGCCTTCGGTATCTCTACCGGCTGGTCTGGGAGTTCATGGCCTGGGTGCGGATCGTGGTCGTTGTCGTCGGCTGTCTGGCTGCCTCCTTTCTTTGGCTCCCCGTCAAACAGGTCATCGTAGCCACCGAGCTGGGGGCCAGCGTGGATCTGATGGGCTACGGCTGGGTGCCGTTCGTCAACCAGTTGCCATTCACCTTTGTGCTGTTGTTGATCTGGAGTGTGCTGTACTTCTGTATCAAGTACTACCAGCTGTTCCAGGACGAAAAAGAGAAGCTCCTGCGCTCCGAATCGCTGGCCCGGGAGGCGCAGCTGCGCATGCTGCGCTATCAGCTCAACCCGCATTTTCTGTTCAACACCCTGAACGCTATCTCCACCCTCGTGATGCAGGAGTCCGGGGAGGCGGCCAATCGTATGCTCGGGCGGCTCAGCCGTTTCCTGCGTTATACGCTGGAGCACGATCCGTTGGAGTTGGTGCCCCTTTCGCGGGAATTGCAGACGGTGCAGTTGTACCTGGATATCGAGAAAGTACGTTTCGAGGACCGGTTGCGGATTGATGTGCAGACCGATGAGGATTCACTGCTGGGTCGGGTGCCCAGCATGTTGCTGCAGCCGCTGGTCGAGAACGCCATCAAGTATGCCATCGCCCAGAGCGAACAGGGTGGCTGCATTCATATCCATGCTCACCGTGATGGTCCGCGTCTGGTGATCAGCGTCGCCGACGATGGGCCCGATCCCGACGGAGAGGCAGACAGTCGCGACAGTATTGCCTCCTGCGGTGTCGGTCTGCAGAATATTCGCAACCGTCTGCGCGAACTGTACGGTGACCGCCATCAGTTGCAGCTGACCCGGGAAGCCCCTCGCGGTTTCCGTGTTACCGTAATCATTCCCTACAGTACACAGTGATGAAACCATGAGTGAAAAACTGACAGCCATTGTGGTGGACGATGAGTCGCTGGCCAGGGAAGGTCTGGTGATGCGATTGACCAGAATCGGCGACGTCGACGTGGTCGACACCTGCAGCAACGGCCGCGAGGCGTTGAAGTCCATCGGGGAGAACAACCCGGACGTGGTGTTCCTGGATATCCAGATGCCGGGCATGAGTGGCCTGGAGATGATCGAGCAGCTGCAGCAGGATGACATGCCGCTGATTGTTTTCGTGACGGCCTATGATGCGTTCGCTGTCGATGCGTTCAATGTCCACGCCGTCGATTACCTGCTCAAACCCATCGAGGGCGAGCGCCTGGAGGAGTCCATCCGGCGGGCGCGGGAGCGCCGTGCCTCGCCCGGCGGCGACGATATCGAGAAACAGCGGCTGCTGGACATCGTCATGGAGCTGACCGGCAAGTCGTCCTCCGCCGTCAAGGGGCTGTTGAGGGGGGAGCAGGGCGCCGGGAGCGGGCACGTTGACCGGCTGGCCATCCGGGATGGTTCGGCGACCCTGTTTGTGCCGGTCCGGGATATCGACTGGGTTGATGCGGCCGGCGACTACATGTGTGTGCATGTGAAAGGGGAGACCCATATCATGCGGACTACCATGAAGGAGCTCGAGTCGCAGCTGGACCCGAACGTGTTCCAGCGGGTGCACCGCTCCACCATCGTCAATCTGCACCGGGTCGAGCGCATTGCCTCGCATATCAACGGCGAGTTTCACCTGACCCTGGTGTGTGGCACTTCGCTGAAGATGAGCCGCTCCTACAAGGACAAGGTGCGCCACTTCTTTGACCGCAGTACCGGGAAAAAATAGAGGGCTGTACGGGGAAGTTGCGGGTAGGTGAAATGGTGTTTTTGATCTCCGCGAGAGTAAATCAACCCAGCGCGATCTCTGCGAGAATAATACCTCACCCCAGGTGGTTGAGAGGCAGGGCAGTGCTGTCCAGCACTTTCCGCAGGATGAAACTGGAATGCACATCGGCCACTCCCTCGATGCGGGTGATCGTGCTCAGCAGGAACTCCTGGTACTGCTCCATGTCCGTGACCACCACCTTGAGCTGGTAGTCGGCCGACTGACCGGTGATCAGCAGGCACTCGACCACTTCCGGATGCCGGCTGACTTCAGCTTCAAAGCGCTCGAATCGGTCGGGAGTATGCCGGTCCATGCTGATCTGTACCAGGGCCGTGAGCTTCAGGCCCAGCTTTGAGGCATTGAGCAGCACCACGTGCCCTTCGATCAGCCCCGCCTCTTCCAGTTGTTTCACCCGGCGGGCGCAGGGGGTGGCGGAAAGACCGATGCGGTCCGCCAACTCGGCGTTGGTGATGCGCCCGTTGTGCTGCAGCTCCTGAAGGATGCGTATATCCAGTTTGTCCAGGGTCATGAATCGGCTCCTTTGTGTTTGAATCCAAAGAAATGTCATAAAATAGAGTAAAACTCTAATTAAAATATAGTATATAGCATGTAAATCTAATTGGTGGCGTATAAAGTGGAAAAAAGCAGTAGAATCACCACGGCAAACCGCAGTACGCTATGCACCATTCAAAGACAGTCGTCAGAAACAGGAACCACGCCATGTTCGATCATCGCAAGTACAAGCCGTTCCCGCCGATCCGTATCCCGGACCGCACCTGGCCGGAGCAGGTCATCGATACCGCGCCGCGCTGGTGCAGTGTCGATCTGCGCGATGGCAATCAGGCCCTGATCGAGCCCATGTCCGTGGAACAGAAGAAAGACATGTTCGAGTTGCTGGTGGATCTCGGTTTCAGGGAGATCGAGGTCGGTTTTCCGGCCGCATCACAGCCGGACTTCGATTTCGTGCGCTATCTGGTCGAAAACGGGAAGATCCCCGATGACGTCACGGTGCAGGTCCTTACCCAGGCCCGGCCCGAGCTGATACAGCGCACGTTCCAATCCCTGAAAGGGGTAAAACGCGCCATCGTGCACGTCTACAACTCCACCTCCGTCGTGCAGCGCGAGAAGGTCTTCCGTCTGGACCGGGAAGGCATCAAGCGCATCGCCGTGGAAGGGGCGAAAGAGGTGCAGCGCTGCGCGCAGGCGGCTCCGGAGACCGAGTGGATGTTCCAGTACTCACCGGAGAGCTTCACCGGCACCGAGATCGACTATGCCGTGGAGGTCTGCGATGCGGTCGTCGATGTCTGGCAGCCGACCCCGGACAATCCGGTGATCATCAATCTGCCGGCCACCGTGGAGATGGCCACGCCCAATGTGTTTGCCGACCAGATCGAGTGGTTCTGCCGTCAGGTGAAAAGGCGCGACTCGATCGTGGTCAGCCTGCACACCCACAATGACCGTGGTTGTGCCGTGGCGGCGGCCGAGCTGGGCGTGATGGCCGGCGCGGACCGCATCGAGGGCACCGTGCTGGGCAATGGCGAGCGCACCGGCAACATGGATATCGTCACCATGGCCATGAACCTGTACAGCCAGGGCGTCGACCCGGAGCTGGATTTCCGGGACATGGACCGCATCGTCTCCGTGGTGCGTGCCTGTACCCAGATCGACGTGCACCCGCGTCATCCCTACGCCGGCGACCTGGTGTTCACCGCCTTCTCCGGCAGTCATCAGGATGCCATCAAGAAGTGCCTGGACCAGTACACCGAGGGCGATACCTGGGAAATTGCCTACCTGCCCATTGATCCCCGTGACGTGGGCCGTACCTACCAGGACGTCATCCGCGTCAACAGCCAGTCCGGCAAGGGCGGGGTCGCCTATGTGCTGGCCAGCAAGTTCGGTTTCCAGTTGCCGCGCTGGCTGCAGATCGAGTTCAGCCAGGTGGTGCAGAAAGAGGCCGAGGACAGCGGCCAGGAGATCGCTGCAGACCGCATCTGGTCGTTGTTCCGCGAGCATTATCTGCATGAGGAGCAGCCGGTGGCACTGGACAGCTTCTCCATCAACAAGGCCGATCGCGATGGCATGGAGCGCTTTACCGCCACACTGAACTGTTTCGGCGAGAGCATCGAGATGGAAGGTGAGGGGGATGGCGTGCTGGACGCCTTCGTGGAAGCCATACAGGAAAGGCTGGATGTCGATTTCGAGATCATGGAATACGGCGAGCATGCGCTGGAGAAGAAGACTGATTCCGAGGCGGTGACCTACATTCAGCTGCGCAGCGGCATGGACCGATTCACCGGGGTGGCCATCAACCGGGATATCGTCAGTTCCTCGCTGAATGCGCTGCTTCGGGCCGTCGGATACCTGATTCGGCAGAGGCGGGAGAAGCGCGCGGCATAGGGGGCGGGTCAATACGCTCGCAGTGGTCGCCAGGATCGAGAAATAATCTCGCGGAGATCGCAGAGCTCGCCAAGGACGCCAAGAACGCGAAATAGTCTCGCAGAGCTCGCCAAGATCGCCAAGAATGCCACGGATGGCATGCCGTGATGCAAAGCAGGATCAGGGTGTCGTGTGCTGCCGCCGCCTTTCTCATTGTCTTCTCCGCGATCTCCGCGATCTCCGCGATCTCCGCGAGATCATTTTACACACTCCGCGAAATCAACAAACCCCGCTCCCCATACCCAAGAGGTCCCCGTAAGCCCCCAAACTTTTTCCTTTCTGCTTGCGACTGATCTCTCAACGCCCTTATTCTCGTTCCACTACGGACTGCAAGGGTAAGGGACTCAATGGCCGGACGGGGAGGAGACGACGAGGCGCTGATCGAGGCGGCCATCCGGGGGTCGGCACGCGCATGGGACCGGTTGGTGCGCCGGTATGAGCAGCGGGTGTACAACTTCGCGCTGCGTCTGACCGGCAATACGACCGATGCCCGTGATGTCATGCAGGAGGTGTTTCTCGGTGTCTACCGCAGTCTTCATCGCTTCCGGGGCGATGCGCAGTTCAGCAGCTGGCTGTTTCGCATCGCCCACAACAAGGCGGTGGACCTGCAGCGCAGACAGCGCACGGTAGCCATCAGCGATACATGGCCTGGATCCGCCGGGCGTGAGGAGTCCGGGGCAGGAGAGTACGACTCGATCAGCGATGACAGTCGACCCGGGCCGCTGGACCAGGCCCTGTCGGACGAGGTCAGTGAGCAGGTCCTGGCATTGCTGCTGACCCTGCCCGCCGAACAGCGCATGGTGGTGGAGCTGAAGCTGTACCAGTCACTGACGTTCGAGGCGATCGCGGAGATGGAATCGATCTCTCCCAACACCGCCAAGACCCGTTTCTACACTGCCTTGCGCAAGCTCAGGCACACCTTGGAGCAAGAGAATGAGCGATGACAGGACCTGTAAGCAGACGCCCCGGGTGATGGCCGATCATCTGGGCGCCCGGCCCGGCAGCAGCGCCGGGCGCGAGGCGGCCCGCCATATCGCTGACTGTCCGGACTGTCAGGCCGAACTGGCTGGTCTGGAGCCGGTCACTGCGCGCCTGAGACAGTGGCGTGAGCAACCGGTTCCCGCCTGGAATCGACAGCCCCGGGGGCGCGCTGCATTCTGGCGCAATCTGTGGTTGCGCTGGCAATGGGCGCCCCTGGCGGCCTCAATGGTGCTGGTGCTGGCTGTGGTGTTCAACCTGCGGGTGAGCGTGAACGAGGCCGGCTGGCAGGTCGCCTTCGGCGGTGCGGCGTCCATGCCCTCCGCAGCTGCGTTGACTGCGATGGAAGAGCGTTGGCAGCAGACCCTGACCCGCACGGAGCGGGAACTGACCAACGAGACGGTGCAGCATATCGAGTCTGTTGTGCAGTGGGTGGAAGAGCGGCGTGAGGCCGACCTGCGGGTGCTGGAAGCGAGCTTTGAGCAGATGCTGGAGCGGGAGTACCAGACCGCACAGTCGGTCCGGCAACTGGCCACTTATGTGCAGTATCAGGAACAGTGAGCGAACCGGGAGGGCAGCAAACGTGAATTCGATCCGCCGTAATTACAGTAAATGCTTCCCCCTGGCCGCGCTGCTGGCATTGGCCGGGCTGACTACTCCCGCAACGGCACAGGAGCCGGGCCCGGACCACCTCGAGGATATGCGGCGTAATGTGTCGATCTTCGAGGGCGTGTTGCGGGAGGCTCTGGAGCTGGATGCCCGCCGCACGGTTTTCAGTGCCCGGGCCGGCCAGGTCCAGGGCCACTATCTGGCCGGCCAGGGTGTAGTGATGGAGCTGACCGCTCCACTGCAGATGGGACGGCGCGGCTCCGGCCTGCGCCGCCTGGATGATGCGGTGACAGCGCTGGGGCGCCAGCTGGAAGAGCCCCGGCAGGTGATCGGGGGGCTGGTGCGGCGGCCGGACACCGATGCCATGCGCGAGTCCATGGCATTGTCCCTGCGCCGGGACCAGGCGGGCCAGTACTACCGGGATCTGATGGAGCGCCTGTCCGATCTCGATTCGGCACAGGCCATGGACAATGCCGTCCGCCTGGCCGGGGAGGCCGCCGAGGCCCTGCAGGGGATGGCCGAGGTGGACGAGTTACAGCTTGCCCAGTGGCGTGACGAACTCGATGAGCTGCGCGATCGCCTGGAGGAGCATCTGCGGCAGCTGTCCGGGCTGCGGGAGGCGGTGCGCGAGACGGCGGCGGACGAGGATGGTGACGCCGGGGCCGGCGAGCCGCAACGCCAGTCCTGGGAAAGCGCATTGGCCGATCTACAGACGCAGTGGCCGGCGCTGCGTGACCAGGCACACAATGTAGCGCAGGATCTGCGTCAACGCAGTCTGCAGTACCGTGAGCAGCAACAGCAGGCCTGGCGGGACGATGTGGAGGCATTCGAGCGGCGGTTGTACGATGTGCTCTGCCGCTACGGAGCCAGTGTGCGGCTGCCGGACGGTGAGTATGTGACCGTGGTGCTGTCGGGCCTTGGTGAATCCGGGCCGGACGAGCAGCGGCCGGCGGATCGTATCCATGTAATTGGCGGGGAGGCACTGCAGGCCTGTCAGCGGGGTGATATCGATACGGCCGCTCTGATGGACGGGGCGCGGGCCTACAGTTTCTGACCCGTGTGGCATTCAGGGTACACTGTGGTTATGATTATCACAGGTCCGGGACACTGCTGCCGGAACGGCCAATGACAATAACGAGGAGAACCGTATGGAGTGCCCCAAATGTAATGCCGCCATGAACGAGATTACTGTTGATACGCTGGGTGGCGAGGTCGCCATTGATCAGTGTTCAAGCTGCAAGGGGCTGTGGTTCGATAATGGCGAGGCGGAGCAGCTCAAGTCATCGTGGATGTCGGATTTCCTGGATAGCGGGGACCCGCGCATCGGCAAGACCTACAACCGTGTGCGTGACATCCAGTGCCCGCGCTGCAGCAAGGAAATGCAGAAAGTGAATGATGCGAAGCAGACCCATCTGGAGTACGAAATCTGCCCCGAGCATGGCATGTTCATGGATGCTGGCGAGTTCACCGACTACAAGCACGAAACCCTGCTGGATATCTTCAGGGGTGTGATCGCCTCGCTCAGGCGGCGTTGAAGCGCTGCCATGCGGGGTGGTGCCATACGGCCTGCGGTTCGCAGTGTCCCGGCAACTGGCGCAGTTTGCCCAGATCCATCCAGGTGGTTTCCGGTGTGTGGAAGTCGGAGCCGACTGAAGCCCACAGTCCGCGTTCTTCTGCCTGCCGGGCCAGATGTTTCAATACATCGGGATTGAGGTTGGAATAGCTGACTTCCAGGCCGGAGCCCCCGCCCTCCACGAAAGCATCGATCAATTGACGCAGCTGGCGTTTGCCCAGCCGGTAGCGGTCCGGGTGGGCCAGTACGGCAATGCCACCGGCCGCCTGTATGCGTCCGATGGCGGTGGCCATGTCACACCAGGGGGCAGGAGTGCTGAGTCGCCCCTGCCGTCCCAGGTAGCGCTTGAAGGCGTCCTGTTTGTTGCTGGCGTGTCCCCCCCTGATCAGGAAATCGGCGATGTGATTGCGCCCCGGGGAGGGGCAGGTCAGTGCATCCACCAGCACTTCAATTCCGCCGATGCCCTGCTTTTCCAGTTGCCGAGCCAGCTCGACGACCCGCTCCCGGCGCAGGGACTGATGGTGGCGAAGCAGTGCCTGCAATGCTGGCTCTTCCGGGTCCTGCAGCAATCCGATGATATGGATCTCCCGCACGGTTTTGCCGTTTTCCCAGCGGGTGGAGATCTCGGTTCCCGGAATGATGGTCAGATCCAGCGATGCCGCGCTGCGCCGGGCTTCCGGCAGCGCATCCATGCAGTCATGATCAGTGATCGCCAGGTGGGTGACGTTGCGGCCGGCGGCCCGCTCCACCAGCCGGGCCGGGGACAGGGCGCCGTCGGACAGCAGGGTGTGGCTGTGCAAGTCGGGTCTGAACATGGGGGCATGATACCCCATGCGAGCGGGTCTCTGCAGTGTGGCTCAATAGTTGATTAAAATGCTTGGTTATTCCATAATCGTTGCAGATATCTGACCGAGAGTGTTTCTGCCATGCGTTTGACGACACGGGGGCGATATGCCGTCACGGCCATGCTGGATCTGGCCATCCATGCAGACGGTGGCCCGGTCAATCTGGCTGACATCTCCCGCCGGCAGTCCATTTCGCTGTCCTATCTCGAGCAGCTGTTTTCCCGGCTGCGTCGTGGCGGATTGGTGGCCAGCGTCCGGGGGCCCGGCGGTGGTTATTATCTGAATCACGATACGGCGGAGATCGTCATCGCCCATATCATCGACGCGGTCAGTGAGTCGGTGGACGTCACCCGTTGTCAGGGGCAGGGCAATTGCCAGCAAGGTGAAACCTGCCTCACGCATCACCTCTGGGAGGACCTCAGTCAACAGATTCACGACTTTCTGGGACAGATCAGTCTGGCCGACCTGATGCAGCGCAACGACATACGTCGCATCGCCGGTGACCAGGACCAGCGGCAGATCACCGCGCAACAGTCGACCGATGATGATCTGATCAGTGCCCGCAGCGTCTAGGACAGTTTAGGCGCAGCGGTATTTCATTATCACGGAGTTGTCATGCAGTTACCCGTCTATCTTGATTATGCGGCCACGACGCCGGTCGATCCCGCAGTAGCCGAGGCCATGAGCCGGCATCAGGGCATGGACGGCGTGTTCGGCAATCCGGCCTCACGCTCGCACCTCTATGGCTGGCAGGCCGAGGAGGCTGTGGAGATGGCGCGCCGGGACGTGGCGGATCTGCTGCACTGCGACCCGCGTGAGATCGTCTGGACATCCGGCGCTACGGAGGCCGACAACCTGGCCATCAAGGGCGTTGCCGGACTCCATGCCGAACGGGGCCGCCACATCATCACTTCGCGCGTGGAGCACAAGGCGGTGCTGGACCCCTGTGAGTATCTGGAGACCAGGGGTTGGGAGGTGACCTGGCTGACGCCGGACGCGCACGGACGCATCGACCCGCAGACCGTGGCCGATGCACTGCGTCCGGATACCGTGCTGGTCTCGCTGATGGCGGTCAATAATGAGGTCGGTGTCTGCAACGATATCGATGCCATCGCTGCGCTACTGCACGATCACCAGGCCGTTTTTCATGTGGATGCCGCGCAGGCGGCCGGCAAAATGGCGCTGGACCTGTCCCGCCAGCCGGTTGATCTGATGTCGCTGTCCGCGCACAAGGTATACGGCCCCAAGGGAATCGGTGCACTGTTCGTGCGGCGTGAGCCGCGTGTCGGCCTGGAAGCCCAGATTCACGGCGGCGGACACGAGCGAGGCATGCGCTCGGGCACCCTGCCGACGCACCAGATTGTCGGTATGGGCACCGCGTTCCGGATTGCCGGTGAGCGGCTGGAGCAAGAGCGCGAGGCCTTGTGGACGTTGCGGGGGCGCTTGCTGGAGGGTCTGGCGCCCTTGTCCGGTTGCCACCTCAATGGTCATGAATACGAGACAGTGCCCGGTATCGTGAATGTGGCCTTCGAAGGCGTGGATGGTGAGTCCCTGCTGATGGCCCTGCGGGGACTGGCCCTGTCGTCCGGCTCGGCGTGTACCTCGGCCACCCTGGAACCGTCCTACGTGCTGCGCGCCATGGGACTGGAGGATGAACTGGCCCAGGGGTCGCTGCGCCTGTCCATGGGACGTTTCACCACCGCCGACGATGTCGATACAGCCGTGCGGTTGCTTCGTGAAACCGTGAGCACTTTGCGTGGTGCATCCTCGAAAAGCCGTGTCAATCAGCCGGTATAAACAGTATAATGCGCGCCCTCAGAGGTGCCCTAAACCAAACACAATGGAGCTGATCAATGGCTGTAGAAAGAACCCTGTCCATCATCAAACCGGATGCCGTAGGCAAGAACGTGATCGGAGAGATCATCACCCGCTTCGAGAAAGCCGGCCTGCGGGTGGTTGCAGCAAAGATGCTGCAGCTTGACGACAACAGTGCCGGCGGTTTCTATGCCGAGCACAAGGAACGTCCGTTCTACCCCGACCTGATCGCGTTCATGACCTCCGGCCCGGTGGTGGTCCAGGTGCTGGAAGGCGAGGATGCGGTCGCGTTGAACCGCAAGCTGATGGGAGCCACCAACCCGAAGGAAGCCGAGCCGGGTACCATCCGGGCCGATTTCGCCAAATCCATCGACGCCAACGCGGTGCACGGTTCCGATTCGCCGGAATCGGCGGCCCGCGAGATCGCTTATTTTTTCCAGGAGCAGGAGATCTGTCCGCGCGGCTGAAGTCGCCGTGGACGCCCTGCGGGAAGGTTCATCATGAACGCCGTCACTGAAAAGACCAATCTGCTTGGCATGACGCTGCCCGCGTTGCAGGCGTATTTCCGCGAGCTCGGAGAGAAGCCGTTCCGCGCGGTGCAGATCCTCAAGTGGATCCACCAGCATGGCGTACTGGATTTCGACGCCATGACTGACATCAGCAAATCCCTGCGGGAGAAGCTCAGGGACTGCGCAGAGGTCCGGCCGCCGGAAATCGTGGACGAGTTCGTCTCCACCGATGGCAGCCGCAAGTGGATCGTGGCGGTCAACAGTGGCAGTCGCGTGGAGGCGGTGTTCATACCGGAGGGCTCGCGTGGCACGTTGTGCATCTCCTCCCAGGCGGGCTGCAGTCTGGATTGCAGCTTCTGCGCCACCGGCAAGCAGGGGTTCGACAGCAACCTGACGACGGCCGAGATCATCGGTCAGTTGTGGTGGGCCAACCAGCGTCTCAACGGCTTCGATGCCCATCGGGTATCGGATGCCAGGAAGCGGCAGAGCCAGCCGGAACGTGTGGTCAGTAATGTCGTCATGATGGGGATGGGCGAGCCGCTGCTCAACTTCGACCCTGTCATGGAGGCACTGGACCTGATGATGGAAGACAATGCCTACGGCCTGTCCAAGCGCCGCGTGACCATCAGTACGTCCGGCGTGGTGCCGGCCATTGATCGGCTGGCCGGGCGCACCCAGGCCTCCCTGGCGCTGTCCTTGCACGCTCCGAACGACGCGCTGCGTGACGAACTCGTGCCACTCAACCGCAAGTATCCGATCGCCCGCCTGTTGGACAGTGTGCGGGGCTACATGGCCAGCCTGCCGGACAAGCGTGTGCCATTGATTGAATACACGGTCATGGCCAGCGTCAACGATCACCGTCAGCACGCCCGGGAGCTGGCGCAGCTGCTGCGCGAGTTTCCGTGCAAGATCAATCTGATTCCGTTCAACCCGTTCAGCGGCTCCGGGTACCGCCGGCCCAGCTCCACGGCCCTGTCCAACTTCCGGCAGATCCTGCAGGGCGAAGGGTATACAGTGACCGTGCGGACCACCCGGGCCGAGGATATTGGTGCAGCCTGCGGGCAACTGGTCGGGGACGTGGATGATCGGACCCGGCGCAGTGCACGATACCGCGCCCGGGAGGCGGCTGGCGTGGGAACTGGCCGGGCGTTCGGTCGCGATGATAATCTGGCCGTCAATATCGAACCGGGTATATGAGCATGGCACGATACGCCGCCTTCCTGCCGTTGCTGTTATCGGCGTCGCTTCTGGGCGCTTGTGTGACCTCCACTCAGGGCGGTTTTAATGTCCGGAGCTCGCAGGAACGGGCGCTACAGGACTATATCGAACTGGCAGCCGGTTACTACGCGGCTGACGATCTGGTCAGTGCCAAGCGTCATGTCGACAATGCCCTGGCCATCGACCGCCGCAGCGCGGAAGCACACAATGTCCGCGCCCTGATCCATCAGCGGGAGGGAGAGCACGAGCTGGCTCGTGACACCTTTGAGTATGCGATCCGGCAGGACCCTTCCAATTCCCGGGTCCGTAACAATTTTGCCGCGTTCCTGTACGAGCGCGAGGAGTACCAGGCAGCCTACGAGCAGCTTCAGGTGGTGGCGGACGACACAGAGTACCGGTCCCGGCCGCAGGCTTTCCAGAATCTGGGGCTGGCCGCCGTGGCGGCCGGCCACCGGGAGGAGGCCAGGGAGGCGTTCCGCCGGGCGCTGGACCTGGACAGGACATTGCAACGCTCCTCTCTGCGGCTGGCGGAGCTGCACTTCGAAGACGGAAATTTCGGCCAGGCCCGCGAGTACTATGAGCAGTTCCGGGTCAGTAGCCAGTTCAATGACGTCAGCCAGTCTGCCCGGAGTCTGTGGCTGGGTATTCGCCTGGAGTGGCGTTTCGACAACCGCGCAGCGGCACGTGATTATGCGCGCCAACTGGAAGAGATGTACCCCGACACGGAGCAGTACCGGATGTACCTGCAGCAACGCGATGAAAGACGCTGATACGTGATGAGCGAGAACAGCGAGACAAACACGAAGGATGATCCAGACGAGGACCGACAACACAACAGTCCCGGCCGCATTCTGCGCGAAGCGCGCGAGGCGCGGGAGTGGTCAGTGCAACAGGTGGCCAACGACCTGCATCTGACCATGCACTATGTGCATGCGCTGGAATCGGACGAGTTCGACAAGTTGCCCGGTGATGTGTTTGTGCGTGGATACATGCGCACTTACGCTCTGCTGCTGGAGCTCGACCCGGATACCGTATTGCAGCGATACAAGGCGCACTCCGAGCGGCGCCAGGCACGCAAGGAGGAAGCCTTCAAGCGTTATACACGCCGGCGCAATGACCGGAACCGGCCGTGGATCATCACCTCCGGTGTCGCATTCGTGGTCCTGGCGGTTTTCCTCTGGTATCTGAACGGCCAGCGCGAGACCCCGGCGGGCGCATCCCCTCCCGGGTCAGTCCCGGCAACGGTGTCCGGAGCGGATGCGGAGGAGTCGCCTGTGCGGCTCTTGTCAGAGACTGATACCGCGTCAGACGAAACGGGTTCTGGCGCACTGTCTGGTGAGGATTCCGGAGAACAGGCAGCGGATCGCACGCTGGACTGGGGTGGTCCGGATACCTTGCAGCTGCGCCTGGAGGCGGAAAGCCGGGTCCGGGTCGCCGAAGCCGGCGATGGCGGGGACAACGAAGACCGGCTGGGGGCCGGACAGACCCTTCTGGTCGAGGGAGTTGCACCATTCGATGTCGTGATAGACGATGCGCGTGCTGCGACCATCACTTTCAATGGCAGGGCCGTCGACATTCGTGCCAGTCTGCGCGAGGACGGCTCTGCCCGACTGACCATCGGCATGTAGACGAGCGACGATTATGCAGCGGACTCATACGGTGACACGCCGGAAAAGCCGACAGATCATGGTGGGCAATGTACCCGTTGGCGGTGATGCACCGATCACGGTGCAGAGCATGACCAACACGGAAACCTGTGACGTGGGTGCGACGGTGGAACAGATCCGCCGGCTGGAACAGGTGGGCGCGGACATTGTCCGGGTCTCCGTTCCGACCATGGAGGCCGCCGAGGCGTTCCGCGCCATCCGCGCGCAGGTGCGGGTGCCCCTGGTGGCCGATATCCACTTCGATTACCGCATTGCGTTGAAGGTGCTGGAGTACGGCGTCGATTGTCTGCGGATCAATCCCGGCAATATCGGCAATGAACAACGCGTCCGCACCGTGGTCGATGCGGCCCGCGACCGGGGCATTCCGCTGCGCATCGGCATCAATGCCGGCTCCCTGGGCAAGTCCATTCTGCGCAAGTACGCAGAACCTTCGGCGGAGGCCATGATCGAGTCCGCCATGCGCCAGATCGACGTTCTCGATCGGCTGGATTTCCAGAATTTCAAGGTCAGCATGAAGGCCTCTGAGGTCTTCATGACGCTGGCCGCATACCGCGGCCTGGCCAGTCAGATTGACCAGCCCCTGCATCTGGGCATCACGGAGGCCGGCGGACTGCGTTCGGGCACCGTGAAGTCGGCGGTGGGCCTGGGCGCTCTGCTGATGGAGGGAATCGGCGATACCGTGCGCGTGTCCCTGGCCGCAGATCCGGTCGAGGAAATCCGTGTCGGATTCGACATCCTCAAGAGCCTGGGGCTGCGCAGCAAGGGCGTCAATCTGGTGGCCTGCCCGAGTTGCTCGCGGCAGAATTTCGACGTGATCGCCGTGGTCAATGAGCTGGAGTCGCGCCTTGATGATGTCATCGAACCGATTGACGTGGCCGTGATCGGCTGCATTGTCAACGGACCCGGCGAGGCGAAGGTGGCCGAGATCGGACTCACCGGCGCCAGCCCGGCCAACCTGGCCTATGTGGAAGGGGAACCCGACCACAAGATCCGCAATGAACAGCTGGTGGACGAGCTGGAAGCCATGGTACGGGCAAGGATCCGGGCCCGGGGCGACCGGCACGACATCATTGCCAGCGACTAGCAGCAAGGACACATCACATGGCACGTATCCAGGCCATCAGGGGAATGAACGACATTCTGCCCGCGCAGACACCGGTATGGCAGTTTCTGGAAGATCGGCTCCAGACGCTGGTGCATCGCTACGGGTACCGCGAGATGCGCTTCCCGATTGTGGAGCAGACCCAGCTGTTCCGACGCTCGATCGGTGAAGTGACCGATATCGTGGAAAAAGAGATGTACAGTTTTGCCGACCGCAATGGCGATGAGCTGAGCCTGCGTCCGGAAGGGACAGCGGTCTGCGTCCGCGCCGCCGAGCAACACGGTCTGCTGTACAATCAGCAGCAGCGGTTGTGGTACCACGGCCCGATGTTCCGCTATGAGCGCCCCCAGAAAGGGCGCTACCGCCAGTTCCATCAATTCGGGGCGGAAGCCTTCGGCATGACCGGGCCGGATATTGATGCCGAGCTGATCATCATGACGCGGCGCCTGTGGCAGATGCTGGGGCTGGAGGGGTACGTGCGGCTGGAGCTGAATAACATCGGTACTTCGGCAGACCGCAATGCCTTCGGCGAAGCGCTGGTCCGGTATCTTGAGCCGCACCGTGAGCGGCTGGATGCGGACAGCCGCCGCCGGCTGGACAGCAATCCACTGCGGATACTCGATACCAAGGACCCGGGCACACGGGAGATCCTGGAAGGGGCGCCCGCGCTGGGTGAATACCTGGGCGAGGAGACCGTGGCGCACTATGAACAGCTCAAGGTACTGCTGGACAGCGCCGGCATTGACTACACCGAAAACCCGCAACTGGTGCGGGGGCTGGACTACTATAACAACGCCGTATTCGAATGGATCACGGACAGCCTCGGCGCCCAGGGTACGGTCTGTGCGGGAGGGCGCTACGATACCCTGGTCGAGCAGCTGGGCGGGCGACCCACGCCGGCCACCGGTTTCGCCATCGGTCTGGAACGCCTGGTGCTGATGCTGGAGAATGCCGGGGTGGTCCCTGATATGATGCGCCGGACCACTGATGTCTACCTGGTGGTGCAGAAGGGCCAGCAGGGTGAGGCATTGCAGCTGTCGGAACGGCTGCGTGAGCGCCATCCGGCGTTGCGCGTGGTGACCCATTGCGGTGGTGGCAAGGTGCCGGCGCAGATCAAGCGGGCCTACCACAGCGGCGCACGCGTGGCGCTGCTGATCGAGACACCGGAAGCGGGAGCGGCAGAGAGCCTGTTCCGGGTGCGGGCGCTGGATGAGTCCCTGTCCGACCAGACGGTGCCGGAATCGGCGTTGGATGCGCTGTTGGCCGCGTTGTGAAGCTTGACACCATCATGCGGCTGATTCAGGATTCAGCCGTTTTACCTGGTAATGACATTGAGAATTCCCGAGTGAGGAGCAGTCCGTGGCCCTGAGTGCGTCAGAAGAAGAGACCATTGAATCGTTGAAACGCTGGTGGCGCGAAAGCGGCAAGGCACTGGCAACCGGCATCGCGATCATCGCCCTGGGCTGGCTGGGCTGGCAGCAGTGGCAGAACAGACAGGAGTCCACCGTGGCCGAAGCCTCGGCCCTTTATGATGACGTGGCCCGGCGGCTTGCGGTGGGACCCGAGGAGACGGTCGATGAAGCGGCACGCGACGAGGCCCGGGACCTGATCGGGCAGATCAGGGCGGATTATGCGGACACCCCTTACGCGTTGTACGCTGCACTTTTCAGCGCCCGGCTGGCGGTGGAAGAAGGTGACCTGGCGGCGGCCCAGAGCGATCTCGAATGGCTGCTGGACAACACCAGGGATGGTTGGTTTGAACAGACGGACCCTACCCTGGTAGCCACCGCGCGGCTGCGTCTGGGCCGGGTATTGCTGGCCCGCGAACAGCCTGCTGAGGCAATGACCGTCATCAGCGCGGCCGAACCCGGTGCGCTGCAGCCGGAGTACGCTGAGTTGCGTGGCGACATCTACCGGGCACAGGGCCAGGAAGAGCAGGCACTGGAAGCCTGGCGAGCCGCCGCCGAGTCGGGCGAGGGCAGCCCGTTTCTGGATATGAAAATCAATGAACTGGCCACGGGGGCCAGCGAGTAATGCGAATGTACAGTCGAAATACGCTGTTGGCCATGCTGGCATCCCTGGTGCTGGCGGGTTGCGGTATTTTTTCCAGCGATGAGTCCGAGCAACCTCGCGAGCTGGTCGATTTTGAGTCTTCCGTGGAACTGGAGCAGCTCTGGTCGACCCGGGTGGGTAATGGCCAGGGTGACCTGTTCCGGCGTCTGGCACCCGCACTGGATGGCGATACGCTCTATGTGGCGTCGGCAGATGGCACGGTCATGGCGGTCGACCGGGAAACCGGCGAGACACGCTGGCGGCAGCGTACAGAGCAGCGGATCAGTGGCGGGGTGGGCGCATCCCGGGGCATGGTTCTGTTCGGTACGCGCGACGCCCGCGTGTTTGCCCTGTCCCAGGAGGACGGCAGCCGGATGTGGGACACCAGGGTCAGTAGTGAAGTCCAGTCCGCTCCGCGCACTGACGGACGCATCGTGGCGCTGCAGACCGTGGATGGCAAGTTGATCGCGTTGGAGGCGGCCACCGGGGAGCAGCGCTGGATCCACGAAACCAGTGTTCCTCCCTTGACGTTACGCGGTACCAGCACGCCGGTCATCGAAGGCAACCTGGTGATGGCCGGATTCAGCAATGGCATGCTGGCTGCGGTGGATGCCGGCAATGGCCTGCTGCAGTGGGAGCAGCGGGTAGCGGTTCCCCAGGGTCGCTATGACCTGGAACGTGTCATTGATATCGACGGGGATCTGTTGTTGAACGGCGGGATTGTCTATGCGGCCAGCTTCCAGGGCAATGTGCTGGGCCTCGATACCCGCAATGGCCAGCCCGTCTGGGGGGAAGAGGCGTCCAGCTACCTGGGCCTTGCCACCGGATTGGGTAATGTCTACTACGTGAACGATTCCAGCCATGTGATTGCACTGGGGCGCAATGATGTATCGGCGGAGTGGGAGAACGATGACCTGCGTCTGCGTCAGCTGACCGCCCCTGCTGCCACCGGAAACTACCTGGCTGTCGGTGATTTCGAAGGCTATGTACACATACTCTCGCAGATCAACGGCACCATGGCGGGGCGGGCCCGCGTCGATCGGGACGGAATCCGGGCGCCGATCGTGGCCCGTCGCGGGGTGCTGTATGTGTACGGTAACAGCGGCCGCTTGCGCGCCCTGCGAATAGACTCCCGATGAGACCGGTCATCGCCCTGGTCGGCAGGCCCAATGTTGGCAAGTCCACTCTGTTCAATCGCCTGACCAGAAGCCGTGACGCCCTTGTGGCTGACCTGCCCGGATTGACCCGTGACCGCCAGTATGGAGAGGGAGTTATCGGCGATCGCCCCTATATAGTGATTGATACCGGTGGTCTCGCCGGGGAAGAAGAGGGGATCGATAGCGAGATGGCTTCGCAGTCGCTGCTGGCGGTGGAAGAGGCCGATGCCGTGTTGTTGCTGGTTGATGGCCGCGCCGGAGTGGCGCCCGGAGACCTGGAAATACTGGGTCATCTGCGCCGTTCACAGAAACCGGCCATGCTGGTGGTGAACAAGGTGGATGGTCAGGACGAATATGTCGCCCTGGCGGAGTTTCACGGGCTGGGTGCCGGTGAACCGTTTGCGATTTCCGCCAGCCAGGGGCGTGGTATTCACAAACTGATGGACGCGGTGTTGGCCACTTTTCCCGGGCCGGAAGAGGAGAGCGACGAGGTCGCCGCCGAGCGCGGCATCTGCATCGCCATTGCCGGCCGACCCAATGTCGGCAAGTCCACGCTCGTCAATCGCATGCTGGGTGAAGAGCGTGTAGTGGTCTACGACCAGCCCGGTACTACCCGCGACAGCGTCCGTATTCCCTTCGAACGCCACGGTCAGCGCTATACGCTGATCGATACGGCCGGCATCCGCAAGCGTGGCAAGACGCGGGAAACCGTGGAAAAGTTCTCCGTGGTGAAATCCCTGCAGTCTATCCAGGAAGCCAATGTGGTGATCCTGGTGGTCGACGCACGTTCCGGCATCGTCGAGCAGGACCTGCATCTGCTCGGTTACGTGCTGGATGCCGGACGGGCCGTGGTCATCGCGTTGAACAAATGGGATGGCATGGAGCTGGAGGAAAAAGAAAAGATCAAGCAGGACATCCGTCGCAGGCTCGGCTTCGCCGATTTCGCCCGGATCCATTTCATCTCCGCCCTGCACGGCACCGGTGTGGGAGACTTGTACCGGTCCGTGAAAGCGGCCTGGGAGTCGGCCCGGCGCGAGCTGAACACCAACAGGCTGACCACGCTGTTGCAGATGATTGTGGAGGATCACGCGCCACCCATGATCAACGGACGCCGGATCAAACTGCGTTACGCGCATGCCGGGGGACATAACCCGCCCATCATCGTCATCCATGGCCGCCAGACCGAAAAACTGCCGAAGAGCTACATCCGCTACCTGGAAAAGAGTTTCCGCAAAGCGCTGGAGCTGGAGGGCACACCGGTGCGCATTGAATTGCGCAGCGGCGAGAACCCGTTCGTGAAAGGCGAGGAAGGACTGACGCAGCAGCAGGTGGCCCAGAAACGCAGGATTACCCGCAATAGAAAAATTCAGCGTGAGGGTTCCCGTAAGTAGCCCGGAATGGACTCGGGATTATAGAGTGGTCTCCTTGGCGTTCTCCGCGATCTTTGCGAGAGTATGGTTCTCGCTGAGCTCGCCAAGAACGCCAAGAAGACCGCCAAACGAACTATCGTGTTTTTCCTTCCATCCCGAGCACGTGGTCAAGGCTGAACTTTCCTGGGCCGTAGGCGAAAATGCACAGGTAGACCATGAAGTACATGGCGGCCAGCTCGCCGTTGTTCAGGGTCGGGAACCAGGCGGGGTGAGCCGCCAGGTAGGCCATCACCATCAGCAGTGCCGCCAGCGCCGCCACGTACCGGGTAAACAGTCCCGCGACCAGTAGCAGCCCGCCGAACAGTTCGATGAACCCCGCGATCCACAGCGTGTTCACAATGATGTTCAGGCCGAAGAAATCCATGCCGCCATTGCTGAACAGGAACGGCTGGGCCTCCGGTCCGAACATTTTCGGCCAGCCGTGTGTCAGAAACATGGCGCTGCCCAGAATGCGCAGCAGGGCCCAGGAAAAGGGTTGGCAATGTTGTCCGACCTGGCCGAAGATACGGTCGATCCGCTTGATCAGGTTCATGCTCAGAGACTCCTGTAGTCTGTATACGAGGCCCCTCGCTCTTCGTCCGGGGTTCGGTGGTAGTTTGCAATGGTGGTCGCCGCAAAGCAATCCTTTAGGGGTTCGTGGACTTGCCGGGGGACATCCGCTAACCTGTTTCTTTCATCCATCCGCCGGTGACATTTCTTCACTCCATGGCCGAGATTCTACGACGAGCCTCCTCAGAGCGCTTCCGCATCAGTGGTCCGGAACGGACACTGGCCTGGCAGCTGCATCTGGATTTGCCCCTGTTGCTTGCCATCATCACGACCTGCGCAGCGGGACTGGCGGTTCTGTACAGTGCCAGTGGCGAGGACAGTGAGGCCCTGCTAAGGCAGGCAGTACGAATATCCGCCGGGCTGCTCGGCATGTTCCTGCTGGCGCAGGTTCCGCCGCGCACCTACCGATACTGGGCGGTTCCGGTGTTCGTCGGCGTGTTGGTGTCACTGGTACTGGTATTGCTGATTGGCGTGGAAGCCAATGGTGCCAGACGATGGCTGGCCATTCCGGGCGTGGGCCGGTTCCAGCCGTCCGAGCTGATGAAGCTGGCGCTGCCGGTCATGCTGGCCTGGTACCTGAGTCGGGGCAACCTGCCACCGCGACTGCCACAAATTCTGGTGTGCCTGCTGCTGATCGGTATCCCGGTGATGCTGATCGGGGTACAACCCGACCTGGGCACTGCCGTGTTGCTCGGTTCTGCCGGCGTCGTTGTGCTGTTCTTTGCCGGCCTGTCGTGGCGGATCATCTCACTGGCCGGGCTGGGGATGATGGTCGCGGCGCCCCTGATGTACCTGTTCGTGCTCGAGCCCTACCAGCGCCGCCGGGTGGACACATTGTTCAATCCGGAAGCGGACCCGCTGGGCGCGGGCTGGAACATTATCCAGTCCAAGATCGCCATCGGCTCCGGCGGTCTCTCCGGCAAGGGATGGCTGAACGGCACACAGTCGCGACTGGATTTTCTGCCCGAGTCCTCGACGGACTTCATTCTGGCGGTGATCGGGGAAGAGTTCGGGTTGCTGGGCATTGTGGCGCTGGTGGCGATCTATCTGTTCATTGTCGCGCGGGGCATGCACATCAGCTGGCAGGCCGGTGATTCCTTCGGGCGCCTCGTGGGTATCAGCCTGTCCATGGTGTTCCTGGTCTATGTGGTGGTCAACATGGCCATGGTGTCCGGTCTGCTGCCTGTGGTCGGCATTCCTTTGCCGCTGATCAGCTATGGGGGCACTTCTATCATCACGTTGCTGGCCGGCTTTGGTGTGCTGATGTCGATACACACCCACAAGCGGTTATTGCAGACCTGATCCGGCCAGGTCGTTTCCTCAGCCGGCATCGTTGATGAGGTCGCGCAGGTCGGCCACATTGCCCGGGGTTCGAACCTGGCGGCCGTCGACAAACAGTGCCGGTGTGCCGCGTACGCCCGCGCGGGTTCCGCCGCGCTGATCGTTGCGGACTTTTTGCCGCAGCGCTTCGTCTTCCATGTCTTCATGCGCCCGGGCCACATCAAGTCCGAGTTGTTCCAGGTAGCCATCGAACTCGGCTTCCACGTCAGACAGGCCGGACCAGTAGCTCTGGTTGGCGAACAGCAGGTCATGCATGCTCCAGAAGCTGTCCTGGCGGCCGGCCGCTTCCGCGTAGAGGGCGGCGGTCCAGGCATGACGGTGCGTATCCGTCAACGGGAAGTGCCGGTACACGAGTTGTACATCGTCGGCAATACGCGGCCAGGCCCGGCTCAATAACCGCGCTTCCGTGGCGCAGGCCGGGCACTGGAAATCCGAGTAAATCACCAGTGTGACGCCATCCGGGTTCCCTCTCACCTGATCCGATTCGGCCACCTGATCCGGCGGGTACGCCGTGCCCTGGCTGAGCAGTCCGTAAAGGACAGCGATCACCAGCAGGGGGATGCCGATCACGGCAGCCACGCGGGTCATGTTGCTGCGTATTCTGGCTTTGCGGGCGGCGGCCTGCTGTTTCTGCTCGCGGATTCTGCGTTGTTCTTCTTTCTTGCTCATTATGCGGGCTACTCCGTCATGGATTGATTTTGTCGACCGTGCTGCTGACCTCTCCGTCCGCCAGCCGGGTGTTGATGCGGTCACCAGGGCGCAGGCTGCCGCTGTTGCGGACCAGTGTTCCCCGCGCATCCGTGGTGATGCTGTACCCTCGTGCCAGTGTCTGCAGCGGACTGACCGTATCCAGGGCCCGCCCCAGTTGTTGCAGATGGTCACGCCGGTTGGCCAGGCGCTCTTTCATCGCGCGCTGCAGGCGATGTCCCAGCTGCCCGTTCAATTGATGTTGCTGACGCAGCCGGGTACGCGGGTCCTGCAGCAGCAGCCGGCGGCTGCGGTGTTCCAGTGTGGTGGCGGCGCGGTCCATCTGCTGACGCATGGATCGTCGCAGCCGCAGGTCCAGCCCGTCCAGTTGTTGCGCCTGTTCCTGCAGTCGGCGGCCCGGATGTCGCAGCCGGCGTACTGTTGACCGCAGGCTTTCGGCCCGTCGGGAAAGGGCTTGCTGCATGGTGCTCTGCAACCGCTGTTCGGCCAATAGAAACCGCTGCTGCATGGCATGGGCGTCGGGGCTCAACAGTTCGGCGGCCGCCGAAGGAGTGGGAGCCCGCACGTCCGCTGCAAAATCACTGATGCTGACATCGGTTTCATGGCCAACGGCACTGATCACAGGCAGGTCACTGGCTGCGATGGCGCGTGCCACCGTTTCCTCGTTGAAGGCCTGCAGGTCCTCCAGGGACCCGCCGCCACGGCCCACGATCAAGGCATCCAGGCCCAGTTCCCCGCGCCTGCGGTTGGCGATCTGCAGTGCCTTGACGATGGCGGGTGGCGCCTCTTCGCCCTGCACCGGGACGGGGAGGACTGTGATCTGCATCAGGGGGAAACGGCGCTGGAACACCGTCAGCATGTCCTGCAGGGCGGCGCCGGTCCGCGAGGTGATGATGCCCACGTGCCGGCACTGTGACGGCAACGGTTTCTTATGCTCTGCCGCGAACAGCCCCTCCGACTGCAGGCGTTGTTTCAGGGCCTCGAAGGCGCGTTGCAGGGCGCCCGCACCGGCTTCCTCCATGCTGTCCAGGATCAGCTGATAATCGCCGCGTGCCTCGTACAGGCTGATCCGTCCCCGCACGGTTACCAGCATGCCGTTGGCCGGCCGGATACGCGCCGAGCGATTGCGGCCACGAAACATGGCACAACGGATCTGTGCCCGTTCATCTTTCAGGGTCAGGTACCAGTGACCAGAAGCCGGAACTGCCAGATTCGATATCTCCGCCTCGACCAGCACGGACGGGAAGCCATCCTCCAGCAGTGAGCGCGCCATCCGGTTCAGACTGCTGACGGTCAGTACGGATGGCGTGGTGGACCGGGTATCGTCGGCGGGCATCAGGTGATCGACATTCATGGCCGTGATCATACCCCAGCCCGCCAGACAGGCAAAGGTCCGGGAAGCGTCTGATTGCCCGATCAGCTCCGGTTTACTGGCTCCGTGCACCTCTGTATAATCGCGTTTTTGTGGATAGGTGAACATTATGTTGCGCATAGTCGAAGAGGCCCTCACATTCGATGATGTCCTGCTTCTCCCCGCCCACTCTGCCATTCTGCCCAGGAATGTCAGCCTGAAAACCCGCCTTACCGAACAGATTGCGCTGAACATTCCCCTGATCTCCTCTGCCATGGACACGGTCACCGAAGCCCGCCTGGCTATCGCCATGGCCCAGGAAGGCGGCCTCGGTGTGATCCACAAGAGCATGAGCATCGAACAGCAGGCCCGTGAAGTGCGGACTGTCAAGAAGTTCGAGAGTGGCGTGGTCAAGGATCCCATCACCATTTCCCCCGACGCCCGGATCGAGGAGTTGATCGCCCTTATGCGGGAGAACAACATCTCCGGTATGCCCGTCGTTGAAGGAGGGCAGCTGGTGGGAATCGTGACCAGCCGCGATGTGCGGTTCGAGAGCAATCTGCAGGCGGCCGTCGAAACCATCATGACGCCGAAACCCGAGCTGGTGACGGTCAAACAGGACACGGACAACGAGCGGATCAAGGAGCTGCTGCACCAGCATCGCATCGAGAAGATCCTGGTGGTCAATGACGCCTTCGAACTGAAGGGTCTGATCACGCTGAAAGACATCCGCAAGTCGGAAGACTTTCCCAATGCTGCCAAGGATTCCCTGGGGCATCTCCGGGTGGGTGCTGCAGTGGGCACCGGGCCGGAAACAGCCGAACGGGTCGATGCGCTGGTGGAGGCCGGAGTGGACGCGATCATTGTGGATACCGCGCACGGCCACTCGAAAGGGGTCATTGATCAGGTACGTCGCATCAAGGGCCTGTATCCGGACCTGTCCGTAATCGGTGGCAATATCGCCACGGCCGAGGCGGCCAGGGCGCTGGCCGAGGCCGGTGCGGATGCCGTGAAGGTCGGTATTGGTCCCGGTTCCATCTGTACCACCCGGATTGTCACCGGGGTCGGCGTACCGCAGATTTCGGCCGTCGCCAATGTTGCCGAGGCATTGAAGGACACCCCGGTGCGAGTGATCGCCGATGGTGGTATCCGCTTTTCCGGGGACCTGGCCAAGGTCATGGCCGCCGGCGCGCACGTGGTCATGGTGGGCGGGCTGTTGGCCGGTTCCGAGGAAGCGCCCGGTGAAGTGGAGCTGTTCCAGGGCCGCAGCTACAAGGCCTATCGAGGCATGGGCTCGATGGGCGCCATGTCGCACAGCCAGGGTTCCAGTGACCGCTACTTCCAGGACAACACCGGAGAGGCTGAAAAGCTTGTGCCGGAAGGCATCGAGGGGAGAGTGCCGTACAAGGGGCCGATGTCCGCCATCGTGCACCAGTTGATGGGTGGTCTGCGCTCCAGTATGGGCTATACCGGTAGCGAGACCATTGAAGAGATGCGGACCAGACCGCAGTTCGTCAAGATCACGGCATCGGGCATGAGCGAGAGCCATGTTCACGATGTCAGTATCACCAAGGAAGCACCCAACTACCGTATCAGCTAGGATATCCCGACGATGGGCAGTCAGAACATACATGGCCAGAAAGTACTTATTCTGGACTATGGATCTCAATACACTCAGTTGATCGCCCGCCGCGTGCGCGAACTGGGTGTCTACTGCGAGGTCTGGGATCACCACTGCGACGAGGGCGAGGTTCGCCGCTTTGCGCCGCAGGGCATCATTCTCTCCGGCGGCCCGGAGACGGCGACTGCAGAGCAATCCCCCCGGGCACCTGCCTGGCTGTTTGAATTGCAGGTGCCTTTGCTGGGCATCTGCTACGGTATGCAGACCATGGCCGCTGAGCTCGGTGGGGCCGTGCAGGGTTCTGACAAATCCGAATTCGGTTATGCCGAAGTGACTCTGCCAGCGGAGAGCGCGTTGTTTGCCGGTATCGAGGACCACGTCGATCCGGATGGCAGGGGCCGGCTGGAAGTCTGGATGAGCCACGGCGACAAGGTCATCGGGCTGCCACCCGGCTTCACCGTGATCGGCGAGACGCCCAGTGCCCCCATCGCCGCCATGGCGGATGAGTCCCGGCACTTCTACGGGCTGCAGTTTCACCCGGAAGTCACGCATACGCTGCAGGGAAAACGAATACTGGAACGATTTGTCCGGGATATCTGTGGCTGCGAGGCGCTGTGGACTTCCGCCAACATCATCGATGACGCCATCGCGCGGGTCCGCGAGACCGTCGGTGATGGCAAAGTGCTACTGGGCCTCTCCGGCGGTGTCGATTCCTCGGTGGTGGCGGCGCTGCTGCACGAGGCTATCGGCGATCAGCTGACCTGTGTGTTCGTGGATAACGGCCTGCTGCGACAGGCTGAAGGCGAGCAGGTGATGGCCACCTTCGCCCGCAACATGGGCGTCAATGTCGTGCGGGTCGACGCCGAGGACGAGTTCCTGGACCGCCTGGCCGGCATCGACGATCCCGAGCAGAAACGCAAGATCATCGGCAACACCTTCATCGACGTCTTCGACCGCGAGGCGACCCGTATCCGCGACGTCAACTGGCTGGCCCAGGGCACCATCTATCCGGACGTAATCGAGTCGGCCGGCTCGCGCACTGGCAAAGCCCATGTCATCAAGTCACATCACAACGTGGGTGGCCTGCCGGAAAACATGAAAATGAAGCTGGTCGAGCCGCTGCGCGAACTCTTCAAGGACGAGGTGCGTCAAATCGGCCTGGAGCTGGGCCTGCCCTACGACATGGTCTACCGTCACCCGTTTCCCGGTCCGGGGCTGGGCGTTCGTATCCTCGGCGAGGTGAAGAAGGAATACTGCGACATCCTGCGCCGCGCCGACGCCATCTTCATTG
The DNA here is from genome assembly GCA_040882255.1 of Pseudohongiellaceae bacterium. Lineage (GTDB taxonomy): Bacteria > Pseudomonadota > Gammaproteobacteria > Pseudomonadales > Pseudohongiellaceae > PWQG01. The sequence continues at coordinate 7,142 of JBBEBP010000016.1, read as the reverse complement.
AGGAGCTGCACCGCGCCGACCAGTACCACAAGGTCAGTCAGGCCTTTGCCGTGTTCATGCCGGTGCGCTCGGTGGGCGTGGTCGGTGACGGGCGCCGCTACGCGTGGGTGATCGGCCTGCGCGCGGTGGAGACCATCGATTTCATGACCGCGCGCTGGGCGCGTCTGCCGTACGAGCTGCTGGAGACGGTGAGCAACCGGATCATCAACGAGATCACCGATGTGTCACGTGTCACCTATGATATCTCCTCCAAACCACCGGCGACCATCGAGTGGGAGTGAGGAGGGTGCCCTCATGCTGGTCGCTTGGGCGAGTGCAATTTGCGGGCTATATCGGTAGAATCCCGCCTTTCTGATCAGATTACCGGATTCCCGCGATGAAGTTATTGAAAGAACTGGTCCATCCCGAGCTCGCCTCCCGGGAGGGCCGTATCCTCCGGCGCCACGCTGCACGCGGTATCGTGCTGCGTGAGGACCGGATCCTGCTGTTGTTCACCGAGCGTTACAATGACTTCAGCCTGCCGGGTGGCGGCGTTGACCGGGACGAGGACATTCAGGTTGCGTTGATGCGTGAGCTGGAGGAAGAGACCGGCGCCCGCGACGTGCAGGTGCAGGAACACTGGGGTTATATCGAGGAGTACCGTCCACACTGGAAGCCGGAGTACGACCTGATGCATATGACGTCGCATTTCTTTGTCTGCGAAGTGGCGCCCGAGCTGGAAACGGTCCGGATGGAGAGTTATGAAATCGCCAATGGCATGAAGCCGGTCTGGATCTCCGTGGAGGAGGCGATGAACCATAACCGTCAGGTGATGTCCCGCCAGGAGCAGAGCATGGGCCAGTCGATCCAGCGCGAGACCTTCGTGCTGGAACGAATCTCTCGTGAATTGCTGGCCGAGCCCGCCTGAGGCTGATTACCACTGATGTACGATGAACCAATAGCATCCCGGTCCATGATGGAGCGTGGTACCGTACTGCACGAGGTCCGCCTGGATCACGTGCTGCACCGCATCCGCGCCAGCGGAGCACGGCGCGTTCTCGACCTCGGCTGCGGCTCCGGCCAACTCCTTCACCGTCTGGCCATCGAGGAGCAGTTCGAGGAGATCGTCGGACTGGAAAGTTCTCCCATGGCGTTGATGGAGGCCCGGCAGCTGCTGGCGAGCCATCCACAGGCGCCGTTTCCCCGGGTAACCCTGCTCAACGGCTCGTACACAGAGCCACAGCCTTCCCTGCAGGGCTATGATGCCGCCGCGATGGTGGAGACCATCGAGCACATAAAACCCGAGTTGCTGTCGGCCGTTGAGCGGGTTGTATTTGCGCAGATGCGGCCAGGGGTAATTTTCATGACCACGCCCAACCGGGAGTACAATCCGCTTTTCGACCTGCGGCCCGGCGAATTCCGCGAGGCTGATCACAAGTTCGAGTGGGATCGGGCCCGGTTCGGACAATGGGCCCGGGGAGTGGCCTGGCGCAACGGCTACCGGGTGGTCATGGGGGGTGTCGGGGAGGAAGATCCCGAGTTCGGCGCGCCGACTCAGACTGCGTACTTTTCCCTTCAGGTGCCCTCAAGAACAATCCATTCCCGGATCGGGTAGACGAAAAGGTCAACGACGGCAGGCAGAAAGCGGAGGAATGATTCTGTCAGGTCTGGTCCTCCGGAAAATTATCATTACCTGGTTTGCAATCGAACAGACGCGTTACAGAAGGTAGCCCGGTCTCATGGTGGATCGGACGGAACAGCTGCGGGTGGTTCCCCTCAGTCATTCCGCAAGCTGGACTCCAGTTTTTTGGTATCGGTAATATCCACCATGGTCATCACTACACCGTCGATCACATTGTCGAGCCGGCGGTAGGGCATGATCCGGATCGAGAACCAGCGGCCCTCACTGGTTGGTATCTGTTTTTCACTGACGACCAGGGTATCGAGCGTTGCCCGTGCATCATCCTCCAGTCCGGGGTACTCCATGATGGTGGTCAGTTCGCGGAGCGGCCGTCCCACGTCGCTCTCCCGCAGGCTGATGATACTGGCCGCCCGGGCTGTATAACGCCGCACGTTCAGGTTCTGATCCATGAACAGGATGGCGATTTCAATACTGTTGAGCACGTTCTGCATGTCGCTCTGAGCCAGCGCCAGGTCATCAAGCTTGGTTTGCAATTCGGTATTGATGGTCTGGAGCTCTTCGTTCATTGACTGCATCTCCTCCTTCGACGATGTCAGCTCTTCATTCGCGGATTGAAGCTCCTCATTGGTGGATTGAAGCTCCTCATTGGTGGATTGAAGCTCCTCATTGGAGGCCTGAAGCTCTTCCCTGGAGTATTTCGCCTCTTCGCTCAACTGCTCGATGGCCTTCTGGTAGCGCTGAACCTCGTCGGCATGATCGGTTTCGGAAGTGGTCGCTCGCTTTGAGCGCTTGCGCCGAGTGACCTCGGATGAATCGCGGAACACAACCATGGTCATGCCTTTGAGAGCCGCGGGCTCACTCAGGGCCTGCACGGTCACATCAACCTGTTGCTCACTGGCTGCGGATTGCACCGCCACGTCGCGCAGCTCGATCGGTTCGTCCTGGAAAGCGGCCTGTTGCAAAGCCGTGTATAAAGGGGTGCGCAGCCCCTCGCGCGCCATGGCATGGATATTCCAGTTGGCTTTGCCCGCCGCCGGCTCCAGATACTTGCCGGTGCGCCCGCTGATATAGACGATGTCAGCATTCGGGTTGAGCACCACGGCCGCCGGTGAATAGACCTGCAGTAGCAGGTGATCGGCAGCAGTCTGCAGGCTCTCAACGCGCTCGGAAGGTATTGTGGGCTCCGGCATGAGCTGCTCCTTGGACAGGGTCGATAGTGGTGGAAACGACTTTAGCAGGAATCTGGAGCCGCTGATGGAGTCATTCTTCAGCTTCCGGTAGATTCTATGCCTCGGTTTCAGCGGCTCGAACAGATGGTTGAGCCTGCCGACGGTTTCCGAATTTCCCAGCATCAACAAGCCGCTGTCCCGCAGGCTGTAGTGGAACAGCGGTAAAAGCCGACGCTGCAGCATGGGATCGAAGTATATCAGAAGGTTGCGACAGGCGATCAGATCGAGCCTGGTGAAAGGCGGATCCAGGATGACGTCGTGTTGGGCGAACAGGACCCGGTCGCGGATGGCCTGGTTGATCTGGTAGTGGCTATCGGTCCTGGTGAAAAAGTCAGCGAGCCGCCGCGCCGATACCTGCTTTTCCACGCTATGGGGGTAACGCCCCGCGCGGGCGATGGTGATGGCCTCCGGGCTCAGGTCGGAGGCAAAAATCTGGAAGTTGATTGTCTTGCCCCGGTCTGATCGTGCCAATGCTTCCGTGACAACCATAGCGAGCGAATAGGCCTCTTCTCCGGTAGAGCAGCCCACCACCCACGCCCTCAGGTTCTCGCCGGGCTGGACTTTTTCGAGCAGTTCGGGAAGCGCCTTTTCGGACAGGTATTCCCAGATGTCGGCGTCGCGAAAGAAAGCGGTGACCCCGATGAGTATTTCCTTGAACAACAACTGCACTTCCTGGTTGTTCTTCTCCAGGTAGAGTGCATAGTCGGGCAATGTCGCAATACCATGAATCGCCATGCGCCGCTCGATTCTGCGCGACAATGTGTTGGTTTTGTACAGGGAAAAGTCGTGACGCGTCTGGTTTTGCAGTATTTTTACGATGCGCTGCAGGGGTTTGGTCAACTTCTTCGGTATCTCGCCCGGGAGCGGTTTGCTGATGCGCTTGCTGTACGCCAGTATGCGCGCCGGCAGCTCACTGGCCGTGGCAACAATATCGCAGCAGCCGGCGGCTATCGCGCTGCGCGGCATGGCGTCAAACTCCGCTGATTCCGGCTCCTGTACGGCGGTCAGGCCACCGATGGCTTTTATTGCCTGTAAACCCAGTGTGCCATCGGAGCCCATTCCGGAAAGTACAACGGCAATGGCCTGCTCGTTTTGGGCACTGGCCAATGAGGAAAACAACACATCAACCGGCAATCGCATCCCCCTGGGCTCATGGGGCCGCGCAAGCTTCAGCCGGTTGTTCTCGACCCTGAGTTCGGCGTTGGAGGGAATCACATATACGGAATCAGCTTGAATGGCGGTGTCGTGCGCGGCCTCGTGTACTGGCATGGCAGTGAACCGCTGCAACAACTCGGGTAACAGGGCTCTCTGCGTAGGATCCAGGTGCTGGACGACGATGAATGCCATCCCGGTATCCGCTGGCGTGTGGCGAAAAAACGCTTCAAGGGCTGCCAGGCCACCAGCGGACGCTCCGATGCCGACAATGCGCATCAGGATGCGGCGACGTCAGCGCCTGCGTCTTGCCAAACCGCCATCAGGATACTGTCTCCGGACGAGCTGAGACTGGCTTTGATTGCCAACTGAGAATCAGGGCTATCTGCCAGTTGCGCCAGGCAGCTTGCTGCCGAGCCTGGAACGTCAAGCCCCTGTATCATGGTCGTCACGGCTGCCTGACTCGATGGTGACAGGTAGCGGGTCACTCTCTGTTCTTCTTCCTCGTCTTCCGACAGCTCTCCGGAATGCGCTGATGCAAAGCCCAACAGGGCACTTGCAGCGGCGTTACTCTCGACCACCCGGCCATCCCGGGTAATCACCAGGTAGGCCACCGGCGCCAGCTCATAAAGCGCTCTGTAATAGGCCAGCTCGTGCGTCAATTCGTCTTCATTGCTCTGCAGTTGCTCAATCAGAAGGTCAAGTTCCACCTGGTGGGTTTGCAGTTCATGAAGAAGTTTCAGCGCATCGGCCGCAAATTCCGGTTCACTTGCCCGGCGGTATAACAGCTCCAGCGCATCGACGCCCAGAGCCCCTTCCCTGCCGGTGCTGGCAGCGCCATCGCGAAGCAGCTCTTCGGCTCGGACGCGGATCTGGGCTCGGCTCATGGGCTGCGAGGGCTTCAGAACGGATTTCATCAGCTTTTCCTCTGGATTGTTTCAAAATTCATGACTTGATGATACGCCTTTAGGCACGTTATGGCTAATAAAGCCAAAGGATAATCTTTTGGCCAATGTGCGGTATCGAATAGACGATTGATTGCTCCCCCGTAAGGATTAATCGGATAAAAATCATCTATGCGTCAGGCGCTGAGCCGGGCGCGTCGTAGCTGAGTATTATTCGACTTTTCATGAATACCGATTGGCACTGATGAGTGTTTGAAAACCGAGAGGCGGCCCTGATTGAATGGAAAGCATGGTATGAAAAAAGAATCTGCAGACGAAGAGGTCAGTAGCGTTGACGCGAGCGTATGGGAGCATGAAATGCTCGATTTCATTAGCGATGCACTGCTGAGCACGGATGCCAGGGCGCGAATCACCTACATGAACTGCGCGGCGGAAGCATTGACCGGATGCAGTCGCCAGGATGCGATTGGTCGCAGGCTACAGGACATCTTCCGGGTCATCGATGCAAAGACCCGGAAGGAGCGGGGAGATCTCGCCCGTCAAGCGATGGATACTGATCGGGTCGTCGGACTGGACAGCACCGCTTTGCTGATAACTCGCGACGGCCATGAACTGGCGATCGATGACGCCGCGACACCGCTCCATGACGGTACCGGCAAGGTGCGTGGCGCCCTGGTGAGGTTTAGTGATTCGCGCTATTCGATAGAGACAACGGCCAGAATGACCTACCTGGCGCAGCACGACGCCTTAACAGGTTTGCTGAATCGCCACGCATTTGCGGAACGTTTTGAGCAGGCGGCGGCGTCGACTCAACGACATCGAAAGAAAATGGTGGTACTGTTCATCGACCTGGATAATTTCAAGAATGTCAATGACACATTGGGGCATAGCTGCGGCGATGCATTACTGAAGTCCTTGAGTCATAAACTGCTGGATTGCTTACGCGTCACTGATCATATCTGTCGATACGGCGGTGATGAATTTGTGGTGCTGGTCAGCGATCTGGATCAACACGAGCAGGCATCAATGGTGTTCGAAAAGCTGCACCAGGCGATCGCTGAACCGTTTCGGCTGGCGGGTCATGAAATTTCGCTACAGTTCAGTATCGGCACAAGCCTCTATCCGGACGACGGTGAAACACTGGAAGCATTGTTGCCGCACGCGGATGCTGCCATGTATCGTATGAAGGCGTCACACAAGCAGGGTGGCCTTACACAGCCCTGCTTGCTCGATCCTCGATTTACCGGCTAGAAAATCCGGCAGCCCTGCGCACAGTGTCGATATCATCCTGAAGTGACAGAGCGCGCTCTGAACGGGCGAGCGCTGTCCGTGAATGGTTTCTCGCAGCGGCCACCATCGCATGGTCATCCGTCTCGGATAACGCGGACAGCGCTTTCTGCAGCCATATGGAGACTTCGACGAGCCCCGCCCCGTCACGAGCAATGGCAGTAAAGGCATCGTCGAACAGGTCGTCGATCACCAGCTTCGGCACCGAAACACGGTCACAGGTGATCGTCTGTACTTTTTCATTGTCGAGCGGGGCCTGCCAGATAGTGAACAGTCGTACCATTGTGCCAATAACGTCGATAGCGGTTCCCGGGTCATTGATGCCGGGCGAAAGCGCTTTGTCGGCGATCTCTGACAAGGCAAGCAGTCCGAAGCGGGGATCATCTTCAAAGGCACGGTGTGTAGCAATGGTAAAGGCGCTGGCAAAGCCGTCCGGCTCGAAGGCCTCGCCCTCCACAATACGAAGGAGCGGGCGGTGTGTACTCACGAATGTGCCGGGTAGCGCGGTTACCACGACTCGGCAATCCAGCGTTTCGGCGCGGGATTGTAGCGTATCGATGTCGATATGCTGGACATAGCCAACTGTCGATGAACATACGGGTACTCCTTTGGTCCCGTTCTGTTGCAGCGATACCGTCATAGCGCCCAGGGTAGGCGCGTGGCGGCGGCGTTCCAGTGCATCAGCGGCTGCCTTCTCCACTTGCTCGATGGTGTTGACCACCCGGCCCAGCCGGGCGATCCGGTCCACCCAGCGAACGAAAGTGATGATGACAATGGCAAACACCAGAAGAGTGAGTGAGAAGATCGAGAACAGGCCGGCGGAGTTGAACATGTCGTTCTGGACGGCCACAAGGGAAACGATACTGAAGATGAAAGACCCTATAAACGCGGACAGAGATGGTCCCGTTTATTTGGACCACCAAACCCGTTCTATAAGTAGACAGCGCC
>JBBEBP010000015.1:0-25985 GCA_040882255.1 Pseudohongiellaceae bacterium | reverse complement strand
TCCCGGTTTTTCCGCTAGAAAAACCGGGACTGTCCCCATTTTCCATTCCCCATTTTCCGGCCCCCATTTTCCGTTCCCATTGTTCAACGAGGTCTGAATGATAGAGTTGCAGTTACAGTTTTCCAGCATCAGCGAATTTCTGCAGATGGGCCGTTATACTTTTCATGTATGGGCGGTCTACAGTCTGTTCGCGGTGTTCGTGGGCTATAATCTGCTCATGCCCCTGTGGCAGCGCCGCCAGTTCATACGCACCCGGCGCCAGTTGCAGCGCCGTGAAGCGCGCCGGACCGGGCAAGCGGTCGATAACGATGGGAGTACGTCCGCATGATGAAACCGCATCGCAAGAAGCGCCTGAGCATCATCCTGTTTATCAGCGCCGGGCTGGCTATCGCCATCGGCCTGTCCCTGTATGCGCTGAGCAACAACATCGACCTGTTCTTCACTCCGACCCAGGTCGCCAACGGCGAGGTCGAACCGGGCCGCCGCATCCGCGTGGGCGGCATGGTCAAGGAGGAGAGCATCCAGCGCACCGACGAGTCGCTGGACGTGCGCTTCATCGCCACCGACTACAACCATGACGTGACCGTGCAGTACTCCGGCATCCTGCCCGACCTGTTCCGCGAAGGGCAGGGCGTGGTCGCCGAGGGCAGTATGTCCCCGGAGGGCCATTTCGTGGCCTCCCGTGTGCTGGCCCGCCATGACGAGAACTACATGTCCAACGAGGTGAAGTCCGCGCTGGACGCCGCGGAGCGTGATCGTGAGGCAATGATGCAACAGGAGGCCTCCAACTGATGCCGGTATCCGCCATCCCCGAAGTCGGCAATTTCGCTCTGATCCTGGCCTTCTGCCTGGCCCTGGTGCTGGCCGTGGTGCCGATGATCGGCGCGGCCCGCGACAACGTGCTGTGGATGAACCTGGCCCGCCCGCTGACCGCCGGCGTGTTTGTCATGGTCTCCATCGCGCTGGTGGTGCTGGGTTACAGTTTCGTCACCGACGATTTCTCCGTGGCCTACGTGGCCAATCACTCCAACAGCCAGCTGCCCCTGCAGTACAAGATCACCGCCGTATGGGGCGGGCATGAAGGCTCCTTCCTGTTCTGGACCTGGATGCTGACCGGCTGGATGGTCGCCGTGGGCGTGTTCAGCCGCGCCCTGCCCAATGAATTCGTGGCCCGCGTACTCGCCGTGATGGGTTTCATCACTGCCAGTTACGCGCTGTTCATGCTGGCCACCTCCAACCCCTTCGACCGCCTGCTGCCGCTGCCGCCGGGCGACGGCGGGGATCTGAACTCGGCGCTGCAGGATTTCGCCTTCATCATCCACCCGCCGGCCCTGTACATGGGCTATGTCGGTTTTGCCGTGGTGTTCGCCTTTGCCATTGCCGCGCTACTGTCCGGCCGCCTGGATGCCGCCTGGGCGCGCTGGTGCCGGCCCTGGGCCAATTTCGCCTGGGCCATCCTCACGTTGGGCATCGCACTGGGCTCCTGGTGGGCTTACTACGAGCTCGGCTGGGGCGGCTGGTGGGCCTGGGACCCGGTGGAGAACCCGCCGCTGATCACCTGGCTGCTGGGCACGGCGCTGATTCACTCGCTGGCGGCCACCGAGAAACGCGGCGTGTTCAAGAGCTGGACCGTGTTGCTGGCCATACTGGCCTTTGCCGCCAGCCAACTGGGTACCTTCATCACCCGCTCCGGCCTGTTGACATCGGTGCATGCTTTCGCCTCGGACCCGACCCGCGGCGTCTACATCCTCGGCTTCATGGTGGTGATCGTGGGCGGCGCGCTGCTGTTGTACGCACTCCGTTCGCCGATGATGCGCAGTGAATTCGGCTTCGGCTCGCTGTCCCGCGAGGTGTTCCTGCTCGCCAACAACATCATCCTGGTGGTGGCCAGCGCCGCCATCCTGCTGGGCACCCTGTACCCGATGGTCTACCAGGCGATGAGCGGCGGCAACGTGATCTCGGTGGGCCCGCCATACTTCAACACCATCTTCCTGCCGCTGATGGCCATTCTCGTGCTGTTCCTGGGCATTGGCCCGGTGGCGCGCTGGAAGCGCACGTCCATGGCCTACCTGCGCCAACAGCTCACGAAAGTGGCCATTGCCGCCGTGTCGCTGGGCGTCATCATTCCGGTGATCCTGACTCTGGGGCTGCCGATCGGCGCGATCATCACCACGGTGCTGGCATTCTGGGTGCTTTTCTCGATGATCCGGGACATTCGAGGCAAAATCGCCAACAAATCGAGCACACTGGCAGGCCTGAAATCACTGACGGTGAGTTATTGGGGCATGCAGATCGCTCACTTCGGGTTCATTGTCCTGATGAGCGGTGCCGTGCTGACCAGCATCTACAGCCAGGAACGCAGCGTGCTGCTGCAGCCGGCGCAGAGCGCGGAGCTCGGTGAGTACACCTTCGTGTTCCAGGGCGTGGAGGGCCTGCGGGGCCCGAATTACAACGCCCAGCGTGCCACCATCAACGTGGTGAAAGACGGCGAGGCCTGGATGGATCTGTATCCCGAGAAACGCCTGTACCTGGCCAGCAACAGCCCGGCCACCGAGATGGCCATCGACGGGCGCTTCCTGCGCGATCTGTTCATCACCCTGGGTGAGGAACGCAGCCAGGGCGCCTGGTCGATGACCATCCATATCAAGCCCTTTGTGCGCTGGATCTGGCTGGGCGCCATCTTCATCGCCCTGGGCGGGATCGTGGCGATCACCGACAAACGCTATCGCCGTTTCCGTCTCAAACAGGCGGCGATGGACCAGGCGGACAACACCCGCCGCCAGCCGCCAGCCGGTGAAGCCACCGGCGCGGCCTGAAGCGGCCAACGCCGAAATTGACGAGAGGAGTCCACGGACCCATGGGCAAGCTGAAGCTCTACATACCGGTGATCATTTTCGTGGCCATGGCCGCGGCGATGTGGCGGGGCCTGTCACTGGACACCCGCACTCTGCCATCGGCGCTGTTGGACCAGCCGCTGCCGCAGTTCGAGATGCGCACGCTGCAGGAAGGCGATGCACTGGTCACCGAGGCGGACCTGCCCGATGAGCCGTTCCTGCTCAACATCTGGGGCAGCTACTGCATTCCCTGTCTGCAGGAGAACCCCATTTTCATGGAGGCCCGCGCCAACGACGTGGTGCCCATCATCGGCGTCAACTACAAGGACCGGGAGCAGGCCGCCCTGGAATGGCTGGATGATAACGGCAATCCCTTCAGCATGAATATCGTCGACCCGGAAGGGCGCTACGGCATCGATCTGGGCGTCTACGGCGCTCCCGAAACCTTCATCGTCGACGGCGAGGGCGTGATCCGCTACAAGCACATCGGTACCATCGACTGGCAGGTCTGGGAAGACGAGATCATGCCCGCACTGGCCGCCGTGCGCGCGGGCAATCTGGCCGAAGGCGTCTCCGGGCAGCGGCCCGACTCCCCACTGCCGGACACGGGAGCGTTGAACTGATGCGCGCTTGTTCCCCGACACTGGTGCTTGCGGTGCTGATGCTGATCCTGGCGCCGGCCGGCGGCGCACAGGCGCAGACCGCCGTGGACGTATTCGATTTCGAGACCGAGGCGCAGGAACGGCGTTTCCAGCAGTTGTCGGAAGAGTTCCGCTGCCCGATGTGCCAGAACGCCAACCTGGCCGATTCGCCCGGTGGCGTGGCGGCCGATCTGCGCCGCGAGATCTACACCATGATCATGGAAGGCCGCACGGACGAGGAAATCGAACAGTTCATGCGCGCGCGCTACGGCGAGTTCATCTTCTATCGCCCGCGCTTTGACGCGACCACGCTGCTGCTGTGGCTGGGTCCGCTGTTCTTTCTGCTGATCGGGGTCTTTGTCATCGTCGGCCTGGTGAAGCGCAACCGCAATGCCGGCGTGGCCAGCGAAGAGGACCTCAGTGACGACGAGAAGATTCGTCTGAAGACACTGCTTCATAAACGCAACGATTCCCGCGAATAAGGTGTTCCATTGTTCTGGATAGTATCTCCCGTATTGATTCTGGTGGCGGCCCTGTTCGTCATCGTACCGCTGTGGCGTCATCATCGCCGCGTCAATCATGGCCAGACCGGCGAGGAGCAGCGCGAGCGCGATGCCGCCAACCTGGCCATCTTCGAGGAGCGCCTGGCCGAGCTGCAGGGCGAATACGAGGAAGGTGCTTTTGACCAGGCCCAGTTCGAATCACTGAAGGCCGAGCTGGAGCGCAGCCTGCTCTCCGATGTGCGGCCCGAGGCGCTGGAGCAGGTGCTGGGCGATGGCGCGGCTGCCGGCAAGCGCAACCCGCAGAGCAGCGACCGTAACGCCAGCTGGCGTCAGCCCAGCCGCCTGATCCCGCTGGTGCTGGTGGTGTTGGTCCTGCCGCCGGCCAGCTATCTGCTCTACGAAGGGGTCGGCTTCCGCAGCGACATGGCATTCGCCGAGCTGGTGCAGCGGGCTCAGCGGGTCGGTGCCAACCAGGACGCCTCGTCCGGGGAGATCCGTGACGTGATCATGGATCTCGGTGAAGTCATCGAGCAGGAGCCGGAAAACGGCTGGGCGCTGTACTTCATGGCCCGGCAACTGACCAATATCGGTCAGCTCGAGGAGGCCCGTGTGTTCTTCCAGCGCGCCTCCGAACATGTGGAGGGCGAGGGGGACCGCGCCCTGGTGCTGGGTCAGTACGCCCAGATCGAGTACCTGGCCTCCGACCGGGAAATGACCGACACTGTGCAGGACATCATCAACCGCGCCCGGCGCATCAACCCCAACGAACGCTCCGTGCTGCAACTGCTGGGCAGCGATGCCTACCTGAACGAGGATTACCAGGGCGCCATCACCTACTGGAACCGTCTGCTGTCCCTGGGCGCCTCGCGGGGTGATGCACAGTTCCTGCAGCAGGCCATTGCCGATGCCCGCCAGCAACTGGAAGCGCAGGGCGGCAGCATGGAGGACGCCGTGCCGGACGGGCCGGTGATCAATGTCTCCGTGAGTCTGGCGCAGGGCGTCACGCTGGCGCCAGAGACCCGGGTGTTCGTCTCTGCACAGGCCGCGGGCGCTGCACAAGCCGCTGGTGCCGCCGGGGCCGGCCCGCCGCTGGCCGCGCGCGCCTTGACGGTGGCGGAGCTGCCTGCCACGGTGACTCTGAGCACCGCCGATGCGGTGGGCCCGCGCGACCTCACCACGGCCGAGTCCGTCACCGTCACCGCCACCGCTTCGCTGGGCGGCACCGCCACGGTAGAAGCAGGCGACTGGCAGGGCCGCGTCGAAAACGTGGTATTGTCGGAGGACGAAGAAGACGACGGCAGCGGCGGTCCCGTCAGTGTGGACGTCGCTGTGGAAATCAGCACACAGGTAGACTGACTGATAGATTGAACGAATGATTGAATGAATGAAGGCGGAGTAAATCCCCTGATGGATGAGACAACAGTACAAGACCCGGCAGCCAGCGCCGGACCCGCGGCCGCCACCACGGTGAAGGGCCGCAGCGATGCCGTGCGCATGGCCGAGCCGCTGGTCACCGACCAGGGCATCCCGGCGGGCCGCTCCGGACTGGATACCAGCACCGGTATCCCGCGCCTGATCGACCGTTTCGGCCGTCACGTCAACTACATCCGCATCTCGGTCACCGACCGCTGCGATTTCCGCTGCGTCTACTGCATGACCGAGGACATGCAATTCCTGCCCCGCGAGCAGATCCTGTCGCTGGAGGAGATCGAGACCGTGGCCCGCGCTTTCACCGAGCTGGGCGTGGACAAGATCCGCATCACCGGCGGCGAGCCCATGGTGCGCAAGGACGTCATGAAGGTCTTCAACGACATCGGCGCATTGCCGGGCCTGCGCGAGCTGCTGCTGACCACCAACGGCAACCAGCTCGTCAAGTTCGCCGAACCGCTGCGCGAAGCCGGCGTCAGCCGCATCAACATCAGCATCGACTCGCTGGACCCCGAGCGTTTCCGGCGCATCTCCCGCGTCGGCAAGCTGGAGAACGTACTGGCCGGCATCGAGGCCGCCCAAGCGCAGGGCTTCGAGCACATCCGCCTCAATGCCGTGATCATGCGCGGCTACAACGACGACGAGATCCTCGACCTGACCCGCTTCGCGCTGGAGCGCGGCCTGGACATCGCCTTCATCGAGGAAATGCCGCTGGGCGAGGCCTCCGACCATGAACGCGAGGACACCATGGTCACCAACGACGAGGTCCGCGAACGCATCCAGGGCGAATACGAACTGGTGCCCAGCACCGCCAACACCGCCGGCCCGTCGCGCTACTGGCGGATCCCCGGCCATGACAGCCGCATCGGCTTCATCTCCCCGGTCAGCCACAACTTCTGCGCCGACTGCAACCGCGTGCGCGTGACCGTGGAAGGGCGCCTGCTGCTGTGCCTTGGCAATGAGCACTCCGTCGACCTGCGCGCCGTGCTGCGCGACCCTTCCGCTGATTTCGAGGATCTGAAGCGCACCATCATCAGTGCCATGGAGATCAAGCCCGAGCGGCATTATTTCTATGACAAGGATTATGCCCAGCCGGTGCGGCTGATGAACATGACGGGCGGTTAAAAAACCGGGACAGTCCCCCTTTTCCGGGAAGACGGAGCTACGCCGGTTTCCCCGGAAAAGGGGGACGGAAAAGGGGGACTGTCCCGGTTTTTCCGGTTTTTTAACCGCCCGGCGTGGTTTTCTCCGGAACGGGAATTTCTGCTCTCAGCTTCTCGTGGTACAATCCATCGTACAACATAACGTACATGGAGAGGCTTGTGTCGAAGTTGAGAATTGATGAGGATATCAGGCCCTTGTCCGATTTCCGTGCCGGGCTGGCCGGATTCGTGAAGCAGATCAATGAAACGCATCGGCCAATGGTGTTGACTCAGCGAGGTCGCGGAGTTGCTGTGCTGGTGGGGGTCCACGAATACCAGGAAATGCAAGAGCGCCTGGCGCTGTTGGAAGATATATACCGGGCGGAGGCGCAGATAGAGGCAGGGGAGGGGGTTCCCCATGACAGAGCCAAAAAGGTGATAGCGAGGGATTTGCTGAAGTGACACTGGAATGGTCGCCACTGGCCATGGAACGGGCCAGAGAGATTGTTGAACATATTGCATCCGACAAGCCATCCGCTGCAGAGAGCTGGCTGGATGGTCTGATGGGTGTCGTCGGGCGGTTACCGGACCACCCGCTCAGCGGACGCCGCGTTCCAGAGCTCGGCGTGGACCGGATCAGGGAAGTAATGCATGGTGCGTACCGTGTCGTATACAGTGTAGATGAACGGGGCGGCAGAATAACTGTGTTGACTGTGCGGCGCGGAAGCGAGCTGTTAAAGCGCCAGGATCTGCTTTCAGGATAAAAAACCGGGGCGGCAAAAACCGGGAGAAAAACCGGGACAGTCCCCCTTTTCCGGCGAGCCGTAGCTACGCCGGCTCGCCGGAAAAGGGGGACTGTCCCGGTTTTTACGAGGAGTAACAACTAGTGGAACATCCATTGAATACCGTGGTGATCACGGTGTCCGACACGCGTACGGAAGAGACGGACAAGTCCGGCCAGGTGCTGGTCGAGGCGCTGGCCGAGGCCGGGCATCGGCTGGTGGAGAAGCAGATCATCCGGGACGATACCTATAAGCTGCGGGCCGCAGTGGCGCACTGGATTGCCGAAAACGATGTGCATGCGGTGCTGCTGACCGGCGGCACCGGCTTCACGGAGCGGGACAATACCGTCAGGGCCGTGCAGCCGCTGCTGGATACGGAGATCGAAGGCTTTGGCGAGCTGTTCCGGCATCTGTCCTACCAGGAGATCGGGCATTCCACCATCCAGTCGCGCGCTTTCGCCGGGCTGGCCAACGATACACTGGTGTTCTGTGTGCCGGGTTCGCCCGGCGCCTGCCGCACGGCCTGGAACGGTATCATCGCCGGGCAGATGAATGCCGGACACAAACCCTGTAATTTTGCAGAAAAAGTACTGAAGCTGCGCTGATCGATCCACGCAGTACCGGCGCCAACCGGAGGGCAAGGCAAACTCATGACAGATCATGAAAGACAACTGACGTTCGGCGAAGTGCTGGACAGGCTGGCACAGACGGTCACCAGCACAGACGACATCGAGAGCCTGGTCCGTCCCCTGCTGGAGATGTTGCAGGACATCACCGGACTGGAATCTACCTACCTGACGTCCATCGACCCCGATCGGGAATACCAGCACGTCCTTTATGCCCGCAACACCAGGGACATGCAGATCCCGGAAGGGCTGTCCGTACCCTGGAGGGATACGCTCTGCAAGCGCGCCCTGGAGGAGGGACGGACTTACGAGGATAACGTCGCCGGCTCCTGGGGCGATTCCGGTGCCGCCCGGGATCTGGGCATCACCACCTATCTCAGCGTGCCCATCTGCATCGGCGAGGATGAAGTCTACGGTACGCTCTGCGGGGCCAGCACCGACCGTGTTTCCGTTACGCCGGAGGCCCGCCGCATACTTTCCCTGTTTGCCATGTTGATTGCCCGCCAGCTGGAACACGACCGCCTGCTGGCACACCTGCGCATGGAAAATCTCACTTTCAGCGAATATGCCATGACCGACCCGCTGACCGGTATCCCCAACCGCCGCGCCCTGATGGTGGAGATGGAGCGCACTCTGGCCAATGCGGCCCGGCAGGGGAAGAAGTTATACGTTGCATTCATTGACCTGGACGGCTTCAAGGCCATCAACGATCAGTACGGTCATGATGCCGGAGACCACTTCCTGATGTCCCTGACTGCGGCCCTGAGCGATGGACTGCGCGGCGGCGACTATCTGGCGCGCTTTGGCGGTGACGAACTGGTGTTCATCGGGCAGCCGGGCGACACCGTGGAGGGGCAGGACGGCGCCGAAGCGCTGCAACGGCGGCTGACCGAACTTACTTCCGGGTCATTCGATATCGGCGATGGTATGGTCGAGGATTATCCGGGAGCCAGTGTCGGCGTGGTGACCGCCGGAGCCGGCGAGACGGATGTCGAATCATTGCTGAGGCGGGCGGACGAGGCGATGTATGTGGTCAAGCAGATACGACAGCGCAGGCGGCGGTTCCACTGACGAGTGGCCCGGTTTTCCAGTAGCGGATCGGGGTGAGTGATGCGGGAGTGTAATAAAAACACCCGCCTTTATTGGCTGCCGCAATATTGCGTGCGTCAGCAGGCGGGTGTGTCAGCGGTAGCTACAGTGGCCACCTGATCGGTTGTATTGCGCATGATCATCTTCCTTGCAGGGAAGGTTATCTGGCCGCTTAACTACCTGCGATGATAGTCAGCACGGGAACTGCAACAGAAGCAGTCACGATCGCTGCAGTGATCAATGCGGCTCGGGCGCTGGTAATGAGTTCGCTCATGTAAGGTCTCTCCTTGTCTGATTCCGGTACAATGTTGTCGTATTCGTGATGAGCTGCCTGTTCATCTGAATACGGTGCGTATGGTAACACAGTCGTGGTGAAAAGTAACACCTGTTTGTAAAAAATCTCTCTGCCAGCGACAGAATACGCAAAATACGCGACGAAAATATGGCTGGAGCACAAGTGCTTACGGTTTTTCTGTTGCAATGTTACCAATTTGAGGCACGATACGCGGAAAAGTGTTACCTGGATCACGTTTCCGGAGTCGAAAGGTTCGATTCGAGGTCAGACGATGACCCGGGGAGGATTTGTATGCGGCATATTGACAATGTTGTGTCCGAAAGAGAGGCAGGTATTGCTACACAAGGCGGGAGGCTTTACCACGAATCCATAGCACGGCGGTTTGTACAGACTTTTCTGTTACTATCAGCGTCATGAGCCGAGAACCCGCCAGTACCGACCTGGCCGCCCTGCGCGTGGCCGTCCCCGAGACCCGACAACTGGATATCCTGGCCGACCTGCTGGAGCGGCGGGGCGCCGAGGTGCAGCGCCTGCCGCTGGTCAATATTCTGGATGTGGAGGACCCCAGGCCGGTCGAGCAGTGGCTGCACCGTTTCATCGACGAGCCCGGTGACCTGCTGATCGTGCTTACCGGCGAGGGCATCCGGCGTCTGCGCGGCTTTGCGCAGCGCGCCGGCCTGGAAGACGACTTCCGACAGGCGCTGGCCCGTACTCACAAGCTGTGCCGGGGTCCCAAGCCGGGCCGGGCGCTGAAGGAGATGGACCTCAAGGCGGACGCCACCGGCGCCGCTCCGACCACGCCCGGCATCATCGAAACGCTGGAGAACATGAACGCCGCGAGGCCTCTCAAGGGCCAACGGGTCTGCGTTCAGCTCTACGGCCAGGACCCCAACCGGCTCCTGATGGACTTCCTGCTGCAACATGGCGTGGAAGCGGACACCGTGGCCCCGTACCGCTACGCGCCGGGCAGTGACGAAGCGAAGATCGTCGCTTTCATCCACTCGTTGAACGCCGGGCAGGTCGATGCCATTACCTTCACCAGCCAGCCCCAGTTCCGCCGTCTGCTGGAGGTGGCCCGCAAGCACAGCATGGAACAGAGCCTGCTGGATGGTATGCAGCGTGTGCTGGCCGTGGCCGTCGGGCCGGTGGTCGGTGATCAGCTGGCCAGCCACGGCATCCGGGTGGAAGTGATGCCGGAGGAGAATTACTTCATGAAGCCGATGGTCACCGCGCTGGCGCGTCACGTGAGCAAGCGGTAGAATCGGCGGCCACGGTAAAATCGTCCCTCATGGTAGAATCGCCCCTGATGAAAGTCACCACCTTTAATGCCAACGGCATCCGTGCCGCCGCCCGCAAGGGCTTTTTCGACTGGCTGGAGCAGCGCCAGCCCGATGTGCTCTGCGTCCAGGAAACCAAGGCTCAGGAACACCAGCTCGAGGGCAAGCCCGAGTTCTTTCCCGAGGGGTACCACGTCCATTACTTTGACGCCGAGAAGAAAGGCTACTCCGGCGTCGCGCTGATGAGCCGCCGCGAGCCCGACCGGGTCGAGCGCGGCCTGGGCTTCGAGGCCGCTGACACCGAAGGCCGCTACCTGCGCGCCGATTTTGGCAAGCTCAGCATCGCTTCCCTCTACCTGCCTTCCGGTACCAGCGGCGACCACCGCCAGCAGATCAAGTACGAATTCCTGGATCATTTCTACCGGCATCTCAAGCAGATGAAAGAGAAGGGCCGCCAGTACATCGTCTGCGCGGACTGGAACATCTGCCACAAGGAAATCGACCTGAAGAACTGGAAGGCGAACCGCAAGAACTCCGGCTTTCTGCCCGAGGAGCGCGCCTGGCTGGACAGCATCTACGACGAACTCGAGTACCGCGACGCCTTCCGCCTGGTCAACCAGGAGCCCGACCAGTTCAGCTGGTGGTCCCAGCGCGGCCGGGCCCGCGAGAAGAACGTGGGATGGCGGCTGGACTACCACGTGATCACGCCCGGGCTGGCCGATCGTGCCGGCGAGGCGGAGATCTACACCGACGAGAATTTTTCCGACCATGCGCCGGTGACACAGGCGTTTGACGTGGAGGATCTGATCAAATGAGAAAACCGGGACGGGAAAAGCAAAAACCGGGACGGCAAAAACCGGGACAGTCCCTCTTTTCCCGGAAACCGGAACTGTCCCGGTTTCCGGGAAAAGAGGGACTGTCCCGGTTTTTGCCGTCCCGGTTTTTGCTTCTCCTCTTTCTGCTGCTGGTAAGCGCCCGACCGGCGCTGGCGCAGGACGTCTCGGCGCTGATCGAGACCAACCGGGGTGAGGTTCATGTCGAGCTCAATGCGCAGGCGGCGCCGACGACGGTGGCCAACTTCGTGAACCTGGCCACGCGCGGTTTCTACGACGGGCTGACCTGGCATCGGGTGGAGCCGCGTTTCATGATCCAGGGCGGCGATCCGGAAGGCAGCGGCCGGGGCGGGCCGGGCTATCAGTTCACCGGCGAGATCCGCCTGCGCCACAGCCGGCCGGGCACCCTGTCCATGGCCAACTCCGGGCCGGGCACGGACGGCAGCCAGTTCTTCATCACCCACGTGCCGACGCCGCATCTGAACGGCCTGCATTCCGTGTTCGGGCAGGTCACGCAGGGGCAGGACGTGGTCAACCGGATCGGGCGCGGGGATACCATTGAGCGGATTACCGTGTCTGGGGATGTCGAGGCGGTGCTGGAGCGGCGGCGGGACCGGGTGGCTGAGTGGAATGCCGTGCTGGATGAGGAATTCCCCGATCTTGAGCCTGCGCTGATCGTTGAATAGGAAGAGGTACAGGCCCCCGGTTTTGGTAAAACCGATTGTCTGCACCTCTTCCTTTCTTCTGGCGGTGTCATGGCTGCCAGGTGTAGTGGCTCTTGTTACCTGCCCCGTACTTACCTTTCCACCAGGTCCATGGAACGACGCGTAGCTCGCATGTCTGCCAGCGCCAGCGGCACCGAAGCACGCCAGAGACGGCACCGGGTATCGTATTCGAGTTGATCGGCAACTTTTCGCTGTGTGGACGAATTCGATGCTGCCACGATGACCGCAGCGGATCACATTGCTGCGCCGTGTGGACATCAGCGTGATCCAGCCAATCGGGACCTGTGATATCACGCCGGCATCGCTCAGGGCCGATTCCAGGCTGAGGTAGTTGAAGGTGTTCGCCCGCAGCCGGGCGGCGGCATGGTACAGCACCAGACCGGCCGGGTAATCGACACCGGGGAACAGATAAATGCCCCGGCAGACCCGCTCCAGGTGACCGCCGCGTACCGCGCGGCTGAGCAGCGTAGAGAAGGCATTGTCCGACAGTTCCGGCAGGATGGCGCGCAGGTCATCCGGCGTGAACAGGTAGTGTTCCGGGTCGGCCAGGGTGGAAAGCCGGTAGTTGAGCTGTCGCAACGGTTGCATTTCGGGTATTGGGTCAACAGAAAGTTACAGTAAATGTAATCTTCTGTTGAGTCGATGTAAAACTGATCCCGAAAACCGTGCTATCAAGCCTGTTGTCACTGGATACTGCGCTGCCAGCAAGAAGTTATCCGTTGCCCGGTAGTTCGTTGTCCAGTGCCACCGGTCGCTCGTAGCGGAACACTTCCACGAGGATGCCCAGCGCCGGGTGATCCAGGTAGTGGAAATCGTTGCTGACCATGGGGCGCGTTTGCTGCAGGGGCAGGCGCATCATCTCGCCGCCCACCGCCGTGGTGCGCCACAGCTCGGCGTCCAGGATCACGCGGGTGGTATCAGGGCTGAAGTAGGCACGCAGCGTACCGTTCATTTCCATGTCTCTGCCGCCTTCCACTTGCATATACGGTGTCGCATCGGCCTGCACCATCGGCTGGCGCCAGGCGGCGTGCCACAGCACCCGGTAGTCGGGTGAGCGCTCCAGGGCCTGGTTGGTCTGGCGGAAGTTCTGTTCGCTGTCCGGCAGGCGCAGGAAGGCATCGCGGGCGTGGTCCGGCAGTTTGATCGCGGCCGGCTCAAAGGCCTGCGGTTCGATCAGCGGGGCGGCGGGTTCGGGGTCAACGCCGGCATCCCGGTCGATCGGTGCCGGATCGCGCGCCTGGTTGGCGGCTCTGGTGGTGGCGCCCGGGTCCAGGGCCGACCAGTCCTCCAGGTCCAGGAAATCCAGCAGGGAACCCAGCCGCATCTGCCCGCGCGTACCCAGCCCCCCGGCCAGCGCCCGCTCGGTCTGCAGCTCCCAGCGTTCCTGCGTCAGGTCGGTGGCCTCGTGCGCGAAAATGGTCACTTCCACCTGGTACCAGGGGTCGACCTGCGCAACGGCGGCAGGGGCCGCGGCAGCGAGGGTGAAGAGGAGCAGGGCAGTGAGCTGGTGGCGATACTTCATGCGGCGAAGTGTACCAGAAAAACGCAGCGCTCCTGCGCTGAAAAAAACGGGGGGGGGGCAGTCCCCGTTGTTCCGCAGTTCATTGCCACTTTGTTATGAGTCAGTCGAATTCAACCTGAACCATTCCGCAAGTTGGAGCTCATCCATGGTTCCTGCTGCGACCGATTCCATTACCACCACAGTGTCAGGTTCAGAAGCGGTGACCAGTAATCCGTTTAACTCCAGGAACAGCGCTCCACACACGAAGGCCGTTCGCCTATTTCCATCTACGAATGGATGGTTCCGGGCTATACCGAAAGTATACGACGCTGCCAGGTCTTGAAGGGCGCACTCCGCCTCACAGGCGAACCTGTTCCCGGGGCGATCCAGTGCAGACTGCAAAAGGGCTTCATCGCGCGTACCGTCAAGGCCTCCATGCTCGGCCAGCAAAAGGCTATGTATATGCACGACGACACTGATTTTGAGCCACTTTGGCTCATTCATTTTGCCAGCTCTTTAAGCGCATTTTTGTAACGCTTCATGAGGCCGCGTGCGGCAGTGACCTGCTCTTCAAACTCAGGATCGTAGACTGTCAGTGTGTAGCCGTCCGGACCTTCAACCAGGTACAGGGTATCCCCGCGCTCGGCATTCAGCTTCCCGAGCGCTTCCTTGGGCAGCAAGATACCCATCGAGTTGCCGACAGCGGTAACTTTGACCTTAAGCATGGGGACACTCCGTTATTACATGTGTTATAACATCATGCTCCCGGGTTTTTTCGCTGTCAATCCATTGAAGCGAATTCGTGCCGTCGAACAGCTGGCCACCAAACCTGCTCGGGGTAGACTCATAACCATAAATTGCATGCGACCAGACAAACTGACGCGTGAATACGGCGTTACACCCTCCGAAGCTTGTGACGGCTGGCTCAATTTGGCTTATTGATTTATATACGGCAATGCCGTATATTGAGCTCTATGTTGTTCATCGAGACAAGCAACTTCACCAAGCTACTGCCCAAATACCTTCTGCTCAAGAAGATAGCGGAGGCACTAAAGAATGAGTAAGCGCAAGATCGGAGAGGAAATCCTCGAAGGGATCGACGAGGTAAAGCAATACAACAAGGGCAATGTCCAACTGCGTACGACAGCATTGTCTGAGCCCTCCTCGCCCCAAGTGATCCGTATGAAGCTGAATATGTCTCAGTCGGCGTTTGCCGGCTTGATGGGAGTAAGCGTAAGGACTCTCCAGGACTGGGAACAAGGTCGGCGAGAACCGCAGGGGCCAGCGGTTGCGCTACTGCGTATTGCGGAACAACGCCCTGAGGTATTCAGCGAATTGCATTAACCCCGGGTTAAGCCGCGACAGACTGATGGATGCAACCATTCCAGAAGTTGTATACCTGAATGGCGTCGGCGTTCTCGCGCAGCCTGCTGTCGACCCGGCATCAGGCGGCTCCCTGGAGTTCGTACAGTGGTGCTGGGGCGAGTTCGAGCCCGTTCGGCCAGCAAAGCGCACCGGTATCCACATAGCACTGTCGCGCCAGATTCTCATCCTCCAGTTCGTCCAGAAGCGGCCCCTTGCGAGTACTTCGATACGCATGAAGATCGAGAACGCGTTGGGCACCGTCCGAGAAGGTCAGTTGAATCTGGTGGTTTCCGCAGTACTCCGCTGATTGAATCTTGATCATGATCAACTCCTTATTCGGCTCAGGGTCTCGAACTGCTGGGCTCTTTTCCAGTTTCTCATCAGTTCCAGTTTATGCTCAAGTATCCAAAATCGTACCCTGCGAGCCTGCCTGTATTCCAGGAAGCTGGCCATTACAATCTCTCTGCTATACTGGCAGCATGAGATTGACCACAGAACAGAGCAGGCTGATCAAGCAGGAAGCCGCGAATGTATTCAAGCAGCCTGTCGATTCATGAGGTGGCGGACAGGACAGGAGTAAGGCTATGACAGGAGCAGGCACTGAACGTGCGGCGTTACAACAGCGCCTGGATTTCCTGCGCCGGATCGTCGGCAAGGAGGCAGAGCACCTGACCGGAACCACCGAACGGCTCTTCCGCGACACGGAAGACCTGACACCTGATGCTGTCCGGCAATGGATTGATGATCCAGTGCTGTCCGAACGCCTGGACGCTTTTGTTTCCCGGTTCAGCCGCCTGCAGGATACTCTGGGGGACAAGCTGGTTCCGGCTTTGCTGGACTGGACTGGTGAGCCCAGGGGGCCGGCGATTGACAACCTGGATAAGGCGGAAAAATTCGGCTGGATCAGCTCCGCCGACGAGTGGCTGAGCTACCGGCAACTCCGAAATCAGATGGTCCATGAATACATCGAGGATCTACAAGTCCTCGCCGAGGCTCTGGACCGTGGCCGGGCGTTTGTTCCCGAGTTGCTTGGGGTCGCCCGGGCACTCACGGATGAAGTGGATCGCAGACTGCACAATAAATGAATGGATAAAAATACAGGGCGGGAAATGCAAGCTGCCCCCCTTTCCAGACCCGGCCCACCGGCGCTATAGTGTGCACGAAAAACAATAAACCCGACCCTTCTCCGGAGCGAGTCATGGACGAACCCGAACAGGCCTGGCGCTGGTACCTGTTGCAGTGCAAGGTTCAGCAGCAGCAACGTGCGTTGGAGAATCTCGCCAATCAGGAGTACCACTGCTTTAATCCCACTCATCCGGTGCAGCGCCGGCGCCGGCGCAAGCTGGAGACGCGTGACGAGCCGCTGTTCCCCGGTTACCTGTTCATCCAGCTTGGCACGCAGACCAACTGGCGCAGCCTGCTGTCGACGCGGGGCGTGCTGAAAGTGGTGAGCTTCAACGGCACGATGATCCCGGTCAGCGACGAGGTGATCGAAGGTCTTTGGCAGCGTTGCCACAGCGAGGCGGCGGCCGAGCCAGAACCCCTGTTCCGCCCCGGCCAGCGAGTGGTGGTCACCGAGGGCTGCTTCCGTCACATCGAGGCCATCGTCCAGGCCACGCAGGGCGAGGAGCGCGTGGTGCTGCTGATGAACCTGATGCACAGTCCCCAACAGATCGAGATACCCGCCGCGCAGGTGGCGCTGGCCTGAATCAGTGCGAAGGTCAGAGGCCGGTCACCCCTGCCAGTTGCCTGGCACGCCGGTCAAAACTGTATACGGTGCTAGCCCCGGCGGCTGCGGCCTTGCAGCTGATCAGGGTCGTCCTCTAGCAGGTACCGCAGGAGTACGTTGGTATCAACCGCGATCATTTGTCGACCTGCGTTTGTCAATGGCGCTGTCACGGGATTCGGTTTCACTGACGTCCGGGTCAGTCTGCAGGTGTTTCAAAAAACCACTGGGGGCACCGGCCTGTTGCCGGATCAGCGTGATGTGTCCGTTGTGCTCCAGGATTTCGAACTGGTCTCCCTGCCGGATTCCCGCCTTGTCACACACGGCCTTGGGCAGGGTGATTTGTCTTTTACTACTCAACCTTGGCATACAGGCCCCGCTTGGAGGGGTTGCGTCGTGGTCGGAATGTAACTGCATCTTACTGTCTCCCGGACTATACCCACTTTCGCTGCTACTTTACAAATAGCATAGTAGTAAAGATTCAGCTCTATACTGTCTTTATAGCAGGACTTTCCGGAGTACGCCCGGTGATGAAAAGCTAACGCCGCACTGTCTGTCCCCATATCTTCTGACGCCGCCCGGGCATACAATGACCCTGGCGAACGGAAAAAGGGGGACTGTCCCTCTTTATTCGCCCCGTCACTTCAGAGGTAATACCATGCAGTTCCGTTCATCTGTCCGGCAAGCCATCACCCTCGCAGCCGCCGCCTTCGTGCTGGCCGCCTGCACCACCGATCCCTTTACCGGCGAGCAGCGCGCTTCCCGTACGGCCACCTTTGGCGGGGCCGGGGCGGTGCTCTGTGGCCTGATCGGGTCCCGTGACAGCGGCCAGCATGCCCGCAACGCCGCGCTGGGCTGCGGCGCTATCGGCGCCGGCATCGGTGCCTACATGGACGCCCAGGAGAGCGAGCTGCGCGAGCAACTCGAAGGCACCGGTGTGCGCGTACGCCGGGATGGCGACGAGCTGGAGCTGATCATGCCGGGCAACATCACCTTCCCGGTGGACGGCCACCAGATCCGCAGCGACTTCGAGCCGGTTCTCGATTCAGTGGCCGAAGTGCTCTACAAATTCACCGATACCCGCCTGCAGGTCACCGGCCACACGGATTCGACCGGCGCGCGGGACTACAACTACGACTTGTCCGAGCGCCGCGCCAACAGCGTCGCCAACTACCTGTCCAGCCAGGGCGTCAGCCAGGGCCGCCTGATCATGCAGGGCATGGGGCCGGACGAGCCCATCGCCAGCAATGATACCGAGGCCGGACGCTCCGAGAATCGCCGGGTGGAATTGCGCATCGTGGCTGCGCCGGACCGCGCATAGTGCCGCGCCGATCAACCGGGGCGGGTACCTGCCATCACTGCAGCCAGTCTTCCACGGTCAGATCGGGTATGCGTGAAAACTCCCGCACATTGCTGGTAACCAGCACGGACGAGTTGGCGCGGGCATGGGCGGCAATCGACAGGTCGTTGTTGCCGATCATCATGCCCTGTTCGCGCAGTCCTGCCCGAATGACACCATACTGACGTGCCGCTTCCTCGCCCCATGTCAGAACCAGTAGCTGGCTGGTAAATTGCTCTAACTGTTGATACCGACGCTTGCGCAGCGAAGCGGCACCATGCTCGATGCCATAGCACAGCTCTCCCAGCGTGATGGTGGAGATGCAGAGATGCCTGATGGCGCGGAATTTGTGCAGCAGTTGACGGTCGCGGTGCTTGAGTACATGGATGCAGATGTTGGTATCCAGCAGGTACATCAGAACGGTTCGCGCTCCTGCGGCGGCTTATCTTCACGGTGATCCAGCCAGCTGTCATCGAAGGCGCTTTCCTCGGCGAAGAAGGATTCCCAGTCGGGGCCGACGGGCCGGAGGACAACGCCGTCGCCGACCCGCCGAATTTCGACCTCGTCTCCCTCGAAGCGAAACTCCTTTGGTAATCGTACGGCCTGGCTTCTTCCGTTCATGAACAGTCTCGCCCTGTGCTTTGCCATGATGCTGGTACCTGCTTCTGTGAAGGTGTCTTACACCCACATCAATAATATATACTAATAATATATACCATCAAAAGCACTGCTCTCAAGCAAGTTATAGCAGAATTCATCGGTTTTGCCGCTTGTTGTTCCACGCCTGAAGGTAGAATTGTTTCTCGTAGCCGTGCAATAATCCGCCGGTGGCCCGCAGTGAGCGCCGGGCCGGTGGATAACAACAGGGCACAGGCTGAACTGCAGATGGATACGAATTCCCCGCGCGCGTACCGTACGCCCCGCATATGGACCACCCGCTGGCATGCTGGCGTACTGGCAGCCTGCCTGCTACTGCTCCCCGCGCTACTGGTGTCACCACTGGCCACGGCCCAGCCGGCCGGCCTGAGCCCCGCCCAGCAGCAACAGTGGCAGATGCTCTCCGAAGAACAGCGCCAGCGCCTGCTGGAACAACAGAGCCAGCGCCAGAGCCAGAGCGGAGACTCCGGCAGTGAGCAGCCCGGGTACGATCCCGAATCCATTCCGCCCCGCGATGCCAGTACCCGCCGCGGCCGCGATCCGCAGGCTGGCGGCGCACAGGGCACTGGCGCGCAAGGCCAGTACCCACCCGGACAGTACCCGCAAGGCCAGTACCCGCAAGGCCAATACCCACCGGGCCAGTACCCCCCGGGACAGTACCCACCCGGACAATACCCACCGGGCCAATACCCGCTCGGCCTGTACCCACCGGGCCAGTTCCCACCGGGTCAGTACCAACCCGACCAGTACCCGCCCGGTTGGGGCCTGATTCCCCCGGTTCTGGGGCCCGACGGGCAACCAACCACACAGCAGCAGGCCGACGCCTGGCAACAGCAGCTCGAGCGTATCCGTCAGGAGGACGAGGAAGACATCCTGTCGGAGGCCGAGGCCGAACAACAGCAGCTGGAGCGCTTCGGCTATGACGTGTTCGCCGGTGACCCCGATTCCTTCTCGCCGGCCACCAACATCCCCATACCCAACAGCTACGTGGTCGGCCCTGGTGACACCGTCATCATTCAGCTGTTTGGCCAGCGCAATGCCACGCATGAACTGGTCGTCACGCGGGACGGCGAGCTGCAGTTCCCCGAGATCGGCCCGGTTCCCGTGGCCGGGCTGACCTTCCAGGCCATGCGCGAGCAGCTGCAGAGCACCGTGCAGAACCAGCTGATCGGCCAGAACGCCAATATCACCATGGGCCCGCTGCGCTCCATCAACGTCTTCGTCATGGGCGAGGCCTGGCGCCCCGGCTCTTACACAGTCAGCGCCCTGAGCACTATTACCAATGCCCTGGTGGTCAGCGGCGGCATCACCGACATCGGCAGCCTGCGCAACGTGCGCCTGATGCGCGCCGGCGAGCGGGTCGGTGAACTGGACCTGTATGACCTGCTGCTGCGCGGCGACACCAGCGGCGATGTGCGCCTGCGCGCCAACGACACCATTTTCATCCCGCCCGTGGGCACCGCCGTGGGCGTCACCGGGGAGGTGCGACGCCCGGCCATCTACGAGCTGAAGGGCGAGGAGAGCCCCGCGGATCTGGTCGAGCTGGCCGGCGGACTGGAGGCCACCGCCTTCCCGCAGGCCGCCCGGCTGGAGCGCATCAACGAACAGGGGCAGCGCATCCTGCTGGATGTCAATCCGGCCACCGGAGAAGGCCCGGCGCCGCGTGACGGGGATCTGCTGCGCGTGCCGTCCGTGCTGGAACAGCTTGAGAACGTGGTCCAGCTGGAAGGCCATGCCGAGCGGCCCGGGGGCGTGCAGTGGCGCCAGGGCCTGCGGGTCAGCGACGTGCTGCCTTCGGTGCGTGACCTGCGCCCGGACCCGGACCTGGAATACGCCCTGATCGCCCGCGAGATCCAGCCCACCCGGCGCATCGAGCTGCTGCAGGTGAACCTGGGCGAGGCCATCAACAATCCCGGCTCGCCCGCTGATCTCGCATTGCAGCCGCGCGACCGCCTGCTGACCTTCAGCGCCAGTCGCAACCGCCAGTCCCAGCTGCGCGGCCTGCTCGAGCAACTGCGCCTGCAGGCCACTTTCCAGGACCCCCCGCTGATCGTCAATGTGCGCGGCAATGTGCGCTTCCCGGGCCTGTATCCGCTGGTGCGCGGCATGACCCTGGACGAGGCCATCCGCTATGCCGGGGGCCTGGACGCCAATAGCGAACTGGACTACCTGCTGGTCGAGCGCCGCATTGACCGCAGCGACACCGTCGCCGTACTCAGCTCCGCCATTGATCCGGATACACTGCGCCCACAGCGCTCCATCACCCTGCAGGAACAGGACGAGATCGTTGTGTTCAACGCCAACCAGCCGCGCGAACTGCTGCTGGCCCCGACCCTGGAGCGGCTGCGCAACCAGGCTAGCGCCGAGCGGCCCACCCGCATTGCCAGCGTGACCGGGGAAGTGCGCTTCCCGGGCGACTACCCGCTGGAAGCCGGCATGACCGTGGAGCGGCTGATCGAGGTCGCCGGCGGCCTGAGCGAAGCCGCCGACCCACGGGACGCCGAGATTACCCGCTATGATGCCCACCCGGAGGTCGGACGCGAGATCGGCCACCAGGCGGTCGATCTGCAGGCAACCGGTGCCGCCGGGCAGGGCTATACCCTGCAGCCCTTCGACCAGCTGGTGGTGCGCCAGATGCCCAACTGGACCGTGCGCGAGACGGTGACCGTCGGCGGGGAAGTGAACTCGCCCGGCACCTACACCATCACCAAGGACGAGACCCTGACCAGCCTCATCGAGCGCGCCGGCGGGCTCACGGAGCAGGCCGATGCCGATGCGGCCATCTTCCTGCGCGAGGAGCTGCGCGAGAACGAGCAGGAACTGCTGGAAGAGTTCCAGCGCGAACTGGAACGTGACCTGATCACGCGCCGCCTGCAGCTCACCGGGGAAGGTCAGCAATCCAGCGGTGATGTAGAGGGATTGCTGGGGCTGCTGGAGCGCATCGCCGACATCGAAGCCACCGGGCGCCTGGTCATTGACCTGCCGGGCATGCTGGCCGGGGACCGGCGCGCCGCGCAGGTCACACTGCGCCCGGGCGACGAGCTGCTGGTGCCGCGCCAGCGCCAGGAGATCACCGTGATGGGCGAGGTGCACCGCCCGACCTCGCATGTGTTCCGCCAGGGCCGCGATGTGTCTGACTACATCGCCAGCAGCGGGGGCATGACGCAAAGCGGTGATAAGGACGGCATCTTCATCATCAAGGCCAGCGGCGAGGTGATCAGCGTCGGGGGCGGGCGTTGGTTCTTCGAACGCCGCCAGCGCCTGGAGCCCGGCGACAGCATCGTGGTGCCCTTTGATACCTACCGCCCGACGGCCCTGTATACCTGGCGCAACGTGACCCAGATCCTGTTCAACCTGTCCACCACCCTGCTCGCCATCGAGCGGGTCGGCAACTGAGGAGGGCGCGCGGATGAACGAGCCGTATTATGCCGAACGCCCGCCAGTGGCCGACGACGAGATCGACCTGCTGGAGCTGTGGCAGATCATCTGGGACGCCAAATGGCTGGTGATTGCCATTACCGGGGTGGCGGCGGTTCTCTCGGTGGTGTATGCACTGGTGGCTACCGAGATCTACCGCGCCGAAGCCACGCTGTCGCCGGCGCAGCAGCGCCAGGCCGGCAGCTCGCTGGCCAACCAGCTGGGCGGGGCGGCGTCCCTGGTGGGGATCAACCTGGGCTCCGGCGAGGGAGGAGACCGGGTGACCACCGCCATAGCGATTCTGGAGTCGCGGCGCTTTACCGTGGACTTCATCCACCGGCATGAGCTCGAAGTGCCGCTGATGGCCGGGCGCTGCTGCGGGCCCGAGCAGACCAACGAGATCGACCCGGAGGTCTATGACGTGGACAGCGGCACCTGGCTGCGCGAGGACGGCCCGCCCTCCGACTGGCAGCTTTTCCAGCGTTTCAGTGATCTGCGCAGCATCAACCGCGACAACGAGACCGGCCTGATCCGCATGGCCATCGAGTGGCATGACCCGCGCCAGGCCCAGCAGTGGGTGAACTGGCTGGTCGAGGACATTAATGCCTACATGAAAGAGCAGGATGTGCAGGAGGCCGAGGGCGCCATCGACTACCTGCGCGGGCAGCTGGAAAGCACCGGCCTGGTCGATATGCAGCAGGTGTTCTACGACCTGATCGAGTCCCAGACCCGCACCATCATGCTGGCGGATGTGCGCGACGAGTATGTGTTCCGGGTGGTGGATCCGGCGATCGCGCCTGAGCAGCGCGTGCGGCCGCGCCGTTCGCTGATTGCGGTGGTGGGCACCATGGCGGGTGGCATGCTGGCGCTGCTGGTGGTCTTCATTCGCCGGATGGTGCGCAATGCCCGCGAGCGGCAGAAGACAGTGTAAAGGGGGGCATCGACGACCCGAGCCCATCCCGCGTTAAAAACCACCACCCCGACTTGCCAACCCCGCCCGGACCCACTACCATCGACGTTCAACCAATGAACACGGGGCCGCCCGCGGCCCCCACAAACCCGAACCGCCTTGCCAGATGCTGCATCCTCAATGCACGGGTAGGGCGGTAGCGTACTTAAGTGGTCCATGCGGCTAATTCTATAGCGTTCAGAGCGCCTGCGCCGACGCGACTCGGCGTTGCGTCCCTTGGCAAGGGAATCACCCTTGCCGGCGAAACGCGCCTTGATTCGCGCCGCCGCAGGCGCTCTGAACGCTACACAATCAACCACATGGACCACTGAGTGCTCTCCGACGAATCCCGCTACCGGCTCCTGCGTCACCTGGACGCTAACCCCGACAGCAGCCAGCGTGAGCTGGCGCGTGCGCTGGGCGTCAGCGTGGGCAAGGTCAACTACTGCCTGCAGGCGCTGATCGACAAGGGGCTGATCAAGGCCGGCAACTTCAGCCGCAGTCCCAACAAGCGCCGCTATGCCTATGTGCTCACGCCCCGGGGGCTCGAGCAGAAGGCGCGGATTACGGCGAAGTTCCTCAAGTGGAAGGTGGCGGAGTATGAGGCGTTGGAGCGGGAGATCAAGTTGATACGTGCTGAATTAGACGAGCACAAATCATGACGGACCAGCAGGGTGGTGCGCTATCGCGACAGTTGCTCCGTGGCGCCACCGGGATGGCAGGTCTGAACGCCATCAAGATTCTGTTGACGTTGCTTACAGGTGTGGTGCTCGCCCGCGTGCTGGGGCCGGAGGACTATGGCGTTTATGTCTTTATACTGTCTCTGGTGACCGTTTTGGGGTTACCCACATCCGCAGGTTTGCCGGTGTTGGTGCTGAGGGAGACGGCGAGGAATCAACTGACTGGGCATTGGGGAAAGTTGCACGGGCTGTTACGCAGCGCCAACGGGTTCGTATGTGCTGTCTCGATACTGATTGCGCTGGGTGTGTTCGCGTTGCTGAGCTGGACGCCGCTCGGTGACCAGTCAGATGGTACTGCCACTCTGCTGTGGGGCTTGTGGCTGTTGCCGTTGGCCGCGTTTGGCAGTATTCGGGGTGCCACATTGCGGGGGCTTCGTAAAGTCGTGGCAGGACAGTTGCCGGAGCAATTAATCAAACCAGCCACTCAGTTGCTATTGTTGCTGTTTGTGATGTTCGCCGGTGCTTCACTGACCCCGGAGCTGGCCATGCAGTTGAACGTGATATCGGCGCTGGCTGCTTTTGGTGTTGGGGCTTGGTTATTGTGGGTGTATTTGCCTGGGACTGTGCGTGAGGCGGTGCCAGAGTATGAGTTCCGCCCTTGGCTGCACAGTCTTTTGCCATTCTCGATGATTGCCGGTATGAAAGTACTGGATTCGCAGTTGATCATTCTTCTGTTGGGCGGTCTGTCAACGGCAGAGAACGTTGGGCTGTATCGAGTAGCAGCTCAGGGGGCGGCGCTGGTGACATTTGGGATGACGGCGGTAAACATGGTGATGTCACCTCACGTAGCGAGGCTTTATCAACAAGGCGATTTAGAGTCTCTTCAGCGGCTGGTGGCGTTGGCCACGCGGACGGCCTTCTTGATCGCTTTTCCGGTCGCGTTGTTGCTGATTGTATTCGGAAGGCCGTTGATAACTCTGGTGTTCGGGGCTGAGTATTCGGAAGCGGCATTGCCATTAGCGATTCTTTGCTGTGGACAATTGTTCAATGTGGCGGTCGGATCGGTGGGTGTAATTCTCAACATGGCCGGGCATGAGAGGGAGTCACTGAAAGCATTCGCCGTTGCCGTACTGGTGAGCGTCGTATTGGCGGTCATATTGGTGCCGGTGCTCAAGAGCACGGGAGGTGCGATTGCGGCGGCCTGCTCATTGCTTGTTTGGAATACAATGATGTCGCGATCCGTGCTTAGGCATGTTGGCGTTAAGGCATTTATTGTCATGAACAAGGGGAGTTAAAACAAAAGTCATGAAGTCATAAAGTACCTAAACTAAGTTGTAATAGGCACGCAAAAGATGAAATAGCCCCATTGCTGCAAATGCTGCGATGCTGCTCCGGCTATGGAATGGAACCGGAGTTCAGTGATGTATTGCAATTGATTTTCGTTCGTAACGACCAAGGTATTGATACAAGCTCATTAAGCGAATCCTAAAATGGGAATCTGTTTCGTTTGCCGCACGGGAAAGACATGTCGGAGCTCTATCGCTATTGAAAGGTAAATGTTGGATGTTAAATGTCGTCGTACAACAGCTGCTACGAAGCTAGCAATGGTATATCGCCCTGAAGTTGATGGTCTGCGGGCCTTCGCTGTCATCCCGGTTATTCTCTTCCACGCCGGTTTTGATCATTTCTCCGGCGGGTTTGTAGGCGTTGATGTTTTCTTCGTTATAAGCGGCTACCTCATCACCAATATCATCTACAAGGAAATGGAGCAGGGTCGGTTCTCCATAATGCGGTTCTATGAGCGTCGTGCGCGCCGAATACTGCCTGCGCTCTTCCTCGTCTGCGTCGCATGCATTCCCTTTGCCTGGTTTTGGATGCTACCCGGTGAGTTCAGGGACTTCAGCAAGAGCTTGTTCGGAGTGGCTACCTTCACATCTAACTTTCTGTTTTGGCGAGAGAGCGGCTACTTCGCTGATCCCTCCGAACTTAAACCACTGCTGCACACCTGGTCGCTTGCTGTCGAGGAGCAGTTTTACATCCTCTATCCGCCGATATTACTCTTGCTATACCGCTTAGTCCCTGAACGACTGCTCTTTATTATCGGTCTTGGCGTTTTGGCCAGCTATAGTGGACCCCGAAATCAAGACAATGGTTTAAGATAGTGCCAGGCCGCTAT
>JBBEBP010000014.1:0-122740 GCA_040882255.1 Pseudohongiellaceae bacterium | reverse complement strand
GCACTAACTTAAACCCGGGCACATTCTGTCTTGACGATGGGGTCCACTATAGGCTATCAAGGACTTTGGGGGTGCTGGCCGAGTCTATACACTTTTACCCTGTAGGGCAGTGTTGAATCAAAGCGGCTGGACCGTTTGGCATAGCAACGAAAGCCTGAATGGAACCGAATGGATTTGCCGACATCGGCTTCGGCTATTTTGGCAGCCGCCGTGGCAGCGGGCGGGGATGACGCACTGGCCGGGGCCGCGCGCTTCCTGTTCGCGGCCGGCATGGGACCGCCCGGGCAGGGCCCCAACGACGCCTTTCTGGAGCAGACCTCCGAGGTGAGTGCGCGCACCGGCATGACCATCCTGCGCGGTGTCGACAGCACGGAGGCGGCGATCAGGCAGGTGCGCGAGGTGGCGCGCAAGGACATCCCCTTCATCAAGATCTGGGTGGATGACCGCGGAGGCAGCCAGGACAAGCTTCCGCCGGCGCCCTGCCCGACCACCCTTTCGGCTATACCGGACACCGTGAGCTGGAGATCCTCGTGCGCCTGGGCATGAGCCCGATGCAGGCGCTGGTCGCCGCCACCGGTGCGGCGGCCGCCGCGCTGAACCAGTCCGATCTGGGTGTACTGGAGCCGGGGCGCCGCGCCAGCTTCGTCGTGCTCTCCGCCGACCCGCTGGCCGATATTCGCAATACCCGGCGGATCGAAGCGGTGTATCTGAACGGGCGGGAGGTTGATCGTGAGGGGATTGCGAGGGCGCTGCGCGGCGCTCTTCAATAACCGGCTTTCAATGGTGCGCCCTACTTCTTGAGCTGTTTTTCCAACGCCTCGAGCTCACGTAGTTCTTCCGCATCCGCCTTCAGTGCTTCATTCCTGCGCCGCCGGGTGTCGAACTGGTCATACCGCTGGTGGGCAACCTCCCGTGCACGTTCGGCACTGATAGCTCCCACATCATCCAGAATCGGTCGCTCGTTGAATTCCAGCAGCCGGTCAACATTATTGCGCCAATAGTCACATCCTGCTTGCGCACCCGCGCGCCCTTCCAGCTGGTAAGAGCCATATTGGGTTCTTCGGGTTTGGCCCGGTGTACTACGATCTCCGCAGCTGTATGGCCTGTGACGGCATAGAGGAGCTTGTTCTGTACCTCGGCGAAGAAAAGTTGGGCGTCGCGGTCGTCAGGCTGATAGTCGCTGGACAATGCGAAGAGGTCGCGCACCTTCTGGTAGAAACGCTTTTCCGAGGCGCGAATGTCGCGGATGCGCGCCAGCAACTCGTCGAAGTAGTCCCAGCCACCTGGCTCTTTCAAACGTTCGTCGTCCATGACGAACCCTTTGACCAGATACTCCTCCAGGTGAGCCGTAGCCCACTGACGGAACTGGGTGCCACGGGGTGAGCGTACTCGGTAACCCACGGCGAGAATCATGGGCAGGCTGAACCATTTAACCCGGTAGTTCTTGCCGTCGGCGGCAGTCGTCAAGTCTTCCTTGACAACTGCCGATTCTGATATTTCCCCTTCTTTCAGTATATTACGAATATGCAGGCTGACGTTCTGCTTAGTGGTATCGAACAGCTCCGCCATCTCCGCCTGGGTCAGCCAGACGGTGTCGCCCTCGGTTCGAAGCTGGATCTCCGCCCGGCCGTCTTCACTGCGGTAGAGGATCAGCTCGCCCGCACTCATGTCGTCACCTTTCTCCGGGCCAGCACGAAGTGGATCAGGTCTATTGTACTGTTTGTCATGTATGTCCCTGTTACATGCGCTAGGCCGGCATGCTCAATCGCCAACTGACAAGCCATTTTCATCCAACCGAACTGCTTCCAGGATACGCCGGATTCACGAGCGCGATAGCATAGTGGCCGACAGGATTGTCCGGTCAATCAGGCCAGACTGTCTGGCAGGTGCCACGGCGAACTACGATTATTCATCCCCGCAAAAAAGTAACCCCCCCAGGGTGCGCATCGTTGAGGGGCGTGGGGGGTGTTGTTATTGGTGATTATAGAGGCAAGGCCCGTATCTGAGAAGGCTTGGACCCCTTCAGCTCAACCGGCAAGGCATTGAGCTTGTCGCGGACCTCTCGCCAGCCGGATCCGGCACGTGACGCCGCACTCGCCACGAGTCTGGAACAGATCTACGCAGCGAACTCGACCTTCACCTTTCTGCCAAGCCTGGACTCCAAGATAATCAGCATCTCCAGGCTGAACTTCTCCCACTTGCCGCGCACCAGATCGGAGACCCTGGACTGCGCAATACCCAGACGCTCCGCCGCTTCGTTCTGTGTCCACTTCTCATTCTCGATACAGGTCCGCAGATCACTCATCAAAGTGGCCCGCATCTCCAGCACGGCGGCTTCCTCGGGGTCAAAGCCCAGCTCCAGGAAAACATTACCGGTCTTGCTTTTTTCTCGCTGATTCACGCGCCTGTACCTCTTTGTAACGCTGCCGCGCTCCGGCGGGAAAGGCCTTCAAATCGCCCAGACTCGTCCCTGTGAACTGGAGATTCTTCATACCAGGAATTATATAAGTTTATATATATTTCATCGACATCTCTTGATCGGGCAGGTGCTATCCGGGTCTGCTGGAGCAAGGGTCCTGGCGGACTACCGAGGAATTCTCGGTAGTTGCGCAGCCAAACGCTGTCCAATTGCGCTTCAGGCACGGCAGGATCTGGCTGGCGTGTTCATGCTGCGCTATTGGTTAACGAGTGCAACTTCTCGAGCGTATCAGGGTACTGACGGACCATAAGAATCAGTGCCGCTGCCTGGGCATGAGCCCGATGCAGGCCTGGTCGCCGCCACCGTTGCGGCGTCCGCCGCGCTGAACCAGTCCGATCTCCGTGTGCTGGAGCCGGGGAAGCCCCGCACGGCGAGTGAGGTTATCTGCACTGGAACAGAGTAATTGCTATAATAAATGCGATTTCCGGGGAGTTACCGTATGTTGCTCGATGAGCTGCACGACCAGAAACCAGCGATAACCGCGCTCGCCGGCCGGTACGGAGCCAGGCATGTGCGCGTTTTCGGCTCCGTCGCTCGGCGCGAGGAGCGGGAAGACAGTGATGTGGACTTTCTGGTGGAGCTACCGCACGGCTACGACATGTTTGCCCAGAGGATTCCGCTCACCAATGACTTGTCAGAGCTTCTGGGCCGCAAAGTGGACCTGATTCCGGAACACGAGCTCAATCAGTACATTCGAGACCAGGTCACTCGAGAAGCGGTGGAATTGACCCACGTACAATAGTCGCCGTGATCGAAAGCACCTTGAGGCCCGGCTGTCCGGCAGGTTGCGACCCGGATTCAGCCGCCTTGTCCCGGGGCATATTTTGCTGCAGTATCTGACCAACACCCTTTCGCAAGTTCTGGATGATTCGATGAGTACAGTGCAGACCGAAGCCATCACAAACGCAGCAATGACCCTGCCCGAGAGGGAGCGAGCCAAACTGGCTCGAGATCTGGTGGCCAGCCTGGACGGCCCGGCTGATACCAGTGCAGCCGAAGCCTGGGATGCCGAGATTTGCCGGCGAATCCATGACATTGAAAGCGGCAAGACCGAACTTCTGGATGTGGACGAAGCGCTTGCGCGCGCCAGGAGCCGAATAAGGAGCTGATTTTGCAGGTGAAGGTTAGCACGGAAGCTACCGAAGAATTGATGGAAGCCGCCGCCTGGTATGAACGGGAAATACCCGGGCTTGGTGAACAACTCATCGATGCCTTCGAGCAAGCGACAGCAAAGCTCGGAGAACCGAACCCGCCTCTTGTACCGCTACTCGGCGAAGCGGCCAGACTTGGCGCTAAACGATTAATCCTCCAGAGCTTTCCTTTCTCCCTTGTCACTGTTGGCAATCGCCGGATCATTACCGTTATCGCCCTCGCCCATCATTCCAGAAAGCCGGGCTACTGGCACGACAGGGTCACTCGGTAACCAGTCCGGTTGTCGCAGGCTGGCCCGGGCTACGCGGTCAGCCGCTCCATATCCCCTTGACCGCTCACCGGATGACGCACCGTCTCCTTGGCAAGATTCACCGCCAGCGCGACTCTCGCGGTTTCCACTATTCCCGCGTCAATCTGGTAACCACCTCGCCTCTCAAGCCAGTCAAGCACCTCCGCCAGATGCCAGATCGAGGCACTGCCTTCGTGGACTGGCATGGGAAATGTCGCCCGATGGGCAAGCATCAGCTTCCGCATTGCCTGGCGGGAAACGCCCACGATGTCCGCCACATCCGTCAAGCCAACCAGATCCGGCGAGACCTCGATCAGGCGAGCTGAGAGTACAGCACTTTTGACATCGGCCAGAGCGGTGTGAATCGCCTCCTCGGCACTGTCCGCCTCCCGTGAGAATTCCAACGCCAGACGACCGGGCTGCCCCACTCCCACGAGAGCGTCATCACAGCCGGCAGCGCCCAGGCGCTCCACCAGCGCTTCCGGATCATTGTCGCCATCAGCCAATTGGTATTTCAGAGTAAAAATGTATTCCATAACTCAATCCTCTGGTTCCACCTTGCCCCGGCGTTGATGAGTGGAACATCGGATGTGATGGATGACTCATTCCTTGTCTTCAGTATGGGGATGCCGATACTGGTTGTCAACTGACAACCTTATGCTCGCGGCAGCGAATGTGGGCATCATGCGATAAGGGGGGTTGTTAAATCGCATTCCACTGCCCCTGAAAAAAGTAACCCCCCAGGGTGCGCATCGTTGAGAGGCGTGGGGGGGGGGGGGGGTTGTTATTGGTGATCATAGAAGCAAGGGCCGTACTCTGGTAGCTCGAGCTGTTGGGCGGTTACCTCTCTGGTGAACCATCCGGAAATTCCGGAGAGTTGCCTTACGCTGCTTCCTGCCAGCACGTTCTGGAGACCGGTAGCAGTCAGCTGTTGCATCTTCTGCAACAGCTGCCCCATCAAACTATCCTGGGCTATTATTGCCTGCCTACTCCGAACTCGGCTGCGCTCGAGCCTTCCCTGCCGCCGTCAGACGGTACCTTTGCAATCGACTTCGTGGTTTATCCGGAATGGTCCGCTCAATCAGTCCGACCTCGAGAGAAGGCAGAAGGTACGCCTTCCGAAAATGTTCGACGTCCTTCAAGCCCAACAGCTCCATCAGCTCAGTACGGCTGCGTTCTCCGTCAAGGACGCCCAGCAACCGTTTCACTTCCGGGGTGACTTCCGGGGTGACTTCCGGGGTGACTTCCGGGGTGACTTCCGGGGTGACTTCCGGGGTGACTTGCGGGGTGACTTGCGGGGTGACTTCCCCGGTAACGCCCCACTCCGCCTCCGGCCGCCAGACCACCGCACTGAACTGGTTGCCCGCCGGGTCATCCACCAGATCGATCCGGGGCCAGGCTTCGAGGGCTCTGGGGATGCCGCTTCCCATGCCGCGATACGGCAGGATCTGGCTGGCGTGTTCGGTGAGGGTCGGGTTGCGCCGCACCGTTTTGCCCTGTCGGATCTCGTCCGGACTGAGGCTGTCCGGCAGGTGACCGGGGCTGACGATCTCCACCCGGTCGGCAAATACCATCAGACGTATGGAGGCACTGGTGAAGTAATCCCGGTGGATCAGGGCATTGACCAGCAGTTCTTCCAGTGCGAGCTCGGGAACCTCCAGTTCGCCCAGGGTGTTGAAACTCCGCCCGTGTTGCACTTTATGCAGATTGCGCTTGATGAAGGCAAAAGCGCCGCGGAACTGCTCCAGCAGGGAGCCCTTGATGTCCTCACTGTCCAGGTAGCGGGTATCGTGCAGCACCGTTCCGGGAAAGGCCACGGCCTTGATCTCGAAAGCCGGACGCCAGCGCTGCAGGTTGCGGCCGAACAACATCAGACCCGCCAGGTTCAATTCCCGGCCGTCGCCCAGGCCCAGGTTTTGCAACAACTGTTCCAGGGTTAGTCCGGCGTGTTCGTTGCCTTCCTCGTAGCGACGGTTGAAGCGAGCGTATCAGGATACTGACGGACCATCAGAATCAGTGCCGCTGCCTGGGCATCGGGTAGCGCGCTCGCATGCCATGGTTTCCATGGGCACCAGTGCGCGGGCAACTACTATTCCACGATCGCCGAGTAGATGCCGCTGCGCAGTCTGCTGTAATCATCCAGTTCGACACCGGGACCCAACTGGGTCAGGTACACCACGACGAGATCCTCTACCGGGTCCACCCAGTAGGTGGAGTGATAGGCGCCGCCCCAGCCGAATTCACCTTTGGAACCCAGGGAACCGCGTGCCCCGAGATCAGTGACTATTGAGAAACCGAGGCCGAAACCCTGCCCGGACCGAAAGGGAATGTCATTCAGATGATTGCTGGTCATCAGTTCCACGGTCTTGGGTGACAGGATGCGGGCGCCATCCAGTTCCCCCTCGTTCAGCATCATCTGCAGGAATCGGGCGTAATCGCGAGCTGTGGAAACCAGGCCGGCGCCGCCGGAGAAGCTGACATCAGGGCCCTGTCCCTGGATGTATTCCCCCTGGGTGTACATGCCGGGACCGGCAGGACCTTCGCTGAGGCTGCCATCGTCCTCGATCCAGTAGACCGTTGCCAGACGGTCGGCCTTTTCCGGGGGGACAAAGAAGTGCGTGTCACGCATATCCAGTGGGTCCAGTATCTCATTCCGGATGAACGTGGCCAGGTCGTTTCCGGTCACGGTCTCTATGACGGCGCCCAGGATATCCGTGTTGTATCCGTACAGCCACCTCTCGCCGGGGTGCGCATGTAGCGGCAGGGATGCCATGCGCGCCGCGCTCTCATGCACGGGAACGGTCTGGTCGGCCAGGTACCAGCCGCGAAAGCCGCTCGCCTCCCATTCCGACGCTGCCGGTCCGGACTCGCCGAAGACGCCATAGCTGATGCCGCTGGTATGGGTCAGCAGATGGCGCAGGGTGATGGGGGTGCGCACAGGCTCCAACGTGTGGTCGCCGCCGTCGGTCACCGCCACCTGAGCATCCGCCCATTCGGGAATGTAGCGGCTCAGAGGGTCGGCGATATTCAGTTCGCCGCGTTCGTGCAGCACCATTATGCCGGCGCTGACAATGGCCTTGGTCTGCGAGGCGATACGGAACAGAGTGTCCTCGGTCATGGGTGCGTCGGCATCGATGTCGCGCATGCCATTGGCGGCGGAATAGGCAATACGACCATTACGCAGCACGAGGATGACCTGCCCAGCGATTTGGCCCGCCTCGACGTAGGATTTCATTACTGCATCGAGATTCTCCAGGCGTTCTGCCGATAGCCCGAGTCGACTCGGGCGGGCGCCGGGAAATTCGGCCGCCACGGAGACCTGGGCGGTTTGCAGGAAAAGGGCAAGAACGAGTAATTGAGTAAATCTGTAAACACGCATCGCTGTTGTTCTCATTATGGTAAAGGTGCTACAAGTATATCCCCATCGTGGGCGGCGACGTAAGATTACACATCGACAGGAACGGGGAGCCTTGTTTGATGACATCAAGAATGTACACAACGATTGTTTTATCAGGGCTTCTGCTGTCCTGTACCGGTAATGCGGAATATCCGCCTGCAGGTTTCACTTCCATTGCGGATATTGATCCGTCAATCGAGTTGGATATCCGTTACGTTGGCAGCAACAACTTTCTGGGACGACCGGTGGCGGGCTATGAAGGCCCGGCCTGTATCCTCACCACGCCGGCCGCCATGGCACTGCTGGACGTGCAGCGCAACGCTGTTGAGAGGGGTTTGTCCCTGAAGGTCTATGACTGCTTCAGGCCGCAGCGTGCAGTGGATGATTTTGTGCGCTGGGCCGCCGATCCTGATGATGTGATGAAAGCGTCCATGTATCCCGAGGTGCCGAAGGATGAATTGTTTTCGCAGGGGTATATCGCTGAGCGCTCCGGACACAGCCGGGGCAGTACCGTTGATCTGACGCTGGTGCCAACAGGTACCAGTCAGCCAGAGGTGGATCCCTTTGGGCCCCGGGATTGCCGTGGTGATGTAAGGGCACGTTTTCCGGACAACAGCATTGACATGGGCACTGGCTATGATTGTTTTGATGCGCTGTCACATACCGACAATCCGGCAGTCGGACAGGCAGCGCTCGCCAACCGGCATCTGCTGCGGGAGTTGATGGAGGATGCCGGTTTTGAGAACTACCCCCGGGAGTGGTGGCACTACACCCTGCGCGATGAGCCCCATACTGATCAGTTTTTTGATTTCCCGGTGAAAGGAAGCTCTGATCAAGCAGCGCTTCCTTGAGAGGTGCCCTTGATTCAGTCCGGCCTCGGCGTGAAAGAGATCACTTCTCAACGGCTGATCGCAGCCTCGCAATCGCGTCGTCCCATTGATCCGAAATTCGCGCGAGGTAGTCCCTGGCTTGCGTAATCGATTCGGGTTGGATCGTAAACCGGCTCTCCCTGCCAACGCGCTGTTGGTTGACGATGCCGGCACGTTGCAATACCTGCAAGTGCTTGGTCACAGCCTGGCGCGTCAGCTCGAGGTCGCTGGTCAGCGCGGTTATCGAGTGCTCCTCGCCGTCACTGAGGCGCGCCAGCAGTTCCAGCCGTGTGACACAGCCGAGCGCCTGGAACACGGGAGCAGGAGCATCGCCTCGAATGTCAGTCTTCGACATGCGCGGCTATGTTTTCGGCTTGTATGTCCCAGCCCTCTTTGTTCGACCGGAGCACTTCCAGACGTTTCGATTCCGGAAATTGCAGAAAGCCGGTCTCGATGATCGTGAGGCGCGTTCCCTTGTCGCTCGGCTCCAGGTGAAACTCAACAACGACCCTGGCGTCGTCGTCATAGTCGGTATCCGGATCAATGGCACTGGGAGGCCAGGAAAAAGCGAACAGCCGTTCGTGATCCAGTCGCTCGGTCACCGACTCCCACTTCATGTGCTCAAAGCCGGGATATGTGATATTTCCCGTCGTTGTCGCACCCACTTTGAAAGGCCCATCGAGCCGAGCCCGGAACCATTGCCCGAATTCCCTGTAATCCGTAATCACACGCCAGACTCGCGCAACTGGCGCCGCGAGTTCGACCACCTTTTCGATTCGGTCCTGGTCGATTCGATCCTGGTTTGCCTGATTCATAATGCAACCTCCTGGTTGCACATACCCTAGGCGATGGTGCTTGGAAATGCAACCTTTTACTTGCTAAATATCACGAGGAACGCGCCGGCGGGATCGGACCACGCACTACCCAACCCGGTCTGGTGGTAGTTTGGCCCGGGTATCGATGGATTCCTTAAAAGCCAGCAGCGCTGTCAGTCTGGATGGATGCGTCTGTAGAGAAGCGAAAACGGCATGGCCGACAATCCGTGTGCAACGATCGACACCGAGACTATCAGACTGACAATGGGCCAGAGATCGGGTATGTGGGTCTGGTGGTGAGCGAACGCGGCGTAATAAAGCGCGGCAACGCCGATCGGGCCAAACCACCCGGAAACGGCACCATCGGTTTTTCGGGGCAGATCACGAAGTCGGCCGCCGAGTACGATAAACAATGGCAGGCGGCGCAGAAACAGCACCAGAACCGCCAGGTTGAGCACAGGCCACCCCAGCGATAGCCACGCTTCCCACGGTATCATCAGACCAAGCAACAGGAATATTGGCGAAGTGAAGAAGCGGTCAACCCCTTCGACGACCCGCTCCTCCTCCTGACGCTCCCTGGGGTCGATCTGCTGAGCAAAGGCGAGACCAGCTGCAAATACAGCCAGGATACCGTCACTCCCCGCAAGCTTCACGGTTGCCAGCGTCACCAAAGCGAGAGCGGTGGTGATCATAAGGAAAGACGGCTGATCAATGATCTGCTTTTCTTCTGCCTTCCGGAGGGCGAAGCCAGCGGCGTATCCGATAGCAACACCCATGAGCACCGCCCCGAGGATGTCCACGACCATCACTTCAGCCATGCTGGCCGTGATGGACTCGTTCGGCGCCAGCGTCAACACAAACACCGCTATCATTACAAACACGTAGGCCAGACCGTCATTTGCTCCGGATTCACTGGAAATGATATGTCTCAGGTAGGACGGCAGGTTCTCTTTGGCGACGGGACCAGTTACTACCGTTGAAGCCACGACTGGATCGGTCGGCGTAATGATGGCCCCTATGAGCAGAGCGGTCCCGGCACCCAGGCCGAGCGTCAGCCCTGCCACTGCGCTGCTGCACAGCCACATAAAGGGCATGCCCGGCAAGAGGACCATCGAAAGCGAGCGCCAGTGCTTGAAAATGTAATCCCGTGGCAGGCGCAATGCGATTCCCATCAAACCGACAGCGAGCGCCAGCCGGGCCACCTGCTCCAGAATAGCCATCTCATCGCCCCAACCGGCAGGATCCAGGAGGGCGAACCCGTTCGGGCCGACCACCACCCCGAGTATCAGCAGCGACACAGAATCCGGCAGGCCGAAGCGTTTCAGCGGTCTGGATACCAGACCCAGAAGCAGAGCACTACCAGCGACGATGGCGAGAGCTACATTGAATTCATGCATGGTTGCTATTCCGCACAGCGGCCACCCAGGCTCATATCGACCCGGAACGCCTGGATGAAGAGCCCCCACGGCCATTATCGCCCTTTACCGGTGCCACAAGTATACGAAGCCTCCGGCGCGGGGACGCCAGGTACCTGCGGAACCGTTTGCGCTCCACCATTCTGTCCTCCTCTACAAATTCACAGATATCCCGGTCCTGTCTACGGCAAGACTGGCTTCAAGAATAAACACCATTTCCCCCCAGGTCCAACAGCATCCGGCGAACAAAAAAGGCGCCATTTTCGCCTTCTTTTTTGTGCCATCACGTCGAGCTCGTGTAGAAGCAGTCTCACTACCGGTTTGGTGCCCGGGGCTGAAGTCTGCGTAATCTACTCTTGACTCTGCTCCTTTTGGTGCAGCCACAGCTCCAGGCGCTTGACCCCGCGCAGGACGCGGTTGGCCTCGAAGTGCATGCCCATGAAGCCGCGCAGGAACACCGAAAGCTGGACCAGGACGATGGCGCCAATGCCCCAGCGCACGGTGCTGAGTACGACATCGACAGTGAAGGCCTGGTACAGGGCGTAGAGTGCCAGCACGAAGAAGACGAGCTGGATGATGCCCACCAGCCACATCACCCAGCCAAGCCGGCCGGTAAACAGTGCAAATGCCTGGGAGAAGTAGCCGGGCTCGTTGTCGTAGGTCTGCAGCAGGGCTTCGTCTTCCTCGGACAGGGCTTCGTTAATCAGGTCGTCGATCTTGCTCATCGCTTTTCTCCTTCCAGTCGGGCACGTAGCTTTTTACGCGCGTGCATGAGTCGGGTCTTGACAGTGCCGGGGGCGACATCCAGCACCAC
Organism: Pseudohongiellaceae bacterium; assembly: GCA_040882255.1. Classification (GTDB taxonomy): domain Bacteria; phylum Pseudomonadota; class Gammaproteobacteria; order Pseudomonadales; family Pseudohongiellaceae; genus PWQG01. The sequence goes on along the minus strand of JBBEBP010000014.1, from coordinate 111,510 downwards.
GGCGATTTCGGCCACTCTCAGGCCGTGGAGGTAGAACAGGGCCAGCGCGGCGCGTTGTTCGGCCGGCGCGAGGAGCAGGAGGACGGTGGTGTGGACTTTCTGGAGGAACTCCCGCGAGTCTATGCGGTCAGCCGCTCCATATCTCCTTGACCTCTCACCGGATGACGCATCGCCTCCTCGGCACTGCCCGCCTCCCGGGAGAATTCCAGCGCCAGGCGACCAGGCTGGCCCACTCCCACGAGCGCGTCATCACAGCCGGCGGCGCCCAGGCGCTCGACCAGCGCATCCGGATCATTGTCGCGGTCTTCCAACTGGTATTTCAGGGTGAAAATGTATTCCATAGCTCAATCTTCCGGATCCACCTGCCCCGGGCATGACTGCCGCCAACCTCGATACGCCAGGATCTGGCTGGCGGCTGGCGTTGTCGGAAAACCAGGGCCAAACCATACCCCACAACTCACTCTACCCGTGTCCAGCATTCACAACCACCGCCGCACTCGCGACTGATAACGGGTATAGGCAGCCCCGAATTTTTCCCGCAACAGCCGTTCTTCGGGCCCTATCTGGAACCGGTTCATGTAAACCACAAACAGAGGTAATACGCACAGAGCCGCCACATTGGCCAGCCAACAGGCAAAACCCAGCAACACCAGCAAGAACCCCAGATACATGGGATTGCGGCTTATTCGGTAGATGCCTGTATCCACCACGGCCGTGGCTTCCTCGGGCCGCATGGGATTGACGCTGGTTCTGGCACGCCGAAAATTCAGTACACCCGCAATTGCCACTCCGAGGCCCACTACTGCGAGCAGGCCGGCCACCACAGTGGTACCCGGCAGCACCAGCCTGGCGGCGGGCAACAGATAATCCACCAGCCCCATGACACCGGCCACCAGGGCCCCGACAACCAGGGGCGGAACTTTCAATTCCAGGCTCATACGTCCTCCCGCCGGTGGCTATGAGCGCGGCCCGTCCTGTTTGCCGGTAGAGGCCTTCTCGGGAGACGGGGAAAGAGGGAACACTTCCGGGGAATCCTCCGGAGTTTCGATATACAGTGAGCGGCTGGGGAAGGCGAATCCCGTTCCTGCTCCCTCTACGATCTCCTTGATTTTGTAGGCAAGGCGCTCCTTGATCTCCAGCCACTCTCCCCAGACGGTGGTATTGGTAAAGCAATACAGCAGTATATCGATCGAGCTGTCATTGAAGGAGTCGATGCGCACAAAGGTTGCCACTTCATCCGGATTGGCGAATTCGTCGCTTTCCAGGATGTATTTCTCGATTCCGTCGCGAATCTCCCGGAGTTGCTCGAGGGTGGTGCGGTATTCCACACCCAACATCCAGCGGATGCGCCGGTGGCTCATACGGGAAAAGTTGGTGGTGGCGTTGTTGGCCAGGCTGGCGTTGGGGACATAGACAGGGGCACGGTCAAAGCGCCTGACCGTGGTGGTGCGGAAACCGATCTGCATCACGGTGCCTTCCACCACGCCTTCGACATTGATCCAGTCGCCGACATGGAAACGACGTTCACCGAGCACGAAAAGACCCGCGATCAGGTTCTTGAAAAGGTCCTGGGCACCCAGTGCCAGGGCGATACCGAATAGTCCCAGACCGGCGATGACGGGCCCTACAGCAATGCCCCACAGCTCCAGGATGGTGGCAGCACCGAGCACCACAAAGGCTATTCTGCAAATCTTTATGATCCACTCTACCATGGCCGTGGTGAGGCCCGCTGCGACATTTTTCAGCAGCATTCCCATTGGACTGCTGAGACTGTAAAAGGCCCAGAAAATGGTGTAGGCCACCAGGGAGCGATTGACGTTGTACAGGAAGGCAGCGGTGCCCTCCTCCAATCTGAGGATGCTGGTGGCAAAGAACACTCCCATCACCACAGGCACAAAGCGCAGAGGGGCATAAAGGGAGTCGAACACCTCATTGTCAATGGCTGTTTTTTTAACGACGCGACTGATGGCGCCCAGAGCGTAGCGGCTGAAAAGGTTGCGTATGGTGAGGAACAGCAGAAAGATCATCAGGGCGAGAAGAATATGGGCGATATCTATGCCATAAAGCCCCTCGTTCCAGACCACGAGGACAAGGGACCAAAGCTCGCTAAAAGATGACAATTCCATTCCTGATCCTGAAAAAGCGGGTGTTTGAGTCTTTGAAAAAGCGGTAACGGCATACAGAGCGAATGAAAGGTATCCCGGTAACCGGTGATTGTCCAGTTTCGGCTTCCGTGTAAACTGGAAACCAATACTTCAAGACATAGCCAACACAGGACTATGTCATGGACCCGGACTGGCCCGGTTCAGACTCATTGCCCTGCTCTACGCCGGTCATCTCGGCCTGCATGATCATTGAATAGGCGGTGACGGCGTTTCGTCCAACCGTTTTGCTCACATACAGAGCTTCGTCCGCCTTTTCCATCAGTTGATTGACGTCCTCCACCTCATCCGGATACGTGGCAATGCCGATACTGGCTGTGGTCGACACGCGCACTCCATCGACATCAAAAGAAGTATTCTCGATTGACGAACGCAGGCGTTCGGCTGTCTCACGGGCTTTGGCAGCAGACAGCTTGGGCAGAATGGCAACAAACTCGTCGCCCCCGAAGCGACAGATCACATCGGTAGCCCTGAGGCTGTCCTGTATGGAGAGAGCGATGGTGGTGATCAGCTTGTCTCCCGCCTTGTGTCCGTGGCCATCATTGACCTTCTTCAGATGATCCGCATCAATCATCATCACGGACAGGGGTTCGGAATACCGGGCCGCCACTTCGGCTGCTTTATTGAACAAGGGCATGAAGGAACGCTTGTTGAGCAGCGACGTCATATCATCCACCTGGGACAGGGCCTTCAACATCTTTTTACCATAATTGACGTCAGCAGCCAGCATGCTGGTGATGTAGGCAATCAGCAAAAAGGGGGCGAAATAGACCATCAGTTCGCTGAACTCGATAAAGCTGAAACTGAGGACAGGTGTGTCTCTCGACGCCAGATAGAAATAGAAGGCGCCGATGAGCGCAATTTCCAGTAAGGTCGTGACCCGGCCCAGGGTGATGGCGCTGGAGATGATGACCAGCAGATACAGGTTGAGTAGCGGGCTCTCTGTGTTACCGGTATTCCAGACCACCCATGTAATATAGGCGATCATGACCCAGGTTTCGATGGCCAGCTTCCAGCGGGAATGCACTGTATTATAATTGACGTAGTGGAAAGTGAGAACGAAAACGGCAAACAGCACTGTCGACATGACCAGCCCGAAGGGGTCAATCACTTCCGCGCCGGGCGAAACGTAATACAGGACCACCAGAAGCAGCAGCAGCCATTCGATCTCCGCAATACTGCGGGAAAACCCCTTCAGCTCCACCTGCTCGATATCAAGGACATCCCTGGTGCCTTCAGGCAGATCTTTATGTTGCCAGAATGTACGCATCCGGTATTACTACTCCCCCTGACTGAATTCTCCTGACTGGTAAGGGCCATCAGTGTATAGAAAGGACAAAAGGTATCTCCAAATCAGGACCTTGTCCAGTTGCGTAACCGGCTCGGCGATGACGCGGGTTTCCTACAGCGAGGCTTCCAGCAAACTGGCCAGAATCGTGGCGATACCCAGGAAAGACATGAAGCCGACGATGTCGGTGATCGTTGTCAGCACGATCGAAGAAGACTGCGCCGGGTCCATACCGAAGCGCTGAAGCAGGATGGGCACGAAGGCGCCGGAAGTGCCCGCCACGGTCATGGAGATGATCATCGCCAGAGCCATCACCAGCGCCAGGCCGAAACTCGAGCTCCACAAATAGACGCCAAGCCCGCATACGAGGGCCACGGCAATGCCATTGATCAGCCCGGAAGCGAACTCCTTGCGCACGATCTTGAACCAGTCGCGCACCGTGACCTCTCGCAGCGTCAGGCCACGCATGGTCACCGCCAGCGCCTGGGCACCGGTGTTGCCGGACTGACCGGCGGCAATGGGCATGAGCACCGCCAGCGCGGTGAAGCGGGCGATCGTGTCCTCGAACAGGCCCACGACCGCAGAGGCGAGAAAAGCGGTGACCAGATTGATCTGCAGCCAGGGCAGGCGCTTGCGCACGGCGAACAGGGCACTGGACAGCGCCCGCTCCTCGCGGCTGGCCCCCACCATGGTCTGGATATCCAGGGCGATGTCCTCGCGCATGGCGTCGATCAGGCCGCGGCCCTCGATGATCCCCACCACCTGGAAGTCGTTATTGACCACCGGTACCGATTCATTGCGCGAGGACTCCATCTTCTCGATGACCTCGTCCTGGTGATCGAGGTCGCGCACGAACAGCGTCACCGGCCGCGACAGACTGGACAGACTGGCATCGGCGTCGGCGAACAGCAGCTTGTGGGTATCCACTTGCGCCTGCAGCTTCAGGTCCGCGTCCACCAGGTAGAGCTTGCGCACGCTCTGCAGCTTGCTGACCTGCATTTGCCTGAGGGCCTCGCTCACGGTCGTGGCCTCCTTGAACACGGCCACGCGCGGGCTCATCTGCCGGCCTGCAGTGTTCTCCGGGTATTCCAGCAGTGATTCCAGCTCGGTGCGCAGGTCGCCGCCAAGCTCATCGAGGATGGCCTTGCGCCGTTCGGCGTCGAGGCGAGTCAGCAGGTTGATGCTATTGCTGACCGCCATGCCCCCGAGTATTTGGGCCAGCTGCGACGGTGGCAGATGGGCGATGATTGCCTCGGCACTGGCCGGCGTGAGCTTCTCCAACACCTGACTGCTGATGACCACCGATTGCTCGGCGAGACAGGCGGCGGCTTCGTCGGCGGGCATCCTTTCCAGTACGCGGCTGGAATCGTTGGGGTGTACGCGCAGGAACTCACGATTGAGAGCGGCGATGGCCGTATTGTTCATTACTTGTCTCCCTTGTCCCGGCTGTCGGTGAGGACCGCTTCCACAGTATTGAACAGCGCAAGAAAGGTATTGCCATAGGCCGACGCCAGTCCGGCCAGCGGACTGTCGCCAGTGTCGGAATCGGTGCTTCGGCTCAGCTGTTCGAGCGCGCTGCGCAGGTCCACATGCCGAATGGCGCCGACGAACTGTTGATTGCGATTGACTACCGGCATGGTGTCGGTACCGGACCAGGCCGGATACTGAAAGGCTGTCTGGATGGTCATACGGGACAACAGTGCATCATTGGAATAGTTAATGAGCTTGCGGAAGTCATCCTTTTTCCTTGCCTGAACAAGCGCCTGGTAACTCACGTTACCTACCAACAGCCGCTGGCGATTGACTACGAACAGCCTGTCGCTCCGGTCGAACAGCTCGCCCTTGCGGATATACTCCCGGGCCGACACAACGTCGCTGTCTTCCGGCAGCGGGACGATGTGCGGCGTCATGCGGCTGCCCACTTCGTTTTCGTTGAAGTTCAGCAACAACAGCGCCTCGCTGCGGCGGGTTTTTGGGAGGTGTCCCAGAATCCTGCTCTGTAGTTGCTTCGGCATATTACGCAACACGGCGGCGATATAGCTGGGATCGGTTTCTCCCAGCAGGCTGGCGGCACGCTCGGGATTCAGGTGCGCACAGACCTGGCCCACATAGAACGGCAGCATCCCCGGAACCAGCCCGTCGAGCTGTCGGATCGGCACTGCATTGATCAGGGCCGCCGTCTGCCCGGCCTCCTGGCCTTCCAGCAAACGGGCCGCAGCTGCCGGGTAGGACCTGATGAAGGTCAGCGCCAGTGCCGGGTTGTCAGTCGCCGCAATTTCAGCCATGGCCATCTACTCCCGGGCATCTTCAGCATGGACGCTACTGTGCACGCTGACCAGCTCCTGAAACAGCCTGGCTGGCACCACGGCGCGGCCATTGCCGGTATCCAGGACGATGAACAGCTGCGCGATCTCCACCACCTCGCCCTCTATGTCCCCCAGCTTCAGGTGCTCGCCGATGCGGCAGTACTTGCGCGAGTACTGAGCGCCCAACAGGTTGGCGACCAGGGTGCGGGCACCAAGGCTGAAGGCCAGGGCGGCGCCGGCGACCAGGGTGCCGGTGATAACGATGATGAGGGTGCTGAGAAAATTGACGTCCAGGCCGATCTGCTCGACGCCGATGATGATGGCGCTCAGGACAATGATCACCTGCGCCGAACGCGACATCATCGAGCTCTGGCCCATGCCCGCCTTGAGCGTGGTGGTCATGATGGCGGACCTGGTGATATGGCCCAGCAGGAAGCCTGCCATGATAATGAGAATGCCGGTGAGCAGCCCGGGCAGGTAACTGACGATGCTGTCCAGCCAGCGCGAAAACAGGGTCCAGCCCAGCACGTTGGCGCTGACGGTAATAAAGAACAGGATGGTCATCCAGAACACCACTCTCTCGACGATGCGCCCGTAGGAGTGCTTCAGCCGTTCGGAGGTGGCGCGGTCGCTGCGGGAGAGCCGGGCGAGGACGCTGTCCAGGCCGTCCATCAGGCGACGAGAGATGCGGCTGAACAGATAGGCGAACAGCCAACCCAACAGGAAAGTGGCGATGCCGGCCATCAGTTGCGGCAGGTAAATCGCAAGCTGTTCGGCGAACTGCGCGAACGACGCGTTGATCGCCTCGCGCCAGCGATCGAGGTTGAGAATTCCGGTTTCCATAGAGGCCCTCCAGTATGATGCGCCACCCACGCGCCGGGTATCAGGGGATGGTTATTTCCCGGTTATACCACGGCGTGGACGTCACTCCGGTGATCACTTCGTTGCCATCGAACAGACGGGAGAATAGCGGTCCTTCTGCTGCAAAGCGGAATGACTCGATACGGCTGTCTGCAACACCTGGCACACCCAGCGCATCATTGGCCTGATCTATGGTGTAGGTACGGGTGTAGCCAGTGTTCTTGCCGGAGCGGATAACAACGCTCGACTGCCGTCTTGTCGGTACCGCTTGCTGATAACGCAAGGTCAAACTGACGGCATCCCCGCTGTCGGCCACCATTTCCCAGTTTTCCTCCACACGCGGGTTGCTGTCGCCCTGCCCGTTCAACGACCGCTCTGCCCTCGCGACAACAGCCGGTTGATAGACCTCGTAGGCTCCCGTGCCTTCCGGGGAGATCCCGTTGATGATCAGTATACTGCTTTCGCCTTGCGCATTGCGCGCCAGCACCGACAGCACCATATAGCGGCTGCTGCCGGTGCCGACCGGCTGGCCTTGCGGGTCCAGAATCAAGTGACGATCCATGAAGGTAACCGTCAGATTGACCTGCTCCGGTGCCTCGGCGGCAGCGGCAACTGTCCAGTCCTCGGGCAGCAGCGACCGGACCGCGTCCCCATTGACGCGCATGGCAAGTGACATGCGGGTTTCCGCGCTCCATTCTTCGTATTCACTGGAGTCACTGGCAGAGACGGCGGCCGGGAAAGCGACTGACGCGCACGCTGCTGCAACGAACACCAGCCAGGTAAAAATGGATCGTATCGAGTTCATAAAAAACCTGCGCACGTAGCGTGTCATCTGAAGGGTACGGGAAAGACAAAAGGTATCACCCGATCAGGGCATTGTCGATTCTGGTGGCGCTGTTACAGCACCGAAGTCGGCGTCCCGCTCATGTTGTCGGGATATGCGCTCCCGGGCCATTGCATTGCAGGGCATGCAGTATAAAGAGTATAAAAGTTGCAGTGAGAACGAGATCCAGAGCCATCAGGCCTGGCGAATCGACACGGCAAGCAGCAGCGAGGGGGCAACATGCGCACAGGCAACAATGACAAGAAAAAGAGCAGTGATAGTGAAAACGCCAACGGCGGTGATCGGCAGCGGGCGCAGGCCGCCAGCCCCGGTCGGCGTCGGGTGCTGACCGGCCTCGGCATCCTGGCCGCGGGCAGTGTGTTCCCTGGCCGCCTGGCCGCGCAGACCGGCGGCGAGACCGATGTGCTCATCATCGGCGGCGGCATCGCCGGCTCTTCCACCGCCTTTCACCTGGCGGAGCAAGGTGTGGATGTTACGCTGCTGGAGCGGGGCGAGATTGCCTCGGAGGCTTCGGGCCAGAACATGGGTGGTCTGGGCGGCTATGGCTGGGGTAATGATCCCGATCTGCTGTCCTACCTCACGGCCGGCGGCGTGGAGATCTTCAAGCGCATGCAGATGGATCTTGGCTATGACATGGAGTTCCGCCTGTCCGGCACCGTTACCGCCATTCACACGCCGGCGCAGTACGAGTATTTCCAGGACCGGGTAGCCGCCCTCCATGCCGGCGGTTACGAGGCCGAACTGCTGACCCCGAAGGAAGCCCGCGCCATCGAGCCGGAGGCCAGCGGCGACCTGGCGGGCTATGTGTACTCGCCTCAGCGCGGTCAGGCCGATCCGGTCAAGTCCACGCGCGCCTTTGCCCACGCCGCCGGTTTGGCTGGAGCCCGCATCCACACCGGTCAGAACGTGGTGGCCATCGAACCCCTGTCGGCCGGCGGCTATGCGGTGCGCACCGAATCGGCCGAGTATCGCTGCCAGCGACTGGTGCTGGCCACCGGCGCCTGGTGTGGCCCGGTGGCGCAGATGCTGGGCCTGACCGTTCCCATCGTGCCGGTGCGGGGCCAGATGTGGGCCACTGCCAGTCAGCCGCCGCGGGTGTTCTCCACCATCGGTTCCGCCGAGTCCAGCCTCAACTGGAGCCGGGACAATGGCATGGACGAGGTGACGCCGCCCAACCTGACCCACAAGAACGGGCGCCGTACCACCAGGCACCTCTATGGCCGGCAGCGCAGGAACGGGGAGATCATCTTTGGCGGCGACCGCGAGAGCCTGGGCTACAATGCCACACCGGACCCGGCCGGCATCGAGGTTAACCGCCGCCATGCCGCCGAGGTGATTCCGCTCGTCGCCGGCTTGCCCATCGCTCGCACCTGGGCCGGGGTGATGCCCTTTTCCATCGACGGCGCGCCCATCATCGGCCGCATCTCCCTGCGGCCGGACCTGTTCATTGTCAGCGGCCTGTCCTCGTCCGGCTTCGGGCGCGGTCCCATGGCCGGCAAGCTGGCTGCGGACCATATCCGCACCGGCCATCGCGCCCCGGTACTGGACGAGGCGGACCCGGATCGTTGCGTGACGGAGAGTTAAAGAAGGAGAATCACTTACGGCATCTGCCAGTCAGGCAGTATGGAGGCATCATCGCAAAATCACCTTTCCAGACTCATCATTCGGCCAGGGATCAGGCAACTACCGTCGAGGCCGAGGTTTTCAACAGGCTGGTTGCCACACTCGGTGGCCTGCGCGGTTCCATCGAGACCGCCTTGCCGCTGGTGGCCTTCACGGTGGTCTACCTGACGACTGACAACATCACCCCGTCCGTAGTGACTGCGCTAGGGTCTGCGGCAGCCGCCTGGGGACTGCGGGTCGCCCGACGATCAACCACGCGTTTTGCGCGCAACGGGCTTTTCGGGATCGCGATCGCGGCGGCTGTTGCCGCATTCACCGGCCAGGCCGAGGCGGCCTTTCTGCCGGACATCATCCTGAATGGTACCTGGGTAGTTGCCCTGGCGGTGTCGATCCTTCTTCGTCGGCCCCTGGCCGGTTACCTGATCGGTGCCGTGCTCAAAAAACCAACCGGATGGTACCGTGACCCGGCTGTCGTCCGCCTGGGCAATCGCCTGACCTTTGTGTTGCTCGTGCCGATGGTGATCCGGGTGGCGGTTCAACTGCCGCTGTACCTCGCCGGCGAGGTCGGATGGCTGGCCGTAACTCGAATTGCGCTGGGCTGGCCGCTGCACGCAGTCACTCTCGCCGTGGCGGGAGCGATCCTGCTTCACGGCGAGACACCACTGCAATCGTCTACGCGTTACCGGACGGGTGAAGATTTGCAATGATCACCGGATAGCGCAGGAATGTCACGGCCCAGACGCTGGCTAGCATAAGCGATTGAAACCAGAAACTGGTCAACACCGGGCCGAAGAAGTGCTCCCCTCGCAGAATATGAAAGAGGATAGCCCCGCCCAGGTGCGCACTCAGGAACAGCGCCCCTATGATCGACGTTCGTGGCACTGCGAAAAGAATCGCGGCGGTCACTTCACCCAGGCCGATCCAGAATACCCAGGGGGCCATGGCGTCAATACTGGTCAGGGGGTTGTCGCCCAGTAGCTTTGTGGTTCCCGCCATCAGCAGAAACAGGGTTACTGGTACTACCAGTATCCAGGCGGCTATTCCGAGTTTATTGGTGGTGTACTGCATCTGCTGCATTCTCCTTACCGTGATCACTGGTATTCCCGGTCGTCAGCCGCTTTTCCAGCCCGGTTCCGGTATACCCGCCAGCGCCCTGAATCACCAGACCATTGTAGTAATGCTCAAGCATCAAGACCTTCCAGCAGTCCAGCCATATCGTCGGCGTGCTCCTCTTCCTGGGCCAGGATGTCCTCGATGATGCGGCGTGTGGTGGGGTCCTGGTCGCCCAGATAGCGGGCGATTTCCCGGTAACTGTCGATGGCGATACGCTCGGCTACCAGGTCTTCCACCACCATATCCCGCAAGGTGTCGCCCTCGACGAATTCGGCGTGGGCTCGGGACTGAAGCCCTTCCGGTGAGAAGTTCGGGCTGCCGCCCAGCTGCACGATGCGCTCGGCCAGCCAGTCGGCGTGCTGTTGCTCCTGCTCCGCATGCTCCAGGAATTCCTGCGCCGCCACATTGGCATTGATGCCTTCGGCCCGGAAATAGTGGCTCTTGTAACGCAATATACAGACGATTTCCGTCGCCAGGGCTTCATTGAGGATTTTAACCACATTATCGCGGTTGGCACCGTAGCCCTCGGTAACGGCGCCCTGCTCGATGTGCTTGCGGGCCCTCTCGCGGAGGGTTTTGACGTCGGTCAGAAACGGTTGGTCGGTCATAATCTCTCTATTCCTGTTGAATTAATGTACTCACTACGGCAATACGTAAGGCTGGATCAAGCGGTTTTCAACAGTATTCCATCCTCTAAGGAAATGGAAGCCACGACAAACGCGGGACGGGTCACCTGCTCATTAAGGAGCCTCTATTTATCCGGCTGGTTCCGACTCAATAGACCGGTGCACGGCGCCGGGGCCAGGACTGCTCGATGGCATAGCCGACGGCCAGCAGCGCTGTATCGCTCAGATGACGACCCAATAGCTCGATGCCCATGGGCAGGCCGGAATCACTGAAACCGATTGGCAATGACAGGGCCGGAAAGCCCGAATTGCCGCTCAGACTGCAATTGTTACCGGGCTGGTTTTCACCAATCCGTACCGGTAACGCCGAGATCGGCGGATACGCAATCACATCCAGTCGCTCGGCATCCATCACTGTATTGATGGCATGTTGCAGATCCTCCCGGGCGGCTGTGGCTTCGAGATAGCGCGCCGTGTCCTGTTCGCCGGCCGCGCTTCGACGGAGCAAGCGGTCGACTGCCTCGTGGTGCAGGTCAGCGGCAACAATTTCCTCCAGGGAACTGTACTGCGTGCTGCCAAAGGTTTTCAGATAGACATCCAGGTCCGCTTCGAATTCGTGACCGATCAATCCTGAATTGCCAATCAGCTGCACCCTGTCGGGTATGCTGATATCGACGATCTCTGCGCCCAGCGCTTGCAGCCGGGAAAAGGCCTGCTGAAACAGCGCCTGTACTGCCGGTTCTGCCTCCGCCAGGTAGCCGTCCAGCCTGCCGATGCGCAGACCCTGCAAGGACGCGCTCCCCAGCGCTGCGGAAAACAGCACGTCATCACGCTCACGCATCAGCGCCGTGTCGGGGTCCAGCGGGTCGTAGCCCACGGTGAGGTCCAGCACGATCGCCAGATCCTCAACGCTTCTTGCCAGCGGGCCGGCAACATCCTGGGTATGGGCCAGAGGCATGACTCCGTAGATGCTGCTCAGCCCCTTGGTAGGACGCAGGCCCACCAGATTGTTGAAAGCGGCCGGTATACGGATGGAACCGCAGGTGTCCGAACCCATGCCGGTAGCGGCAAAACTGGCCGCCACGGCCGCCGCCGTACCACCGCTGGAGCCACCCGGCACGTGCGCCGGGTCATACGGATTGCGGGTCTGACCTCCCAGCGAGCTGATGGTGGTGATGCCGTAGGCAAATTCGTGCAGATTGGTTTTGGCCAGGATCACCGCACCGGCCTCACGCAGCAGACGTACCTGGGTGGCTTCCGCATCGGGCACAAAACCGGCCAGTGCCCGCGAGGCGCCGGTGGTGGGCATGTCGGTGGTGTTGTAGTTATCCTTGATCACGACCGGGATGCCGTGCAGCAGGCTGCGCGGGCCGCTGCGCTGACGCTCGGCATCCAGTGCCCGCGCCTGTTCGCGGGCGCTGTCATTGAAACGCAGGATGGTATTAAGCTGCGGGCCTTGCTGATCATAGGCCTCGATCCGGGCCAGGTAGTTGTCCAGCAGCTGTGCGGCGCTCAGTGTGCCCTCGGCCATCTGCTGTTGCAGCGCAAGGATGCCCGTTTCCCTGACCTCACCCGGATTAGTGACACGAGGCGCTTCACGGGATGGCGGCAATGTCATGCCCCGTGCCTGCATCGTCTCTCGCAACCGGTCAGGATAATCCGTGATGATGCCGTCCACGCCGAGCCCTATCAGATGGGCCATGGTGGCGGTGTCGTTCACGGTCCAGGGAATCACCTGCATACCCAGCTCGTGTGCCTCCTCGACCATCTCTGCCGTGGTGAAAGGCTGGTAGTCGGCATCGCTGATCACCCCGTCTTGCGGCAGACCGTGTACCGGTGAGATCGCATCGGCGCCGAACGAGGCCGCAGCAGCCGGCAGATTGCAATCGAAGTCGTCCATGTCGATACCGCCGGTCCAGGGAGACGCGCCGGGCATACCGCACTGCAGAAAAGACTGCCCATTGGACAGGGCGACAACGGGCAATTCGGGCGCCAGTTCCCTGACCCACATCAACGCGCCCCAGTCGAAGCTCTGGATGGTGACCTGCCTGTGCATCCGGTGCTGTCGAATCTGCCCGATGACAGCGGCCACAAACTCGTCACGCGGCGCCGTTTCATGCGGCGCACCGGCCTCGATCTTGGTCTCGATATTGAGCGTCACATCATGGGCCCGGTAGCGTTTGACCAGTTCGAATACCTCACTGAGCAACACCATACGCACGCCGGGCACGACCTGCTGGCCGGCATGCGGCTCGGTGCGCTGCGACCCGCAGTCCAGGGTGCGGATCTGATCCCAGTGCAGGTTCCTGATGTACTTGCCGACATACGGATACTCGGGATCGCCGGCGGTGGCCGGCCCGGTATCCATGCAGCGGTGACCGAGCACCTGCCGGTCGTGTGTCACCACCACATAACCGTCTTCACTGACCTGGGTGTCCAGCTCCAGCGTGCTGACGCCCAGCTCCAGCGCATTGCCAAAAGCCTCCAGGGTACTTTCGGTGACCAGGCCTGTTCCGCCACGATGGGCTTGCAGGTCGAAGGATTGAGCGTGCACGGCACACGACAGCAAGGCGGTCAGGAACAGGGTGGGCCGCATGGGGTTTCTCCTTTGTCGTTTACCGGTGACAGCTTCCGGAATGTTCAACCATTATTTCACACTATCGCCGGCTCAACTTGTCCGCCAACTCGCCGAGCGATGCGACTTCCAGCTCCAGCGGGGGCCCCAGGGGAAACTGCTGCTGACCAGCACTGGCAATGATATTGAGTCGAGCGGCGTCGCTCCCTGGCGCCTCGGGCTGCAGGGGGGGAGGCTTTCACGCCATTGGTGTAATGGAAACGATGCGGTTATTCTTCACGATGGACCTCTTGATTCGTTGTCGTCACCGGCCAGACCCGCTACGGATGCGGGACTGGCCAGCAGCACTGAATCAGTTCATTATTCGCTGCGGTGACAGGGTAACTGTCTGACATGGATCTGTCACTTTCACAGTCTGTCCACCCTGACAAGAGCAGGACCTATGGCGGGACCACTGAGTAGTTTTCGGATACTGGAAATGGTCGGCGTAGGTCCGGACGGCGCAATTCGCATGAAGCCGCGCTGAACCACTATCGCTTCTCGACCCAGTGGTCCGTAACTACCCCGTCACGAATTTCCAGGGTCAGCGTCTCAGTGTTGTCGCGCTCGATGTCGATGTTGAACAACAGGAACAGCGAGACCTCTGAATCTCTGGTGCGGCGGTTGCTGTAGCGCCACAGCTCGGTACCGTCCTCGTAGGTGATGCGCCGGTCGGGCTCACCGAAACTGGCCCGTATCCAACCGGCACTGGTGGCGCCGCGCTCGATACGGTCGGCTTCGGCACGGCTCCACTGCTCGCCATGACTGCGTTCCTTCGAATCCACGACGAACAGGCAGCCGGTCATCATCAGGCCGGCCAGGGTAATTGTCAGCAGGGATCGGATCATTGTTCTTCCTCGTTGGTGTCTGGACTGCATACGCGCGTAGCGCCGGTCTCCGATCCGGAAACCGGCGGGTGTCGAGTACACAGCAGCATTCGTGCCATTCAGATAATTCGACGTTATATCAATAGCATATGGGTAAAGCCCGGGAGCGGAGCATGGCGCCTCTGGCCGAATTCACCAACAGTTGGGCAAAACGGCCAACCCGAAAACACACCTGGCCGATGCCGTCGGGACATCAGCTACACAGCCGATTCCGCCCATCGGCCTTCGCCTGGTACAACAACCGGTCCGCCTCCCGTATCAGATCCTCGGGGTTCTCGTGTGCTGCGGAGTAGCTCGCCAGCCCGGCACTGACCGTCACAATCCCCGCCTCCGATTCCGGGAACGGGATCTGCAGGTGGCGGATCTCCTCAAGCATTCTTTCGGCGGCGGCCGCCGCCTCACGCGCATCCGGCTGACTCAATATGACCGCCAGCTCCTCGCCCCCGTAACGATAGACACGATCGGTATCGCGGATGCAGTCCTGAAGACACCGGGCGAGACGGATCAGGGCATCGTCGCCCCGCAGGTGCCCGTAGGTATCATTGAACCGCTTGAACTCATCCACGTCGATCAGCAGCAGCTGGAAATATCCCCGGTCGGCGCGGGCTTCGTTAAAAACGGTCTGGAGATCGTGATCGAAGGCCCTGCGGTTATGGACGCCGAGCAGGCCGTCCAGCAGGCTCAGCGAGCGCAGGCGCGCGTTGGCCTCCTCCAGTTCCCCGGTGCGCTCCCGCACCTGCGCCTCCAGTGCGGCATTCTGCCGGCGAATGCTGAACAGTTTGTATTGATACAGAAGAAACACGGCCGCAGTCGCCATCACCAGCAGACTGACTCTGAACCAGAGCGTCTGCCAGAAAACCGGCATGATTCGAAAAGATAGTTCCGCAGTGTGCGGACTCCAGATACCATCCCGGTTGGTACCACGGACCACAAAACGGTAGCGTCCCGGGGAAAGATTGGTGTATTCGGCGAAACGCCGGTCTCCCGCTGCCACCCAGCCCTCGTTGAAACCTTCAAGCCGATACTCATAGCGGAGTCGCTCCGGCGCTGAATAATCCAGGGCGGCAAATTCGAATGACAGATAATTCTCCGCATGGCCCAGAGCAATCTCCAGCGCCTCTGTCCCGGATTCGGCATCCGGTTGTTCCATACTGCGTTCCTCATTCAGCACGAGGAAACGGGTGATGACCAGCGGCGGCGCATAGTCGCTCTGACTGATGCGGGACGGGTCGAACACATTGAAGCCGTTGCTGCCGCCAAAGTACATTTCACCGCTGTCGGCCCTGTAGTATGCCCCGTTGTTGAACTCGTCCGCCTGCAGGCCGTGACTGGTATCGAACTGGCTCACTTCCCCGCTATCCGGATCGAATCGCGCTATACCACTGTTGGTGCTGAGCCAGAGCCCGCCGTCATCATCGAACAATAGGCCGTAGATCACGTCATTGGGCAGACCGTCTTCAGTAGTGAACTGTGTAAAATGCCCCGCCTCGCGGTCATCAAGCCGGTTCAGGCCGCCACGCGTGCCAAACCAGAGCGTGCCATCTTCCTCCTCGGCAATCGACATGACAATGGCGTTGCTGATCGGCGCACTTTGATCGGGCTCCGGGGCATAGCTTGAGAAGGTGTCCGAATCCGGATTGTAGCGATTCGCACCAAACCAGAGATCGCCGCTTGCGTCTTCATGCATCGCCAGCAACCAGTCCACCGGCATGATGTCCGGATCGTCCGGGCTGGCCTGGATACGTTGAACCATTCCGGTTTGCGGGTCGAGTCGATTGAGCTGGCCACGAGACCCGGCCCAGACCATTCCATTTCGATCGACATGCACCCGCCAGAGCAGGTTGGTACTCAGCGATCCGGCATCCTGGGGATCGTGAAAATAATTGCTGAACTGTTGTGTGTCGGGATCGAAACGCGAGAGACCGCCGTGGGTGGCCAGCCAGAGCCGGCCGTCGCCATCGGGGGCAATATCCCTGACAACATCGCTGGGGATGCTGCCGGGCCGCTCCGGGTCGTGCACGTGATGGGTGAAATCCCCGCTGCGCAAATCCAGCACATTCAGCCCGCCCGCCGTACCGATGTACAAACGCTGATCGCCTTTATGGAATGCCCGGACCGTATTGTTGTTGAGGCTGTTCGTGGTCCACCATTCATTACGGTAGTGACGGAACTGATTTTGCGACGGGTTGTATTGATTCAGCCCTCCGACGGAGGTGCCAAACCAGAGAATGCCGCTGTCGTCTTCAAAGACGCTGATCACCTGATTGTCACTGAGGGTACGGTCCACACCTGTGCGGTGTGTATAGTTGAAGAATTGCCCGCTGTCACGGTCAAAAAGATCCAGGCCGGCAGTCGGATAGTGCCCGATCCAGAGACGCTGCTGGCTGTCTTCATGCACGGTTCTCACAGCGTTCGAGCTGAGGCTGCCGGGATCGTCCGTGTCATGGAAGTAGCGCTGGACTTCGCCCGTATCCGGGTCGAACCGGCTCAGACCGGCATCCTGTGTGGCAATCCACAGCAGGCCGCGGCTGTCCACGACGAGATCACTGATCTGGCTGCCAGAGATCGCGCCAGCATCCAGTGGATCATGGGAATAGCGGCGTACCTGGCCGGTTGCGGGGTCAAAGCGGTTGAGTCCCGCGTCTCCTGTACCCACCCACAGAATACCGTCCGACGTCATGGCGATGCCGGTGATATTATTGCTGCTGAGCGTCGACGAGCCCCGGGGGTCATGGCGGTGGTGTTCAAAACGCCCGGTGGTTGGGTCCAGTTGGCTGAGGCCTCCCGGGTTCGCGCCCACCCAGAGACGACCTTCGCGGTCTTCTTCGATGTCCCATACTGAAATCGGAACCGGATCACCCGATGCTTCACTGCGAGGCCGATAATGGCGAAAACTGCCGGATGGCTGCATGAGACGCGCCACCCCGTCAGCGGTGCCGATCCACAAGCTGCCATCGCTGTCTTCGGACAGGACCCGCACCAGTGAGTCCGGGAGGCCGGGGTGTTCCACACGGTGTGGCTCGATGCCTCGCTGTTCGCTTTCAGCCAACTCCCTGCGGTAGACCGTAAAGCTATAACCGTCATACCGGTTCAGGCCGTCCTCGGTAGCAATCCAGAGGTAACCGCGGCGATCCTGCAGTACCGAGTGGACCGCGTTCTGTGACAACCCGTCCTGTGAGGTAATGTGATCAAAACCGATGTCCGGCTGCGTCCGTTGGGCCACAGCGGGTACGGCCAGGAGCAGATACGCGATCAGTATCGGTCGGAAGTGCAGCGATGCCATTTCTACCGCCCGGTAACACACCGCTCCGGATTCACCGCCCTCGGCAACTCGAGCGGATCGGCTTCTACCCTGCCCTCGCTGGCAAGCTGCTCGTACGCCGCCTGCTGCAGCATACTCACTTCACGGCGGGCCATGCCCAGCTCGTAGCCCGAGCATTCGTTTTCGCCCAGCGAGCGTGGATCACGTCCGGTGAGGTTGCCGAACACCACCAGGGCTTCCAGGTAGTAGCCGTAGGTGCTGGCGTGGTAGTGATCCCAGGTCCAGAGGTTGATCTTGTCCGTCTCGATGCCGTCATAGGGATTCGGGTCGGCGATGCCCAGTTCCATGGCGCGGTTCCAGGCTTCGCCGACGGGGTTGACGGCGGCCACACCATCGGCGACCGCCGCCAGGTCGTAGCCGGCGCGCACATCCAGGGCCATCTGCTCGATGGGCTCGCCGCTCCAGGGGCGATCCGCTGGATACGTCTGGTCGGCACGGGACCAGGTGGCCGTCAGATAGACTTCGACTTCGGGACTCTTGCTGCGAAGGAACCCGGCCATCTCTGC
The DNA here is from genome assembly GCA_040882255.1 of Pseudohongiellaceae bacterium. Classification (GTDB taxonomy): domain Bacteria; phylum Pseudomonadota; class Gammaproteobacteria; order Pseudomonadales; family Pseudohongiellaceae; genus PWQG01. The sequence continues at coordinate 93,358 of JBBEBP010000014.1, read as the reverse complement.
TGTACTGGCCACCAGCTTGTGGGGATTACCCGGATCTTCGCCATCCAGGGTGCTGTAGCCGTGCATCACCACCTGATCCCAGGGCCGGCGGCCAATGACGCCGAGCTTGTTTTCCAGGTGAAAATCGATATTGCTGCCGCCGCGGGTTTCCAGGTAGACATCGTAGTCCAGGCCCGCCTGGTCGGCGAAGGATTTGAACAGGGCCGGCACCCCGCCAATGCCTTCGTTGTTGAGGTCGGTCACGGTGTCCGCCCGGTAGAAGCGGGCGGCGGAGCCGTAGCCGTAGGTGAAGCTGTTGCCGATGAACAGGACGCTGGTGTCCGCCAGGGCGTTGAGCGGGCCAGCCAGCAGAGCCAGCAGGGCGATTTTGGGGAGTGTGCGAATCATCAGTACTTGCCTCATTATTGTTATCCGGAGCTTCTCGACGTGGACGAGTGTCAGAATAAACGCAGTGGGCCTGAAAATACACCGCTGCATTCGCTGCGGTGGCCTGTTCCCGTTTCCCGGTTTACAATGCAGAGCGTCCCGCCCTGGCAGTATGGCCGTTTCACCATCAGGAGTTCCTGCAATGAAAATCCGCAACAGCCACTGCATGAGCCGAATCTGCTCCCCCGCATTGCTCGCGCTTGCATTACTTTCCGGCTGCAACAGTAGCGATACCGGTGTCCCGGACACCGCCGAGCCTCCGCCCTTCGAGTACGACGCGGCTTTCGAATTCCGCACGCAAATGCACCGGCTCGCTTTCGCGCTCCAGGAACTCGACCTGGAACTGCGCATGCGGGAGATGGAGGACGATCCCTATACACAAGAGGAGGTCATCCGGAACCTGCGCCAGATCGAGCGCATCGTCAGTGAACTGCGCGACAGCGAAATCAGCACCAGTCATGCCTTTCTTCGCGGCGAGATGGCCAGCTTCCTCAATACCGCCAACCGGGCCCGCACGGCGGCGGAGCGCAATCCTCCCGAGTACTACATGGCGGGCCGGGTATCGGGTGGCTGCATCAACTGCCACCAGCTCCAGCGCTAGTGGGACGGCGCGGATTCATTCCTCCTGCAAGGCAAACCGGAAGACGTATTGAACGCCAGGCACGGCCACGGGCTGGTTGTTCCGTACCCGCGGACTGAACCGGAATCGCTCCGTTGCACGGATGGCGCTCTCATTGAAGATATCCGAGGGCTGCGCGTCAACAACCTGGATAGTGTGGGGCGGAACCCGCCCCAGGTCATCCACCGTAAACTTGACCTGTACCCATCCCTTGATGCCCTCTTGCGCCGCCACCGCCGGATACACCGGCGTCACGTTGACGATAGGCAGCATTTCGGCATCAGCCGGGATTTCTCGTATCTCCCGGGCCTCCGGCGCTGCTGCCCCCTGGGCCTCGACTCGTGTTGAGACCGTTTGTGTAGTGCCGAAGACCACCAGCAGGGTCAGTGACAGCAGACCCAGCATGGCACCGCTCTTTACCAGATCGTTCTTTCCTCTGATCATCGCGTTGTCCTCCAGTAATGTTGAAATTCTGGACTTGAGAGTGCTGCTGTCCAGAACGGTCTGCGCCAGGGAGCTCGAACTTTGAGCATCACCTGTACAACTGCGGGCAATACTGATCAGAGTCTGCGCGTACTCCGTTCCACTTCGCCCGTTTTCAATCACAGCCGCATCACAGCTGTTCTCTGCCTCTTCGTTCAGCCTTCGCACGACGAGCCAAGCCAGCGGGTTGAGCCAGAGCAAGCTCGTAATGACCCTGCTGAATAGCAGAATGGGCCAGTCAAATCGTCTGATGTGGCTCAACTCGTGCACCAGCACATCGGAGAGACTGGCAAGCGACCACTGCTCCGCCTGTTCAGGCAAAACGATACGGGGCCTGAACAGACCCCAGGAAACCGGAGACCCTGCATTGGTGCCGCAGACAAGTCTTACCCGGCGGGAAATACCCATTTGACTGCGAAGGCTCTCTACGAGGTCAAGCAATTCGGGCCGCTGAACTTCACGGGCGCGCACATCACTACGCACCAGCCGGAACAGGGCCAGACTCAGCCGCAAGAGCAGCAGCAGAGATGGCAACAGGTAAAGCGCCAGGAGCCACATGCTCCAGTAGAACATCCCGCTGCCCGCCGATACCACTCCTGCCGTTGAATCCGGGCTTACTCTCATCTCGAACAGAACCGGCGTGCGGATCTCTCCCGGCAGGCCTGCCGCTACCATTGCGGGCATGAACGGTAGCAATGCCGCGCAGAGCAGGCTGCTCAGCCACAGCAAGTGCCGGCTTGGCGCACTCATGTATTTTCTTCCCGCCCGCTCCAGGAGAATGAAAACAAGCAGCAGTACGATGGACTTGAGTAGCAGGTCCAGCAGGAAAAGCGGAGCGTGCTCTATAAATTGTGCCATCAGGTCACCGGAGGTTGTTTCAGCCATTTCAGGTCTCCCGCATCAGGGTTTATGAGACTGATTTTTCTTTTCCTCGATCATACGGGACAGCTCATCCAGTTCGGACCGGGACAAGTCCTCAAGGGACATATCGAGCAAGGAGTTTACGGCCATTACGGGCGATCCGCGAAAGAAGGTTCTTACCACGTTGGAAAGCGCGGAGCGAGAAGCCTCCCTACGTGCCACCAGCGGGAAATAGACGTATTTCAATCCGCTTTCGCGGTGATCGATATGGCCCTTCTCTTCCAGTTTGCCCAGTAGTGTACGGACCGAAGAGTAGCTGGGCGCATCCTCAAGGTTTTCCATCACCTCTTTGGCGCTGGCCTGCTCCAGGCGATAGAGAACGTTCATTATCTGGCGCTCTCTGCGGCTGAGGGGGTCGGGCAGATTCATTGGTTGACTCCTGGAACGGATTGTAATGGCTCATGCTAACTTTTTAACAATATGTTAATAAATTAGCACAACGGGGGTATTTGTCAACCGTTGCCTGAAGTGCGCCTCATAGGGAAGTTGCCGGCATCCGGGGATTCATTTCACGATTTCCCCGCTCCAGAGATGCTCGCACAACTGTTTCGCCGGCAGTATTCTGATGCCGTCCTCCGTGATGCGCTTTTTATCCTCGAGAAAACAACGATGCAGCTGATGGTGGTCACCCGGCGCCATGAAACCGGCAAATCCGATAGCAGGCGCGACGGTTTACCAGGGGTAACTGTAGGATAACGACAGTGCGCCGTATTTCTGAGCCCGCTGCTGGGTTTCGAATTCCCGGCTGCGATAGACATGGGCATAAGACAGACGCCAACGCTCGCGCACCACGGCGACACCCACGGCCATATCGGTAACAAAGTGCCGCTTCTCTACCGAGTGGCTGTCGCGGAAGGTATTGCCGTCCAGGAAGATGGTATACGCCACTGCCCGCGCATTCTCGAAAAAAAAGCTGGCCGTCCACTGGTCCTCACTCTGCGCCCACAAAACCTGGCTGCATAATAACAGCCCCAACCCCGGGGTCCCCAAAACACGCTTTTTCAATACGGGAGTCATCAGCTGCACAGCCGATTCCGCCCGCCGGCTTTCGCCTGGTACAGCAGCCGGTCCGCCTCCCGGATCAGATCCTCGGGCGCCTGGTGCTCGATGGAGTAGCTCGCCAGCCCGGCGCTGACCGTCACGATCCCCGCCTCCGTTTCCGGAAAGGAAAGCTGCATACGACGGACCTCCGCCAGGATTCTTTCGGCGGCAGCGGCTGCCTCGCGCGCATTCGGCTGACTCAGTATGACCGCCAGCTCCTCACCCCCGTAGCGGTAGACACGGTCGGTATCGCGGATGCTGTCCTGAATGCACCCGGCCAGACGGATCAGGGCGTCGTCACCCCGCAGGTGTCCGTAGGTATCATTGAAAAGCTTGAACTCATCCACGTCGATCAGCAGCAGCTGGAAATGCCCCCGGCTGGCGCGGGCCTCGTCAAAAACGGTCTGCAGATCATGATCGAAGGCCCTGCGGTTATGAATGCCGAGCAGGCCGTCCAGCAGGCTCAGCGAGCGCAGACGCGCGTTGGCCTGCTCCAGTTGCCCGGTGCGCTCCCGCACCAGTGACTCCAACCGGTCGCGCGCCGTGTCGATGCTGCGTGCCATGGTGCGGAATGTACGCGCCAGCAGCCCGACCTCGTTGCCGAGTTGCTCGGGAAGAGGCAGGCGACCGGCGGCCACGTCGGCGTGCCGGTCCTGCTCGATTGCAACAGCGGCATCGCGCAGTTGTGCCAGGGGCCGTTCGGCGTCGCGCTGCAGTACGCGGGCGATCAGCACGATGAGCAGCGCCAGCAGTGCCATCCCGGAAAGGAGCACGAACGCCGCCGCCGTGCCCGCCGCTTCGCGGATCGGACGCTCGGGGTAGACGGTGACAAACCACCAGTCGGGGCCTGTAAGCTGGCTCACCGCCAGATAGGCATCGCCGGCATCGTCATGAATGATGTCGCCGCTTCCCGGCTGCCCGCCGGTCTGCTCGCGGATCAGTCGCCAGGCCCGGGTGATCGCCGGATTGTCGATCTCCTCCAGCGATAACTGACCCAGTAGCTCCTGCTCGGCGCCGGGCGGTGAGGGATGCGCCACCAGATAGCCGTCACTGCGGATAATGAAGTTGTGCCCGTCATCGGGCACCTCCTCCATCAGGCGCTCCATCATGCGGGTCAGCGGCACATCGTGGCTGGGGTTGATCAGGTGCCTGTCGTCCCGGTCCACGGGGCGCTGATAGGTGATCATCCACTCCCCGGCCGTGGCGTCATAGTACAGACCGGTCCAGACGGGCTCGCGATCCGGATTGTGCTGCTGCAGTGTCGACTCCACGACGCCCAGCTCGTTCATTCGCAGGTCGGCATCGGCCTGGCGGCCCCACGGCGTGCCCGGCCAGTAGAGGGTGATGGCATTTTCGGGGAAAGTGGCATGGATGTTGGCGAAGCGGCTGATCCAGCCGGCTCCCCCTTGCGCCAGCAGCCGCGCCGCCAGCACCAGCCGGCGCTGCAGATCCGGATCGGTCACCGGCTGGTTGTTGCCGATGAAGCTGCTGACATGCTGGTAGTAATCGCCCTCGGGGGCCCATGCTCCCTCGTACCAGGCCGTGCGCATCCGCACGGCGCCATCGGGGCCCCGCTCGTACAGCGACCAGAACTGCTCCGGTGTCACAACGGGGGCGGAGGCGTACTGGTGCAGGTAGATGTCGGCAAACTGCTCCAGGTTCTCCTCGGCCAGGGCGAACAGGTCGTTTTCAAAACGCGCCCGCTCGACCGCCCAGTCGCTCAGCGCGGAAAGGGTTCTTGCGCGCGTATCGGATTGCACAAAAACAAAGGTCAGGGCGCTCAGCGCAACGACGGCAAGGCTGGCTACCAGCAGGATGCGCCGTTGCAGGCTGCGCGCCAGAGATAATCCCCGATTGCTCATGGGCCCGAAGTTTACCACGGGCGACGGAGCCGTACCCGCACGATAAAGCTGCTACCCGCATCTCGTTGTTGTTATTCCGAGCCTGCCGGGTGAGTGCGAGTACTCATTCGGCTTGCGCGCAGGCGATGGTAGAGCCAGCCAGCACACCCGCCAGGGCCATCAGAATGATGGCGGAAGGCGCCCGGGTGGCCGCGATGGCCGTCATCGGCAAAGCCGCCTTGAGTAGCACGAGCAGGGCGGCCACGGCCGTGCCGCCGGCCAGCATGTAGAGCCGGACCGCCGGAACCGACAGGCGCCGCGACAGCCAGGAAGCCAGCGGAAGCGCCACGGGCATTGAAAAAGTACATGCGAATGAACGGCACCTCTATTACCACGCACCTGCTGCTCACTGCCCTGCTGGTGTGCCTGACAGGGATTCCGGCCCATGCGGACGGGGAATGGCAGATCGAAACCGTGGCCTCGGGCCTGGAACATCCCTGGTCTCTGGCTTTCCTGCCGGACGGCCGCATCCTGGTCACCGAGCGGGCGGGACGACTGCGCATCATTGAAGAGGGTGAACTGCTCCCTGAGCCGGTGGCCAATGTGCCAGCCGCCTATGTGGCCATGCAGGCCGGTCTGTTCGAAGTGCTTCCCGCGCCCGACTTTGCCGATTCCCGGCAATTGTATCTTTCCCTGGCCAGCGGCACGGCTCGCAGCAACACCATCCGCGTGGTCCGCGCCCGGCTCGCCGGTCAAAGCCTGACCGACGTGGAGACGGTCTTCGAATCACAGCCGATGCGCGCCACACCGGTCCACTACGGAGGCCGGATGGTTTTCCTGCCCGATGGCACTTTGCTACTTGGCACCGGGGATGGCTTTGACTACCGGGAAATGGCCCAACAGCGCGACAACCACATCGGCAGTATCTATCCGTGCGATGCGATCTCCGGCAAAGGTGCCGAGGTACACATGGCCCTTGAAGGGCACGGCGACTATTGCCGCGCCCATCGGCGGACCCTCATGGCCGAGGACTGTCCACAATTGAGGCCTGATGGGAGGCGGCCAGCAACTCGCCCGACCCGCTCCACGCCAGGTTGTCCGGGCTCGCCACGGACACAGAAGCCAGGCGCTCGCCGGTATCGACGTTGAGCGCGACCACCGCATCACCGAAGTAATCATTACGATACAGAATACGCTCGTCGTCGGACTTCTCAACGCCGTTGGCCATTCTGGCCGCAGTGCCGGGTATGCGCGTGAATCCGCTATCCGGCTGCCATGCGTAGGCATGGCCGGGCTGGTGACCGAACCACTGCATGCGCAGTACCGTCCAGAGCACATTGGCATCGCGAGGGAACATGTGTGATATCCAGAACCCGCCATCGCGTAGAATCACCAGATCATTGAAGTAATGCTGCTCTTCTCCGAGCACACATCCGCGCCAGGTCAAGCATCCAGGGCTTCGTTGAGAATTTTTATCACGTTATCGCGGTTGGCACCATAGCCCTCTGTAACGGCGCCTTGCTCGATGTGCTTGCGGGCTCTCTCGCGGAGGGTTTTCACGTCGGTCAGAAACGGTTGGTCAGTCATGGTTCCTCTCTTCCTCTCTCTTTCGAAGAGATTCACTGTACTACTATAATACGTCAGGTTTGATCAAGTGGTTCCCGATGTCCGGCTGCGTCCGTTGGGCCACAGCGGGTGCGGCCAGGAGCAGGTACGCGATCAGTATCGGTCGGAAGTGCAGCGATGCCATCTCTACCGCCCGGTAAAACACCGCTCCGGATTCACCGCCCTCGGCAACTCGAGCGGATCGGCTTCTACCCTTCCCTCGCTGGCGAGCTGCTCGGGTGCACAGGCAACAAACGGTATCACCCGGCCAGGGGGTTGTCCATTTCAGTGGAAATTCGCCAAGGCCGGCATGACCGCGCGCTCCGCAAGCATCATGTGCAACTTCAGTAAAGGCTTGCTAGGATAGCCGAAACTTTTCGACCGGGACGAAAATGATGATCGAGTACGTGGCGGTGGCCATCTATCTTGCCAGCATTCCTCTCTGGCTGGGCATCTGGGCATCAGCCGATGGGTTCAGACTGATGATCGACAACCGGCTGCTACTGATCCCTTTACTGCTCGGCCTCCTGTACTTGGGCGGCAATGCCTTTTTGACGTTTGTATATAGCGGGATAGGCGATATCAATTACGAAGAAGGGCGATTCGCCTATATTACTGATCGCGCCATGATTGCTGTACAGGCCACGGCGAGCGTACTGATTGTAGCCACCATCGTATACGGGCTTACCATCAAACGCGTTCCCGTCCATTTCATCCGCTTCATGGTGTACTCATTCATCGCCATCCTGGGAGTGATGGCACCGCTCTTGTGGGTACCCATTGAGCTACCGGAGATGTTCTATGTGCTGCGTCACTTGCAATCAGTGGCTTTGAACATGGGACTATTCCTCTGTGTTGCGGGCATCACCGTATTGCTGCGTGACCTGTTGACGCACGGCGATGTAAGAATCCACATTACCCCGGCCGACGGCGAAAGAATGGACGATTGACATGAGTGTGTTGCAGGGCATATTGCCCGCACAGGGACGGGTCAGTATACTCCCACCGGATCATTCATACGCGCCCGGCATTGCCGGACCGCTTTCAACCAGGAGCCCCGATCCGCATGGCCGAAACCAGCGCCCAGAACGAGACACCGTCCAGCTTCAGCCGTTTCCTGTGGGAGAAGCCGGAACTGCTGACCCCTGAAGAACATGGCAAGCTCGGCATCACACCCACCGACTCGCGTTTCTCCTTTACTGCGGACACCCGCGGCATACCGCTGACCATGGTCGAATTCCGCTCGGCGCAGCGCGATTACCCCATCGTGTTCAGCAGTGACAAGGAACCGGTTCCGATAGCCGCCGTAGGGTTGGAAGGTTCCGGCAACCTGTTCCTGGAAGCGGAGGGCCGCTGGGCCCCGGACGTCTATGTGCCCGCCTATATCCGTGCACATCCCTTTGCGCTGGCGAAAGCCGGAAACGACCGCTACGCGGTGGTCATCGACCGTGCTGCTCCCGTGGTCAGCGAAAACCCGCGGACCCCATTCTTCGTGGATGGTGAAATGACCGATACCATCCGCCAGGCCGTGGAATTCAGTCAGAACTATGATGCTGAAACCGAACGCACCCGGCATTTCGGCGAGCGACTCAGAGACCTGGACCTGCTGACGCTGCAGCGCATGCGCCGCCAGGGCAGCGAGAAAGACGAAGTACGCTACTTTGCCGTCGATGCGGACCGACTCAGCGCATTACCGGAAGAAACCATTGCTACGCTGTTCAAGGAGGGCTACCTGGCAGCCATCATTGCGCACCTGTTCTCCCTTGATCAGTGGAACGTACTGCTGCGCCGCTCCGGCCGCTGAGGCCAACACTCCACCAACAGCGGACCTGACAGCAATGACCTGCCCTGCGTGGCTCACGCCGGCTGCAGGTCCAGCAGTTCCTTTTCGAACGCCCGCGCGGCGCATAACATCTGGCTGAAGGCTTCACGCTCGGCCTGGCTCAGATCTGGATTCCAGGTATCCAGGATCAGCACGACGCGCGTGTCATCACTGTCATTCCAGGCTTCGTGCTTGAATGCGTCATCGAAGATCATGCACTCGCCTTCCTGCCAGGCTCGCTGCTCGTCGGCCACGCGCAGCGCCCCGCAATTCTCTGGCACGATCAGAGGCAGATGCACTACCAACCGGCCGTTGACCGATCCGGTATGCACCGGGATCCGGGAATGGGGACGCAGCACTGAAAACATGACCTCGGGGGTATAGCCGGGCACCCGGTGAAGATCCAGGGACTCGATCACTGCGCTGGTTTTCGGGCACCTTGCGCAATTCTCCTCGATCCGCTGGCCGTGGCGGTACAGGTGCAGCGAGGCCCAGTCCATCGACTGGTTGAGGTCTTTCCACTCATGGGCTTTCCGGGTGCCGGCAGGGTGATTGATATACGGCTTGAAACCAGTGTCTTCCCCGAGCACCGTCAGTAGCTCTTCCAGAATGTCGTCCCGGGCCTCCTCCAGTCTGGTGACCCACGAAAACTCCTCGCGCTCGAAAAACATCCGTACCGGCAGGTCCGGTATGTAGGCGAGGCCGGGACGCAGTTGGGGATGGGCGAAATCGGGCGCCCTGTGTCCCGTGAAAATATCAGCCGCCCCCTGGATGCGGGCCACGGCCTGGTCACCGTATTGCGACTTGAGCGGCTGCAATCGCCCGGCGATGAAATCCGCCAGCTGGTGGCGGACAAACTCGGAGGCATGATTCATGGGGCCGCGCAAATTCGGGGGCAACTGCCTTGCTCCGGTCATCTCCGCGATTCGCTGGGCGCGCAGGAATGCGCTTGCGGCCTGTTGGTTATCGCCCAGCCGTTCGCAGCTGAGGCCGTAATAGACAAGACCCGGGAGGTTGCCCGGATCGAGCCGCAGCGCCTGTGCGAAGGCCTCTCGCGCGCGACCGGGCTCGCCGCACTCGAAGGCCGCCAGCCCCAGACTGCCAAGGGTTTCGATATCGTCCGGGAGCTGTTCCGCGAGCCGCCCCAGATGAGGCAGGGCTTGCGCGAACTGCCCGCGTTGCATCGCCGCCATCCACGCCACCCGCAGTCCGGGAATGCTTTCCGGTTTGCGGGACAGTAGTTGCTTGCTCAATGGCTCTGCCTGCTCGAAGCGGCCGCGTTGGAGTTCGCCCTCCAGTTGATTTTCCAGTTCTGCGATGTTCATGCCTGCCTCGTCCGGTTCCTTTTCATGGCATTGTTACGATAAAGACGTTCGGGTGAGCCCCACTACTCCAGCACAAACTGCTGCTGGAGCTGGCTCAATGCCTCATTGAAATGCTCACTGCTGCTCTCAATGCGTTCGAGCACATCCTGCGTGTGCTGGAAGCGCTTCAGTGCCGACTCGGTGGGAACGATCCATTCCTGCAGTCGGGTCTTGCGCAGCGCAATACTGTGCTTCAGGGCGTCGATGCACTGGCTGGTGTGTGCATCCACCAGTTCGCCGGCGAAGCGTTGCAGCAGCTCGGGCAGTTCCCGGACGGCACTGTCGTGCGCGGCACCCCGCACTACCTCCAGTCTGTCGCCACTGAGACGCTTGTGCTTGACGGCGGCCTCCACGCGGCGGTTGCCATTGTCGCCGAATATTTCCTGCCGCACCCGGCTGCGGCTGCGCAATAGCACATAATCACCCAGGGTGCGGGCCACGCGAATGTCTCCGGTTTCCACCACCAGGTGGGGAGTGCCTGACTGCGTCGCGCTGCCGAAATCCCGCAGACAGCCGGACAGTACCTCTTCCACCGGCAACTCGGCATCACGGAACGCGTCCAGCTGTTCCCTGGTACATTCCGCCCCGGCATGGTCACCTTCCAGCTGCTCCCGCAGGCGCTCCAGCAACCGATCTGATTGCCGGCTGCTTTCCTGCTGGAGTTGGGGGTCGAGACGTTGTTCCAGCAGCTCATTCCAGCTTTCGTCGCTTTCCATCCAGGCCGCGATCTGCTCCTGAAAGACGGTTTCCAGTGGCTCTGCGCCCTGCTCCGTCAACTCTCCAAGCAGGCGATCCTTCCCGGCGCGCAATGTCGCGAAGGCCTTGCCCCAATCCTGCTGCTCCAGCGTCTCCAGCGCCGCCAGTCGCTTGCGCTCCCGCTCCAGTTCCTGCTGCGCATGCTGGATACTGCGGTTCAATTCCGCCAGGGCGTCCCTCGAGACCAGCCGCCCCGCTTCCGTCGTCAGGTCCTGCGCCAGACGCAGGCTGTCGTGCATGAAATCGTGCAGGTAGTCGCTGCTGTTCAGGTAGCCGGTGAGGTCGGTGACAAATTCGTCGAAGCCATCGCCACCCGGCGCGGTCATCTCGATATGTTCTTCTTCCTCGGCAGAATCCGTGCCAGCGGCCGCGCGCAGCGTTTTCGATGCCGCTTCCTGCAGATCGATGGGATAGATCTTCAGACGGCCGTCCTCGATGGCATCGCGCAGGGTCCCGCTCATGGACAGCGAGCGAAAGGCATCGATGATTTTTCCGGGATCACTGCTCTCCAGGCTGGGCTCGAGTGTACCGTCCGGGCGCAGGTCACGCTTCGAGGAATCGATGTTGGCCACCAGGAAAATCCGGCTGAAGCAGCTCAGCAGTTCCTCGAATTCCTCGAACACTTTTTCGAAGAAAAGGTTGTCGGTTTTGACCACGAAGATGGCACAGGCGGCGGTATCGCGGAAATCCCTTGTCATCTGGTCGTAGCCAAAGCGCATGTGGCTGTACAACCCCGGCGTGTCCACCAGCACGGACCCGGATTCTGCCAGATGGGCCGCCGGCAATTCGATGTCCATCCGGCGGATGGCCTGTGGATGATGCTTCCGGGGTTCAAAATCTTCTCCCGTGCTCTCTGCGGCCACGATGGCGTCGGCCAGAAGGGCGTGATCCGCCTGTACCGCTTCGGCCAGCGCCAGGTTGTCCGGGAACTCGCGTTTGCCGCCCTCGTAGTCGGTCGCCTCGAAACGGCGCTGCTCGCCGTTCTTGACGTAAACCAGCGCGGGATAGGCGGGAAGACTGGAGACCTCGCTGACATAGACGCCGCTCAGGGCATTCATCAGAGTGGATTTACCACTTTTCAGAGGCCCGAAGATCAGCAGGAAAGTACGCTGGTCGCTCACCTTCTCACGCAACGTGGACAGACGCTGCTGCACTTCCTGCAGGCCCGGTACGGCGGTGTCGATCTGTCGGATGTCCTCGCGCGGCGGCAGTTCGGACAGCGCGCGGCCCAGCTCCTCACCGAATGGCTCGAGTTCTCGGGAGAATTCCTGGCAAAAGCTCTGCATGTTGGTTTTCACAATCGGTTCCTCTTCCTGGTACGGCTTTGGGTTCAGAACGGTGCTGAAGCCGGCGGGTCGCCGGCCTGGCCTGTCCCCCTGCCCGGGCGGACAACGCCATGATAACGGAATTACACTATCAGGGCGCGCACAGGATCGGCAATGTATAACCGGTGGCGGCGTATGCGCTACACTCGACTCATTCAACCTGTTGCGAGCCGAGCCTGCCGCAAGCAGCACCGTACACCGCCCCTGAAGAGGAACTTCACGCCATGCTCACAGACATCCCCCAGCAGGAAGAGGTACTCGCCCACCCCCATCGCCTGGAAAAGGACCTGCTGGGTACCCTGGCGGTGCCGGTCGACGCCTTTTATGGCGTGCAGACACAACGGGCTCTGGAGAACTTCCGGCTGACCGGGGTGCCGTTGGCGCATTTCCCCAAGCTGATTCTCGGGCTCGCCATGGTCAAGGAGGCCGCCGCCCGGGCCAATCGGGACATCGGTCTGTTGGCACAGGAAAAGTACGAAGCCATCGCGTTTGCCTGCGAGCGGCTCATTGAGGGCGAGTACCATGAGCACTTTGTCGTGGATATGATCCAGGGCGGAGCGGGTACCTCGACCAACATGAACGCCAACGAGGTGATCGCCAACATCGGGCTGGAGTACCTCGGGCATGGCAAAGGCGAGTACCAGTGGCTACACCCCAACAACGACGTCAACATGTCCCAGTCCACCAACGACGCCTACCCTACCGCCATCCGGGTGGGCATGCAGCTGACGCATGCAGAACTGGTGGACAGCGTGACGCTGTTACGCGATGCCTTCGCCATCAAGCGGGATGAGTTCCACGATGTCATCAAGATGGGACGTACGCAGCTGCAGGATGCGGTGCCCATGACCCTGGGCCAGGAATTCGGAGCCTGGGCCACTACGCTGAGCGAGGACATCGATCGCATTGCCGGGTACATCGATCTACTGCGCGAGGTCAACCTGGGCGGGACGGCCATCGGCACCGGCATCAACGCCGACCCCCGGTATGCGGTGCTGGCGGTGCATCACCTGGAGGAGATCTGCGGTCACCCCATGCGCCTGGCCGCAGACCTGGTCGAGGCAACCTCCGACATGGGGGCCTTCGTCGTATTTTCCGGCATGACGCGCCGCATGGCGATCAAGCTGTCGAAGATCTGCAATGACCTGCGTCTGTTGTCCAGCGGGCCGCGGGCGGGCCTGAACGAGATCAATCTGCCGCCGCGCCAGCCCGGCTCCTCGATCATGCCCGGCAAGGTCAACCCGGTGATCCCCGAAGCGGTGAACCAGGTGGCCTATGAGGTCATCGGCAATGACCTCAGCGTGACCATGGCGGCGGAAAACGGCCAGCTGCAGCTCAACGTGATGGAGCCATTGATCGCCTACAAGATCTTCGACAACATGCGGCTGCTGCGCCGTGCCATGGACATGCTGCGCGAACAGTGCATCACCGGCATCACCGCCAACCGCGAGCACTGCCGCGAGCTGGTGGACAATTCCATTGGTCTGATCACCGCTCTCAACCCCTACATCGGCTACGAGAATGCCACACGGATCGCCAGCAAGGCGCTGCAGACGGGCCGTGGTGTGCTGGAGCTGGTCCGTGAAGAGGGGCTGATGGATGACGCCACGTTGCTGGAGTGCCTGTCACCCGAGCGGATGGTGAACCCGCACGCCAGACAGCAGCCGGAGTGAGCGGCCGCACCCGGCGCACAACGCCCGTCATGAGCAGGAATCGCATCGGGATCTGCCCGTCAGGAATCGCGAGATCCGGTGCCGACGCCGGGCGAAGAACAGATACACCCGATCCGCCACCGGCCGGATCAACGGCCAGCGCAGCCAGTTGACCCGCCACCCCTTGCCGGCCAGCGACCAGGCCCGCGCCGTCACATCCAGCCCGTACAGTGGCGTACCGTCATCGGTCTCGCCCTGCAGGATCCGATCCGCCTCCACCGGATCTACATGCGGAAACCGTTCACTGAAATCCGGCCGGCTGATATCCTGCAGTTCCACCTGCCCGTCCCGATCCGCCGCCGCCAACTGCTTCATCTCCGCCGCACACAGCGGACAACTCCCGTCATAGAACACCCGCAGTTTCATTTCACTCTCCCCAAAGACTCATGCCCATACTACGCCCCCGCAACCTTCACCGATCACTGCACAGCCTGATATCGGGCTCTGCCACAACCACGCAGCCGGAGGCCCGGAGGGCTACCCACTACCCAACACTTGTGGCAATCTGACCCGATAACGCCGAATAACGGAGCCCATGACATGAGCCGCCTGATCACAGTCTGCCTCGTCCTCATCCTGGCCGCCTGCTCGACCGAAAATGAACAGGACGCCCAACAGACTTACGACATCCTGCTACGCAACGGTGTCTTGTACAACGGCACCGACAACCCTCCAATCGAGGCCGACCTCGCCATCAACGGCAACCGCATCGCCGCCATCGGCGACCTGTCCGGAGACACGGCAGACCGGGTGATCGAACTGAACGGCCTGGCCGTGATGCCCGGTTTCATCGATATCCACAGCCACGCCGGCGACTCGCAGGACGACGGCCTGTTCCGCTGGCCGGACGCAGAGAACCTGATCCGCCAGGGCGTCACCACGGTAGTGGGCGGCCCCGATGGCAGCTCTCCGCTGCCCATACGGGATACGTTCGACGCCTTTGAAGAGCTCGGCGTGGCGGTCAACTATGCCACCTTTGTCGGTCACGGCTCGGTGCGCGAACAGGTCATGGGCGAGGAAGACCGCGCGCCGACGGAGGAAGAGCTGGAGCAGATGAGGGAAATCGTCGCCGAGGCCATGGAACAAGGCGCCTTCGGTCTGTCCTCCGGCCTGATCTACGTGCCCGGGCGTTTCGCGGAAACCGATGAAGTGGTGGCCCTGGCACAGGTGGCCGGCGAGCATGGCGGTATCTACATCAGCCACATGCGCGAGGAAGGCCTGGCGCTGCTGGACAGCGTCGGGGAAACCATCCGCATCGGCGAGCAAGGCGGGTTGCCCACGCAGCTGACACACCACAAGGTCGTGGGCGCGCCCATGTGGGGCAGCTCCGAGGACTCCCTGCGCATGGTCGACGAAGCCATCGCACGCGGCGTGGACGTCTCCATCGACCAGTATCCCTACACCGCCTCTTCCACCAACCTGGGCATCCTCTTTCCCGGCTGGGCACTGAGCGGTGGCCGCGAGGAGCTGCTGGAACGCATGCAGGACCCGGAGCAACGCCAGCGCCTGCACGACGACATCGTCTACAACATCGAAGTGGACCGGGGCGGCGACGACCCGGCCAACGTGGTCATCGCCGAGTGCCCGCACGACGAATCGCTGAATGGCATGAATCTGACGCAGATCCTGCAGCAGCGCGACACGGAAAGCAGCAAGGAAAACGCCGCCGACCTGCTGATGGAACTGATGGAAGCGGGCAACTGCTCGGCGGTCTTCCACGCCATGCACGAGGACGATGTGCGGCGCATCATGCAGCACCCGCGCACCATGATCGCCTCGGACGGCGGCGTGGAGGCCCCGACCGACCGCTCACCCCACCCGCGCAACTACGGTACTTTCGCGCGCGTACTCGGACACTATTCCCGCGACGAGGGCGTACTGCCCCTGCACACCGCCATCCATAAAATGACACAACTGCCCGCCGACCGCCTGGGAATCGATAACCGGGGCCGCCTGGAGACCGGCGTGATCGCGGACATCACTGTGCTGGACCCGGAGACGGTGATCGACCGATCGACCTTCACTGATCCTCACCAGTACGCCGAGGGCGTGCATCATGTGTTCGTGGGGGGCACAGCAGTGCTGCTGGAGGGAGAGATGACCGGAGAGCGGCCGGGGCGGGTGATCCGCTCGAATCAGTAATCCGGAAGAAAAATCATTTAATATTCTCGCGAAGATCGCCAAGCGCGCCGAGAAAGGCATACCATGACGGAGCACGAGAGCGGACACAAGCCATTGATCCAGCCTCATGAATACCCGACCTGGCCACCTTTATCAGTGGTTTCTCCGCGCGCTTGGCGATCTCTGCGAGATCAAAAATCGACATTCCAGCTACTCTGGCGGTTTGCGCTCGTCCTCATCAGCGGCCGGCGAACCGGACCAGTGGCCGCGAAGTGTTTTCACGCCATGCTTCACTCCGCGCACCCCTTTCCGGACCTGCCCGCGCAGGCGTTTTTCCCGGCGCGCGCCCTCCACCCGCCTGCGGTTGCGTTGCACCGCCTGCGCCTCCGGCAGCGCCGCGCGCATGGCATCGCTGACTGCCTCCAGATTCCACGGGGCCAGTCCTGTACTGACTGGCACAGGCTCCAGCCCGCCCAGGTCCCTGGCGATAACACGTACCACAGCGTCAACGGTGTCGCCTGCAGCCCCGGATAGCACTTCCCCGCCATCGGCCAGATCGCTGACCAGCTGATCCATGGCAGTGGCCACCGCGATCACCACTGGCCTGCGCCGCCGTGGATGCCCTTCGAACCAGGCATCGAAGCGCTCCTTCAGGCTCCTGTCCACTTCGCGGGCCGGGCGGTTGGCGCGGATGACCCACACAATCAAATCGGCCTGCGTCATCTCCGTGAGCATGCTGTCCTGATGACGGGACGAGCCATCCAGTCCCTCACTGTCCAGAAAGTGACAGGTGATACTCTCCAGCTCCGTCGGATAGGCGATCAGCTTGTCGGTGGTGGCGGCCGCATCGGTTTCCGCGCTCTCCGTGTCCAGCAGGACATTAATCAGCGTCGATTTTCCGGCACTGGTCTGACCCACAAACAGGATACGCAGTGGCAGGTCCGGCAATGGCTGGCGCTTCTGATCCGCAGTGGCCGACGCCAGTTCGATCTGCATCAGTTCTGCTTCACTGAATCGCAGGCGGCCGGAGTACAGATCGATGGCGCCATAGGCCACTTCTTCCAGCAGAATGGCCTGCAGCACCCCCATCATGTTCCCGGTCACATACCGGGAGTTGCCACCGGACACGATTTGTTCCAGTTCGCGCAGCACGCCGGCAGCCGGATTGAGGGCGAAACGGGCGAGCCGGCCGCTGCCATAAGCGACCTTCCACAGTACATTGGCACGGTTACGCTGGCGCCAGAACCAGTGGAGAGTGGCCAGGGACACCTGGTCCGCGAAAGGCAGTCTGCGGCGCAAGTGATCGCGATACCGCGACGCAGTGGATTCCAGCAACAACAGCGCTTCAGGCAGGGTGAAATTCAAGGCCCTGCGGTTCTTGCCATCCAGGCCCGCAGCGACCTGATTCACCACCTCCAGGGCCTGTTCGGGCAGGTCTTCCCAGGGCCAGGCCTCGCGGGTTATCGTCGCGATGTGCCGGCTTACTTCAGCGAACACCTCTTTCTCCCGGGGTAGCCAGTCCGGATCCGGTTCGACCGACAGCTCGTCCGTGTCCGCTCCGGTTTCGCCGCCGGTATGCCAGCGCTTTCGGAGCACGCCGCGCAGCGCAAACACCACGGCGCTCAGCAACAGACTCGCGCCGATAAACCACAACAGAAAGCCATGCTCGACCAGCCAGAGGAAACCCAACAGCGTCAGCACGACGAAAGGCAGGCCCAGCACCAGCCCCATCAGCAGATGATCCCAGCGCAGCAACGCCCGGCGCAGTTTCTCACCTCCTCTCACGGCGCGCCCTCCTCAAGGCATCGGTATACAGCTCGCGCAACTCAGCGGAATCGATGGCGAGTCCCTGCTGCGTGCGGTGAAGATAGAAAGCGGCGGCACGTCCCAGCGCATAGGTAGCGGCAAAACTGATCGTGCCCGCAGCGGCCGCGCCTGCGGTCTGACCGTATACCGGAATCAGCTTGGTCAACTGGCGGATCGCATAGCTGGCACCGTAGCGGGCAGCGGCGCCGGCGCCCAGTGCCAGGGCGAACTCGGTCATGCGGGCGCGGGTCCACTTCACTCCGTACTGTCTGCCCAGTGCCCGCAACATCTGCGCCTGAATGGTGGGCACCGTGACCGCGCCCACCACCGGTGCCACGTCCGAGGCGCCCGCTGCACTGGCATACCAGAGTACTCTGGCGCGAAGCTCGGAAAACACACCGCGCTCGGCGCCCCGGTGCTCCTCCCGCGCCAGCAGCAGCGCCACGTCCGGCATGATGTCATCCAGCAGCGTCACCAGCTCGTCGACCCCCGTCTGTATCTCCGAGGCTTCGCCAGGCAGTAGTATGGTTTCAACCGAAGGAAGCGTTCCACCAGCGGCCTTATCAAACACCTGCTGGATCTGCTGACGGGCCCGGAAGCGTGACTGCTCATCAGGCAGCAGGTCCGCGCCATTGTGTACCACAATAATGGGCGTCTTCGGGCGGCGCTGGCGCACGGCAGCGATGGCTCCTGCCACCTCGGTCTGTACAGGGTCATCAAGGCGCGCTACCGCCAACAGCACATGGCTGCGCTTCTCACAGGCATCCAGGTCTTCGGCCGGGTCGTAACCCGCCTCGCCGAGGCCACGGGTGTCGAGAAAACGCATCACCGGCAGGTCTGCGGGAAAGTCGAGCATGTCGGCCGTGCGCGTGCACGGTGCGAAGCCATTGCCCACCTGTACATCAGTGAGACCGGTCAGACTGCGGATCAGCGATGACTTTCCGGCGCCAGTCTTGCCCAGCAGCCAGATCACCGGCAACGGGTGCCCGCTCGGCCCCGCGTGCTTGTACTGTCTGGATGACTGGCTCATGGGCTCAGTATACTCACCTGCAGACCTTCTGTGGCATCCGGAGGTAAAGATCCCGACAACGATTGCGCCTCGTCTTGCCGCTGGTAGTCACGGGAATGCTACCTCTCGGCCACAGCAGCACTTGATGGGGCACTACGCCCGTCGCCAGGGACACGATACCGGGCACGGTTTCTGTGTGGCGTTCAGCCCTGCTTCTACTGGTTTGTCCGTCGTGCTCCAGAATGATGGTGATCCGGGTGCCGGGCTCCTGGCCGTCCGGTTCGCTGGCAAAGACAGCGCAACGCAGGATGCCGTCAGGCTCGGCCTCCATGACGGCCGCCTCGATGTCCTCTGCAAAGACATTCCGGCCATGATACTGGATACAGTTGTCCGAGCGGCCCGTGATGTACAGTTCACCGTCCTGCAGGAAACCCAGGTCCCCGGTTCGCAGCGTGACACGAGCGCCTCCCGGCTGTACACGGAACCGCTCGGCGGTCTGCGCCAAATCCCCATGATAGCCGTCCGCCACTGATGGCGACGATACGGTGACTTCACCCACCTGTCCGTCCGGTAACGCAGTGCCGGCCTCCGGATCGCTCACTGTCACCCGGGCATCCGGCGGGCAGGCGCCGACACTGACAGCATCAGAGCCAGTCGCCCCCGACTCCGGCACCGGCCGGGTTCGCAGACCATGCCGGCCACTGACGAAGAGCGTGGACTCGGCCAGCCCGTAGCAGGGATACAGGGCATGACGGGCAAAGCCGCTGGCACGGAAGCGACTGGCGAAGCGATCCAGCGTGGCCGGGCGGATGCGCTCCGCCCCGCAGTAGGCCAACCGCCAGCGTGACAGATCCAGACCAGCAGCGTCCTCGGGGGCGACCCGGTTATTGCACAATGCGAATGCGGAGTCCGGACCGCCGCTGATGCTGCCCCGGTACCGCGCCATTGCCTGCAACCAACGCAGCGGCCGGGCCGCGAATACCGTCGGCGAGAGGAAGTGATTGCTGATCCCGCTGTATACCGGCTGGATGACATGCCCGATCAGCCCCATGTCGTGATGCAGGGGCAACCAGCTGACGCCCACGTCATCGGCCCGGATGCCGAAGGCCCGACTAATGGTTTCGCAGTTGTGCAGGATGTTGGCGTGAGAAACGCGCACCCCGCGCGGCGCGGCTGTGGAGCCCGACGTGTACTGGATGAACGCGGCCCGGTCGCTCCGCATGTCCAGTGGCTCCCGGAGCCTGCTTTCGGCAAAGCCCGCATCCGTGACCATCACCGGTAACCCGGTCTCCCGGGATACGGCCTCGGCGCGTGCCGACACCGTCAGCACCGCTGCCGCTGCGCATCCCTCCAGGATGTCCCGGGGAATCCCGCTACTTTCCTGACGCTGGTAGCTGGCCAGCCGGCGGGCCCGGGAGCTACTGTGCGCCCGCGTCAGCGGCACGGGGACCGCACCGACCAGGATGGCGGCCCAGAATGCGATCACGAATGAGGGACCGTGCGGGAGGAACAGCGCCACGGGCCGGCGCTGGAGCTCCTGGTCCTGCAACCGCGAGGCCAGGCGGCTGGCCACGTCGTACAATGATTCCCGGCTCAGCGAGGTTTCGATCGCGCCGTGGCGATCCAGAAATACATACAAGGGGTGATGCGGCGCTTCGGTCACACGACGGACCAACAACCGCGCAAGATTCCCGTCCGTGGGTTTCATGGCGTACCTTCCCTAGTTGACACATGAACGCGTATTCTGGAACTATCCGGTTGGCGAGGCAAGCGGAGGGTATGAAAGTGTGATGTCTCTCACAAAGAGCGGGGAATCTCGCCGAAAGCGCCGGGGAGGAGAGGATCTCGCAGAGATCGCAAAGAGCGCCAAGGAGAGAATGGGGTCTCGCGGAGATCGCAAAGGACGCCAAGAGGGAGGTCAGAGAGAGCGTGCCATGGCGGAGCACGGGATCAGGGCACGGGTCAGATCTTCATCGCGAACCCGCCCCGGAACCCCTGCAACCACTTCCGGCAGCCCCACCACCCACCAGACCACCTCTTTCTTTGCAACCTTGGCGATCTTGGCGGTCTCTGCGAGAGCAACCAATCTCTGCACCCTTCGCGGTCTCTGCGAGAAAAAACGCCCCTTGCAACCCCGGCAAGACCAACCGCCTACCCGTATCTCCCCGTAATGTAATCCTCGGTCTGTTTCTTGCGAGGGTTGGTAAACAGCGTATCGGTATCACCGAACTCGACCAGATCGCCCAGGTACATGAAGGCCGTGTAGTCGGAAACACGCGCGGCCTGTTGCATGTTGTGGGTGACGATGATGATCGTGTAGTCCTTCTTGAGTTCGTTGATCAGCTCCTCGATCTTCAGCGTGGAAATCGGGTCCAGGGCCGAGGCCGGCTCGTCCAGCAGGATCACCTCGGGCTCGATGGCGATGGCCCGGGCGATGACCAGTCGCTGCTGCTGGCCGCCGGACATGCCGAAGGCGTTGTCCTGCAGGCGGTCCTTCACTTCGTCCCACAGGGCGGCGGCGCGCAGCGACTTCTCCACCACCTCGTCCAGCACACGGCGGGAATTGACGCCCTGCAGGCGCAGGCCGTACGCGACGTTCTCGTAGATGGTCTTGGGAAAGGGGTTGGGTTTCTGGAACACCATGCCCACATTACGCCGGAGGTCAGCAACATCCACGTCCCGGTCATAGATATTCTTGCCGTCCATCAGGATCTGGCCCTGTATACGACAGATATCAACCAGATCGTTCATCCGGTTGAAACAGCGCAGCAGCGTGGATTTTCCGCAGCCCGACGGGCCGATGAAGGCGGTCACCCGCTTCTCCGGAATCTCCAGGTCGATGCCTTTCAGGGCATGCTCGTCGCCGTAGTAGAGGTTCAGGTCCTTGACCGAGAGTTTGGTCACTTCCCGGTCCAGCGAGAGCGCCTCACGCTCTCCGGCGCCAGTGCCTGATACGGCGGATGGGGCTGTATTGGTCGTCATAGTGGAACCCGTTTGTGATCGTGAATCAGTCAGACTCGCCGCGATAGCGTTCGCGCAGATGATTGCGGATGCTGATCGCGGTCAGGTTGAGCACGACAATCAGCATCACCAGTACCAGCGCGGTAGCATACACCAGCGGACGCGCCGCCTCCACGTTGGGACTCTGGAAACCGACGTCGTAGATGTGAAAGCCCAGGTGCATGATCTTGCGCTCCAGGTGGATGTACGGGAAGACCCCGTCCACCGGCAACGTTGGCGCCAGCTTGACCACGCCGACCAGCATCAGGGGAGCCACCTCGCCCGCCGCCCGGGCAATGGCCAGAATCAGCCCCGTCATCATGGCCGGGGTGGCCAGCGGCACCACCACCTTCCACAATGTCTCGGACTTGGTAGCGCCCAGCGCCAGACTGCCCTGACGGACCGTGGAGGGAATTCGCGCCAGCCCTTCTTCGGTCGATACGATGACAATGGGCAGGGTCAGCAGCGCCAGCGTGAGAGAGGCCCAGAACAGTCCGGGCGTGCCGAACGTCGGCGACGGCAGAGACGCCTCATAGAACATCTCGTCGATGCTACCGCCAAGAAAATAGACGAAGAAGCCCAGACCGAACACTCCGTAGACGATGGACGGCACGCCGGCCAGGTTGTAGACGGAAATGCGGATGATGCGGGTCATCAGGCCCTGCTTCGCATACTCGCGCAGGTAGATGGCCGCCAGGATGCCGAACGGGGTGACGATGATGGACATCACGAAGACCATGGTGACCGTGCCGAAGATGGCCGGAAAAATCCCGCCCTCGGTGTTCGCTTCACGCGGGTTCTCGGTAAAGAACTCCCACATTCGATCAAAGTACTGGCCCAGCTTGCCGAACACCGACAGCTGGTTGGGCGCGGTGACCCGCACGATCTCGGACAGTGAAATGGTCACTTCCCGTCCGTCGCTCATTTCCATCACCAGGCTGTCGCGCAGGGTGCTGTCATACAGGGCATCCAGATCGTCACGCAGTACGGCATACTCCTGGTTCAGCACTTCCCGTTCGACGGCGATGCGCGCCTCCTCGTCGGCGCGGGCCGCACCCGTCAGGCCTTCCAGCTCAATACGCCGCTCATCAAGCCGCAGGCGCTCCAGCAGCGTATTGATGCGCCCCACTTCGCGTCGCTCGATCGCCTCGATCTCGCGGTGCAGGTCCACGCTGCGCTGGACCGACTCCTGCAATGCGGAGTCGAACCCTTCGTCGTCAGCCGCCAGCAGCTGCTCGCCTTCACGCTGCAAGGTCACCGGATAGCCGTAGAAATTGCCCCACTCCCGGCGCTCGATCATGTGGATGTCTTCGGGGTAACTCCACTCTCCCATGTAGAGACCCGGAAACCACGCGAAATCACTGGAGAACTGGTCCCGGTTGCCTCGTTTGATCAGATGGCGTGTCACGAGTTCTACATCCTCGTCCACGGTCATCCCGCTATCACGGGCCACAGCGGCCGTCACGGTTTCCTGTCGAACCACTTCCCCGATCACTGTCTGCGGCTCCTCACCCGGCTGGTCGACCGTGATGCTGACCAGATCCGCCGGCCAGAAGTGACTGAAGCCGCGCACGGCAATCAACCCGATCAGGCCCACCACCATGATCATGCATAGCGCCACCGCGCCGCCATTGAGCCAGATCCAGGGTGAGCCACTTTTCAACCATTCCTTCATGTTCTGCTCCACCGGTTACAGGTTGCTATAGCGTTGACGCAACCGCTGCCGGATGATCTCTGCCAGGGTGTTGACGACGAAAGTCAGTGTCAGCAGCACGAGTGCCGCGAGAAACAGTACCCGGAAGTGAGACGAGCCCACGGCTGTTTCCGGCAGCTCCACCGCGATGTTGGCGGACAGGGTACGCATGCCCTCGAAGATATTGAAGTTGACTACCGGGCTGTTGCCGGTGGCCATCAGCACGATCATGGTCTCGCCCACCGCACGGCCGAAGCCCATCATCACGCCGGAGAAAATACCCGGACTGGCGGTCGGCAGCACCACACCTTTCACGGTCTGCCAACGTGTGGCACCCAGCGCCAGTGACCCCTGAGTCAGATGCTTTGGCACCGTGAAGACCGCATCCTCGGCAATGGAGAAAATAGTGGGAATCACCGCGAAACCCATGGCTATGCCAACAATGAGAGCGTTGCGCTGGTCGTAGTCGACACCGATCTCGGTAAACCACTGGCGCATGCTGCCACCAAACAACCATACTTCCAGCCAGGGGCTGGCCACGACCGCGACATAGCCAAACAACAGGATCACCGGCACCAGTAACGCCGCTTCCCAGCCTTCCGGCACCCGGCCGCGTATCCATACTGGAAGACGCGACCAGCCCCAGCCGAACAGCAACATCAGCAGCGGCATGAACAACAGGAAACTGAAGATGGCCGGCAGATTGCGCTCGGCGAACGGTGCCAGCCACAGGCCGGCGAGGAAGCCGAGAATCACCGTCGGTAACGCCTCCATGATCTCGATGCTCGGCTTGACCACACCGCGCAGTTTCGGGGTCATGAAATAGGCGGTATAGACCGCGCCGGCAATGGCCAGCGGCATGGCGAACAGCATGGCGTAGAATGCCGCCTTCAGCGTCCCGACGGACAGCGGCACCAGACTGAACTTGGACTCGAACTCATCGGAGCCGGAGGACGACTGCCAGATGTACTCGGGTTCCGAACGTCCTTCATACCAGACCTGATTCCACAGGGCGGTAAAGGAAATCTGCGGATGCTCATTCCACAGCCCGGCGGCCTGTACACGATCCTGATCATCCAGCAGGAGTATCCGGCCATTGACCGGTGAAACAGCAACATTACGCAGCGGCCTTTCGCTGACCGTTTCCAGATAAAGAGTGCGGGCCGAAGTGCCGTAGTGAATGCCCAGTTGCCCGGCCTCGTCCACCGCCAGGAAACCCTTGCGGCGGTACTCCGGTGTAATGGCGGTGATGGGCGAATCGTGGGAGGTGAAATTACGGACCTGCTCCAGGGCATAGCGGTTATCGTCATCGCGCACCAGAAACCACTGGCTCAGGGCCCCGGTCTCCGTTCCCACCACCAGTGATACGGTGCCGGTCAGGAAGTCCATGGCCGTGACCCGGTCACCGTCGCCGACACTCACGGTCTGCACGAGCCGCGCACTCGACGGATTCTCAATATTGTAGTAATGAATCCTGCCTTCGGTATCGAGCACGAAAAGGCTGCGAAGCGTCTTGTCCACCAGCATCTTTTCCGGCTCGCCATCCGGAAAGCGGATCTCTTGCGTATCCGAGTCGACGGTCACTTCATCGGTCAGCATATTGCTGCGTGATGTCAACGTGGTCACCAACAGCCGCTGATCTTCCGTCACCGCGGCCACCACTGACCGTTCCGCTCCCCGCGCCGACGGTTGCATGGTCACTTGGGTCAACGCCGCGCCTTGCTCATCCACGGTAACCGGGGACTCTCCAAAGGGGTACTCCATCCGGGGGTCGATCCGTCGTTCGTCATCCGGGTAGCTGAAATCATAGGCGTGTTCGGCGATGATGGCCCGCCCGTCATCCAGACCGTAGATCACGGCGTTGCTCACCACTTCCGAGGTGGCAAAGCTGCTGATGGCAGCGCCGTCCGGAACGGGAATATCGAAACGATCCCGAATTGTGCCGTTGTCAGCCTCGAAGAATGCCGCCGTGCCGCTGTCGGTGTACTGGATGCCCAATGTCTCGTAGCGCTCCAGCAGAAACTCGCTGGTTGTACCCTCCGTGACCGGCAGAGTGTACTGCGACTGTGGATCGATCGAGGCCGAGCGGAATACCGGAAGCACTTCGTAGAACAGGTAGACGAAAATCAGCGTCAGCGCGAAAACCACGCCGAAACCGGCGCCGGTGATCCCCCACCGTGAAAATTTATCCTTCAGGGAACGGATGCGTCGCAGGCGTTGCCGGGCTGATGGATCGGGAAGCAACGATGAGCTTCCCGTGGATTTTCCGGTAGCCGGCGGCTCGGTGATGTTCAGCATAGAGGCGACTCGTGGTCCGGGTCTGTATGGCGGCGCTCATGATAGCCGGGTTATGTGACGATTACATGACAAAATGGCGAAAAACTGTCATATACCACACCCTGAAAAAGCAATCCCCGACATCGGCCGGGGATTCAGTACAACCTGCCTGACGGGCTTTCTATTCGATACCCAGGTCGTTCAGTGTGCGCTCCGCCACGGCGGCGGGCAACGGT
The DNA here is from genome assembly GCA_040882255.1 of Pseudohongiellaceae bacterium. Taxonomy (GTDB): domain Bacteria; phylum Pseudomonadota; class Gammaproteobacteria; order Pseudomonadales; family Pseudohongiellaceae; genus PWQG01. The sequence goes on along the minus strand of JBBEBP010000014.1, from coordinate 67,301 downwards.
ACGTACCCGTCCCGGTTGACGGTTTCCTGACCCTGTCGGGAATAGACCATTTTCACGAATTCCCTGGTCATCGGATCCAGTTCCCGATTGGGATGCTTGTTGATGTACACATAGAGAAAGCGCGCCAGCGGATAGTCACCAGTCAGGGCGTTCTCCGCAGTGGCCTCGAACACCGGCGCGTCAGCATCACGGGCCAGCGGTACCGTTTTCACGCCAGAGGTACGATAGCCAATACCGGAGTACCCGATGCCATTGGTGGACTCGGTCACTCCCTGCACGACAGAGGATGAGCCCGGCTGCTCGTTGATGCCGGGCTTGAAATCGCCGCCGCACAGGGCATTGTCCTTGAAGTAACCGTAGGTGCCGGACACCGCATTGCGGCTGTACAGTGCGAAATCACGATTGGCCCAGGCACCTTCCAGTCCCAGTTGCCCCCAGCGGGTGATGTCCTGCGGATGCTGACAACGGCGGGTGGCGGAGAAGATGGCATCCACCTCGGGAATAGTGAGGCTCTCGATCGGATTATCCCGGTTGACGTAGACCGCCAGCATATCGATGGCCACGGGCAGCGCTGTCGGCGGATAACCATGCTGCTCCTCGAACTCCTGGACCTCGGAGGAGCGCATCTCGCGGCTCATCGGTGCCAGTGTCGCAGTGCCCTGGGTGATGGCTGGCGGTGCAGTGGATGAACCCGCCCCCTGGATCTGCACGTTGACGTTGGGGTACAACTCGTTGAACCCCTCGGCCCACAACGTCATCAGGTTGTTCAGGGTATCGGAACCGATACTGGACAGGTTGCCGGACACACCGGAAGCCCGTTCGTACTCGGGCAGATCAGGATCAACCTGGGCGAAAACCGGTGCACTCAAGGCCGAGGCCATCACCAGAGCGGCGGAATAGAGGGGTGTCTTCAGACTCATCATGGCGGAACGTCTCCGTTGTCGCTGTACAGTAACTTTTCAACGGCGCCTACTTTACGGACATTCTATGACATAAATGTGACAGAACTGATAAGAAACGTGAAGCGCCTATCCGGGGTGCCGCTCCTCCTTCCGGGAATCTTCCTGCGCAACGGACGCCGGTTGCGAACTCTCCCCTGCGGCCACCTGCCGAGTCCGGGGAAGCGCAGCGGACAATTCAGAGAGACGCATCGCGGCCTTCATGAGCCGCTCGCTCACACGCAGCATGAACCGCAGCTTCTCGATCGCGGAGTTCAGACGCACGACGGGAATCTGTTGGCTGGCGCCGGCATTGAGCAACGCCGTTTTCAGGGACCTCCAGGTACCTCTGAGCTCGTCGTACTGGTGCTGCAATGCCCCGAAATCGAAATTTTCCCGGGACGTATCACACTGCTCGATCAGCGCCAGCACAGCGCGCTGATAGGCTTTGATATCCTCGCGGAGCACCGAGGCCATCAGTTCATCCACATCACTGGCCTGCTCGGCCGCCTCCTGCGCCGTGGCGGTGGCCTCATCCAGATAGTTGGCAATCCGCAGCACCAGGGATAACCGCTCGGCGACTTCTCTCGGCAGCCTTTCCACCTCCAGCGAACCGGTGAAATACTCGATGGCCATGACCAGCTGGCGGATACCGTCATGCTGCTGTTTCAACGTCCGGCTGGAACCACCCCGGATCGTCAACGCCTTGCTGGCATGCTCCCTGCTCATGCGGTTCAGCCTCTGCAATTCCATGAAAAACGCATCCACCGCCACCACGGGCGAGGCCAGCACATTCCTGTCCAGAAACTGTGGCCGCCCGATATCCTCGACCGGACTGCGGAAATACCTGCCCAACAAGGCGGCCATCCGGTTCAGCCACGGCCACAACAACAGCATGCCGGCTACATTGAAACAGGAGTGGAAAATCGCCAGCATCAAAGCGGGAGCTGCGGCCAGTTCCGGGTAACGCCCAACGACCCACAACAACACGGGTAACAGACAAAGGCCCAGCAGGGCATTGAAACCGTTGACCAGCACATGCCCGGCAGCCACACGCCGCGCCTGCGCCGTGGCGGCCAGTACCGCCAGCGCGGAGGTGGATGTGGTGCCAACCGTAGCACCGATCACTGCAGCCGCCGCTGCGGCGAACGGCACCAGGCCACCGCCCGCAGCCGTGAGAATGATGGCAATCGCTGCACTGGAAGACTGTGTGAGTACCGTCATGACCAGTCCGATACCGGCAAACAGCAGTACACCAGTCGCGCTCTCCGGAGCCAGCGCCGCCAGATCAATGCCCTGTGCCACTCCTTCGAAAGCCGTGCGGAGAAAATCGATACCGATGAAGAACAGACCAAAGCCGGCCAGTGCCTCACCCAGCGCACCATTACGGCGGGATGGGCCGAGCAGCCGCAGCACCATGCCTACCCCGACCATCGGCAAGGCGAATACGGTGATTTTGAACTGGAAGCCGATGGCGGCCACGAGCCAGCCGGTCATGGTGGTCCCCACCGCCGCGCCCAGCACAATGGCCAGCGCCCCGCTCAGGCCCAGCAGCCCGGCATTGACGAAACCGATGGTGGCCACCGTCACGGCACTGGACGACTGCACCAGCGCGGTCATGAGCAGTCCGGAACCAATACCATGCCAGGAGGTGCGGGTGGAGCGGGCCAGCAGTTCACGCAGGCTGTTGCCGGCGGCCAACCTCATGCCGTCGGTCACCATGGAAACCCCCAACATGAACAGCCCCAGGCCACCCAACAGGGTTCCGGCGAGTTGCAATATGTCCGGTTCTGCGTTCACAGCCCTGCCCCGTCAGCGGAATACCACCGTTTTCCGGCCATTGACGATGATACGATGTTCACAATGCCATTTCACGGCGCGGGCGAAGGCGGCGCATTCGGCATCCCGGCCGATCTGCACCAGTTCATCGATATCGAAATTGTGGTCGATCTTCTCCACGGCCTGCTCGATGATCGGCCCCTCATCCAGATCCGTGGTCACATAGTGCGCCGTGGCACCGATGATCTTGACCCCCCGCATATAGGCCTGGCGGTAGGGGTTGGCTCCCTTGAAACCGGGCAGGAAGGAGTGGTGGATGTTGATGATGCGCTGCGGCATAACCTCACAGATCTGCGGGGACAGGATCTGCATGTAGCGGGCCAGAGCCAGCAGACCCACCTGTTTCTCCTCCACGATCCGGAGTATCTGCCGTTCCTGTTCGGGCTTGTTGTCAGCCGATACCGGCAGATGATGGTAGTCCAGCCCATACCACTCGGTGATGCCGCGCATGTCTTCATGGTTGGAGACCACTCCCACGATACGGGCCGGCAGCACGCCGCTGTGCCAGCGGTGCAGGATGTCATTGAGACAGTGGCCGTGACGGGATACTGCGAGCAGGACCCGGGGAGGATTGTCGATATCGAACAACTGCCAGTCCATATCGAAGGCCGTGGCCACAACCCGGAACTCCTGCTCCAGACGCGACTGGTCGGGCAGCTCTCCCTCGGCTTCCTCGAACTCCACCCGCATGAAGAAACGGTCCTCCACCGGATCCCGGTGCTGGGCCGCCTCGCTGATCGTGGCGCCACGCTGGTATAGAAAATCACTGACCGCCCGGACGATGCCATTGGCTTCCGGGCACGATACGGTCATCACATAACGCCGCGCACCGGCGTTGCGATCAGCTTCGCTCATCTGAAGGTCACCCCTCCGCTCTCTCCCTGTGGACGGCGAGCATACTATCATGTCCGGCAACAGATCACCGTTTCCGCAAAACAGCCGTGGTGATGGCTTTCTTTATGCAGCGGAAATGCTATTCTTGTCCCATGAAGAAGACCCCGATCCGCGCACGCTCCCTGTTACTGGCACTGGCATTGCTGCCAGCGCTGTGGCACTGGCCCGCGACAGCCTCCGGAGAATCGGTGCGCGCCTCGCTGGCCGACAGCTGGAGTGGCCGCTTCCAGGTGGGCAACTATCCGCCGCTGGAGCTGGTCTTCCATATCCAGCAGGAAGAGGATGGCACTCTCGCCGCCCGCCTGGACATCCCCTCGCAGTACCGGACCGGCATTCCGGCCGACCGCGTATCACTTGACGGGCAGCGCCTGGTCATGCAATTCCCCGACGTGCAGGCCGAGTTCCTGGGCTCGATCCGGGTGGATGACGAGGGCGGGCATGTACAACGGATCAGCGGTGACTGGAGCCAGTCCGGCGAGTTCGTCGCCCTGTCGCTGCAGCGCCACGAAAACGACGACTGAAACCCACAGGAGTCCCATGAAATACCTGCATACCATGATCCGGGTCAGCGACCTGGACGAGACACTGGATTTTTTCTGTAACAAGCTCGGAATGCGTGAAACAAGACGCAAGGAAAACGACAAGGGGCGCTTTACGCTGGTGTTCCTGGCGGCCCCCGACGATGAAGAGGCCGAGATTGAACTGACCTGGAACTGGGACCCGGAAGCGCTGTCCGGCGGTCGTAACTTCGGTCACCTGGCCTACCGCGTGAACGACATCTACGAGACCTGTCAGCGGCTCATGGACCAGGGAGTGACCATCAACCGGCCGCCCCGTGATGGCCGCATGGCCTTTGTCCGATCCCCGGACAACATCTCCATTGAACTGCTGCAGGCCGGTGAGCCGCTACCCCCGCAAGAACCATGGCAAAGCATGGAGAACACCGGCACCTGGTAGACGGCAGGGGGAACCTCCGCTTGAGCGGATCCCGGTGCTCGTTTACCATAACGCCCCCTTCAACGCGCACCGGAGTGGCAATGCGATTACTGGACGGCAAGCAGACCTCGGAACAGATCAAGTCGGAGATTGCGGCACAGGTCGAGAAGATGCAGGCGGCCGGCGAGAAGGCTCCGCACCTGGCGGCGGTGCTGGTGGGCAGTGACGGCGCCAGCGAGACGTACGTGCGCAACAAGGTGCTGTCCTGCGAAAAGGTCGGATTCCTCTCCACACTGATCCGCCTGGATGCCGACATCAGTCAGCAGGCGCTGCTGGAGCAGGTGGAAGCCCTGAACCTGGATCCGGAAATCGATGGCTACATCGTGCAGCTGCCTCTGCCCGCGCATATCGACGAGAACGCCGTCACCCTGGCCATCGACCCGGACAAGGATGTGGACGGTTTCCACCCCGCCAATCTCGGGCGCATGTGTCTGGGACTGCCCACCTTCATCCCGGCCACGCCGAACGGCATCATGGAACTGCTGGCCCGTCATGACATCGAGACGGAGGGCAAGCATTGTGTGGTGGTGGGCCGCAGCAACATCGTCGGCACGCCGATGTCCGTGCTGATGTCGCGCAACAGCAATCCCGGCAATTGCACTGTCACCACTGTACACAGCCGAACCCGCAACATGGCGGAGATCTGCGCCTCCGCCGATATCCTGGTGGTGGCCATCGGCAAGGCCGGCTTCGTGACCGCCGACATGGTCAAGCCGGGTGCCGTTGTCATCGACGTGGGCATCACCCGTATACCCGATGACAGCCGCAAATCCGGATTCCGCCTCAGTGGTGACGTCGACTTCGAGAGTGTATCCGGGCAGTGTAGCTGGATCACGCCCGTACCGGGCGGCGTCGGCCCCATGACCATCGCCTCACTACTGCAGAACACGCTCAAGGCGCGGAGCCTTAAAGCCGCAGACTGAGCGCATTTCTTTCCGGCCATGACCCACTGACAACAGGACGCCCCCATGTTCGAAACGCTCGACTCTCTGCCCGCCGACCCCATCCTGGGCCTGATGAAGGCATTCCAGGCCGACGAGAACCCCCGGCGCATCGATCTGGGCGTGGGTGTCTACAAGGATGACAATGGCAACACGCCCGTCATGCGGGCCGTCAAGCAGGCCGAACAGCATCTGTTCGAGACACAGGACACCAAGCGCTATGTCGGGCCGACCGGATCGGCCGGCTTCAATCAGCGCATCGCCGAGCTGGTGCTGGGCCCGTCCCTCGTGAAACAGCTGGGCGGACGCCGCGTCACGGTCCAGACGCCAGGCGGCTGCGGTGGCCTGCGCCTGGCGTCGGAGTTCATCCGCCGTGCGGCTCCGCAGGCCCGCGTACTGGTCAGTGACCCGACCTGGGCCAACCATGTGCCGTTGCTGGGCGACGCCGGGCTACGGATCGAGACCTACCCCTATTACGACAAAGGCAGCCACAACGTCCGTTTCGATGCCATGATGGATACCCTGGGGCAGGCAGGGCCTGGCGACGTTGTGTTGTTGCACGGCAGTTGCCACAACCCCTGCGGTGCGGACCTGGACAAAGACCAGTGGCAGGCCGTATGCGACCTGGCCCTGCAGCGCGGATTCCTGCCCTTCATCGACCTGGCGTATCAGGGGCTGGGAGACGGGCTGGATGAGGACACTGCGGGGGTGCGGCTGCTGGCGGAAAACCTGCCGGAACTGGTGGTGGTCAACTCCTGCTCCAAGAACTTCGGACTCTACCGGGAGCGGGCCGGTGCATTGACCGTGATCGGGCAGAATGCGGAGCAGACCGCTATCAGTGCCAGCCAGATCGCCTCGATCGCCCGCGGCATCTGGTCCATGCCACCGGATCACGGCGCGGCCATCGTGGAGACCATTCTGGCAGACGATGTCCTGAAGCAGGTCTGGCTGGAAGAACTGGGACAGGTGCGGCGCCGTATCAACGACACCCGTGCGTTACTGGCCACTGCCCTGGATGAAGCCGGGGTGAACGGGGATTTCCGTTTCATCACCCGGGAAAAAGGCATGTTCTCCTTCCTGGGCATCAGCAAGGAAGAGGTCCGGAAGCTGGTCGACCAGTACAGCATCTACCTGGTCGATTCCAGCCGGATCAATGTCGCCGGGATCAACAGTCACAATATGGACTATCTGGTACAGTCCCTGAAGACCGTGCTCACACCCTGACGGTCAGCACGTCACAGTTGATGCCATGCAGCACCGCATTGGCCACTGAACCGAGCACCGCGCGTACCGGGTTGTGACCATGACTGCCGATCACCAGCAGATCGGCCTTCAGCTCATCGGCCAACTTGCGGATCTCGGATGCGGCCTTGCCGCGCTGGAAGTGGATACGATCCTCCGGCACCGAGGACGTCTTTGACGCCAGACTCTCACGCACCTTTTTGGCCACCTGTTCCTGGTGCTCCTGCTGTACTTTCTCGAAATCCGCCATGTTCAGCTCGAACGAGTAATTGCCCAGCAACGGCTCGAAGACCAGCACGACACTGAGTTGCGCTTTGTTGTCGTCAGCGAGTTTCAGGGCCCTGTCAAGAATCCGGTTTGACTCGTCCGAGCCGTCGATAGCTACCAGAATGTTGTTGTAGGTGCTCATTGTCGTCTCCATTGTTCCATGAAAAGAGGCACTACCAGCCCGCATAATAGATAAGTTCCGGGCAGCAATCAATGCGCCGTCACAGCTGGTCCGCTATCGTAACAGGCGTTGATGCAGATCAACCGGTTCCCCTTCCTTTTCCGGCATCATGGAGGCTGCAAGCTGACTATCAATCGTGTTCTGCAATTGCTGGGGAGGGGATAATGGACGACCGTATCATACTTCGTAATATGGCCATGGCCATCGGTGTCATCACTCTGGTGGCGCTGGGTCTGGTCGCTGTATCCATGACGATCGGCTGATCATACAGCCCCGTCAACCATCTCATCAGGCCCGCTGCGCCGTCCCGGCAAGGCGGGCCTTGTTTTTTCTGCAAACTTCCTCAGCACTTCCTCGGTGGTTGACCAGTCGATACAGGCGTCGGTGATCGAGACGCCGTACTGCAATTCCTGCAGGTCATCCGGAATCGGCTGATTGCCCGCATGGATGTGACTTTCCAGCATCACGCCGACGATGGAGCGATTGCCCTCCACAATCTGACCAGCCACATCATCCAGTACTTCGAGTTGCCTCTCGTGTTGCTTCCGTGAATTGCCATGGCTGCAGTCGATCATGATATTGGGGCTGATCATGGCCTTGCGCAGGGCTTGTTCGCAATCTGCGACATGAGGCGCCTGATAGTTGGGTTCACTTCCTCCGCGCAGGATCACGTGGCAGTGAGGGTTGCCTGATGTACGAAAAGCGGCCACCCGGCCCCCTTCGGTCACACTGATGAAGGTGTTGACCGCCGAGGCGGCGCGGATGGCATTGATGGCCACCGTGACCCCTCCGTCCACATTATTCTTGAAGCCCACTGCGGAAGAAAGGCCGCTGGCCAGCTTGCGATGCGTGGGTGACTCGGTGGTGCGGGCTCCCACCGCTGTCCAGCTGACCAGATCCTGGAGGTACTGCGGCGTTATCAGGTCCAGCGCTTCCACCGCGATCGGCAGGCCCAGGGCATTGATGTCCAGCATCAGCCGCCGGCCGATCCGTATGCCCTGCTCGATATGGTGACTGCCATCCAGATTGGGGTCGTAGATCAGACCCTCCCAGCCTACCGTGGTGCGGGGCTTCTCGAAATAGACCCGCATCAGTATCACCAGTTCGTCCCGCAGCTCTTTCGCCAGCGGAGCGAGACGCCGGGCGTAATCGAGAGCCTGCTCGGGATCGTGGATGGAGCAGGGGCCGACCACGACGATCAGGCGGTCGTCCCGGCCATCCAGCACCGCCTTGACGTCATGATGGCCGCGCAGCACTGTCTCCAGAGCCGGTCCGTCAACCGGCATCTCTCGCTTCAGCGTCTCGGGCTCCGGCAGTTCTTCACAGCCGATGATATGAAAGTTGTCGATTTCTCTTTTTCGTTCGTCCATTCGCTGTACACCTTTTTGTTCATTCATGGCGACGGAATTGCGCCACCCGCATACCGCTCAACCACAGGCAGGCGAAATAGAGCGTCATGCCTCCCAGACACAGTATCGCCATATGGCCGGCCCGCTGCCAGTCACTGCGCTCCAGCCACTCCTGCCATGGCCCGGCCAGCATCAACAGGAACACCGACATCAACAGGTTGGCGGTCAGCACCCGTAGCATGAATGCCCCCCAGCCAGGCTGGAAGCGGTACGCGCCACTGCGCAGGAGACCGGCCAACAGCAGCCCGGCATTCAGGAAAGCCGCCAGCGAGGTGGCCAGCGCCAGACCGGTATGCGCCATGCCCATACCAAACACCAGCACGATATTGAGCACCATGTTAACCGCCATGGCGATGATACCGATGGTCACCGGGGTGCGTGTATCCTGCCGCGAATAGTACCCGGGCGCAAAGACCTTGATGAGCATGAAGGCCACCAGCCCCAGACTGTAGGCCTGCAGGCTGTAGGTCACCTGTACCACATCAGCCGCCGTGAAGTTATCACTCTGGAACAGGGTCACAATCAATGGTTCGGAGATAAGCACCAGTGCCAGCGCGGCTGGCAGGGCGATCAGCACCACCAGTCGGAACGCCCAGTCCAGCAGCGCCGAAAACTCTTCCGGACTGCGTTCGGCGTGACGGCGCGACAGACTGGGCAACACCACCGTGGCCACGGCCACCGCGAAAATGCCCAGCGGCAGGTCCATCAGCCGTTCGGAGAAGTACAGCCAGGACACGCTGCCGCTGACCAGCAGGGAGGCGATGAAGGTGTCGAACAGCAGATTGATCTGGCTGACCGACACCCCGAACAGGGCCGGAATCATCAGCCGGATGATGCGCCGCACGCCTTCGTGGCGCGCCCGCCGCACCGGCTTCGGCATGAGCTGCAAGCGCACCAGAAACGGCAACTGGAACAGCAGCTGGCTGACACCGGCGATCAGCACACCCCAGGCCAGCGCCACTTCCGGCTGCGCAAACCAGGGTGACAGAAGCAGCGCCGAAGCGATCAGCGACAGGTTCAGCAACGCGGGCGTCAGCGCCGGCACGGCAAACCGGCCATAGGTGTTGAGAATGGAGCCGGCAAAAGCGGTCATCGAAATCAACAGCAGATAGGGGAAGGTGATCCGCAGCATGTGCACGAACAGGTCGAACTTCTGCGGATCGGAAGTGAACCCCCAGGCAATCGGCCAGGCCACCAGGGGCGCTGCCGCCACCACAATGAGGGTGATCATCAATAATATGCCTCCCAGCCAGGAGGCGGTGGCATTGATCAGTTGCTGCACGTCGGCATGGGTGTGACGCGTCCGGTACTCGGACAGCACCGGAACGAACGCCTGGTTGAATGCGCCCTCGGCGAACAAGCGCCGCAGAAAATTGGGAATCTTGAAGGCGAGGAAGAATGCATCCGCCCCGTCCCCGGGGCCGAACAGCCGGGCCAGCACGATGTCACGGACCAGCCCCAGCACACGCGACATCGAGGTCATTGATCCGGTGACCAGGCTGGAGCGCAGCAAACCCCGGCGGCCTGGCCCGCCGTCCCGATCCGCCTCTTCACGGCCCGGATCACCACCCGGATCGGCTCTTCCCTGGTCACTCAATGTACTGCACTCCCCGGCTCCCGCAGCTGGCGTAGACCCGTGATTTCAATTCCTTTATGCTTCACCGATTACCATTATCGCACCTTGTGCAGAATAAAAAACCATCAGGAAACGCACTTCATGGAACCAACACTTTCTTCCGGAAGACCGGCTGCCTCGCGCCTGCAGAGTCTCGGTCCCGGCCTGATCATGGCCGCTGCCGCCGTGGGAGCCTCCCACCTTGTCGCTTCCACACAGGCCGGCGCCCTGTTCGGTTGGCAGTTACTCTGGCTGGTTCTGCTGGTCAATGTGCTGAAGTATCCGTTCTTCCGTTTTGGTGTCCAGTACACCATGAACCACGGTGCCAGCCTGATGGAGGGTTACCTGCGCAAAGGACGCGCCTGGCTGATCGCCTTCACGGCCCTCAATCTGATCGCAGCCGTGGTGAATACGGCTGCGGTATTATTGCTGACCGCCAACCTGCTGGCCTTCTTCATGCCGGGTAACCTGTCCGTGACCCTGCTCTGTGTCCTGCTGCTGGTGCTGTGCCTCGGAATCCTGCTGGGCGGCCACTACCGCCTGCTGGACAGCATCGCCAAGGTCATCATGTTCCTGCTCAGCGTGGCCACGGTAATTGCCGTCATCATCGCCTGGGGTAACGGCGCCCGGGCGGCACCGGATTTCAGCGGACCGTCGCCTTGGCAGCTGTCCATGCTGGCCTTCCTGGTGGCAATGATCGGCTGGATGCCGGTGCCAATCGAATTGTCCGCCATCAATTCCATGTGGCTGCGCTCCAAACAGCGGCTGCTGAATATCAGCCCTGCCCAGGCCCTGTTTGACTTCAACCTGGGCTACTGGATGGCAGTGGTCCTGGCGCTGGTCTTCCTGTCGCTGGGTGCACTGATACAGTACGGAACCGAACAGGAAATCGCCATGGCCGGGGCCGCTTTCACTCAGCAGCTGGTGGCCATGTATTCCGCCACCATCGGTGACTGGTCGGAGCTGCTGGTGGCTTTCATTGCTTTCATGTGCATGTTCGGCACCACACTGGCCGTGATGGACGGATACGCACGCACCCTGGAAGAGTCCTTTCACCTGCTCCGCAGTGAACCGGAACTGCCGGACCACCAGCGGCGGCGAAGGCTGGCTGTATGGATCACCGGCCAGGCGCTGGCTGGCATGATGATCATTCTGTTCTTCCAGTCGGCGCTGAGCCCCATGCTGACCTTCGCCATGACCCTGGCGTTCGTGACCACACCCTTCTTCGCGTGGCTGAATTTCAGTCTGGTCCGGGAGGATCGGGGAGCGATCAATGGCGGGATGCGTCTACTGGCCTGGGCCGGCCTGGTTTACCTGGGTGCCTTCAGTCTTTTCTATGTGGTGTGGTGGCTGGCGACCTGAACAAGACAAGGGAGCGCAGCACCACCCGCGCTCCCTTGCCGTAAGGCGGTGATCCTACTGGTTGGTGGCCCGCAACATCCAGGCGGTCTTCTCATGGACCCGCATGCGATCGGAAGCCAGCGCCACCGTCGACTCATCGTCGGCGTCCTGGGCCAGCTTCAGCACCTTGCGGCAGGTCTTGACGACCGTTTCGTGTCCGGTGGTGAGGATGTCAACCATCTCCTCGCCGGACGGCACCCCGTCCACCTCACTGATCGCGCTGAGCCTGGCAAAGTCCTTGTAGGTTCCGGGAGCCGCGACACCCAGTGTGCGGATCCGTTCGGCGATATCGTCCACGGCCACCGCCAGTTCCGTGTAGTGCTCCTCGAACATCAGGTGGAGTTCGCGGAACTGGGGACCGGTGACATTCCAGTGGAAGTTGTGGGTCTGCAGGTACAGCGTGTAGCTGTCAGCCAACAGATGGGCCAGCCCCTCGGCCACTTTTTCGCGGTCCGCAGCGTTGATACCGATATCGATCCTGGTGCTCATACAATCTACTCCATCAATGAACAGTACAGGAAGCATAACACAGCCACAGGGCTTGACAGACAACTCCGTAGAGGGCATAGTGTCGCGTCTTGAATTTTACACTTCCTGACCGGCCCGGAACCGTCCCGGGGTACGGCATCGGGATGACCTGAGGATACAAAGGAGTCACCTTTGGCTAACACAGCACAAGCCCGCAAGCGCGCCCGGCAGAACGAAAACCGCCGCCGCCATAACGCCAGTTTCCGGTCCGTGGTACGCACCTCTATCAAGAAGGTGATCGCCGCCATTCGTGAAAAGGATGCAGAGAAAGCGACCGCCGCTTACCAGAAGGCGGTCCCCGTGATCGACCGGATGGCCAGCAAGGGCATCATCAACAAGAACAAGGCGGCACGGCACAAGAGCCGTCTGAACTCAGCCATCTTTGCGCTGAAGAGCTGACTCTCCGGAGTCAGCGGCAGCGCCACAAAAAAACCGGCCCAGGAGCCGGTTTTTTTGTGGCCGGGGAACTCACAGTCCCGCCGCAAGCACCATGTTGTCCCGGTGCACAATCTCTTCATCACCCGCATAACCGAGGATCGCCTCTATGCGATGGCTCGGTTGCCGCACCAGCTGCTGCGCCTCCCGGCTGTCGTAGTTGACCAGACCACGTGCAATTTCCCGCCCCTGCTCATCCACGCACTGGACCAGCTCGCCGCGGTCGAACCGGCCTTTGACCTCCACGACACCAACGGGTAACAGGCTGCGACCGGATTCCTGCAACACCTGCACGGCCCCCTGGTCGAGAACCAGCTGACCCCGCGAACGCAGCTGACCGGCAAGCCATTGTTTGCGGGCCGCCACCGGCTCCTGGTCCGGCAATAGCAGCGTTCCCAGTACCTCACCGCTCGACAGGCGCTCCAGTACATCCTCTTCCCGCCCGCTGGCGATCAGCGTGAATGCCCCCGAACGGGCGGCGGTGCGGGCGGCATTGATCTTGGTCCGCATTCCTCCGCGGCCCAGGTTGCTGCTGCCTCCCGCCATGGCATCCAGTCTTTCATCTCCCGCCATGGCCTCGGGGATCACGGGCGCCCCGGGATTGCTGCGGGGGTCACTCTCATGCAGGCCCTGTTGATCAGTAAGGATGATCAGTCCGTCGGCATTGATCAGGTTCGCCACCAGCGCGGCCAGCGTGTCATTGTCTCCGAAACAGAGCTCGGCCGTGGCCACTGTGTCGTTCTCGTTGACTACGGGAATGACCCGCATCCGCACCAGCCCATCCAGGGTGCTGCGGGCGTTGAGATAACGGCGCCGGTTGGAGAGGTCATCATGGGTCAGCAGCACCTGGGCGGTGTGGATGCCGAATTGTTGAAACGCCGACTCCCATGCCTGTACCAGCCCCATCTGGCCAACCGCCGCAGCGGCCTGCTGCAGATGGACTTCCCGTGGCCGCCCCGGCAGCGCCAGGCGCGATACCCCTTCGGCCACCGCACCGGAGGAGACCAGCACCACCTGCTTGCCAGCGGCATGCAGCACGGCGAGCTGCGCCACCCAGCGCTCGATGGCCGGCCGATCCAGGCCGCTGCCGTCATTGGTGATCAGCGAACTGCCGATCTTGACGACCCAGCAGTCGGCATTGTGTACCTGTGTTCTCATTCTCGATAGATTACCGTGACATCATCATCGTCTTCATCCGCGTCCTCTTCGGACTCCGGAGCCACTACACCGGCATTTCGCCGGCTGCGATCGATACTGTCCCGGATCTCTCCCGCCATGCGCTGCTCCAGCTCCTGCTGCGCGGCCCGGTATTCCTCGTCCTGCTCGAGGCGCTGACGCTGCACCTCCAGGGCGGTCATGATCTGCTGGCAGAGGACCTCGCAACCGGCGCCAGTGATTGCGGAGACCGTATGCACCGGCATGTCGGGATAGGCCTCGGAGAAGCGTCGCTGCCATTCTTCAAGCGCTTCTTCACTCACCAGATCCGCCTTGTTCAATACCAGCCAACGGGGCTTCTCCGCCAGTACGGGACTGAAGGCATACAGTTCGGCGACAATCTCGTCCGCCCGATCCAGCGGGTCGCTGTCATCCAGCGGGAAAATATCGATAACATGCAATAACAGCCGGGTACGAGCCAGGTGCTTCAGAAACCGGAAGCCCAGCCCCGCCCCATCGGCCGCTCCCTCGATCAGGCCTGGAATGTCGGCCATCACGAAACTGCGCTCGGCGTCGACCCGCACCACGCCCAGATTGGGAATCAGGGTGGTGAACGGGTAATCCGCCACCTTGGGGCGGGCGGCCGACACCGAACGGATCAGCGTCGACTTGCCGGCATTGGGCATGCCCAGCAGTCCGACGTCCGCCAGCAGCTTGAGCTGCAACTGCAGCCGCCGGGTTTCGCCCTCGGTGCCCTTTGTGGTCCTGCGCGGCGCGCGGTTGACACTGGATTTGAAGCGCGTGTTACCGAGACCGCGTATGCCGCCCCGGGCCACCATCACGCGCTCACCGGGAACGGCAATGTCTGCGATCTGCTCACCGGTATCGCGGTCCACGACTGTGGTACCCACGGGCACATGAATGATCAGATCCTCGCCGGCCTTGCCGCTGCAGTTGCGGCCCATGCCCTGCTGGCCGGTCTGCGCCTGGTACTGGCGCTTGTAGCGGAAATCGATCAGGGTATTGAGCGCTTCGTCCGCCTCCAGCCAGACGCTACCACCATGGCCGCCGTCACCACCGTCCGGTCCGCCCTTGGGGATGTACTTCTCGCGCCGGAAACTCAGGCAGCCGTTGCCGCCCTTGCCGGCGGACACGGTGATTTCTGCTTCATCGACGAATTTCATGCTGTTTCTGCCTTCCGGTCTGCGTCCGGGTAGTGGACCACGGCTGCCCCAGACAAAAAAGCCCCGTCGATGACGGGGCTTTCCGAATACATGGGACCGGGGTCTTCAGTCCGTCAGATCACGCGGTCTCGATACTGACATACTTGCGATTTTTCGGACCCTTGACCTGGAATTTCACCTGCCCTTCCGCGCGGGCAAACAGGGTGTGATCCTTGCCCATGCCGACGTTGGGTCCGGCGTGGAAACGGGTTCCACGCTGGCGAACCAGGATGTTCCCGGCCAGAACGTTCTCGCCGCCAAACTTCTTGACGCCGAGGCGCTTGGAAATCGAATCGCGACCGTTATTGGTACTGCCGCCTGCTTTTTTGTGAGCCATAACCTACTCCGCTTGAACTGTTTCCACCTGTGCTGCCCTCAGGCGCTGTCAGGAAGAGATTCCCGTGATCTTGACTTCAGTGAACCACTGACGGTGGCCCTGTGTCTTGCGTGAATGCTTGCGTCGACGGAACTTGATGATCCGCACCTTGTCGCCACGGCCCTGAGTCACGACTTCCGCCGTCACCTTGCCGCCTTTCACATAGGGCTCGCCGATTTTCACCGATTCGCCTTCTCCCACCATCAGCACCTTGTCGAAGCTGACGGTTTCGCCTGTTGCGGCTTCCAGCTTCTCGAGCTTGAGGACTTCTCCTTCCTCAACCCGGTGCTGCTTGCCACCACTCTCTATAACCGCGTACATAGCTCACTCCAGAATTCGGTATTCGGGCATCAACCCTGTCAAGGGCGGGCATTTTACGGGATGTCGTGCCGCCAGGCAAGTCTGTTGAAGGATATTCACGACAACGCGGCTGGCACGCCGGTGCGCCAGCTTGACACCTCGGGCCCGCCCTCATAGGATGCTTCCTCGAAAACAGGATGCTTCATCGAAACCCCCGGGACTCACCCCCGACCCGCATACGGTAACCAGATTTCCATGGTCCAGGACATTCGCGCTGCAGTGGCCGCCGATTTCGAAGCGGTCAACCGATATATCGTCGAACAACTCCACTCCCGCGTGCCCCTTGTGGAGAGTATCGGGCAGTATATCATCGATGCCGGTGGCAAGCGGCTGCGCCCGGTGCTGGTATTGCTCGGCGCCCGTTGCTGCGGCCACGAAGGCGACCAGGCCGTGCGCATGGCGGCGGTGATCGAGTTCATCCATACCGCCACGCTGCTGCACGACGATGTGGTCGACATGTCCACCATGCGCCGCGGCCGCCCCACCGCCAACGAGCAGTGGAGCAACCCGTCCAGCGTACTGGTCGGTGATTTCATCTACTCCCGCGCTTTCCAGATTCTGGTGGGAGTGGAGAATCCGAAGATCATGCGCATCATCGCCGACACCACCAACACCATCGCCGAAGGCGAAGTCCTGCAGCTGCTGAACAAGCACCGTGTCGACACCTCGGAAGCCGACTACATGCAGGTGATCGAGGACAAGACCGCCATCCTGTTCCAGACTGCGGCACAGTGCGGCGCCATCGTCGCCGAAGCCCCGGAAGCAGAGGAGGATGCACTGAAGCGGGCTGGACGCCACATCGGCCTGGCCTTCCAGCTGATTGATGACCTGCTCGACTACAGCGGTGAAAGCCAGGCGCTCGGCAAGAACATCGGGGATGATCTGGCCGAGGGCAAACCGACGCTGCCCCTGATTCATGCTATGCACAACAGTAGCGCTGATGAGTCCTCCCTGCTACGCAGCGCTATCGAGCACGGCGGCACCGAACACCTGAACGAGATCATCCGTATCGTGCGACAGAGCGGGTCACTGGATTACACCCGCCAGCTTGCCGGGCAGGAAGTCGACAGGGCACTCGAGGCGCTCTCCACGCTGCCCGACAACCGCTTCCGCCAGGCCATGGAGCGGATGGCCCGCCTGGCCGTCAGCCGGGACCAGTAGCGCCTGCATGGTCTGTCCACCGCAACGGTGAAAGACAGAAAGGAATCTGTATAATCAGTCGGTAAAACAGAATAAGGATACCGACATGGATGACCAGCCCCAGCTTGACGATACGGCCTCGATCCGCGCCTTCGAGCAAGCCATGCCGCTGTCAGAGCGCTTCCCTCTCACCAGCGCCCTGGACATCATCCGGAACAGTGCACAGCGTTTCGGCGACGATGCCGCACTGACATTCCTGCCCACCGGGGCGAGAGATGAAGCGGTACAGACCATCAGCTACCGCGAGCTGGCCGCCCGTGTGATGGCCACCGCGAATCTTCTTCAGGAATCGGGCGTCACCCATACCGACACGGTCTCCATCATCCTGCCAATCCTCCCCCAGTCCCATCCCGTCATACTGGGCAGTCAGGCACAGGCCATCGCCAACCCCATCAACCCGCTACTGGAGCCGGGCCAGATTGCCGACATCATGCGCGGTGCCGGGGCGCGGGCCGTAGTGTGTCTGGCACCATCCCGGCATACCGATATCTGGGAAAAAACCATGCAGGCTGTGGAACAGGTACCGGATGTACACACGGTGCTGGCGATCGCCCTGCCGGGGCTGACCGGGGAGGTACCCGAACCCGGGCTGCCGGACCGCGACATACGCGTGGTGGACTACAACGAGGCCGTGGCCCGGCAACCATCCGACGCTTTGCGCTCACCCCGACAGTTCACAGGTGACGAGATCGCGGCCTGTTTCCATACGGGAGGCACCACCGGCCACCCGAAAATTGCCCGCCTCACCCACGGTAACATGGCCTATATCGGCCAGCTGATGCAGGTGGTCACGGCGCACATGGGCCGCCAGACAGTGATCTGCGGCCTGCCCCTGTTCCATATATTCGGTGTCATCATCCAGGGCGTGGCCGCCTTTGCCGTCGGCTATCATATCGTGCTGCTTACGCCGTCCGGTTTCCGTAACACCGAAGCGCTGCGCAACCTCTGGCATCATGTGGAGCGCTTCCGGGTTAATAGTTTCGCCACCGTGCCCACGGTACTCACAGCGCTTTCGCAGATGCCGGTGGGCTCCCATGACATCAGTAGCCTGACGCGGATCAACTCGGGCGCCGCACCGCTGTCCCCCAGTTTCGAGGAGTCATTTGAACGGCGCTTTCACTTGATCGTCACCAACGGCTACGGAATGACCGAAACGACCTCGTTGATCACCCGACCGCCGGATGAGCAACCGGCCGGCAGCGTCGGTCTGCGGCTACCCTACTCCGAGGTGCGTATCGCGGAGGTGGAGGAAGACCGTATCACCCGGGATTGTCTGCCAGGAGAGCCGGGCGCCATTCTGGTGCGGGGACCGCAGGTTTTTGCCGGCTACGTCAATGAAACGGACAACCGGGGCGCGTTCCCGGAAGGTGACTGGTTCAACACCGGTGACCTGGGCTATCTGGATGAGGAGGGTTTTCTGTATCTGACGGGCCGTTCCAGGGACCTCATCATCCGGGGCGGCCACAACATCGACCCGGCACTGATCGAGGAAGCCCTCCATGCCCACCCCGGCGTGGCATCCGCCATAGCGGTGGGTCAGCCGGACGCCTATGCCGGCGAGCTGCCCATGGCGTTCGTGGTGCCTTCGTCGGGCCGCGAGACATCGGAAGAAGCACTGCTGGCATGGTGCCGCAGCCGCATCAACGAACGGGCGGCCGTTCCCAAACGCATCGTGTTCGTCAAGGAGATGCCGGTCACGGCAGTCGGCAAGGTTTTCCGCCCTGCGCTGCGGGAGCGCATTACCGGAATGGTGATCAATGAAACCTTACAGGAAGCGGGGCTGGAGGCCACGGTGGAAAGCGTGCGGTACGACAAGACTCGCGGCATGGAAGCCAGCCTGGTCTGCCGGGACGAGCAGCAACACGAAGCGATGCGGGAGCTGCTGGCACCGCTACCCGTCAATGTGAGTGTCCACCTCAGTCGGCCACCTGGATCGTGAAGCCGGGACTGCTGGAGCGCAGGATGCTGCGGTTGTCGATACGCCGCACCCGCTGATTGCCGGGGCGGTAACGCTGGTCGCCGTACTCATGCAGCGCCAGCGCCAGGGTTTTCAGTTCCTCGGCCTCCTGGGCCTGCCCCAGCTCCTCCAGGGTCATGCCCAACGCATAGTAGAAGTCCGGTTCGTCGTCCTTGCGCCGGATCGCCTGGCGGAAATGCCGGCGGGCCTCGTCATAGAACTCCTGCTCCAGGGCAACACTGCCGCGCACGTAGTGATAATAGGGGTTGGCACGATTGACCCGGTCCAACGCGTCACGATACGTGGCGGCCAGCTCGGTATCGCCCCGCTGGCTGTAGTGACGCGCCAGGTTGTTGATGGCGGTGGTGCTGCCGCGATTCAGATCAAAGGCTTTCTTGTAGCTGTACTCGGCCAGGCGGGGACTGTCCAGGCGATTGAGGGCACTGCCGATGTTGTTCCATACCATGGACAGTTCCGGGTCCACCGCCAGCGCATAGCGGAAACGCTGCAGCGCGGTTTCCGCATCGCCGTCGATCAGCGCCTCCACACCCAGGTTGTTGAAATACATGGCCTGCGCGCTGTAATCCGGAATTACGTGCGCCGAACCCGGCTGCAGCAACACGGACGGAGTGAAATCCATGACGTACTGCCGCCCGCCACCCAGCTCTCCGAGCGCATTGACGTGTTCGCTCAGCACCACCAGCTCTCCCCGGCGGTTCCAGCGCGGCCGGATACGGGCGGTCTGGTATTGCACGTCCAGCCCCACATGACGGGCCATGGCAATGTACAGGTTGATCAGGGCCAGACAGTTGGCGTAGCCGGCTTCAAAGGTTTCCGCTGCCGAGAGGGTCGCGTCGTCGCGGTACTGGATGTTCAGGTACTCTTCATCGAACAGCAGCACCTGCAGTCGCTGTACCTTTTCCCAGTCGCTGGCGTGTTCGGGAACATGCTCCGACAAGTAGTCGCGCATCCCCGGTGTCAGTGCAAGCAGGTCAATCCCGGGTACGATGACACCCTTGCCCAGGACACGGGCCTCCAGCTCCGGATCCTCCTGGAAACCGGTGTCGATACCGATCAGCCCGCAGCCAGCGAGGGCAACGGCCAGAAGAACCAGAGTCGGATAGCGGCATGGTCGGCGACAGTACATAACGATCAAGACCGCCCGCAACACCACTTGCTTTCGCCGCTCACATACCGGGGTAGTTCGGTCCGCCGCCCCCTTCCGGAGCCACCCAGTGGATGTTCTGGGCCGGATCCTTGATATCGCAGGTCTTGCAATGAACGCAGTTCTGAGCGTTGATCTGGAAGCGCTTGCCGCCATCATCACCCTCGACCACCTCGTAGACGGCGGCCGGGCAGTAACGCTGTGCCGGCTCGTCATAGACCGGCAGGTTGTGCTCTATGGGAACAGACTCGTTCTTCAGCGTCAGGTGACACGGCTGGTTCTCTGCATGGTTGGTATTGGACAGGAACACGGACGACAGCTTGTCGAAGCTGATCACCCCGTCCGGCTTCGGATACCTGATCTCCGGGCACTCCGCCGCCGGCTTCATCTGGCTGTAATCCGGAACCCGGTCGTGGAATGTGAGCGGAAAGCGGCCCGCGAAGATATTGTGCTCGACGAACGTCAGTCCGCTGCCGATCCAGAAACCGAACTTGTGGAATCCGGCGCTGAAATTACGCGATTTGTGTAATTCGCTATACAGGTCGGACTGTCTGACCCGGTCCGCATAATCGGTCAGCTCAACACCAGACTCCAGCGTCTGGTTCTTCAATGCGTCAAACACCGATTCCGCGGCCAACATGCCGGACCGCATTGCCGTGTGACTGCCCTTGATCTTGGCGGCGTTCAGTGTGCCCGCGTCACAACCGATCAGCATGCCACCGGGGAAGGTCATTTTCGGCAGGGAATTCAACCCTCCCTTGTTCAGGGCACGAGCACCGTAGGAAATACGCTTGCCCCCCTCCAGGTACTGCCGGATGACGGGATGGTGTTTGAACTTCTGGAACTCGTCATAGGGGCTGAGGTGCGGATTGGAATACCCCAGGTCCACGATCAGTCCGACAAACACCTGGTTGTCTTCCGCATGATAGAGAAATCCTCCACTGGAGCCGGCGTAACTGTCGCCGATCATCGGATAGCCGGCCGTATGTACGACCAGCCCTTCCTTGTGTTTGTCATCCGGCACTTCCCAGATTTCCTTGAGACCGATGCCGTAGTGTTGTGGATCACTGTCCTTGTCCAGCTCGAAGCGCTGGATGAGCTCCTTGCCCAGGTGACCGCGGCAACCTTCGGCAAAAATGGTGCATCTGGCATGGAATTCAAAACCCGGTTCGTAGCTATCCTTTTTCTCGCCGTTGGCGTCCACACCCATGTCTCCGGTGGCCACGCCTTTCACACTGCCATCTTCATGGTAGAGAACCTCGGCGGCGGGAAAACCGGGAAACACCTCGGCCCCCAGCTCCATGGCCTGATCACCCAGCCATTTGCACAGTTTGCCCAGGGAAATAATGTAGTTCCCGTTGTTGTGCATGGGGCGTGGCACCAGCAGATCCGGGAAACGGATCGATTTTTCGGCTCCGCCAAGATAGTAGACATCATCGCCTGTCACGGCGGTGTTCAGCGGAGCGCCGCGTTCTTTCCAGTCAGGAAACAGATCATTCAGGGCGCCGGGCTCGAACACCGCTCCAGACAGGATATGGGCGCCGATCTCGGAACCTTTCTCCAGTACGCAGACGGAAATTTCCTGCTCCGACTCCTGCGCCAGTTGCAGCAAACGGCATGCGGTCGACAATCCCGCCGGCCCCGCACCGATGATGACAACATCCACTTCCATTGACTCGCGTTGCATAGCCTGTCTCTCCTGCTGCCCCTCGTGCCATCCGGCAAGCGGGGTCGTCTGTAAAACCGTCTGGCAATCGCCATCGAACGATCGCTCAGTACGGATGGGCGTATTATGGGAAATTCGCCGACAAATCGCAAAACCTGTGAGCCGGGCAGATTACACGCTGTCGCGTAACGCCTCCCGGACCTCTCGATACCGGAAACCGTACCCGGCATCCTGCAGGCGGGCCGGCATCACACACTGGCCGTTCAACAGCAACCGGTCTCCCATCTCTCCGAAAACCAGCCGGACGAACCAGGCCGGTAGCGGCAACACCGCCGGCCTGCGCAATACACCGGCCAGCGCACGGGTGAACTCGGCGTTACTGACCGGCGCCGGTGCCGTCAGATTGAACACACCCTCCAGGGACGTATCCTCCGAGAGCCGGCGGATGACCTCTACCACATCGTCACGGTGCACCCAGGACATCATCTGACTGCCCGAGCCCAGCCGGCCTCCCAGCCCCAGGCGGAACGGGGTCAACAGCTTCTGCAGCATGCCGCCACCCCGCCCCAGCACGATACCCAACCGGATGATGCAGGTACGTACGCCGGCCGCTTCGGCTTTCCGCGCCTCCTCTTCCCAGCGCTTGCACAATTCGTGACTGAACTCATTATTGGCGGGCGACTGTTCGGTCAGCGGTTTCGCATCACCGGCGCCGTAGAACCCGACCGCAGACGCACTGATCAGACACTGGGGCCGGTGCTGCAGGCGCTGCACCAGCTGAATGATCTGGCGGGTGGTGCCCACCCGGCTGTCGACCAGTTCGGTCTTGCGGCGGGGCGACCAGCGGCGGTCGGCAATGGGCGCACCAGCCAGGTTGACGATGACATCGATCTGTTCGCCCGCATCCAGTTCCTGCAACTCCCTCAGCAGCTCGACATCGCGGCCAAGAGTCGTACGGGCCCGCGCGTAATCGCGAGTCAGCACACTGACGCGATGGCCCTCGTCCAGAAGGCGCCGGCACAACGCCTGGCCGACAAAACCAGTGCCGCCTGTGATCAGATAATGCATGGATGCCTCCTGAACCGGTTTGATCCATGGTACCCCGACTGCCGTGGTCATGCACGGACACGCCCGAAATATGGCAGGATCGCCCGCAACTTCTTACAAATTGTTACACCAGCAAGTACCTGTTTTTTGGTAAGATTGCGCTTTGACGAATACCCACATCCCGGAGTAATGATGCACAGCAGCCCGAAAAGTCCCCTTATCCTCCTCACGGATGTCACAACAGGCGGAGATCGACGAGCCCTGTGGCGGGGCGCGCTGCTGGCAGCCGGGCTCACCAGCCTGCTGGGCGGCCCCCTGCACGCCCAGACACCGCCCCTGCAGGAACTTCCGGAGGCGCAGGAGGTCGACGACTCTACGGTGGTCTACCCCGCCTCGTATTTCCAGTCCTACAGCCCGACTTCCGCCAATGACATGGTGGACCGTATTCCCGGCGTCTCACTGAGCGGCGGCGGCGGCGGACGAGGCCTGGGTACCGGCGGTGACCTGCTGATCGACGGACAGCGCATTGCCGGCAAGGACAACTCCCCGAGCGATCAGCTGCGCCGCATCGCCGCCAACGAGGTGCAGCGCATCGAGATCATCCGTGGCACCTCCGGTGAACTGAGTGTGCGCGGCTCCGGCCAGGTCGTGAACGTGGTGCTCGTGGAGGCCGCTTCCCGGTCCAGTACCTCGGTGGAAATCAACAGCGACCGCCACCATGATGGCACGATCCAGCCGGGTGGATCACTGTCACACAGCCGTCAGGTGGGCAGCTTCCAGGCCCTGATCAATCTCGAGGCCGACCCGCGCTACAACCACGAGGAGCGTCGTGAGTACGCAGTCTCTCCGGACGGGTCTCCCATTGACAGCACCCACGAAAGCAACGTGCGGGAACAGACCGGCTACGAAGCCAGCACCACGATGAGCTATACCACCGGCCCGCAGCGCATGCAGCTGAACCTGTTGTACGGCGACGATGGCGCCGAGCGCGAAATCAACCGGTACATCACCAGCTACCAGAATGGCAATCCGGCGCCCTATGGGGAATTCGAGCCGGTGGCCTACGATTTCCACAACTGGGAAGTGGGTGGCGATTACGAATATTCTCTGGATAGCGGTGGCCGACTGCAAGTGCTGTTCGTGGTCAATGATGAAACCCGCGACAACGTCCGGGAGCGCTACAGCATTGACGACCCCGACGCTGCGTCCCCCGAACCCGAGAAACTGTTGTTCTACGACACCAACGAACGCACACGGGAACGGATCGGCCAGTCCAGTTACAGCTGGCGCGTCATGGAAGGCCATGATCTGCAGGTCGGCGCGGAGCGCGCCCAGACTATTCTGGACTCCAGCCTGTTCATTGGCAGCCGCAGCGCCGACGGCGCTCCGGATTCGCGCTATGGCGATCTCCCTGCCCTGACGAGCGCCTCCAACCCGGGCACCACCGTGGAAGAAATGCGCTACGAGGGATTTGCGTTCCACAACTGGGCACTGAACGATCGCATGTCCCTGGAAAGCAATCTGGTATACGAGACCTCGACCATCGAGCAGACGGGGACCGTCAACCAGGAGCGCAGCTTCAGCTTCATCCGGCCCAGGGTGGATTACCGCTTTGACGTAACCAACCAGTTCCAGGTCCGGGCCACGGCAGAGCGCCAAGTCTCCCAATTAAGCTTCTCCAACTTCGCGGCCACGGTCAACACGGATGACAATGACCGGGACACTGACGCCGGTAACCCGAACCTGGTGCCTGAAAAGGAAATGCGCTACGAGCTGACCCTGGAATACCGTCTTCCGGAAGATATCGGCGTAGTGAGCTCGCGATTCTTCTTCCGCGACATCGAGGACTACATCGGAAAGATCGATGCCACCACGAATCCGGACAACCCGGTATCCGCAAACGGCAATGTAGGTGACGCCGAGCGCTGGGGCGTCTACCTGGATGCCAGCACACGGCTGGGTTTCGTGGGGCTTCCGGATGCCTTGCTGACCTCAAGCCTCAATGTCTTTGATTCACGGCTGACCGATCCATTTCTGAACGTCGACCGGCGCATCAACAGCCGGGGCCGCGCGGAGCTGGCGTTCCGCCACGACCTGACCGATCTGCAACTGAATTACGGCTTCGACTACAGACACCCGTTCAATGGTGGCGAGAGCGAGGTCGACGTGGCCACCATCGAGAAGCGCGACAGCGGCCGGCGCCTCACCATGTATGTATCCAAGGTGGCATTCGATGACGTGACATTCCGGCTGGAATCCATCAATTCATTGAACGATTCGAGCTGCCGCGAGCGCCTGCGCTTCGATGGAAGCACTGCCCATGGCAGTCTGCGGGAGCTGGAAAACTCCTGCAGCCGCAATGGCACCAAGGTGGCGTTCCGGGTCAGAACCACGTTCTGACCCGGAGCGGCTGGCGGCCCTCACTCCGGCTTGCTGAAGATCATCATGTGTTGCCAGGGCAGGAAATCGAGGGTGGCGTCCCATTCCAGGTCGAACACCAGCATTTCACGGACCACCTGCTCTTCCGACATCTTGTGCAGCGGCCGGATCGGGACCCGGGGATCTTCTTCCCGGTACTCCAGCAGAACCACTCTGCCCCCGGGTTTCAGTGACTGGACAATACCGTTCATCATCTCCCAGGGATGGGAAAATTCGTGGTACGCATCCACCATCAGTACCGCATCGACAGCATTCTCCGGCAGCCTGGGGTCGTCCACCCGGCCCAGCACCGGCTCGACATTATCGACGTCTTCTTCCTGCGCCCGCTGCTCGATGAGATCCAGCATCTCCTGCTGGATATCCACTGCCAGCACCCTGCCTTCCGGTACACGCTCGGCCAGGCGAAAACTGAAATACCCGGTACCGGCGCCGATGTCGGCAACGACATCATCGGGCTCGAGCTCCATATTGGCCACCACCTGATCCGGCAATTCCTCCTGCTCCCGCTGGGGCCGCTCCAGCCAGCCGGCCGCCTGATGCCCCATGACCTGTGAAATCTCGCGGCCCAGATAGAATTTGCCGATTCCTCCTTCGCTGCGCGACGGGTCCTGCTCGTACCCCGGGTGTTCGTACTCTTGTGCAGCAGCACCAGGCACGGCGAAGGGCAGGAACACCAGCATCGCCACCATGGTGAGACGGCGGGGTAACAGATGGTATCTCATGAAAAAAACTCCCGAATGATTGTCTGTAACTGCCTTTGTGAAGGCCATTGTATAGCAGTGGTCGTTCAATTGAAGCACTCCGCCAGGGCCGCTATCCGGCAAGCCAGGTCTGCTGTGCTAGAATGCGCGTTTTGCCGCCAGCATCAGTGAGGTGAAACAGTGAATCAGGTACTGGAGGGGATACGCGTACTGGATTTCGGCCGCTACATTGCCGGGCCTTTTTGCGCCAGCCTTCTCGGCGACATGGGCGCGGAAGTCATCAGGATCGAGAAAGTGCGCGGCAGCGAGGACCGCTACCTCTCTCCAGTCACCGAGAGCGGTGACGGCGCACTGTATATGCAGATGGGCCGCAACAAGAAGGGCCTGACCCTGAACCCCATGAAACCCGAAGGCCGCGAGGTGGTGCGCCGGCTGGTGGCCACGGCGGATGTGGTGGTGGCCAACCTGCCACCCGACACGCTGAAGGCCATGGGCCTGGATTACGAGAGCCTGACCGCAGTGCGGCCGGACATCATCCTGACCATGATCTCGGCATTCGGCACCGGCGGACCGTACAGCAACCGGGTGGGCTTCGATGGCCTGGGCCAGGCTATGTCCGGCGCCATGTACATGTCCGGCACCCCGGAACAACCGGTGAAATCATACGCACCTTTCGTGGACTTCGGCACCGCCAGTCTCAGCGCGTTCGGGACCATGGCGGCACTGCTGGAGCGTGAAAAAACCGGCCGCGGGCAGGTTGTGGAGGGTTCCCTGTTCAACACCGCACTGACCATGATGAACGGCACACTGATTGAGCAGGCCATGATCGACCGCAATCGCAAAGCGACCCTGAACCGTTCGCAGACCTCCGGCCCCGCCGACACGTTCCGCACCCGGGACGGCTGGGTGCTGGTGCAATCGGTCGGTGGCCCGCTGTTCGAACGCTGGGCCCGGCTCATGGGAGAACCGGAATGGCTGGAAGATCCCCGATTCAGAGATGATATCAGCCGGGGTGACAATGGTGCCCTGATCAGCGAGAGACTCGCCGCCTGGTGTGCCGAGCGCAGCTCGGAGGAAGTCCTGTCCGCCATGGAAGAGGCGCGTATCCCCGCTGGTCCCGTCATGACACCCCAGCAGGTGCTGGACGATCCACACGTGGCCGCCCGCCAGCTCTTCACCCCCATGACCTACCCCGGTGCGGAGCGGCCAGCGCCGGTCATGGAGACCCCGGTACATCTGTCCGCTACGCCGGGCAGCGTCCGGCACCGCGCTCCCACGCTGGGAGAACATACCGACAGCCTGCTGCAAGAGTTGGGCTATAGCCATGGGGAAATCGAGGCACTGCGGGAGCAGCGGGTGGTCTGAAGCAGGGGCATGCCGCCCTCTCAGCGCATCGTAAAGCCCTGCTCGGCCAGGAATTCCCGCATGTGCGGACGGGACTTCTCCGACAACAGGGTCGACACCTGCTCGCTCCAGCTGATGCCATGCCCGCCGCCGCTGCGGGTCCGGTAATACTCCCGGACCCGCTCGTCGTAGTCGCCGATCAGGGCATCCTCGCTGCTCTCCTCATAGACATCTTCCTTGAGGATGACATCCAGCGGCAGCCGGGGCTTGGTTTCCGGATCCTGGTCGGGATACCCCAGACACAGGCCGAAGACCGGATACACCCCGGGCGGCAGCTCCAGCAGATCACTGACCTGCCTGGGGTTGTTGCGTATCCCCCCGATGTAGCAGATACCCAGCCCCTGCGATTCCGCTGCCACAACCACATTCTGGGCCATCAAGGCGGCATCAACGGTGGCGATGATGAAATGTTCGGTATAGTCACCGGAGAAGGGTTTTTCGTACTTCTCGCAGTACCGGCCCGGACGCTTGAGGTCAGCACAGAACACCATGAACGCCGCTGCGCGGGCCACATACGGTTGCCCACCGGCCAGCTCAGCCAGTTGTTCACGCTTTCCCGGATCCCGCACCCGGATGATGGTGACGCCCTGCAGGAAGCTGGATGTAGCGGCACACTGCCCGGCGGACAGAATGCGCCGGAACAGATCTTCCTCAATGGGTTCATCCGTGAACTTGCGGATGCTGCGGTGGGCGGACAACAGTCCAAGGGTGTCGGTCATCAATTACTCCGTACCAGTGCATCCTGGGCCAGTGGCTTCTGGGCCAGGATGGTTTCCATGAAATTCGGCACCACATCGTTGGCCATACGGGTCTCGGCGTTGAACAACACCACGATACCGAGGTCCAGCTCCGGCAACAGAGCCATCTCCGTGCGGAAACCACGAACTCCGCCGCCGTGGTGGATCACCCGTACACCCTGATAGTCGAAGATACGCCAGCCGACGCCATACCAGGCCTTGTCCACACCCGGCCAGCGATTGAAGTAGCTACCGTGTGGTGTCTCCACCACCGGCGTCTGCTGCATCTGTAATACATCCCGGGGCAGCACAGCCGGGTGCGCACCCAGATTGGCCTGGGCCCAGCGGATCATGTCAGAGACACTGGCATTGATACCAGACGCCGGTCCCACGGAAAAGTACGCCGGGTTGATGGTCGACTCATACCAGCCATTGCTCCCGTAGCGGTGCGGAGCACTGGCGTTGTCATCAGCACGGAAATCCGCCAGCGTCATCGATGCCCGGGTCATACCCAGGGGCTGGAAGATGCGTTGCGCCACATAGTCCTCGTAGCTGGTACCGGCACTACTCTCCACAATATCCGAAATCAGCGAGAACACCACGTTCTGGTAACCGTAACAACGTCCTGGCGGGCAAACTGTTGGGATTTCGTGAAATTTTTCGCGGATTTTCTCATAGGCAACCCCGGCATCCAGCATGTTGGAAAACGCATGCGGCATCAGGCCGGTGGAATGGCTCATTACATGGCGCAGCGTGATATCGTGACTGCTGGGTTTGGTGCCGATGGAGTACTGGGGGAGAATCTGCATGATCGGGCGATCCCAGCTGTGCACGTCCTGGGCCACGAGCTGGGAAGCCACGGTACCGGCAAAGGTCTTGGAGACGGAAGCGATCCGGAAAATGGTGTCATCCTCCACAGGCTGCCCGGTCTGGACGCTGCGTACCCCCCATGTCTGGAGATCCAGGATGCCCCTGGAGGATACGATAGCCATGGCCACTCCGGGCACCTCCTGCTCGGACATTTCCTCACGCAGCCAGTTCCGGTAGGGAGATAAATCCAGTCCGCCAGAGTCATTCAGCATCACGGGCGCCGACATACGTGCCACGGGTCCGGTCGCCGGCGTAGCAACGCTCTGGTCCCGGTTGGCCGTCGATGACCCGGTGACTGCCACTCGGGCGGCGCTTTCATCTTCCAGCGGCAAGGTGTCAGAAGGGGAAATACCGGATTCCAGTGAGGCAATGACCGCCTCGGTAGGCTGCTCAGCCGGATACAGGATGGTGACCGTCAGCGCCAACACCAGGGCCATCAATGTCATGAAATAACGCGTCCAGTTCATTATGGATTCTATACCTGTCCGGTTGCCTGGTCGGCTGCTTATATTCCAGAGAGGAAAATACCATTTTATCAGCTATTTGCAAAGCAACATTTAGGCAGCGTATGAAGGCCCGGGAAAGAACCGGAAGTACCCGCAGGCGCCTGACAGGCAAAAAAAAGCCGACCCGGTGTGGGTCGGCGAACAGGCACAGCTTGGAGGCCCATCAAAAAAGAATCAGTACATCAGGGCAACACGATCAGCATTCTTCTGCCGTCCCGGATAACACCGAGCGCGGCCACACCGTCGTTGTCGCTGACTATTTCATTGAATTCACCCAGATCGGCCACCGGATTCCGGTTGACTGCGATGATCCGGTCGCCGGGACGCAGGCCGCTGGCCCAGGCTCGGCTGTTCTGCTGCACACCGGCAACCTGTACGCCGTCGCCACTGGTATTCTGCAACTGCGCACCGTGGAAACGGGTGTCCTGCAGCGCCCGTCCGTCGCCATCTGCACCTCGCGATGACGCGACCTGCCCGTCTTCGCTGCTGGTGATGGTGGCCGACACCTCGACCCGCTCACCGTCCCGGTACAGCACCAGGTCAACGGTCTCTCCAGTCCGTATCAATCCCACGGCGTTGCGCAGATCACGGCTGTTGCGCACGTCTTCCCCGTTGATCTCCACGACCACATCGGATACTTCCATGCCGGCGGCTTCAGCGGCACTGTCTTCCATCACCTGCGTCACCAGTGCCCCTTCATCGGTGCCCAGTTGCAACGTTTCTTCCATTTGCGGCGTATAGTCACGGATCAGTACGCCCAGCTGACCTCGCTGGACCACCCCGTCCCGTACCAGGTGATCCACCACCGTGGCGACCATATCGACGGGAACCGCAAAACCGATACCGGCACTGGCGCCGCTACCCGAGATGATGGCGGTATTGATGCCAATCAGACGTCCGTTCAGATCCACCAGCGCACCACCGGAGTTGCCAACGTTGATGGCCGCATCAGTCTGGATGAAATCTTCGTAGTTCTCCCGATTGATACCGGCCCGGCCCAGGGCGCTGACAATGCCCGTGGTCACGGTCTGCCCGATGCCAAACGGGTTGCCGATGGCGGCTACGTAGTCACCCACACGCAGATCGGTGATATCCGCGAACTCCAGCTCCGAAAGATCATCCGCATCAATGTGCAGTAATGCGATATCGGTACGCTCATCACTGCCGATCACTTCCGCTTCAATCTGTCTGCCGTCCTGCAGACTCACCGTCACCGTATCGGCCCCATCAACCACGTGATGGTTGGTCACGACATGGCCTTCTTCGGCATTAATGATTACGCCGGACCCGGCGCCACGTTGACGCCGCACGGGGGGTTCCCGATCACTGTCTTCGGGAGGCTCTCCCTGGAAAAAACGCCGCAGATCGCGCTCGTTGAAGAAACGCATGGCTTCGGGCATGCGTTGCTCACGCACCACCGCAATATTGACGACGGCCGGCGTGGTATCCTCCAGCATCGGAGCCAACGACGGCTGACTGCCCCGGGATGCCGGCTGGGCGTGTGCCAGCCCGGATCCCATCACCAGGCAGACCAGCAGCACTACGCTCGCCGTCACACTCGAAAACAGCGGACCGACTGCTCTGGAACGTTCTCCGCCCCGGAAAAGACTGAAACTCGTCATGGAGTACCTCCTCATTGCATACCATGAAGCACGATGTTGCCGGGAATGATGCCTTCGACGGCCCCCCGAGACCTGATGAAAATGTGAAGATACTATCCAGAAATGGTGAATCCACCGCCCCGGACTGGAATTTCATCGATTCCAGGGAAACCAAAACGGGATTCAGACGTCCAATGGACTGAACCGCCTTGAAAAGGCGATGAAGAGCACCACCTTTTACAGAGACACCTCCAACAATACCGGGGAACAGGAAATGAGTATCCATCGGGACCATTCTCACCACCGGACAACGGAGCCGGGCGGCGCTCACACCATACCGGAGCCACGGTGGCAGGCGTTCATGCTGGCAGACTGGCATGTCAGGCCGCCTCACCATTGCATCACGGACGGAACCGAAACCCGGCAATTGGAGCCGCGGCTGATGACACTGCTATGTCTGCTGGCCTCGCGGCCCGGCGATGTATTGAACAGGGATGAACTGATGGAGTCACTCTGGCCCCGAGTGGTGGTCAATGAAAACTCCCTGACCCGTGCCGTGTCGGATCTGCGCCGAAAGCTGGACGACCACAAAGGAACGGCATTCATCGAAACCGTGCCCAAGCAGGGCTATAAGCTGACAGCCCCCGTCACCTCCCGAAGCGCGGCAGGCGCGGAACACGACGCAGGATTCAGCGGTATCAAGCAGTGGTTGCAGGGTCACGCGGCCACACTGGGAGCCATCAATGTCACGCTGGCCATCGCCCTGGTCGGCAGCCTGAGTCCGCTTTTGCTGTCCCCTGGCGGAGAGCCCGCCGTGGCCCCGCCCCCCGTCGCCCGGCTCACCACCAATTCCGGTCAGGCGGCGCCGGCGGAACCATCACAGCGCGAGCAGCCGGGTGACATCGTCCGTCACGACGACTTCCGGCCGTACGTGCCGGCCGTGGCGGCTTCCGGGATGGACCTTCTCAAAGGCGACGGCAGTCCAGCAGCGGTGGCGGTTTCGCCGGACGGAGGCCTGGTGGCGTTCACCCGGCGCACGGACAAGGGCTCCACGCTGCTGATCGGCTCCATGCTGGACAGCTCGGATCCACTGCAGGTATACAGCAGTCAGCATCGTATTGACCACCTGCACTGGTCTCCCGTTGGCACCGCCCTGCTATTTTCGGTGGCGCCCGCTGTCAGTCACGCCAGCCTTGATGAACGTGAACAGGGCCGGCTGATGCTGTTTGATCTCCAGGATCTGTCCATCAGGGAGCTGTACCGCAGTGGCCGTGACCCCGATGACACTCCGGCCCGCTTCAACGACGCCCTGAACATCACGTGAGGTTCAGGGCGTCGGTGACATGCCGGGCACTGGCCACCCCGTCCTCGTGAAACCCTTTGCCCCACCAGGCGCCGCAATACCAGGTGCACCGGCGACCATTGATTTCCGACCAGCGCTGCTGGGCCCTGGCGCCTTCCACGGTGAAAACGGGATGTGCATACTGGAAACGACCCAGAATCTGCGCCGGATCGATACGGGCGGTATCATTCAGGCTCACCAGAAAGCGATGCGGTCCGTCCAGCCCCATAAGGCGGTTCATGTCATAGGTCACGCGGGGCGGCCCGGCCCGGTCAGCCGTCAATGAATAGTTCCAGCTTGCCCAGGCTCGCTGACTGCGCGGCATCACGGCGATATCGGTGTGCAATACGACATCGTTATTGCGGTAGCGGATGGCCGAAAGGATCTCCTGCTCGGCCGCACAGGGGTCCTGCAGTATCGCCAGGGCCTGGTCGCTATGACAGGCCAGCACAACCTGATCATAATATCGCTCTCCCGCATCGGTTCGCACGATAGCATGATCAGCGAAACGCCTGATCTGGCGCACCGGAGTGTTCAGATGGATACGATCCCTGAACCCGGCGGTAATGGGAGCGATATAGGCGTCTGATCCACCAGAAAGAGTGCGCCACGTGGGGCGGTGGGAAACGCTCAACAGGCCATGGTGGTACATGAACGGCAGCATGAACCGCACCGGGAAATCAACGATGTCTTTCAGCGGCGTCGACCAGATGGCCGACGCCATGGGTGCCAGGTAGAAATCGCGGAACGCGCGGCCCAGCCGCTTGCGGGCCACGTACTCGGTCAGTGTGAGGTCCGCCGGCAACCGGTCCTGTACCACATCGGCAACCGCCAGACGGTTGAAACGAAGAATGTCGATCAGCATGCCCAGATGACGGGGAGAGAACAGGCGTCGCCGCTGTGCAAACAGCGCATCAAACAGGGCCTTGCGCCCCTCCACACCTGCGTACTCCAGTCCGGTGTCCTCGTCGCGGACACCGAAACTCATATCCGAAGGACGGCTCCCTACCCCCAGCTCATCCATCAAGCGGATAAACTGGGGATAGGTCCAGTCGTTGTAGACGATGAAACCGGTATCGATCCGGTACTCGCGGCCCTCGAGCTGAACGTCAATGGTGGCCGTGTGCCCTCCGATCCGGTCAGCTGCCTCGTAGACGGTGATGTCGTGATGCCGATACAGACGATAGGCGGCAGCTAACCCCGAAATACCCGTGCCGACAATGGCGATCTTCACAGCAGGGCTACCGGTGCATTACTGGTCATATTTCGCCAGCTCCTTGCGGGCGACGACGCGCCGGTGGACCTCATCCGGACCATCTGCAAGCCGCAGCGTCCGTTGACTGGTCCAGAGGCCCGCCAGCGGAAAGTCCTGTGACACCCCGGCCGCCCCATGAACCTGGATGGCACGATCGATGACACGCAGTGCCATATTGGGCACCGCCACCTTGATCTGCGATATGGCATCACGAGCGGCCTTGTTGCCAATGGTGTCCATCAGGTAGGCCGCTTTCAGTACCAGCAGACGACACATTTCGATCTCGATCCGGCTGTCGGCGATAACGTCGTAGTTGCCACCCAGTTCCGCCAGCGGCTTACCGAAAGCCTGACGGTCCAGCGCCCGCTGGCACATCAGGTCCAGCGCTTTCTCCGCCGCACCGATGGAGCGCATACAATGGTGGATCCGGCCAGGACCCAGACGTCCCTGGGAAATCTCGAAACCGCGGCCACGGCCCAGAATAATGTTCGACTCCGCTACGCGCACATTGTTGAACCGGATGTGCATGTGACCATGCGGGGCATCATCGTGTCCGAATACGCACATGGGCCGGACCACCTCGACACCGGGAGTGTCCATGGGCACCAGGATCTGTGATTGGCGCTGATGCTTGGGCGCCTCGGGATCAGTGACCACCATCACGATCATGATGCGGCAGCGCGAGTCCCCGGCACCGGAAATGTAGAACTTCTCGCCGTTGATGATCCACTCGCCACCTTCCAGGACAGCACTGGTACGGATGTTCGTGGCGTCGGACGAAGCGACATC
Source organism: Pseudohongiellaceae bacterium (assembly GCA_040882255.1). Classification (GTDB taxonomy): domain Bacteria; phylum Pseudomonadota; class Gammaproteobacteria; order Pseudomonadales; family Pseudohongiellaceae; genus PWQG01. Next base: position 32,822 of record JBBEBP010000014.1, on the reverse strand, counting down.
GGGCTCGGTCATGGCAAAGGCCGAGCGGATTTTTCCAGCCAGCAGCGGCTCGAGCCATTCTTTCTTCTGCTCTTCCGAACCGTAACGCTCCAGCACTTCCATATTACCGGTATCCGGTGCGCTGCAGTTGAACGACTCGGCCGCCAGACGGCTGCGCCCCATGATCTCCGCCAGATGGGCATACTCCAGGTTTGTGATACCAGCACCGCCCTGGCTCTTGGGCAGAAAGAAGTTCCACAATCCCAGTGAGCGCGCCTTGTCCTTCAGACCTTCCAGTATTTCTTCCTGGCGGGGCGTATGAGACCACCGGTCGCCCACCGCCACCTCGCGCTGATACTCCGGCTCCACCGCCGCCACTTCCACTTCCACGAACGTGCGGATCTTCTCCCTGATCTCCTGCATGCTTTCCGAAAGTCCAAGCTCCATGTGTCTGTCCTCTTGTACGGTTATGGTGTGCCGGGCAGGAATGTGCTTACCCGGTGATGGTGCCGCCGCCGTCGACGACAATGGTCTGACCGGTCACGAAACTGCCTGCATCCGAGGCCAGGTAGATCGCGGCCCCGGCAATCTCGTCCGGCTCGCCAATCCGGCGCAGCGGGTATTTGGATACCGTCGCCTTGTAGGTTTCGGGGTTTTCCCACAGCGCCTTTGCAAAATCCGTACGGATCAGACCCGGTGCAATACAGTTGACCCGGATGTTCTTCGGTCCCCATTCCACAGCCAGGTTGCGCGCAATCTGCATGTCCGCCGCCTTGGAAATACCATAGGCACCGAGTACATCGGTACCCTTCAGACCAGCGATTGAGGACACGATCACAACGGCACCGCCACCCTTTTCCGCCATGCCGGGCAGTACCATCTGACAGAGACGGTGAGCACTGCCGATGTTGGCGTGCATGATCTTGTCGAAAGCCTCGTCCGGAATTTTCTGCGAGGGTCCGTAATACGGATTCAGCGCCGCATTGATGATCAGCACATCAATTTCACCCAATTGCTCGCGGGTCTTGTCGACCAGATCCTGCAACTGCTCGCGATAATTGATGTTACAGGCCATGGCCAGCGCCTCTCCCCCGTTCTCACGGATGCCGGCCGCGACTTCGTCACAGGCATCCTGGCGGCGGCTGGAAACAACAACCCGGGCGCCAGCTTCCGCCATACGCTCGGCGATGGCCCGGCCGATCCCTTTAGTGGACCCGGTGATCAGCGCCACCTTGCCGTTCAGGTCAAACAGATTCACACGCTCCTCCCTGTCGCGATTCAGCGTACTGCGCGACAACCATAAATTTCATGAATAATGCTATGCGCCATTATAACAACATCCACAGCCACATGTCCCGTTTCGCTTGCCATGCTAGCTCCCGGGAGCCTCTGAGGCCGCGCAAAGGCTTGCATGCGGGTTCAGAGGCTCCTTACTCCATCCAGTCTCGCCGGCCCTTGCTGATACTGGTACCACCATCCACGGGAATAACCGCCCCGTTGGTGTAGGCACCTGCCCTGGATACCAGGTAGATCAGCAAGCCGGCAATTTCCTCCGCCTGGCCAATCCGTCCCAGCGGGCAATCAGCACGGATATCATCCCCGTACTCGCGGATCACGAAATCCGCCATGCGCGACTGAAAAAAACCCGGGGCCATGGCATTGACGGTGATGCCGCGGGGCCCCAGGTCCACTGCCAGCGTGCGGGTCAGATGATGTACGGCGGCCTTGCTCGCCGAATAGGCAAAGGTAGGCACACGCTGGACAATCGGTACATGAATGCCATCCATGGAGCCGATATTGACCACACGTGCCGGGTCTCCCGGCTTTGATGCCTGCTCGAGAAGCGCTGATGTGTCGCGGGTCAGGGAGAACACGGCATTGACATTGGTCCGCATGACCTTGTCGAAGCCATCGTCGGGGTATTCTTCCAGTTTCGCGCCCCAGTTGGCGCCGGCATTGTTCACCAGAATGGAAAGGCTTCCGTGACGTTCGCGCAGGTGATCGATCAGGCGCAACCGGTCTTCTGCCTTCGTCATGTCTGCCGCCATGGCGGAGCAATCACCGAACGTGGACAGGTACTCCAGCGCCTGATCACATTTTTCCTGCCGCCTTGATGCGATGGTGACCCTCACACCATTGCGCAGAAGCGCTTCGGCCATGACCAGACCGAGGCCACTGCTTCCGCCTGTCACAAGTGCCGTCTTGCCCTCCAGGGAAAACAGCCCGTCCAGCGCCAGACCGCTCTCTTCATGCATCGCTCTGCCCATCCGCAATCTTCACCAGTTGTTTGCCGAAATTACGACCGCGCAACAGTCCCCGGAACAATTCCGGCGCGTTCTCCAGCCCTTCTCCGATGCTCTCGCGGTACTGGATTCGCCCTTCCCGGACCCAGGCCGCGAGCTGATCGGTCGCTTCCTGCCAGCGATCCTGCCATTCGGTCACCACAAAGAAGCGATGTTCAGGGACCTCCTCAAGCTTCCGCAAGATATGGAAAGGGGTCTCCGCCTTGCTGAGGTCCCTGTCATTGTAATTGGAGACAAAACCGCAGATGGGGACACGCGCGCCACTGTTCAGCAGCGGCGCGACTGCCCTGGTGACAGCGCCGCCCACATTCTCGAAATAGATGTCGATCCCATCCGGACAGGCCGCCTTCAGCTTCTCCGCCAGGTTACCCGACTTGTAGTCCAGACAGTCATCGAAGCCCAGCTCCTCTATGACATAGCGGCACTTCTCCTCACCGCCCGCTATACCGACCACCCGCAATCCGCGAATTTTCGCAATCTGCCCGACCACGGAACCAACCGCCCCGGAGGCGGCGGCCACGACCAGCGTCTCTCCGGCTTCAGGGCAACCGACTTCCGTGAGACCAAAGAACGCAGTGCGACCCGGCATGCCCAGGACACCGAGATGAGCAGACAACGGTCCATTATCAGGGTTGACGCGCATCAGCCGCGGATCGTCGCCGTCCGCCACCAGGTGCGTCTGCCAGCCCATGTGCGCGGTCAGTTGATCTCCCTTCTCCCATCGCGCCGAACGGGACTCGATCACCACTCCCGCCGATTCGCCGACCATGACGTCGCCGACCTCCAGGGGCGCGGCGTAGGACTTCATGTCATTCATGCGCCCACGCATGTACGGATCAAGAGACAACCAATGCACCTGAATCAGGATCTGTCCATCCTGTAACGGCGGCAGGTCGACCTCCTCCTGACGAAAACAACTGTCATCCGGCTCGCCATCCGGACGTTTGGCCATTACAATTCGCTTGTTTTTCACGATGTTATCTGTCTCCCGCCAGTACAATTCATTTGTGCCCGACATACTAGCCCACCCGAAGTGGCAGCAACAAGCGATACGCCGGAGCCTGCTCTTCCAACACTCGCACAGACAGACCGCAATTTGGTTATACTGACCACATTGTCGCATCATGGGGCATGACCATGGACCACCGGCAGACGACAGAACACCGCAGACACCGGCTTCGCGCAAGCCTGGCAATCACCGTACTTGTTTCCTTCACATGCCTTCCCGCCGCCCGGCTGTTGGCTCAGCAATCCGACAGCGGGGCCGAACCCGGCACCGCCACCATAGCGGAAGCCGAAGCCCGGCTGCAGGAGCTCGAACAGGATGCGGGCCGTTTCGACACCGGGCTCATCGAGCCGCTTCGCAGTCTGGCGGAAATGCAACTGGGCGCCGGACGGCTCAATGCCGCTGAGACACTGCTGAACCGGCAGCTCGATATCCAGCGGATCAACCTGGGTCTGCACAGCGCCACACAGATCCCTGTTCTGGAAAACCTGATACGCCTGTATGTGGCACGGGGCGAATGGGAAGAGGCGCGCGATACGGTCAGCCATCTGGTCTGGATCCACTCGCGCAGCGATGACATCAACGCCGGAGAACAGCTGGCCGGCCTGCAGCGTGCCCGGGCCTGGCTGATGCTTCTGCTGCAACGGGACAGCAGCGACCAGGAAGCACGTCATCTGCTGATGTACCGGGACGTTTCCGAGCGGATGGAGCAGTTATCCAGCGAGCTTTTTGACGAGAAAGACCCCCGGCGGCTGCCCTATCTGTACGAAAGCTCGAAAGCAGACCTGGCGCTGGCTTTGACCATCATGCAGAACCCGCTCACCGGCCAGGAAATCATCGAATACGTCGAAGGCATACGGGGCAGGCCGATGCGCCAGACCTATACCATCACCTCGGTGGCCGACCTGGAGCAGATCTATGGAGCCCGCGCCAGCTCGGTATCGGATCGGTCATTCCGTAAACACATGAGCCGTCATGCCTCCACAATCGACGACATGCTCGACATCGCACGGGAAACGGAAGACCGGGAGGCAGTAGCCATGCTGACAATGTACCGGGGCGATTCAACGTTGTTACGGCAGCAATACGAACGTCGGTCCGGCCGCATGGCGGGACCACAGCGTGGCCGGGGTTCACTGGGCACGGCAGTGACCTATTACAGGGATGCGTTCGATCAGCTTCGCGCTCTCGGCTACGATGACGAAATGCTGATGGGGCATTTCGGATGCCCCTCCCTGTTGCCGCTGAACTCCCTGCATCTTCGCCTTGACGAATATCCGGAATGCTCGTTTTCGGAAGAGGGAGATCCGCAGTTGGAACCCGGGTCAGCCCTGTTGGGCAGCAAGCTGCCAGGCTTTTCCCATGAACCACTGTCCCTGCCGGGCAATGGCACGCTGGACCATACCAGTGGGATATTCTCGCTGAACATCAGCACCAACGGGCAGGTCTCGGGCAACAAAGTCATAGAGGCTTTTCCTGATGAAAAGGCACACCGCTCGGAGCTACGTCGCTTCATGGAAAATCTGCAATTCCGCCCGGCACTGGAACCGGACGGCAGCGCGACACGCACCACCTCGCTGCACATGGTGGTGCGGTTTATCAGTGGCAATTGATGGTAGCTGCCGAGGCTCAGCGGCGCCGGGACTCCAGCACAACGCCCGCCTCCAGCAGGGCATCGATCCGCTTATCTTCCAGGCCGGCCTCCCGCAACAGTTCCCGGGTATGTTCTCCATACTGCGGAGGCAGACGATCCAGGCTACCGGGCGTCCGCGAGAACTTGATCGGAATACCCGTCATCCGGTACCAGTCCTTTTCCAGCACCATCCCGCGATGCCGGGTATGCGGATGATCTACCACTTGCCGCGTATCGTTGATGGAACCGGCGGGAAGTCCGGCCGCCAGCAGCTCCTCGCAGAAAGTGCTCCCGTCATGCTTCATGAGCCGCGATTCCAGTTCCTGCTTCAATGAGGAGCGATTGCGGATACGATCGGCATTGCTGGCAAAACGCTCGTCAGCCGCCAGCTCCGGCGCCGACAAGGCATCGCACAGCTTGCCAAAGGCCCTGTCGTTTCCGGCACCGATGAATATATCCACTGTGGCCGTACGGAATGTGTCATAGGGACTGATGTTGGGATGGGCGTTACCGGATGGTTCCGGCACCTTGCCGGACAGGCCGTAGTTGACGACATGAGGATGCATCAGTGATACGGCACAGTCATACAGGGTCATGTCGATGTACTGCCCCTGCCCGGAACGGTGGCGTTCCTGCAGGGCCATCAGTATGGCGATGGCTGCGTAGAGGCCCGTGCCCATATCCACCATCGCCACGCCGAGGCGGGTGGGATTCCCCCCCTCTTCACCGTTGACACTGAACCAGCCGGCCATGGCCTGCACAATGGCGTCGTACCCCGGGAAGCCTCCCAGCGGACCGTCCGCACCAAAACCGCTGATCCGGCAATGGACGAGCCCGGGGAACCGTTTGCTCAGAACGTCCTGATACCCGAGCCCCCACTTCTCCAGGGCGCCGGGTTTGTAGTTTTCCAGCAATACGTCAGCGCCATCCAGAAGCTCGAGCAGCAACTCCCTGCCATCCGGCGTGCTGAGATCCAGCCCCATGGACCGCTTGTTCCGGTTCACACCGATGAAATACGCCGCGTCATCATCGTGGAAAGGCGGCCCCCAGTCACGCACTTCATCGCCCTGCGGGGGCTCGATCTTGATAATCTCAGCACCATGGTCGCCCAGCACCTGTGTACAATAGGGGCCACCCAGTACACGCGACAGATCGATCACTCGCATGCCAGCCAGGGCTCCGTTGCGGCCTGATTCCGTCTCGGTCATGGTCAGTTTCCTCGTCGTGGTGGATCATGCTCCAGTCGGTTGATCAGTTCCGGCAGAAAGAACTCGGCAACCAGCAACGGTCTGTTCTCACGAAAGAATATCGAGCGACGTCCCCATATACCTTCACCAGACAGGGCTGTTTCCATGCCTCCGCGCCGAATCTGCCGCTGCCGGAAGAGGAATGCGCCCAGCGGCGTCTCATTCAATGCCTTCAGCTGTCTCAGACTGCCACGCAGACTGGTGACCGGTATGAGGGTGTGCGCCACCACCCAGGGCTCACCACAACCGTACAACACCACCTGCCTGGACCACATGACGCGGGAGCGCCCTGCTGACACCAGGGAAGCCGGTAGTGAAGGCAAATGGCAACGCTGCCAACCCTCGGCCAACACCCGTACGTCGAACGCTCCCTGACTGAGTTTCTGTAAGTGCCGCGTCAATGAACCACTGTCCAGCAGCCAGCCCGCCAGCGCAGGTCGCGGCGTTTGCAGGGCACTGCCGTGAGTTCCCCAACGCAGAGCGCTGTCTGCGCGCAATAGTCGATATGCCGGAATATTCAAGGTGATCGCTCTGTATCAATGCAAAAGGCTTCCTGCCACAGTGGACAGAAAGCCTTTCATCCATCAACGGAACTCAATCGTCTCACTCGTCTTCGAGCTGAGCCCGCTGGACGGTGGTAGATAATACACTCATGACCCGGCGGTTCTGTTCCCGGCCTTCCCGTGTGTCGTTGCTGGCCACTGGCTCGGATTCACCGTAGCCGACTGCGGTCACACGGCCGGACTGGACATCGAACTCCTCGATCAGGGCATCACGCACAGCATTCGCGCGCCGCTCGGAAAGGTTCTGGTTGTATTCTTCCGGTCCGATGGAGTCGGTATGGCCACTCAGCTCGGCCACTGTGTCCTCGTACTCGTCCAGGAAATCGGCAACACGGCCGATGTCATCATAGTACTGCGACTTGACCTCATCGCTGTCAAAATCGAACTGCACCTGCAGCTCGATCTCTGCCACTTCCTCGACCATGATGGAGCAACCGTCTTCATCAACCGCATGAGCTGACGGAGTGTCCGGACAACGATCGCGATCATCCGGAACGCCATCCCCATCGCTGTCCGCCATGCGTGCCTGCTGCTCAGGTTCCTGCTCTGGTGCCGGTGTGGGCGGAACACGCTCGGTTCGACGGCGTTCGCCCATGTGGATTACCAGAGCGGTATCGACGCCGAAGTCGGCTGTGCTCTCGTCCAGCCCCAGGAACGTCCGTGCCGCAGCGCGCCACTCGATCTGGTCCGTAAGCCGATAGCGGAAACCACCACCGAAGTTCACCACCGTATCATCCTTGTTCAGACGAAATTCGTTGTCACCGATACCGGTCACCACGAAGGGTGAAATCCGGCCGGGCTCACTGTCTTCCAGGCCATAGAGCAGATCCAGTCGAAGATGGCGGATATTGTCCTCTCCCGGTCGAATGAGATAGTCCGGCTTGAGACGTGCCGCGTTGAACTCGATGCTCAAGCGGTCAGACAATCCATAGCCCAGGCCCACGGCGGGCCCGACATCATCTCCGGACTCCCGAACACCACCGAAATCCATCCACTGGGCACCCGGGGCGATGTAGAACCGCCCCTCGTCCGCAGCACCCTGACTGGCAAAACCCAGAAGCCCGGCCGCCAGTACTACACTGCCCGCGTTCAATTGCCTGAAAAGCCTTTTCATTGATCCCTCCTGAGAGATGTCGGATTCGTGGTACATCGGATTCCCGGTCAGCCGGTCACTCGCGTGCGGTTGCCTGGAAGAGGCACGCAGTATACCGCATATATTACGTGCGGACCCAGGAGTAACAATGCTTCTGACCACGCACACACCGCTATTTCCGGCAGTTGAACACAAATTTGTCATAAAGTTGTAACATTTCGCTGGTGTAATGCCCGCCGTGGCAACAATGAGGTCAATAGGATGACAGAGGAAGCGACTGTTCTGATCGTTGACGATGAGGCGGCAATCCGGGACATGATCACCGTGGCACTGGACACGGCAGGATTTGACGTACTCACGGCGGAAACCGCTCACGACGCCCATGTCTCGATTGTCGACAAACGTCCGGACCTGGTGTTGCTGGACTGGATGTTGCCGGGCGGCAGCGGCGTCGACCTGGCGCGCCGACTGAAAAAGGACGAACTGACGGCCGAACTGCCCATCATCATGCTGACCGCCAAGACCAGCGAAGACAACAAGGTGCAGGGTCTGGACGTGGGCGTGGATGACTATGTCACCAAACCGTTCTCTCCCCGTGAACTGGTGGCACGCATACGGGCCGTGCTCAGACGGACCACTGGCAGACACCAGGACAAGACCATCCGCTATTTCGACCTGGAGCTCGACCCGTCCAGCCATCGGGTCAGCATCAACGAAAAGCCTGTAGACATGGGGCCCACCGAGTTCCGGCTGCTCAATTTCTTCATGACCCATCCGGAGAAGGTGTTCACCCGCGACCATATCCAGGACCAGGTTTGGGGCGCCAACATTTACCTTGAGGAGCGCACTGTCGATGTCCACATCGGCCGCCTGCGGAAAGCACTGAGCACTGCGTCGAACCCGGACATCAACTATGCCGCCCTGATCCAGACCGTGCGGGGTACCGGCTACCGCTTCTCCACACGTACCGATTAGGCGCCACGGGAGGCAGACTCGCATGGCCCTCCCCGCAGACCGTTTTATTTCCGGCTCGCGATTCGGTATATTGCCGCCAGCAACCACGGACCGGAGAGACGCTTCCTTGCTACGAGACTGGCGATCCGCCATGAAGAAACTCCTGCTACTGCTGGGCTTGCTGCTCCTCGCAGGATTGGTCAGCGGACAGACTCCCTGGGTCATCGCCGGCGGCCTGTGTGTCTATCTGATCTACACCATGCTGCAACTACGCCGCCTGCACAGCTGGCTTTATTCTCCCGACAACCATCGAGCCACACAGCCCCCCGAAAGCTATGGACTCTGGGGAGATGTGTTCGATGGCATCTATCAGTTACAACGCCGTGAACGGGACGCGACCCAGTACCTGAAAAACATCATCGACCGCGCCCAGGAGTCCACGGCAGCTTTGGAAATCGCCGTGATAATGATCAACCGGCGCGGTCATCTGGAATGGTGGAATCCGGCAGCGGAGCGACTGTTAGGGCTGCACGGTGATCATGACCGCAACCAGCCGGTCATCAACCTGCTACGGCAACCCGAGTTTGTCGAGTACTTCGAGACGGGCGAATACAGCCGCCCCCTCCCACTGGAATCCCCGCTCTCCCGTGAACGCATACTGGAATACCAGATCACCTGGTTCGGCGAAGGCGAAAGACTGATGCTGGTGCGGGATATTACCCAGCTGCATCGGCTGGAAACCATGCGGCGCGACTTCGCCGGCAATGTCTCCCACGAGCTGCGCACTCCCATCACCGTGATCACCGGTTATCTGGAGACGCTACTCGACAACAGGGAAGGTCTGCCCGAACGATGGGGTCGCCCCCTGGAGCAGATGTATCAGCAGTCGCAGCGCATGGAAAACATTATCCGCGACCTGTTGACGCTGACTCAGCTGGAAACCAAATCAGTATCACGTCAGCGGACAGCCATTGATATCAGCGCCCTGCTCAATGAAATTCGCGGCGATGCCGAGCAGCTGTTTATCGAGAAACAGCATCACTTTCTCGTGGAATGCACCCTCGCCGATCGTCTGCAGGGCAACCGGAACGAGCTCTACAGCGCCGTCTCCAACCTGGTTTTCAATGCGGCCAAGTACACCCCGGCGGGCGGCCGCATCACGCTATCCTGCCAGGAAGAATCCTCGAGGGGTATTGCCATCAGCGTGGCCGATAACGGCCCCGGGATCCCGGCCCAGCATATTCCCAGGCTCACGGAGCGCTTCTATCGCGTGGATGAAAGCCGCTCCACGGATACCGGAGGAACGGGGCTCGGCCTGGCCATCGTCAAGCATGTGCTGGCGCGGCACAGCGCCACGTTGGAGATTCTGAGCACGCCGGGCAAAGGCAGTCGTTTCATCTGTCACTTTCCTGCCCAGCGTGTCATGCACTGATTCGGCCCCACTTCGGGCGACGCCTCACTCGTCAGATTTGACTTCCCGCTCCATATTGCTCAGACCGGTGTGGCGGACATCGGCGCCCAACACCATGTACACGACGTGCTCGGCAATGTTCTTGGCGTGATCACCGATGCGCTCCAGCGAACGCAATGCCCAGATAACGTTGAGTACTCTTGTGATACTGCGTGGATCCTCGATCATATAGGTGATCATCTCGCGCATCGCCGTTCCATACTCCATGTCCACATTGACATCTTCCCGGGCGACTTCCAGCGCCGCCTCCGCATCGTAACGGGCGAAAGCATCCAGGGCCATGTTGACCATTTTACGTACCCGCTCTCCAATATGGCGGATTTCCACAAAGCCTTTGGCGTGTGTTCCATCCCCCTCGTCGAATTCCTCCGCAAACCCGGCAATCTTGGCCGCCTCGTCGCCGGTGCGCTCCAGGTCATTGACCGTCTTGATGATGCCCAGCACCAGCCTGAGATCGCTGGCGGCCGGTTGGCGGCGGGCCAGGATACGGTTGCAGGCCTCGTCGATGGAGATCTCCATTTCATTGACAGCATCATCCGTCTCTCTCACCCGCCGTGCCAGCGGGAGATCCACGGAGACAACAGCCTTGATGGCGTCGTTGACCTGCTGCTCTACCAATCCACCCATTTCCAGCAGATTGCTCTTGATCTCGTCCAGTTCCAGGTTGAACTGCTGGGAGATATGGTGACTGTGAAGTCCGGCCTCGCTTTTCATGATATAGGATCTTCCTTGCACGGCTTGTGTGCCATCGGGATAAGAATTGAGGGCAGGCAGCGCTCACCTGGCAACCCCGTCCCTCTATGATAAAGCAATTGTGTGACAAACCAATGACAAAGCAGTCACATCCTGCGGCAGCCGGGCGTCCGTCACATAATTGTCATCCAGCCAGGAGTCCATTCAGGTTATAATGCCGCGCATTTGCCAGTACAGGCCAACATGAGCAAGAAGAACACTGACACACATACCGCAAGCAGCCCTGTTTCCGCCGAGATGCTGGGCAGCAGCCAGTATTACCTCAACCGTGAGCTGGGCTACCTGTCATTCAATCTACGGGTTCTCGAGCAGGCCTGCAACCCGTCCCACCCGCTGCTGGAACGGCTCAACTTCCTGCTGATTTTCAGCTCCAACCTGGATGAATTCTATGAGATCCGTGTCTCCGGACTCAAGAAGCAGCTGGGGCCGGGACGGCAGCGCCCGGGGCCGGACGGCCGTTATCCGGACGATGTACTGACCGAGGTACACGAGAGGGTCCGCCAGGCATTGAACCGGCAGTACCAGATGCTGAACGATGAGCTGTTCCCCGCCCTGGCCCGGGAAGGCATCCGCTTCCTTGCCCGCCATGAATGGGACCGGAAACTGACCAGCTGGTGCAAGAACTACTTCCACAACGAAGTGCTGCCGGTCATCAGCCCGCTGGGACTGGACCCCGCCCACCCTTTCCCGCGGCTGGTCAACAAGAGTCTGAATTTCATCCTGTCCCTGGACGGCAAGGATGCGTTTGGCAGGGAAAGCGGCCTGGCCATTGTGCCCGCGCCGCGGGCGCTGCCGCGACTCATCAAGGTGCCCGCTCACATCATGCCGGATGGTGACAATTTCATTTTCCTCTCCTCGATTATCCACGCCCATGTGGGCGAATTTTTCCCTGGCATGCGGGTTGAGGAGTGTCATCAGTTTCGAGTGACCCGCAATACGGACCTGGAGATGTCCAACGTCGAAGTGGAAGACATCGCGACCGCCGTGCGCGGGGAGTTACAATCGCGCCGCTTCGGCGCTGCGGTGAAACTGGAGGTGGGAGCGAACTGCCCGGACGAACTGAGTGATTTCCTGCTGGACCGTTTCGATCTGACAAGAGAAGAGTTATTCCGGCTGGACGGCCCCGTGAACCTGCAGCGGCTCATGGCACTGAACAGTATGGTGGTCCGACCGGAGCTGCGCTTCGCTCCGTTCTCTCCCGACATCCCGGACGAGCTGGATGAAGGCCGTTGTATATTCTCAGCGGTGACACGCGACGATCAACTCCTGCTGCACCCCTACGAATCGTTTGTCCCGATCATCGACTGGGTACGGCAGGCGGCCCGTGACCCCGGCGTCATCTCCATCAAGCAGACCCTGTACCGTACCAATGAGTCCTCGGAGCTGGTGGAGGCACTTTCGGACGCGGCACGCAATGGCAAGGAAGTTACCGTGGTGATCGAACTGCGGGCACGGTTTGACGAGGAGGACAACATACAGTTCGCCAGCATCCTGCAGGAAGCGGGCGCCGTGGTTGTCTACGGCGTGCTGGGATACAAGACCCATGCGAAAATGTTGTTGATCGTGCGGCGTGAAGGCGGACGCCTGAAACGCTATGCCCATCTGGGCACGGGCAACTACCATCGCAAGAATTCCCTGATCTATACGGACTACAGCCTGCTTACCTGTGACGAGACGTTGTGCGCGGACGTCTACAAGGTGTTCCTCCAGATCACCGGCATGGGCAAGAAGATCCGCCCGGACCTGATCATCCATGCCCCGTTCCGTCTGCACAAGATGATGATCGAACTGGTGCGCTGTGAGAAGCAGGCCGCTGAACAGGGCAAGCCGGCACGAATCATCGCCAAGGTCAACGGCCTGACCGAACCGACATTGATTCGGGAGCTCTACGAGGCGTCCCGGGCGGGTGTGCGTATTGACCTGATCGTGCGCGGCGTATGCTGCCTGCGGCCGGGCATTGCCGGCGTTTCAGACAATATCCGGGTAGTGTCGACCATCGGGCGCTTCCTGGAGCACTCGCGGGTGTATTACTTCCGCAACAGCTCTCCGTCGCTGTATTGTGCCAGCGCTGACTGGATGGAACGCAACCTCCTGCATCGCATCGAAGTAGCGTTTCCCATTCTCAAGAAAAAATGGCATGCGCGGATTCTGGCGGAACTGGAACTGTATCTCGAAGACCGGGTGCAGACCTGGGAGCTGCAAACTGATGGTACCTACCGGCAACTGACCGTGGATGGCGATGACACTGTGCCGGGCGTGCAGATGCGCCTGCTCAGCCAGCTGTCCCGTCACGCCATTGCATCCTTGCGCTGACCGGCGCTTCATCCGGAGCCACACGGTGAGCCCGCATGGTGGCCAGCATGCCTTCCCGCAGGGCCGAAGGGCTGAAAGCCAGCAGCGGCACATCGAAAACGTCCATGAAGGCTCTCACGAGCGTCCACCCAGGTAACAGCAGATCACGCCGCGCCGGTTTCAGCCCCGGAACCAGCCAGTCAGGCTCTTCCACCAGCCGGTGCAATAGCTGTTCGCGCCGCAGCCGATCCAGACCGTCCCGGGAAACCATCCTCGCCGGTTCGCCCTGTGCCCCGGCAATCACCGCCAGCATCTTGGCCGTTCCGGAGGAAGCATGGACGGCCAGCAGGCTCTGCGGGCTCACTTCCAGCGTTTCGCGGGCATCAGACAGGATGGCAGTTGCTTCATCGGCTGACGCGTCCAGAGCACGGTCGACATCCTCTCGCGAAGCCTCCGTCGTCAGCTCACTGAAAAAGCGATCACGCCAGCTGACGCAACCCATCGGCAGGCTGACAACCCGATGATGGCGGTTGCCTTCGCCGCTGACGATTTCCGTACTTCCCCCACCGATATCAACAACCAGTCTCGGTTCGTCCTCATCGGAGAGCAAAGAGGAAACCCCGGCATAGACCAGCGCACCCTCCTTCTCACCGCTGATCACCTCGATATCAAAGCCCAGCAGACGGGCCTCCCGGAGAAAGATTCCGGCATTGCCGGCTTTGCGGAGCGCATTGGTACCCACCGACCAGAGACAGTCGGCGGGATGAGCATCAATGACTTCCCGAAAATGGTGCAGGCACTCCGAACCGCGGCGCATGGCCGCATCACTCAGTACCCCGTTGATCGCCACTCCTTCGCCCAATTGCACCTTTTCGCTGAACCGCTCGACCACGATCATCCGTCCCTGCTCGAAGCGGGCAATCAGCAGGTGGAAACTATTGGATCCCAGATCCAGGCAGGCATACATGCAGGGCTCAGCTCATCATCGACTGCTGGTAGCGCTCCAGACCAATGTTGTCAATCAGATTCAGCTGGGTCTCCAGCCAGTCGACATGCTCTTCCTCGCTGGCCAGGATGCTGGCCAGCAGTTCCCGGCTGACGTAGTCGCGAATCGATTCGGCATACTCGATGCCGTCACGAAGATCGGGAATGGCCTGCATCTCCAGCTTCAGGTCACATTCCAGCATCTCGCGGGTATTCTCGCCGATCAGGAGCTTGCCCAGGCTCTGCAGGTTGGGCAGGCCCTCCAGCAACAGAATGCGTTCGATGAGCTGGTCGGCGTGCTTCATCTCGTCGATGGACTCCTCGTATTCCTTGTCACCGAGGCGGTCCAGGCCACGATCCTTGTACATGCGGGAATGGAGGAAGTACTGGTTGATGGCGACCAGCTCGTTACCCAACGCCTTGTTGAGGTGCTTGATCATGGTCTTGTCTGATTTCATGGTGGCTCCAGTTCTTCATTCGGACGGTACAACAGATGCGCACAGAGTGCGCCGGAGCCCCTGAAAAGTCAAGGATCAGCAAGCATAACGGACTGATTTTGCTGGGAATAACAATGATAAGCACTGTCATTCGCGGATGACAACGTTGGCCGGTGACGGGAACTTCAGGCTACCGATGCCGCGTTGACGGCAAGGGAGGCAGCGGAGGCGAACTCCGCGACCAGTTCGCGGGCGTGGCGCCCACAGCGGCCACACTCGCTGGCAACGCCGAGACGCGCACGCACTTCAGCGATCGACATATCGCCTTCGCGGCACAAATCGCGGATCTGGGAATCGGTGATCTGTCGGCAGATACAGACGTACATGGTGGCCCTCTCCAATCGAGATTCAATAATAAATGTAAATAAGAATGATTGTCAACACTATTGATGATCGTAACCCGGGACCGGATCAGAGGGGTGGTTCCACGCAGCACTGCTCCCTATAATGTCGGCTCTCTGCCACCACCCTGAGCAGGAGCGACCCGATTGGTACAGCCCCCCATCAGAGCCATCATGACCACGAGTCGGGTGCGATGCCTGCTGTACACAGGGCTGGCCATCTCCCTGTTGTTCAAAATCTGGCTTGCAACCCGCCTGGAACTGTACAGCGACGAAATCTTCTACTGGCTGGCCTCCACACGCCCGGCTCTGGCCTACAGCGACCTGCCCTTCATGACGGCGTTACTGGTCGGGATCGGCAACACCCTTGCCGATCACTCGCCGCTGGCCGTTCGCAGCCTGTTCCTGGCATTGGGCACCACGATCCCCTTGCTGGTGGTGTGGGTAGCGCGTCCGGTGGTCGGGGAAAGACGATCACTGGAAGCCGGCCTTCTGACGCTCTGCTTTCCCCTGTTACTGTTCATCGGTTTGCTCGCCGTACCCGATGTACCCATTGTCGCTCTGGGTCTGTTGACCATAGGCTTCGCTGAACGGGCCATACGACTGGACCAGCCCATTCACTGGCTGGCCCTCGGCGTGGCCGTTGCACTGGGAATGAGTACCCACTACCGTTTTATCCTGTTCCCCTTCACGCTGTTCCTGTTCCTGCTTCTGTCGCGGCAACACCGGTATCTCTGGAGAACAGGCCGGTTGTGGTTGGCGGGGCTTATCGCATCGCTGGGCCTGTATCCGTCACTGGCTTTCAATCTGCGCCATGACCTGAGCGGCCTGGACTATCACCTGGTGTCACGTCACCCCTGGTCTTTCCAGTCTGAAGGACTGCTCCATGTGCCCACTCAGTTGGTCATCGTCACTCCTCTGCTGTATGGCCTGTTACTGCTCTCTCTGGTACTGCTCTGGCGGCAGGCCCGGAAGGGCGACAGCCGCAGTCTGCTGTTCGCACTGTTTGCCACGGTACCGCTGGGCCTCTACGCGCTGCTGGCGCCCTGGGCGGATACCACCAGAACGACGCTCCACTGGCCGTTGTCCGGTTACCTGCCTCTGCTGGTCTTCTCCCCGGTCGCGTTGCGGGCAGTCTATGGCTGGTTCCAACAACGGGTGTCTGGCCGCGCCGCCAAAAGTTGTCTGCTGGCCATACCGCTAACCGGACTGGCCGGGGGCGGTCTGACGATGGCGGGCATCGGCTCCCAGGGCTTCAATACGGAGCTGCAGCAATGGATCGACACCGACCGGCTGTCCAACAAGATGGCCGGCTGGAAACCGCTCGCGCGGAAACTGGAGGACGTACTGAAGAGCGGCGAAGAACCGCAGCTGATCGTCACGGACAACTACTACACCGCCGCCCAGATCGACTTCTATCTGAACAGCAATCGGGAACTCACCATTCATACCATCGACCTCGACAAGGCCGTCCGGGATGGGCGGCTCGCCCAGCTGCAATTGTGGAATATGCATGAACCCGCATTGCTGGCCGCGAATGCAGGGAAACCGGCCCTTTTCATCACTGAGGACAGCACACTGAATGTCGATGAGAAGAGAAATCTGGTCAATCGGGCATGCACGTTGTTTGCAGGCCTCGAGTATCGGGAGCAATGGCATCTGCTGGACGGGTTGAAACCTGTCAGCCTCTATGGCGGAGAAGTCCGGTCCGCACCTTCATTGAATGCCACTTCCGAAACCACCTGCCCGCTGCCCTCTTATGCATGGCTGGATGCACCGCAGCCGACAAGCAACCATCATGGCACCATGACCGTGGCTGGCTGGGCGTACAACGACGGCAATGGAGTACAGTCACTGACTGTTCTGCTGGACGGCGAGCCGGCGGCCACCCTGAGCCGTGATGTAGCGCGACCCGACGTGGTCGAAATCACCGATGCAAAGAACGATCCACAGGCGCCATTGGTCGGTTTCCGGCAGGACGTGCCGCTGGAAAACCGGCCCCCGGGGACAGCCATCCTTGAACTGCAAGTCATCTCCCGGAACGGAGAGCGGCAGCTGTTCGGACGCCGCATGGTCCGGATTGGCCATGCGCCCTGACGTCCCCGGACGTTTGGTATTGTTGATACTGCCCTATATAATCGGCAACGCATTCAAGCGACAAGACAGGACAGCCCATGCCGGAACATATCTGGAACGCACTACAGGACGAAGCCCGAAAGCTGATACAGCATGAACCGCTGCTTGCCAGTTATGTATACGCCTGTGTGCTGAACCACGACAGCCTGGACGCGGCGCTGGGCTTCCTGCTCTCGACCAAACTGTCCGATTCAGTGATGCCGGCCATGACCATTCGCGAACTGTTCGAGATGGCCTATCGGGATGAGCCGCGCATGATCGAGCAGGCCTCCAACGACATCCAGGCCGTGTATGACCGAGACGCGGCCACCAGCCAGTACCTTCCGGTCATCCTGTTTCTGAAAGGCTTTCAGTCCATCCAGGTGCATCGCCTGGCACACTTCATGTGGCGACGCGGGCGCCGCGATCTCGCCATGTATCTGCAGAGCCGCAACTCCGAGATATTCGGAGTCGACATCCATCCGGCCTGCGTGATGGGCCAGGGAATCATGTTCGACCATGCCACGGGTATCGTGATCGGGGAAACCACGGTTATTGATGACGACGTTTCTATCATGCAATCAGTGACACTTGGCGGAACCGGTAACGAGCAGGGTGATCGGCATCCGAAGATCCGCTCCGGGGTCCTCATTTCCACAGGGGCCAAGGTGCTGGGCAATATCGAGATTGGCGCCGGCGCCAAAGTCGGCGCTGGCAGCGTCGTACTGCAGGATGTCGCGCCACATACCACCGTCGTCGGCGTGCCCGCCCACCCGGTTGGCAGTCCGTGCAAGGACATCCCGTCACGGACCATGGATCACAATGTCTACCCGGAGTAGATTGCAATCGTATTGACACTAACCTGATGCACGCTCCCTTGAGCGGGATCTGGGGACATTCTACAGGTGTTCTTCCGCATAGGCGGCCAGCAGGGAACGGGGAACTCCCTGCAGCTGCAGGTTACCGCCATGCCGGAAGTGCTTGAACCGCTCTGTCAGATACGTGAGACCTGAACTGGTGGGAGAGAGATAGGGTGTGTCGATCTGCGCCAGGTTTCCCAGGCAGATGACTTTCGACCCGGTTCCGGCACGGGTGATGATCGTCTTCATCTGATGCGGTGTGAGATTCTGGGATTCATCAATGATGATCAGGCTCTGCTGAAAACTGCGCCCGCGGATGTAATTCAACGACTTGAACTGGATCGGCACCCTGGAGAGCACGTAGTCGACGCTACCCTCACTGTTTTCGTCATTCTGGTGCAGCGCCTCCAGGTTGTCCGTGATCGCCCCCAGCCACGGCTCCATTTTCTCGGCTTCGGTGCCGGGCAGGAAACCGATATCCTCGTCCAGCCCCTGAGTGCTGCGTGTGACGATGATGCGCTTGTACACCTTGGTGGGGAGCGTCTGCTCGATCGCGGCAGCAAGAGCCAGGATGGTCTTGCCAGAGCCTGCGGACCCGGTAAGGTTGACCAGATGAATATCCGGGTCCATCAGCAGCTCAAGCGCCATCGCCTGAAAGATATCCCGTGGCGCCAGCCCCCAGGTTTCGTGTTGCAGGCGCTGGGAAAGGTCGATGTGCAGCAGAGTGAGAATCTCGTCATCCAGATCCACGACACGGGCCAGGAAGCCGCCATCATCATAGACGAACTGGTTTAGAAACAGCTCCTTATCCAGGGCATCACGGCGAAGATGATGAAAGGTGCGGCCATCATGGTGCTGCTCTGTCTCGACCCGGCCGATGGCGTCCCAGAAATTGCCGGCAAAATGCAGGTATCCGCGGTTGAGCTGATCAATGTCACTCAACAGTTGGTCTGTCTGGTAATCCTCTGAATCGATCCCGCAGGCACGCGCCTTCAGGCGCATATTGATATCCTTGGTGACCAGGACCACCCGGCTTTCTTTGTGACGTTGCTGAAGATGCGCCACCGCATTGAGAATCTTGTTGTCGTTGAGGTGCTCGGGAAGGATCTGCAGGTTGGCCGGTGTCTCGGTCATCAGCACTGACAACCAGCCCCGGGGAATGTCACTTGCCGGACGCAGTATCGGCACACCGAGCTCCACATCAGTGGGGGTGGCAGCTCCAATGACACGGTCGATTTCACGAATCGCCTGGCGGCAATCGGCGGCGAGTGCCGTGCGGCCCACCTTGAGTTTATCCAACTCCTCCAGAACAGTGATGGGCAACACCACCCGGTGCTCATCGAAATTGCCTATGGCCGTCGGGTCATGAATGAGTACATTGGTATCCAGGACATAGAAAACCACTGCATCGACCCCGGCCACTGAAGCCGATTGTCTGTCCGCCACCGCCAGTTCCGACATAAAGCTGTTTCCGCTGTGTCATCGCAAGAGAATGGTCAGCCGACCATTTCAATCAGTATACCAGCTGCAATCGCCGAACCAATGACACCGGCCACATTGGGCCCCATCGCGTGCATCAGCAGGAAGTTATGCGGGTTCGCTTCCGTACCGACACGATTGACCACCCGGGCGGCCATCGGTACAGCCGAAACCCCGGCCGCACCGATCAGAGGATTGATCTTGGCGGCACTCAGGTAGTTCATCAGTTTACCCATTAGCACACCGGTCATCGTGCCGATGGCGAACGCCACCATACCCAGCGCCAGGATACCCAGTGTGCTGGCCACCAGGAATTCGTCCGCCATCAGCCGGGAACCCACCGCCAGACCCAGCAGGATGGTGACGATATTGATCAGGGCGTTCTGGGCGGTCTTGGTCAGGCGGTCGACCACGCCACATTCCTTCATCAGGTTACCGAAGCAGAACATGCCCAGCAATGGTGCCGCCGAGGGGATGGCCAGAGCGACCAGAATCAGCAGCAGCAACGGGAAGATGATCTTCTCGCGCTGCGAGACCACTCGAAGTTGTGTCATCTCGATACGGCGCTCGTCCTCACTGGTAAACATGCGCATGATGGGGGGCTGGATCAGCGGCACCAGTGCCATGTAGGAGTAGGCCGCTACCGCAATCGGACCCAGCAATTCGGGGGCCAGTATGCCTGACACATAAATGGCGGTGGGCCCGTCCGCTCCCCCGATGATGCCGATGGCTGCGGCCTGCTGAAGTGTGAAGTCAAACCAGCCCAGGTCGGTAAAGAACAGGGCGCCGAGTACGGTGGCAAAAATACCGAACTGGGCTGCGGCACCCAGCAACAGCGTGCGCGGATTGGCCAGCAGCGGACCAAAGTCGGTCATGGCGCCCACGCCCATGAAGATCAGCAGCGGGAATACACCTGTGCTCAGGCCCATCTGATAGAACTGGGCCAGCACGCCTTCCGACAGCGCGATGTCCACGCCGGGTATATTGGCCAGAATACCGCCGAACCCGATGGGTACCAGCAACAACGGTTCGAACTTCTTGCTGATGGCAAGATAGAGCAACAACAGGCCGACCAGGATCATGGCCGCCTGTTTCAGTTCCAGCTGGTAGATGCCGGTCGAATACCAGAGTTCAGTCAACAGTTCCATGCAATTTACTCCAGCGTCACCAACGGATCGCCGGAGCTCACAGACTCCCCTTCAGCCACGTGCAGTTGCCGCACCGTGCCGGCCCTGTCGCTGCGGATCTCGGTTTCCATTTTCATTGCCTCGAGAACCATCAGTACATCGCCTTCACCAACGCTGCTGCCTTCTGTCGCGACCACTCGATACACACTACCGGACAGCGGCGCCTTGACCTGATGGCCTTCTCCGCCAGTCGCAGCCGGAGTGGCTCCCTGGCTGTCCTGTGCGGATGACGGCGCGGACACTTCCGTGAGCTCGCTGACATCTCCGCCATCAGTGACCCGGACCACATAGGCCTTGCCTTCCACCTCCACGGTATAGACGCCCTCGTTGCCGCCATCGCCGGACGGTGCAGGCGTCTCTTCCTGCTCGCGTGGAACCGGCTCGAATGCGTCGGGGTTACCGCGGTTCTGGAAAAACTTCAGTGCCGGCTGGGGCAGCAGGGCATAGGTGAGCGTGTCGTCCACCTCGTGGGCCAGCTCGAACCCCTTCTCGCGGGCCACCTCTTGCAGCTCGGCCTTCTGTTTGTCGAACTCGGGCTCCAGCAGATCGGCCGGGCGGCAGGTGATCGGTTCGCCTCCGTCCAGCACACGCGTTTGCAGTGCTTCATCCACCTCGGCCGGAGCGGCTCCGTACTCTCCCTTGAGCACACCCTCCGTCTCCCGGGTCACGGTCTTGTAGCGCTCACCGGTCAGGACGTTCAGCACCGCCTGTGTGCCGACAATCTGTGATGTCGGGGTCACCAGCGGAATGTAGCCGAGATCCTTGCGTACGCGCGGGATCTCTTCCAGCACTTCATCCAGCCGGTCAGTGGCATTCTGCTCCCGCAGCTGGTTCTCCAGGTTGGTCAGCATGCCACCCGGCACCTGGGCAACGAGAATGCGGGAATCGATCCCTTTCAAGGCGCCTTCGAATTTTGCGTACTTCTTACGTACCTGCCGGAAGTAGCTGGCAATCTCTTCCAGCAGCTCGATATCCAGGCCGGTGTCCCGCTCGGTTCCCTGCAACATCGCCACCAGAGTCTCCGTGGGCGTATGTCCGTACGTCATGCTCATTGAAGAGATGGCGGTATCCAGGTTGTCGATGCCCGCCTCCACCGCCTTGAGGTAGGTCGCGGTGGAGAGTCCAGTGGTGGCATGACATTGCATATGAATATCAAGATTGGTCGCTTTCTTGAGGCCCGTGATCAGTTCGTAGGCCACATAAGGTGACAACAGTCCCGCCATGTCCTTGATACACAGCGAGTCAGCGCCCATGTCCTCGATTTCGCGGGCCATGGATATCCAGGACTCGATGGTATGCACCGGACTGATCGTATAGGCCATGGTGCCCTGTGCATGTTTGCCCTGTTTCTTGACCGCCCGGATCGCCGTCTCCAGGTTACGCATGTCGTTCATGGCGTCGAACACGCGGAACACGTCAACGCCGTTTTCCGCAGCTCGCTCGACAAAGTGCTCCACGATGTCGTCCGCGTAATGGCGGTAACCCAGAATGTTCTGTCCCCGGAACAGCATCTGCTGCGGGGTATTGGGCATGGCCTTTTTCAGCTCCCGTATCCGCTCCCAGGGGTCTTCGCCCAGATACCGGATGCAGGCATCGAAGGTGGCTCCGCCCCAGGATTCCAGTGACCAGAACCCGACCCGGTCCAGCTTCTCGGCAATCGGCAACATGTCGTCCAGGCGCATGCGCGTCGCCAGCAACGATTGATGGGCATCCCTCAGTATGACGTCGGTTATGCCCAATGGTTTCCTGTTATCACTCATCGTGGAGGCGTCCTTTATTTTTCAACTATGCTTGTTCGACTTCAAATTCTACTGTGGAGTCTCGCAGGTTCGGCGGATAACATCTCTGCACCGGAGGTTCGCGCGGGAATCAGCGATGCCCCCTGTGCTGACGGATGGCGGCCGTGATGACAGCCACCAGGCGTTGCCTGTCCGCAACGCCTTCAGGGGAATTGCTTCCACTGGCTGGACGGGAATCTCCGCCAATGGTTTCCAGCCCCGCATCAGGCGCCGGGTAACGAGCCACCACGCGGGACATCAGCGTCGTCAGAAACACCAGTGCGGCAAGAAAGGTGAATACCACTCCCATTCCTACCAGAGCCAGATTCACTCCCTGCATCATCAACTCGGACATTGCTCCCCACCCGTCTGCCGAAAACGCTGATAATACTAGAATACGTGGCAGGAATCTAACCGGAGGCAACACCGCACCATGCCGGGGCAGAAACCGGGGCATGCGCACCAGCTCATGGCACACCCTCAGCCAACGGCATTTTCCCGGTCGCTGCCGTAACCATCCATAGTCAATAATATCAGTCTATTGCGGCAGCGGGCATGGATTCTGCATCGTTACGCGCCATCCAGCCTTTCGCAACCACTGAAGCAACAGGAACATGCCAATGAAATCCATGTATACCCGCCGCCAGATCCTCAATCTGATCGGCGCCATCGGAGGAAGCGCCACGGCACTGCGCGCCAGCTCCGCGCTTGGACTCATGCCCGATAATACGGGTCTCAGCGCCCCCGAGATTCCCCCGCTGCCGCCCGGACAACGGAAAACCGTTGCCGTCCTGGGCGCCGGTATCGCGGGCCTCACCGCCGCCTATGAACTGCATCGCGCCGGCTACACCGTGGTGGTGCTGGAGGCGGCACGCAAAGCCGGTGGGCGCTGCATGACCGTGCGCTCCGGCGACCTGATCGACGAAGTCGGCAACCCGCAGATCTGCGACTTCGACGATGAGCCCCACCTCTATTTCAATGCCGGCCCGGCCCGGATTCCCGGCAGCCACAGGAACCTGATGCATTATTGCCGTGAACTGGGCGTGGAACTCGAGGTCTTCATCAACGAGAACAAGGAAGCCTGGTTCCAGGATGACGCGATGTTGGGCGGCAAACCGGTTCGCAACAAGGATCTCAGCACGCATGCACGTGGCTTCATGGCGGAGATCATGGCCAAATCCTTCGATCCGGCGGAGCTCGACATGCCGCTTACCGAATGGGAAGCCGCCCGGTTGCGGGACACGATTCATGCCTTCGGCGACCTGGACAGCGATGGTCGCTACAGGGGCAGCACACGTGCCGGCTACGCCTCCGGAGGGTACCTGAAAAACGGCACTCGCAAGGAGGTGATAGCACTGAAGGATTTGCTGCAGACGCCATACATCCGGACCGCACTGGCCGCCAACGAAGGCGAGACCGGCCCCATGCTGTTTCAACCGGTCGGCGGCATGGACATGATCGTGAAGGGCTTCGAGAAACAGCTGCCCGGTGTGATCAAATACAATGCGGTGGTCACCGCCATCAACCTGACCGGATCCGGTGTCGATGTCGAGTATGAGCACGAGGGCGTGCGCCAGGCGGTGCGGGCGGATTATTGCTTCAACTGCATCCCCACTCACTTGACCAGCGGTATCACCAACAATTTCTCCAGCGAGTATCGCCGGGCCCTCGACTATCCGGTCCGCGGACAGGCGTACAAATCGGCCTTTCAGACGAAGGAGCGATTCTGGGAGAAGGACGACATCTATGGCGGCATCACGTGGACCAACCAGCCCATTCGCCAGATCTGGTACCCGCCGCACGGTATCCACAAGAAGAAGGGTGTCATCCTGTCCGCCTATGACTTCGGGGGCGGCATGCACTTCACCCGGCTGAGCCAGGAAGAGCGGATCGAAACCGCTATCCGGCAGGGTGAGAAAGTCCACCCCGACTACCGCCAGCAGGTCGAGAAGGGCATAACCATCGCATGGCACCGCATGAACAACATGCTGGGCTGCGCAGCCCGCTGGCAGCGCCATGGCCGTGACATGACCCCCGACGAGCAGCAGATGTTCGACAACCTGATCGAGCCGGCCGGCGGCAGGCACTATATAATCGGTGACCAGATCACTGTGCATGCAGGTTGGCAGGAAAGCGCCATCCTCTCAGCCCACCGCGCCCTGGCCGACATGCTGGCGCGTGAACAACAATCCACAGAAGCGAGTTGATACCGTGTTGACCAAAAACAGACTTACCCGATCCTTGTTGATTTCCACCTGCCTTTTTGCCGGATCAGCCGCACAGGCACAGATACCGGAGGACACCGCCAGCGAGCGCAGTGATGTCGTGTACACCTGCAAAACCTGTCATGGCTCCGACGGACGCGGCAACCCGGTAGTACGGGCACCCGGCCTGGACGGCCGGGAGGGATGGTACATCCGCCGCCAGCTCGAGAACTTCCGCGACGGCGTGCGTGGCACGCAGAAAAGTTACATCTCCGGACTGGAAATGCAGGCCGCCGCTTCCGTGCTCGACGATGAGGCCATCGATCGCATCATCAACGCCATCGAGGACTGGCGACCGGTCCCGAGCCATGAGAACGTTGACGGCGACCCCGCCCGGGGACAGCAACTGTACGGCAGCTGCGCCACCTGTCACGGCCGCGAAGGACAGGGTGTAGAGGCGGTGGGAGCGCCGGCGCTGGCGGGAAAAAGCGACTGGTACCTGATGAACCAGCTACGCCTGTTCAAGTCCGGGTACCGCGGTACGCACCCCGACGACCATGCCGGCGCGCAGATGCGGGCCATGACTCAAAGCCTGGACGTCGATTCCACCATGAAGGACGTGGTTGCGTATATCCGTACAATTAGCGAAACTGAATCGGATTGATTGAAGTACCCAACAAGCAACAAAACTGCAAGCCAACATGAAATGGCAGAAGAAGAGGAATAAAAAGATGAAATCATTGAGGAAATTCGCCCTGGCTCCGGCCGCCCTGATGTTGGGCGGCATGCTCGCCGCATCCGCTCCGCTGGCGACGGCACAGGAGATCGAACGCAAGGGTGAAGGCCGTCATTTCTATACCACCATCCGCGTCCCCGCCAACGCCGAGATTCTGTATCTCAGCGGCGCTGGCGCATCGCGGCAGGAAGACGGCACCTGGGGCGACATGGAGCAGCAGACCATCGATACCTTCAATGGTTTCAAGGAGAAACTCGAAGCGGAGGGCTGGTCCATGTCCGACATCATCCAGGTACGTGCTTTCGGAGTGGCCGATGAGTTCGGTGTGCTGGACTTCGATGGCTTCAATCGCGCCTACCGTCAGTTCTTCGGAACGGATGACAACCCCCAGAAACCGGTGCGCTCATTCGTCGAGATCGAGGACCTGGTCGTGGATGGCTGGCTTCTCGAAGTCGAGGTACGAGCCGCCCGCGTACCCGGAGAGTGACCGACACACCCCTCCTGTAGCAGCGGCACGCCGACCCGGCTGCCGCCGCAACAGTTCCAGCCCTCCTCCATCACCTTCCCTCCCCCCGCTCACAGCCTTCTTCCTGTTCTATCCATCCGCACGAATCCTGTCGAACGACCGTCCTGTATCCGTGCATGGAGCGCCGCGAAGCACTGTTACATGGCAGCACTATTTCTGACCACGATTGAAACCACGCACCATACTAAAGCAAGCACCGGGATACCAGACTACTTTTCGTTCTATTTGCACACAATTGGACCGTGAGGTATCACTTTTTGCACCCTTTCCATACATCGCGGTGCATTCAGCCATCTTTTCGAACTGATTCAGATTGTGGCACAGCCGTTGCAATTTCATGGGAGATACGAGCCACCCACAATAGAACGGAGATACAAGATGAAACGCAATCTGAAGCAGTTATCAGTACTGTCAGCCTGCGCACTGTCGCTGAACCCACTGGCAATCGCAGTGGCCAACGCACAACAGGGCGATGAGCCATCAATGGAAGAAGTCATCGTAACCGGCTCTCGCGGCCGCCCACGCACTGTTATTGAATCAGCAGTTCCAGTGGATGTCTTCAATGCAGAAGCGATCGAAGAAGTGTCCTATACAGACACCAATGATATATTGAAGACACTCGTCCCCTCTTACAGCGTCGGCCGTAACCCGATCAGCGACGGCGGCACCGTCATCCGCCCCGCTTCCATGCGCGGCCTGCCCACGGACAAGACACTGGTTCTGGTCAACTCCAAGCGCCGGCACCGCGCTGCGCTGGTTTCCATCGGCGGGTCCGGCACGCAGGGCCCCGACGTCGCTACCATACCGTCAGCGGCCATCCAGAATGTCGAAGTGCTGCGTGACGGCGCTGCCGCCCAATACGGCTCCGACGCCATCGCCGGCGTCATCAACTTCATTCTCAAGAATAATTCCGAAGGTGGCAGCCTCAGTGTAGACTCCGGCCAGTACAGTGAGGGTGACGGTACACAGACCACGGTACAGGGAAACTTCGGAATACCTTTGGGCGACATGGGTTTCCTCAGCGTTTCCGGTGAGTATTACGACCAGGAAGCCACATCGCGTAGCGAACAATACTGTGAATCCTGGTTTTGTCTGGACAAGAACAACCCGGTATACGATCCGACGGCTTCGTACACACAATTTACGGAAGACCCTGACTTCGTGACAGCCGCGCAGGAAATGGGCCGCAGTGCACAGGGAGCCGATGTCGTACAGCCCTGGGGACAACCCAACACCAGCGCCTTGCGGTTATTCTTCAATGCCGGAATACCGCTGTCAAATGGTGCCGAGCTCTATGCTTTCGGCAACTATTCGGAGAGCGACACGGATGGCGGCTTCTTCTACCGCTACCCCTACAACGGTACCATCGAAGACCTGCGTGAACCGGACGGCTCCATTTACAGCCCGCTGGAGAAACACCCGGGTGGCTTCACACCACGCTTCAAGGGCGATGTGTTCGACCACTCACTGGCGGCCGGTATGCGCGGCGAGTTCGGCTCCAACATGAGCTATGACCTCAGTGCACGCCTGGGCGAGAACAAAGTGGAGTATTTCCTGAACAACACCATCAACCCCTCCATGGGACCGGATTCACCGGTGGACTTCCGTCCCGGTGATCTGATCAATACCGAGATGCAGCTGCAGGCCGACTTCACCATGGAGCTCGACTCCGACATGACAGTCTCGGCGCCGATCTTCGCCTTCGGACTCAGCTATATGGAGGAGGAGTATCAGATCAAGACCGGCGAAGAGGACTCCTACCGGGCGGGACCCTACTCCATCGCTGATCCGTGAAACCTGTGTACCGCCGATGGGGCACCGACGACAGACGGTAGTTCAGCGATCTCACAGGGCTCGACACTGAACTGTGCGGACCCCGATGATCCGGTTTACCAGGTGGTCGGCGTAGGCGCCAACGGCTTCCCGGGCTATTCGCCCCAGTTCTCCGACGACTATACCCGCGACTCCTATGCCCTGTACGGCGACCTGAGCGCTGACGTCACCGACGCGTTTTTCCTGCAAGGCGCCATGCGATATGAGGATTACTCGGATTTCGGCAGCGAGGTGGTGGGCAAGCTGGCCAGCCGCTATACGCTGAATGAGATATTCGGTGTACGCGGCTCTATCGGCACAGGCTTCCGGGCCCCGACGCCGGGCCAGCAAGGTACAACCAACGTGTCCACCCGCCTGCCTGATGGCTTCCCGGTAGCTACGGGCCTGTTCCCGGCCAGCGGCCCCGTCGCACAGGCACTGGGTGCCTCGCCGCTGAAGCCGGAGACCTCCACGAACTACACGATTGGCATGACGGCATCGCTGCCTGTGGGCTCCGTCACGGTCGACTTCTATCGTATCGATCTGGAGGACCGGTTCAACTCGATCTCCACGCGTCCGGTGTCAGCCGAAGAGGGAACGGACGGATACGAGAACTTCCTGGCGCTGAGGGATGCCGGTGTTGCCGGCGCTGACACGATCGGTGGTGTGTTCTATTTCACCAACGCATTTGACACCCGCACTGAAGGGGTGGACATCGTCAGCAATTTCCCGATCGATTGGGCCAATGGCGGCACGACATCCCTGACTGCTTCATTAAACTACAACAAGGAAGAGTACACGTCTGATCCGGGAAGCCAGAATGAGGAAGACCAGTTTGACTTCAACAATCAGTCCCGCTGGCGGGGTGTGTTCAGTGCACGGCATAATATCGGTCCCTTCAGCATCATGGGCCGGGCCAATGCCTACGGGCCATCCGCGAACTTCAACGCCGGTGAGGTACAGGAGTACAAGACCAAAGTGCTGGTTGACGTGGAAGGCAACTACGACTTCTCCGACTCAATCACGCTCACACTGGGTGGCCGTAACATCTTTGACCAGTATCCGCCGGTGGATCGCACCGGTGACTACTGCTGCGGCCGGGTCTACTCGTCGGGCACCCCCATCAGCTGGCAAGGCTCGTACTTCTTCGGCCGGCTCCGGGCTGACTTCTAGTCCTCCAGGCGCTCAACAAGCGTGAACAGAAAAGGGCTCTGCCGATCCGGCAGGGCCCTTTTTTGACTCTGATCAGTACCGACAGGCATTTTCCCATTGACTCCCGTGAATGTGTCAGTTTAATCTGGGCTGAGCATATTCTGTAACAGAACGTTACTGAACGATGTGAAGTGTGAATGGCCGACGCCAGTGACAGGCGCTGGCTCCAGGGATCGGTTGAAAACGGCAGGATGCCGGCACACGTTGTTGAATGGGCTGTCTTTGACGCCCCTGAAAACTTTGAATCCGGCAGTTTGACGGCCAGGGGGGGGGTCTTTGGGATTTGTATCCCGCCATCGTCATCGATTTCGAAGCTGCGATAACAGGAATTAGAGCAATGTAGTGCTGGTTCTGCCGCAGGCAGGGCGCGACAAAAACAGTTTCAATGGTTTGACTCTTAATAAAGAAAACAAGAGCCAGGGGAGATAACCTTATGAAACTCAAAGAATTATACAAATGCATTGCCTGTGCATCGCTGGTAGCGCCCGTAGCCGCCATCGCACAGCAAAGCCCCGAAATCGAGGAGGTGGTCGTTACCGGCTCCCTGGTACGGGGCACACCTGTCGACGCGGATCTGCCCGTCGAAGTCTATAACCAGTCCGACCTGCAGTTGCAGGGCGACCCGACGGCACTGGAGTTCGCCAAGAGCCTGAGCGCATCCGGTCCCACAACCGGTGAGGCGCACTACTTCGGCGGCAGTGGCAACACCGGTAACGTCAGCTACAACCTTCGCGGCATTGGCTCGGACAAGACCCTGTCTCTGTTCAACGGTCGCCGCATCACCCAGAACACGTCCGTCATCCCGCAGATCGCCCTGCAGCGCACCGAGATCCTCAAGGACGGTGCCGCAGTGACCTACGGTGCCGACGCCACAGGTGGCGTGGTGAACTTCATCACCCGCGACAGCTTTGAAGGTCTGGAGGTATCCGCCTCCTACAAGGGTATTGACGGCTCGGACGGCGATCACAGCCTGGGCGTCATGGGCGGCTTCGGCGGCGACGACACCAATGTGCTGTGGGCTGCGGAGTGGAATCACCGCTCTGAGCTCGATACCACGGAAAGAGACTTCACCAGCCTGCCGTTCGGCGTGAACCCGGCCCCGTGGAGCGGCCTTACCAACCTTGCCGGCTGGATCCCCAGAGGCGGCCTGCCGGAAGTGCCCGGAAACACGGCTAATGGAGAATGGGGTTCACCGCTGGCGTTCCCGATATCGGACTACACCCAGGAATCCTGTGAGGCTGTGGGGGGTATTTACGACAATTCCTACACGTGTCGCTACAACTACATCCCCTACTATCACCTTGTCGAGACCAATGACATTTTCCGGGCCTACGGGCAGGTGAATTCGGCCGTCACCGACCAGATGGATTTCAATCTGAACATCGCCTACTCTCGTGTACACACACCGCACGCATATGGTTCTCCATCACAGCCGGTGGTACGCGGACCGGCACGGGCCGAGGGCGCCACTTACCAGTTGTACGCCCCGGCGTATAACCCCTACGTCCAGGGATTCGCTGAGCGTACCGGTTGGGCCGACAACCCTCTGTCCGGACTTGCCCAGGGCTACACTCCGGTTACCTACCGCGCGTTCGCCCATGGCGGCAACGACCTGTTCGCGCAAGGGGACAACCAGTCCACGCCAAACAAGAACGACAACCGGTACTGGCATATATCGACCGGCCTGGAAGGCGAGTTCGATAATGGAATCTTCTACGACTTTGCTGCGACCTACAACCAGACCTCCGCCTATTCGCGCGCACCTGACATGATGCTGTCCCGCGTTCAGAATGCGCTATACGGTTTCGGCGGACCGGACTGTGACCGGAGCCAGGGCGTGGACCAGGACCCGAACCGTTTTGGTGTACAGAATCCCGAACTGGCTGGCACCGGTAACTGCATGTTCTACAACCCGTTCGCCAGCAACTTTGCCGGCCAACCGGTACTCGGTCTCGATAATCCGAACTATGATTCAAACGCTACCAACCCGGATGAACTGCAAGAGTGGTTCTTCAACGAAAGGGCCAGTGAAACCACTTCCTACAACAGCACCATCGACCTGGTGTTCAGCGGCCAGTCGCCGCTTGAGCTACCCGGAGGTGCCGTGGGATGGGCGGCCGGTACACAATGGCGTCAGACAGAAAACCGTCAGAGTGTGCCAGACCCCCTGTACAACGGCACCCGAAAGTGTATCTGGCCGGCTGAAGAGGGACAGGTTCCGCGGCCTTCCGACCACCCGGATTTTACGGGCTGTACCCCGGATGAGCCCGGCCCGTTCCAGTTCTTCGGAACCAACGTGCCCGACTCCACTGACCAGAAACAACTCTCTTACTTTGGTGAGGTCACCCTGCCAGTCCTGGACACTCTGTTCATGACGGCCGCCGCGCGGTACGAAGAGTTTGATGACAACCTGGATGCCACCGTATACAAGGTGTCGGGCAAGTGGGATGCCACTGAGAATCTCGCATTCCGCGGTTCTTACGGCACCAACTACCAGGCTCCCGGCGCCGGCATCGTACCGGGTGAAGTCAACAACGGCGTAAACAGCTACACCATTGCCGGTGGTGCATGGCGGGGTGCCCAGACCATCACACAAGCCGGTATCGAGCCGGAAACTGCTACCGTCTGGAGCGCCGGTGCGATCTGGGACAGCCGCGGGTTCACGGAAGCCAGTTCCACTCGAATCATTTTCGACTTCTTCAGTATCGAGACCGAAGACGAACTGGGCCTGCTGGCCTCGGCCAACGAGATTGCCTCCGCCGTCTTCAGCATTCCCAATGAAGGCGCTGGCTTCGACTTTGCCGACTGCTCCCACCCGCTCATCGACCGGGTGACGTTCAATGGCACATGCGTACAGGGAGAGTCCACCGCCGATGACTTTGCTTCCATCCGGACGGACTACGGTAACGGCCCCGGCCAGACGACAGAGGGGATCGATATCCAGGCGAACTACGGCCTGCCGGTAGGGCCGGGCGATCTGGATCTCCGCGTGACAGCGACGCATATTACGAAGTTCGAGTTCGGTGAGACCACGCTTGATGGCTACCTGCTGGATCCGGGCGCTGACCGGCTTGGTTTCCTGAACTTCGCGACGATTGCGTCGGCCGTTTCGGAAACGCGCGCCAACTTCAGTGCGAACTACCGTCAGGACATCCACAACGTGCGCGGCGTCATCAGTTTCATCAGTGGTGTTAACGATGACCGCTATGTTGATGGGAACGGAAACATCATCAACGAGACAGGACTGGTTCCTGCCGGGGTGATTCCGGGTACGGACGGTGAACGATTCGGTCCCAGTATGTACGGCGTACGGGCTGACGACTGGATCACCGCCGATCTGCATTACACGGTGGAGCTACCCTGGGGTACTGTTGGTGCGTCGATCATGAACCTGACCGACGAGTCGCCTTCCGAATCCCGCCAGGAGCTTGGCTATGATCCGCGCATCGGTAACCCGCTGGAGCGTCACTTCCAGCTGAGCTATCGCCGGACCTTCGGCGGCATGTAAACCGCGAGAGTAAGCAGGAGACATCCAGCGTGTCCCTGCTTTCTAACGCCAGGCCCGGCCTTCTTTTCTGGAAGGCCGGGCCTTTTTTTGTGGTACCGATGCAGACTCCACCGAAGGCAATCCTCGTTTGAATAGAAAGCGCGAGTCACCATGACTGTGGTCATCGTCAGTGTGTAACGTTTCTTCGTGGACAAAAAAAATCCCCGACCTCTTCCGAGACCGGGGATTCTTTCGTTTAGATGCCTGACGATGACCTACTCTCACATGGGGAAACCCCACACTACCATCG
>JBBEBP010000013.1:0-1006 GCA_040882255.1 Pseudohongiellaceae bacterium | reverse complement strand
AAGAGCATGTGCTAAGCCATCTTGGCCAGTCCGGCGGCATTCTGCAGGCGGATGGGTACAAGGGATACGCAAAGCTCTATGTCCCTGATCTCGAGGGCAACAGCCAGTTCCGGGAGGCCGCGTGTTGGGCGCATCTGCGCCGCGACTTCCACGACGTCTGGACGGCGACGAAATCCGGGATCGCGCGTGAAGCGCTCGATCGGATCGGAGCTCTTTATGACATCGAGCGGGAGATCACTGGTCATCCTGCAGACCTGCGCAAAGCCGTGCGTCAGGAGAAGAGCAAACCCAAGGTCGAGGCCTTCCGCGCCTGGGCCGAACGACAACTGACCCGCATTCCGGGCAAAAGCGATCTGGCCAAGGCATTCCGTTATGGGCTCAGCCGCTGGCCGTCGTTTACGCTGTTTCTGGACGATGGGCGCGTAGCCATCGACAACAATGCAGCCGAGCGTGCCCTCAGACCGATTGGGGTCGGCAGACGCAACTGGCTCTTTGCAGGCTCGGATGCTGGTGGCGAAACCCTGGCGCGCGCCATGACGATCATCGAGACCGCGAAGATGAACGGCCTCGACCCGCAGGCCTATCTGGCCGACGTTCTGGATCGCATCCACGACCACATGAACCCCCGTCTCGACGAGCTGCTGCCGTGGAATTGGTCCCCCAGAAAGACAGTCTCACAGGCCGAGGCTGCATGATGGCCACTGTCAGGCATGTCAGCACCATCGAACATGTCGCAGAGATGCTCGGCGAGGATCTCGAAATGCTGGAGGCCATCGTCGAGAATGACGACAACCTCAGCTACGGCGCCATCATCAGCGTCCACACTGGAAGCGAGGAAGGCATCACCGCACTGACCGACGACGGCATCGACGACCTGAAAGACATGCTCCACGATGCACGTCGCTCACCAGATACGTGGCGCGCATTCCTCGAGAACTTCGTCGCCGATCCGGACGTCATCGCGCGTGTCAAGAAAAACGGGCCGCGGTAAAAACCGGGCGATTAC
>JBBEBP010000012.1:0-1017 GCA_040882255.1 Pseudohongiellaceae bacterium | reverse complement strand
GGTAGTCTTCGATGCAGGTAAAGTCACGGTTTCCGCGCAGGATCAGGGCCTGATCGATGGCTGTCTTGAGATGCCGGTTCTGGGACTCAACCGCCCCGTTCTCGTGGGCCTCACCGCGGTTGTTGCGGCTGGCTTCCATGCCGTAATGGCCGACAAACGCATCATAGCGCTTGGTCATGTCCTCGCGCTGCTCGGCGGTCAGGTTGCGGAATGCGGCCGAGAGGCTGTCGGTGCGGTGGTTTTGTGGCACGCCGCCCAGCGACCAGAGGGCTTTCTGGAGGTTCTCGGCCAGCGCCGTGAAGCTTTCCCCACCGAGAACCACGCCGACATGCTCCCAACGGCTGTAGGCCATGACGAAGTGATAGAGCAGGTGCGGGAACGCCTGGCCCGCGATCATCACACACAGCTCATCGGCATGGGTGAAGTCGGACTGGGCCATATATCCCGGTTCCGGAGTCTGGCGGAAGATGATGTCACGCTCGGGGCCGTTCAGCGCCCGCCACTGCCGCACCCTCCGCTCGAGGGTGCGACGGATACGATCATCAGGGAACGCCACGGGATGCTCACTTTGAAGGTGGCGCAGCAGGGTGATCGCCTGCAATGCGCTGTCATTCTCCAGCAAAGGAAGGAGTTCGTTCTCCCAATAGCCTTCCAGAGGGTCGGCCACCGTGCGCCCGTGAACAATCTTGCGCTTTGAAGGCGGTGTTGAGTCGGCATTGAAACGCCGGGCGCTTCGTTCGCTGAACCCGGCACGGGCCGCCGCCGTGCGCTGGCTGTGATTTTGG
Source organism: Pseudohongiellaceae bacterium (assembly GCA_040882255.1). Taxonomy (GTDB): domain Bacteria; phylum Pseudomonadota; class Gammaproteobacteria; order Pseudomonadales; family Pseudohongiellaceae; genus PWQG01. The sequence goes on along the minus strand of JBBEBP010000012.1, from coordinate 232 downwards.
AGGTCGGTCATGTATAATCTCACTTGCTGGTCGGTGATGGGTTTGTAGGCCAACCCGGATCCTCCGTTTGAACGTAGAGGCTTCCGGCATACCAACCCGCAGCGACCAGCACCTATTCCCAAAATCAATCAGGCCGGTGGGGCTGCCCTCCAGACGGGCATGCCCGTCTTCCGTTCAGCCCCACCGGCCAAGGTGGCTGTCGCTACCGGTCAAGGTGGTTGTCGCTCAACAT